>NZ_JNYE01000112.1 GCF_000717185.1 Kitasatospora phosalacinea | reverse complement strand
GGCTCAGGGGGTGGGGGGAGCGGGGGCGTTGAGGTGCTTGTAGTAGTAGGTGGTGTCGGCGAGTGCCCCGTCCGGGGTGGCGGCGTGGCCGGGGACGGTGCCGAACGCCGTCCAGCCGGAGGTGCGGTAGAGGTGCTCGGCGGGGCTGCCGGTCTGGGTGTCGAGCAGCAGCAGGGTGGTGCCGCCGCGGCGGGCGGCGTCCTCGGCGTGCCGCAGCAGGCGGCGGCCGAGGCCCGCGCCGCGGGCGTCGCGGTGGACCAGCAGTTTGGCGACCTCGGCGCGGTGGCGGCCGTTGGGCTTCTCCTCGCGGACCAGGGAGACGGTGCCGAGGACCCGCCCGGCGCCGTCCTCGGCTGTCCAGAGCAGGCGCGTCCCGGCGGCGAGGGACGGGCGCAGGCCGTCCCACCAGGCGGCGGCCTCGCGGTGGGCGGTGCCGGCCAGGAAGCCGACCGAGGCGCCGTCGGCCACCGCGTCCAGCAGCAGGTCGGCGAGGGCGTCCCGGCGGGCGTCCAGGGCCTCGGGGGTGAGCGGGCGGACGGTCGGGGTCACGGCAGCACCAGGGCGATCAGGTAGCGGACGGGGTGGGGGCCGGGGCAGTGGAACCCGGAGGCGCCGTGCAGGCGGTAGCGGAGGCAGTCGCCCGCGGCGAGGCGGTGCACGGTGCCGTCCAGGGCCAGGTCGAGCGCGCCGTCCAGCACCCACAGGTGGTGCTCCAGGCCGGGGACGGGCGGGGCGTCGTAGCGGACGTCCGCGCCGGGCGGGAGGGTGCCCTCGACCAGTTCGGCGCGCAGGCCGGGGTGCGGGGGCGAGACCGAGCGGCGGGCGAAGCCGGTCGCCGGGTCGTGCCAGCGCGGCTGCTCGGCGGCGCGCAGCAGGCCGGGCGGATCGGACTCGACCTCGGCCAGCAGCCGGGAGACGGTGCGGCCGTACGCGGTGCAGAGCCGTCCGAGCTGGGCGGCGGTCGGGCTGAGTTCGGCGCGCTCCAGCCGGGAGAGCGTGGAGCGGCTGGTGCCGCTGCGGCGGGCGAGCTCGTCCAGCGACCAGCCGCGTTCGGCGCGCAGGGCGGCCAGGCGGGCGGCCAGGCGGCGGCCCTCCTCGTCCGGGAGTTCGTCGTTTCCCACATCCGGGAGGATATCCCGGATCGGAGAGGAGGCGGAAGCGGGTCCGCCGACCCGCGCTCATCCGGGATGTCAGGAATGGTTACCGTGGTGGCGTGTACCGGTTCCTGCTCAGCCCGCGGTGGCTCGTCGGCACGGTCGTCGCGGTGGCGGCGATCGTGGTCTGCCTGATGCTGGGCACCTGGCAGCTGGACCGCTTCGAGTCCCGGGTGTCGACCCACCAGGAGAACGGCCGGGCCGCGACCGCCGCCGCGCAGGCCGAGGCGCAGCCGCTGGCGGCGGTGCTGCCGGACGGCGCGGCCAGGGTCGGCACCGACACCGTCGGCCGGACGGTCCGGGTCACCGGCGCGTACGACGGCGCGCACCAACTGCTGGTGCCCGGGCGGACGGTGGACGGGCGCTCCGGCTACTACGTGCTGACCCCGCTGGTCACCGACGGCGGCCGGGCGGTGCCCGTGGTACGCGGCTGGGCCGCGGGCGAACCCGGCGCGGCCCCGGAGGCGCCGACCGGGCAGGTCAGCGTGACCGGACGGCTGCAGGCCCCGGAGAACAGCGGCAGCGGCGGCGCGGTGGCGGGCGGCCTGCCCGCCGGGCAGCTGGGCACGATCAGCCCGGCCACCCTGGTCAACGTGCTGCCGTACCCCGTGTACGACGGCTGGGTCGCGGCGGACGACGTCCCGGCCGGGCTGACGGCGGTGCCCACGGTGCAGCCGCAGGGCGGCGACGGGCTGAGCCTGCGGGCGTTCCAGAACCTGGGCTACACCCTGGAGTGGTTCGTCTTCGCCGGGTTCGTGGTGTTCATGTGGTTCCGGCTGGTGCGCCGCGAGGCGGAGGCCGCCCAGGACCGGGCCCTCGGACTGGACCCGGTCCTGGACTGACCGCCGCTCAGCGGAGCTTCGAGCGAGAGGGCGACGGGGACGGGGACGGGGACGGCAGCACCTTGCCCCCCGGAGCGGCGCTCGCGTTCGTGCTCGGGCTCGGGCTCGGGCTGCCGCACGGCACCGGCGGGGCCGCGGCGGTCGCCCCGGCGCCGGTCGGCCGCGGCACCGGGGTGCCGGTGGCCGGGGGCAGTGCGTTCGGAGTGGCGCAGCCGCCGCCCGCGTAGCCCGCCGGGGCGGGCGACGGGTTGCCGCAGTCGTCGACGTAGTCGTCGGTGCGGCCGGAGCCCGCGGTGCGGTGGTGGTAGTGGTGCACCACGCTGCCGCCGCCGGTGGTGTGCTTGGAACCGGACGACCCGCCGGTGGAGCCGCTGGACCCGCCGCTGGACGACCCGCCCTTGGAGGTGCGCTTCCCGCTGGAGCCGCCCTTCGAGGTGCGGCTCCCGCTGCCGCCGGCCCTGGCCTGCACGACGACACCGCCGCCGTCACCGCTCCCGGCCAGCACGAGGCCGGTGTCGGCGGCGGCGGCTCCCGCGGCCTGCACGCAGGCGTGGCTCCCGCTGTCCGTGGAGCAGCCGGCCGCGGTCAGCAGGACGGCGCCGACCGCGACGACGGCCAGCGCGGCGCGTCCACCCATCAGTTGTCCCCCTCGTCGTCGGGCCCGCAGCTCACCGGACCGTGCCGGGCGCCAGGTGGCGCCGGACGAAGTCGATCTCCAGGCGGAGCTGCTTGATCCGCTCGTCGACGACCAGCGAACCGTGCCCGGCATCGTAGCGGTACACCTCGTGGACCTTGCCGAGCTCCTCCAGCCGCCGGACGTAGTTGTCGACCTGCCGGATCGGGCAGCGCGGGTCGTTGACGCCCGCGCTGATGTACACCGGCGCCTTGACCTGCTCGACGTACGTCAGCGGCGAGGAGGCGTGCCAGCGCTCGGGGACCTCCTCGGGCGTGCCGCCGAAGAGGGTGCGGTCCAGGGACTTCAGCGCCTCCATCTCGTCGGCGTACGCGGTCAGGTAGTCGGCGACCGGGACGGCGGCCAGGCCGAGCGTCCAGTGGTCGGGCTGGGTGCCGAGGCCGAGCAGGGTCAGGTAGCCGCCCCAGGAGCCGCCGGAGAGCACCAGCCGGTCCGGGTCGGCCAGGCCGGAGGCGACCGCCCAGTCGCGGACCGCGCCGATGTCCTCCAGCTCGATCAGGCCGACGCGTTCGGTGAGGGCGTCGGTCCAGGCCTGCCCGTAGCCGGTGGAGCCGCGGTAGTTGACCCGGACGACGGCGAAGCCGTGGTCGAGCCAGGCGGCGGGCCCGGCCGCGAAGGAGTCGCTGTCGTGGTGGGTCGGGCCGCCGTGCACCTCGAACACCGTCGGGTGCGGGCCCTCCCCGGACGGGCGCTGCACCAGCGCGTGCACCCGGCCGCCGGGCCCGTCCACCCAGACGTCCTCGACCGGCGCCGAACCGGGCGGGACGGGCCCGGGGGCGCGCAGCACCACCGCGCCGGAGGTGGAGCGCACCACGGACGGCTCGGCCGCCGAGGACCACAGGAACTCCACCGTGCCGTCGGGGCGGGCGGTGGCCCCGGCGACGGTGCCGCGCGGGGTGTCCAGCCTGGTCAGCTCGCCGGACTCCAGGTCGTACGAGAACAGCTCGGAGCGGGCCTCGTACTCGTGCTCGATCAGCAGCGAGCGGGCGTCCGGGCGCCACTGCGCGGACAGGTCGCCGGGGAACGGGCGGCCCTGCTCGTCGCGCAGGGCGAGTTCGGTCTCGGTGCCCGCCGCGACGTCCCACAGCATCGGCTCCCAGCGGCCGCTGCGCTGGTGGGCGACCAGCAGCCGGGTGTCGCCGTCGGTGGGCGCGAAGCCCAGGCAGGCGACGCCGCGCGGCTCGTCGCGGCCGGTGACCTCGTCGAGTTCGGCGACCGCGGTGCCGTCGGCCAGGCGCAGCACCCGGATCGCCGAGTGCATGGCGTCGCCGTGCTCGGTGTGGTCGACGGCCAGCAGGGTGCCGTCGTGCGAGAGGTCGCCGACGCCGCCGTACTCGGCGTGCCGGTAGACCACCTCGGGCTCGGCGGCGCCCGGGCGGCGCAGGTACAGGGTGGTGCCCTCGTCGTCGGTGGAGGTGCCGACCACCACCGTGCCGTCGCGGCCGAGCGCCAGGCCCGCCGAGTACGCGGCGGGCACGCCCGGGACGGCCTCCTCGTCGGGGCCGCCGGAGAAGGGGCGGCGGCGCCAGACCCCGAACTCGTCGCCGTCGGTGTCGTCGAACCACCAGATCCACTGCCCGTCGGGGGTGAGTTCGGCGTCGGTGGTGCCGTTCGGGCGGTCGGTGACCCGGCGGTGCTCGTCGGTGGAGCGGTCCCACGCGTAGACCTCGTAGGTGCCGGTCGCGTTGGACACGTACAGCGCCCGGTCGGGTGCCTCGTCCGCCCAGTCGGGCAGGGAGACCCGCGCCGCCCGGAACCGCTGCTCCCACGCCGGAACGGCGTTCGTCTGCTCGTTCATGCACTCATCCAACCCGATGGCGGGGGGTGATCGGAACGGCCCGGACGGGAGCGCGGGGCGGGCGCGGGGGCGCCACGGGGTCGCCGGGCGGTTGGTGCGGACACGGAGCTGATGCGGTGCGGCCACTGACGGGCTATCAACGGTACCGTGACAAACACGGACATAATGACCGGAGGAGTGTCGCCGTGACCGTCCCCGCGCCCCCGTTCGACCGGCTCGACCGGCTCGACCCGCACGAACTCGCCCAGGCGCTGGGCCTGGTCGAGGAGATCGAGCAGTACCTGGCCGGGCTGCCCGCCCCCGCGTCCCCGCCCGCACCGGCGGCCGGCCCGTACGGCAGCGTCCGGCAGCCCTGGAACCACGGCGAGCCGCTGCCCCGCCGCTCACTGCTGGACCGGCTGGCCCGCCGACCGGCCCGCCCGGTGGAGGTCACCGTCGCCGGGCACCTGCGGCTGACCTCCCGCTACCTCGCCGAGGCCGGCTGGACGCAGGGCGCGCTCTGGGACGCCCGCGGCCGGGTCTGCCTGCTCGGCGCGCAGACCGCCGTCCTGGCGCACGGCTACGGCACCGCGTACACGGTGCGCCGGGCCCGCGCCCAGGTCATGGAGGTGCTGCACGCCACCGGCCGCCCGGCGTCCTCCCCCGACGTGTGGAACGACCGCCCCGGCCGCCGCCAGGCCGAGGTGCACGCCCTGCTGGAACGGGCCCGGGCCCGGGCGCACTTCCTCGGGATCTGAACGGCCCGGCGGGCTGCTGCTCCCCGGGGTGGGGCCGGGCACAGGCCGGGACGGCGCTCAGGCCGGGACGGCGCTCAGGCCGGGACGGCGGCTCAGGCCGGGACGGCGGTGGCCGCGGCAGCCGCGGTGAGCGCCGCCAGCCGCTCGGCGGTCACCGAGCCCGGCTCGGCGGTGTACACCACCAGCAGCAGGCCCGGCTCGCCGGGCGGGACGAGCGTCTCGTACCCGAAGTCCAGCTCCCCCGCCCGCGGGTGCAGCAGCAGCTTGCGCCCGGACGCCTTCTCCCGGACGCCGTGCCGGGCCCACAGTTCGGCGAACAGCGAACTGTCCGCGTTCAGTTCGGCCACCAGCGCGGCCAGTTCGGGATCGTCGGGGTGGCGGGCGGCGTCCAGCCGCAGGTGGGCGACGGTCTCGGCGGCGACCCGCTCGAACTCCGGGTACAGCCGGGCGCCGTGCTCGGTGAGGAAGGCGTGCCGGGCCATGTTCCGTTCGCCGGGCGGCAGTTCGGAGAACCCGATCACCGCGTCGGCCGCGGCGTTCCAGGCCCGCACGTCCATGCACCGGTCGAGCACGAACGCCGGCAGCGCCATCGCGTCCAGCACCAGCCGCAGCCCCGGCCCGACCTGCCGCGGCGCCCGCCGGTGGATGCCGCGCGGCGGGCGGGCCAGGTCGTGCAGGTGGCCGCGCTCGGTGGCGTCCAGTCGCAGCACCCGGGCCACCGCGTCCAGCACCTCCGCGGAGACGCCGTCGCCCCGCCCCTGCTCCAACCGCACGTAGTAGTCGACGCTCACCCCCGCCAGCTGCGCGACCTCCTCCCGCCGCAGCCCCGGCACCCGGCGCCGCCGCCCCAGCTCGGGCAGCCCCACGTCGGACGGCTGGATCCGGGCGCGGCGCTGCCGCAGGAACTCCCCCAGTTCGCTCATGCCCCCGACGATACGTCGGCCGCCGCGAAGGTGGTTCTCCCGGACCCAGGAAAACCACGGCACTGGGTGGGGCCGCCGCCGCCGAACAGACTCGTACCCGTCAGCAGGAAGCGGGCCGCGGGAAGCGGCACCCGCGGCGAACGAGGAGAGCGATTCCCATGGGCTACCCCACCCTGAACACCCGCACCGCCGTCGTCACCGGCGCCGCCAGCGGCATGGGCGAGGCGATCGCCCGGCAGCTGGTCGCCGACGGCGCCCGGGTCGCGCTGCTGGCCCGCCGGGCCGACCGGCTCGCCGCGCTGGCCGCCGAACTCGGCCCGAACGCGCTCGCGGTGCCCGCCGACGTCACCGACCAGGACTCCGTCGACGCCGCGCAGGAACGCGTCCACGCGGCCTTCGGCCGGGTCGACCTGCTGGTCAACTCGGCCGGCGTGATGCTGCCCAACCCGGTCGACGACGGCCGGATCGACGAGTGGTCCCGCATGATCGACACCAACGTGACCGGCGCGCTGCGGATGATCCGCGCCTTCGGCCCCGACCTGGTCGCCGCCGCGGCGGACGGCGCCACCGCCGACCTGGTCGACATCTCCTCGATCGGCGCGGACGTGGTCTTCCCCAACTACGCGGTCTACGGCGCCACCAAGGCCGCACTGACCCAGCTCTCGGCCGCACTGCGCAGCGAGTACGGCCCGCGCGACGTCCGGGTCACCAACATCGAGCCCGGCCTGACCGACACCGAGCTCGGCACCCACATCGACAACCCGGCCCTCGGCCCCGACGGCCAGCTCGGCACGATGTTCGACACCATCGGCCCGCTCGCCGCCGCGGACATCGCCGACCTGGTCGCCTACGCGGCCAGCCGCCCCCGGCACGTGAACCTGCGCCAGCTGGTGGTACTGCCGACCCGCCAGGCCTGAACGGATCCGGTGACGAGACGTCAGGGCGTGCCGCCCGGCGAGGACGCGGCACTGCGGGACGCGGGGCCTGGACGGACGCGGTGACCGGACGTCAGGGCGTGGCGCTCGGCGAGGACGTGGCGGGCGGGGTCGGGTCGGGTTCCGGGCCGGTCCAGTAGACGGTGCCGCCGCAGCCCAGCGGCAGGGTGGTGCTGACCGGTGGCGCGGCGACGGCCCGGTCCGGTGTGTAGCCGAGTGCGAAGGCGGGTGCCGGCTGGCCGCCGCCCGCCAGGCCGGTGGACGGGTCGGCGGTCGGCGTGGGGTCGGCCGCGACGGCGGCCAGCGTCGGCCCCGGGGCGGAGCCGGTGTCGGCCGCCGCGGCCGCGGCGGCGCCGCTGGCCGCCGGGGAGGGCTGCGCCCCGCCCGGGCCGGTCGGCGAGTCGGAGGCCCCGGCGCAGCGCGCGGGCACCCAGGCGAACCGCACCAGGTACGAGCCGCCCGGGCCGAGTTGCACCTCCGCGGGCAGCTCCGCCGGGTCGGGCAGCGAACCGGCCGGGTCGCCGACGGCGTGCGCGAGCAGTTGGACGCCGCCCGAACCCGCCCCCAGGGCGAGCGTGCCGGGGCCGGGGACGCGGCAGGCCTGCGCACCGGTGTTGGTCAGCCGGAACCAGCCGTACACCTTGCCGGTGGCCGGGTCGGCGGCCGCCTGCTGGACGTCGGAGCGGCCGAGGTCGGCCCCGGTGCACGGCGGCGCGGCCGCGGGCGAGACGCCCGGGCTGCCGTCCGCGGACGGGCTCGCGGACGCCCCCGGCTCCGGGACGGCGGTGTCGGCCGGCGGCACCGCGGCGGAGGTGCGCGGGTGCCCCGGGTGGCTGCCGGGCGTCCGCGACGGGCTGCTCCCCGCCCCGGGCACGGCCTGCCCCCCGGTCGGGTCCCCGGACAGCACGAACGGCCGGGCGACGTTCACCAGCGGCAGCACCGCGGCGGCGGCCGCCAGCACCGCGGCCCCGCCCAGCGCCCGTCTGCGGACGGCCCGGCGGCGCGGCACGGCGACCCGCAACCGGGGCAGCGCGCCCGGCTCGGGCTCGACGGCGGCGACGGCGCGGTGCAGCCGGGCCCGCAGCGCGTCCTCGGTCAGCGGGCCCGCTCCGCGGCCGGTCGGCACGTCAGGGCTCGGTCGGTAGCCGGTCGGCACGTCGGCGGCCGGTCGGTAGCCGGTCGGCACGTCGGCGGCCGGTCGGTGGCCGGTCGGCACGTCAGGACTCGGTCGGTAGCCGGTCGGCACGTCGGCGGCCGGTCGGTACCCGGTCGGCACGTCAGGGCTCGGTCCGTCGGCACTCGGTCCGTCGGCGGGCTGGGAAGGCCGGCCCTCAGTCATCGCCGCGCTCCATCCGCGCCCGCAGCGCGGCGATCCCGCGCGACCCGTACGCCTTCACCGAGCCGACGGAAATGCCGAGCACCTCGGCGACCTGTGCCTCCGTCAGGTCGGCGTAGTAGCGCAGCACCAGCACCTCCCGCTGACGGCGTTGCAACCCCCGTAGCGCGGCCTTGAGTTCGTCGCGCTCCAGCGCATCGTAAGCCCCCTCTTCTGCACTGGCCATGTCAGGCATGGGCTTGGGCAGCAGACGGAGGCCCAGCAGGCGGCGGCGCAGCGTGGAACGGGACAGGTTGACCACGGTCTGCCGCAGGTAGGCGAGTGTCTTCTCGGGGTCGCGGACGCGGCGCCGGGCGGCGTGCACCCGGATGAACGCTTCCTGCACGACGTCCTCGCAGGAGGACAGGTCGTCCAGCAGCAGCGCGGCGAGCCGCAACAGGGAGCGGTAGTGGGCCCGGTAGGCGTCGGTGAGCTGGTCGACGCTGGCCCCGGGCGCGTCCGCTGCCGCCGCAGCAAAGCCCATCCGACTACCGGCCCGCCGGGCCGCCCCGGGCAGGGCGAGCGCCACCGCCCCCGTCACGTTCGTCACGATGGTTGGACACACGATCCCCTGTCCTGGTTGCCCCGGCCGGGGGCGTTCTTGCGAGAAGGGGGAATCCCCCTCCCGAGCGCACTGGCTCCGAAGGGGGATTCTGGCAGACCCGGCGGACGGGCCGGGTCCGCTTCACCCGTCCCGCACACAACCGTTGCGGTGTGGGTATCCGGGGCGGACCGGGTCCGGTCAGCGGCCGGTGCCGCCGTAGACGACCGCCTCGTCGGTGTCGCTGTCCAGGCCGAACGCGGTGTGCACGGCGCGGACCGCCTCCGGCACGTCCTCCGCGCGGGTGACCACCGAGATGCGGATCTCCGAGGTGGAGATCAGCTCGATGTTCACGCCCGCCTCGGAGAGCGCCTCGAAGAAGGTCGCGGTGACGCCGGGGTTCGAGCGCATGCCCGCGCCGACCAGCGAGATCTTGCCGATCGCGTCGTCGAAGCGCAGCGACTCGAAGCCGATGCCCTCCTTGACCCGGTTCAGCGCGTCCAGTGCCTTCTGGCCCTCGTTGGTGGGGAGGGTGAAGGAGATGTCGGTCAGACCGGTGGACGCGGCCGACACGTTCTGCACGACCATGTCGATGTTGACCTCGGCGTCCGCGATCGCGCGGAAGATCCGGGCCGCCTCGCCCGGCTTGTCCGGCACGCCGACGACGGTGACCTTGGCCTCCGACGTGTCGTGGGCGACTCCGGAGATGATGGCCTGCTCCATCTCGCCCCCTTCGGGCTTCTTGTTCGGGTTGGTGCCGCTGACGATCGTCCCCGGCAGACCGGAGAACGACGATCGTACGTGAATCGGGATGTTGTAGCGCCGCGCGTACTCCACGCAGCGGTCGAGCAGCACCTTCGAGCCGGACGAGGCCAGCTCCAGCATGTCCTCGAAGGCGATCCAGTCGATCTTGCGGGCCTTCTTGACCACCCGCGGGTCGGCGGTGAACACGCCGTCCACGTCGGTGTAGATCTCGCACACCTCGGCGCCCAGCGCGGCCGCCAGCGCCACCGCGGTGGTGTCCGAGCCGCCGCGGCCCAGCGTGGTGATGTCCTTGGAGACCTGCGACACGCCCTGGAAACCGGCCACGATCGCGATGTTGCCCTCGTCCAGGGCAGCCCGGATCCGGCCCGGCGTCACATCGATGATGCGCGCCTTGTTGTGGGTCGAGTCGGTGATCACACCGGCCTGGCTGCCCGTGAACGACTGGGCGTCGAAACCCAGCGTCCGGATCGCCATGGCCAGCAGCGCCATCGAGATGCGCTCTCCGGCGGTCAGCAGCATGTCGAACTCGCGACCGGACGGAATAGGGGTCACCTGTTCCGCCAGCTCGATGAGTTCGTCCGTGGTGTCACCCATCGCGGAGACCACGACGACGACCTCGTGGCCGGCCTTCCTGGTGTCCACGATGCGGCGGGCGACGCGCTTGATGCCTTCGGCATCCGCGACGGATGAGCCGCCGTACTTCTGCACGACAAGGCCCACGGGGGCTCCTCGACTCGGGGTGGTAGGTCGCGGCCAGTCTAACGAGCAGGGGTTCTCCGGCCGACGCCTTTCACATCGTGAGATGCGAATATCGGACTCTGGTCACCGCCGACCGGCAGGTCTGCGGGCCCCGGCCGCCCGCCCCGAAGAATCGCCGCCCGAGCAGCACCCGGCTCCCGGAATCTTCGCCTCCGGGCCGCCGATGACGGTTGCGTCACACCGGGGCGCGACGCGCTCCGCACCGTGCTCCGACGCGCCCCCCGGACCGGGTTTCGGCCCGGACGGCCCGGGTTCAGAGGCCAGATTCAGAGCCCGGGTTCAGAGCCCGAGCTCGGCCGCCATCAGGTCGCCCGCCTGCTGCTCCAGCTGCTCGTCGGTCAGCCCGTCGTCGTCGGTGTCCGCCCCGTCCGGCACCGCGCCCAGCGGCGAGTCCAGCCGCACGTGCGCGATCAGCGACTGCAGTGCGCGCAGCACCGCCGTGCAGGTCGAGCCCCAGTTGGACAGGTACGAGAACTGCCACCACCACAGCGCCTCCGAGACCCGGCCCTCGCGGTAGTGCGTCAGCCCGTGGCCCAGCTCGCTGACCACGCCCGCCAGGTCGTCCGAGATCCGGAACGCGCTCGGCTTCTCCGGCGGGCCGTACGGGTCGAACACCTCGTGGTAGACGTCGATCGGCGCCAGCAGCTCGGCGAGCCGCTCGCGCAGCTCCACCCCGTCCGGCTCCGGCCCGGCGTCCGGCTCGAAGCGGTCCTCCGGCAGGACGTCCTCGATCGCGCCCAGCCGGCCGCCCGCCAGCAACAGCTGCGAGACCTCCAGCAGCAGCAGCGAGATCGCGCTGCCCGGCTCGTCGCCCTTCGCGACCTCGGTGACGGCCAGCACGAAGCTCTCCACCGAGTCGGCGATCTGCACCGCGAAGTCGTCCGGGGCCCCGGTCCGCCCCAGCGGGCCGCCCGGCAGTTCAGTGGTGTCGGTTCGGTCAGACATCGAGCAGTCGTCTCCCTTCGAACGCCCGGCCGAGGGTGACCTCGTCGGCGTACTCCAAGTCCCCGCCGACGGGCAGTCCGCTCGCCAGCCGGGTGACCTTGAGGCCCATCGGCTTGCACAGCCGGGCCAGGTAGGTCGCGGTCGCCTCCCCCTCCAGGTTGGGGTCGGTGGCCAGGATCAGCTCGGTGACCGTGCCGTCCGCGAGCCTGGTCATCAGCTCGCGGATCCGCAGGTCGTCCGGGCCGACCCCCTCGATCGGGCTGATCGCCCCGCCCAGCACGTGGTACCGGCCGCGGAACTCGCGCGTCCGCTCGATCGCCACCACGTCCTTGGGCTCCTCCACCACGCAGATCACCGCGAGGTCCCGGCGCGGGTCCAGGCAGACCCGGCACTGCTCGGACTCCGCGACGTTGCCGCAGACCGCGCAGAACCGGACCTTCTCCTTCACCTGCTGCAGCGCGTGCGCCAGCCGGCGCACGTCCACCGGATCGGCCTGCAGGACGTGGAAGGCGATCCGCTGGGCGCTCTTGGGACCGACCCCGGGCAGCCTGCCCAGCTCGTCGATCAAGTCCTGCACCACGCCCTCGTACACCTGCCACGCCTTCCTTCGACCGGAGTCCGCCCCGGTGCCATCATCCAACGAATCGGGCGCCGGACACACCGCCCGACGCCCTACTGGCCCATAAATCACACAACCCGTTACCCGGGGTTCCCGGTGCGCACGCGGCGTGTGCACCGGGCGGGGCCGAGCCGAGCCCGCCCGACCCGGGCCGGGCCGGGTCGGGCCGGGCGGGGCCGGGTCGGGCGGGGCGGGGCCAGGGCCGGGCCCGCGGGCTCAGGTCAGAACGGGAGGCCGGGGATACCGCTGCCGCCGCCCAGGCCCTGGGTCAGCGGGCCCATCCGCTCGGCCTGCAGCTTCTGCGCCGCCGCGTTGGCGTCCCGCACCGCGGCCAGCACCAGGTCCGCCAGGGTCTCGGTGTCCTCCGGGTCGACCGCCGCCGGGGCGATGGTCAGCGCGACCAGCTCGCCCGAGCCCGTCACCGTCGCCTCCACCAGGCCGCCGCCCGCCGAACCGGACACCTTCGCCTCGGCCAACTCCTGCTGGGCCCGGCCCAGCTCCTCCTGCATCTTCTGCGCCTGCTTCAAGAGCTGCTGCATGTTCGGCTGGCCACCAGGGAACACGGAACCTCCTCGGTCCGTCGACGGTCCGTCGACACTCCACGACACTCACGACACCGGCGTGTACCCGGCCGAGACCGTCCGCACCCGTACCCGTGCCTTCGTCCCCGAGCCTACGCGGCCGCCCGTCAGCCCCACGTCAGCTGCGGGGCCCCGGGGGACCGGCGGCCCCGGCGGCTCCGGCGGCTCAGCTCGGGCGGTGGTGGATCTCCTCCAGCACCGTCGCGCCCAGCTCGCGGACGATCAGCTCCTGGGCGGAGAAGACGTCCTCCACCAAGTCCGGGTCGTCCTCCTCCGGGACGTCGTCCTCCGGCGCCACCTGCGACTGCGACTGCGGCTTCGGCCGGGACGGCGACTGCGGCTTCGGGGGCTGCTGCACGGGCGCGGGAGCGGGCGTCTGCACGGCAGGAGCGGGCGCGGGCGCCTGCTGGACGGGGGACGGTGCGGGGGCCTGCGGCGGCGGCTGCACGGGGCGGGGCGCCTGCGGGGCCCCCCAGCCGCCGGCCGCGGGGGCGGGGGCCGGGGCGAACGGCGCCGCGGACTGCGCCGACGGCGGGCTCGTCGCGCCCGACGGGTCGACGATGCACTCCACCCGCCAGTCCACGCCCAGCGCGTCCGCCAGGGCCTGCCGCAGCACCTCGTCGCTGTGGCTGCCGACGAAGCTGTCCCGGGCGCCCGCGTTCACGAACGACACCTGCAGCGTGCTGCCGTCGAACCCGGCCACCTGGCCGTTCTGGCTCAGCAGGATCCAGGTGAACCGGCGGCGGTTCTTCACCGCCTCCAGGATCTGCGGCCACATCTGCCGGATCTGCGCCGCACCCTGCTGCGCCGCCGCCGAGGGCTGCCCGCCGTGCCCACCGTGCCCGCCGGCCGGGGGTTGCACGGGCGCCGGAGGTTGCACGGGCACCGCGGGCGGGGCCTCCTGCACCGGCGCGGGGGCGGCGGGCGCGGCGGCGGGCTGCTGCTCACCGGGCGCGAAGCTGCGCGGGATCGGCCAGGCACCCGGAGCGGGACCGGCCGGAGCGGGCGCGGGCGCCTGCTGGACGGGGGCCTGCTGGACGGGCGCGGGAGCCTGCGGCGGCTGCTCGACGTAGGGCGCCGGTGCCTGCGCCGGGGCCTGGGCCTGGACCGGGGCCGCGGCCTGCTGGACGGGCGCGGAGGGCTGGAACGCCACCGGAGCGGCGAAACCGCCCGTCGCCGCCCGCCGCTCCAGCTTGTCCAGCCGGGCCTGCACCGACAGCTCGTCCCCGTACGCGCCGGGCAGCATCACCCGGGCGCAGATCAGCTCCAGCTGGAGCCGGGGCGCGGCGTTCCCGCGCATCTCGGTCAGGCCGGTGTTCACCAAGTCCGCGGCGCGGCTCAGCTCGGCAGGACCGAAGCGGTCGGCCTGGGCCTGCATCACCGCGATCCGGTCGGCCGGGGCGTCGATCAGGCTCTTCTCCCCCGCGTCCGGCACGGTGGCCAGGATCACCAGGTCGCGCAGCCGCTCCAGCAGGTCCGTCACGAACCGCCGCGGGTCGTGCCCGCCCTCGACCACCCGGTCGACGACCTGGAACACCGTCGCGCCGTCCTGCGCGGCGAAGGCGTCCACCACCTCGTCCAGCAGCGCCGCGTCGGTGTACCCCAGCAGCGCCGTCGCCATCTGGTAGGTCACGCCGGCCTCGCCGGCGCCCGCCAGCAGCTGGTCCATCACCGACATCGAGTCGCGCACCGAACCGGCGCCGGACCGCACCACCAGCGGGAACACCGCGTCCTCGACCTGGATCTCCTCCCGGCCGCAGACCTGCGCCAGGTAGTCGCGCAGCGTGCCCGGCGGCACCAGCCGGAACGGGTAGTGGTGCGTGCGGGACCGGATCGTCCCGATCACCTTCTCCGGCTCGGTGGTCGCGAAGATGAACTTCAGGTGCTCCGGCGGCTCCTCCACCACCTTCAGCAGCGCGTTGAAACCGGCCGAGGTCACCATGTGCGCCTCGTCCAGGATGAAGATCTTGTACCGGCTGTGCACCGGCGCGAAGAACGCCCGCTCGCGCAGCTCGCGCGCGTCGTCCACACCACCGTGCGACGCGGCGTCGATCTCGATCACGTCGATCGAACCCGGCCCGCCCGTCGCCAGGTCGCGGCAGGACTGGCACTCCCCGCACGGATCCGGCGTCGGCCCCCGCTCGCAGTTCAGGCAGCGGGCCAGGATGCGGGCGCTCGTCGTCTTCCCGCACCCGCGCGGCCCGCTGAACAGGTACGCGTGGTTGACCCGGTTGTTGCGCAGGGCCTGCTGGAGCGGGGCGGTCACGTGCTCCTGCCCGATGACCTCCGCGAAGGTCTCGGGGCGGTAGCGGCGGTACAGGGCTAGGGACACACCCCCGAAGATATCGGGACCAACCGACAACCGCGGCCCCCACCCGCCAACATCCCCCGCCACAAACGCAAGGACCCCTCGCGCACCCGCCAGAGCTCTCCTACCCTTGCTGCCTTCCGGCCCTGGGGGGGTTCAGCGAGATGGCGCCACACGAGGGGCTGCCCCAAGAGTAGCGGATCCCGGCCCCCACTCCCCCCACCCACCCCCAACTCCGATCCGCAGGCCACCCCCGCCACCCACCTGCGAGAGCGTGGTCGCAACCACCCCTCAACATGTACTAAGCTCTCCCACGGAGGATTCGCCTAGAGGCCTAGGGCGCACGCTTGGAAAGCGTGTTGGGGGCAACCCCTCACGAGTTCGAATCTCGTATCCTCCGCCTGATCGAAGGCCCGGACCGCTCAGCGGTCCGGGCCTTCGGCGTGTCGCGATCCCGAGCAACTCTCGAAGTACGTAGCACCATCGGCTCGTCCTCACTACAGCGAGTTCACCGAGAAGCACCGGCACGCAAGCCGTCGGGCGGCGTCCACTCGTGCTCCAGGATCGAGTGGGTGATCGAGTCCCGCCAGGCGCCGCGGACGAAGACGTGGTCGCGGATCCGGCCGTCCTCGGTCATGCCTGCCCGCAGGAGGGTGCGGGCGGACGCCTCGTTGAGGGGTGAGCGGGCGGCCCAGATGCGGTGCAGGCCGAGGACGTCGAAGCCGAGCGCACAGAGCAGGTGAACGGTCTCCACGCCCAGTCCCCTTCCCCACTCAGCCGGGTGGAGGGCGAACCCGATCGTGGCCGCCTGCTGCGGCTCGGTCGCCAACCGTGCATAGCCGACGAGCCGGTGGTCGCCGCGGTGGGTGACGGCGAGGCAGTACTCGGTTCTCGGCGTTTCGGACGCGGAGGCGATGGAGCGGTCGACGATCGCCTGGACCTGCTCGACGGTGCGAGGCTCGAAGCTGAGGTGCCGGGTGGCCTCGGGATCGCCGTAGATGGCCAGCAGCGCGCTCTGGTCATCGGATTCGACTTCCCGCAGCGTCAAGCGCGAGCCGGACAGACGGACCGGATTCACGAAGCAGGCGTCCTTCGGTTCAGCGTGGTCATGAAGGGAGCGTGACGTTCAGGTACTCCTGCACCAGCTCGAAGAGTCCGTACGGCACGTACTCGGGAATCTCGGCGAGAGCCACCCAGGCGAGCGCGTCCAACTCCTCGGTGTCCACCACCTCGGCGATACCGCTGACAACCTCGCAGGCCGTGTAGGACATCAGCCGACCGGTCTTCGGGTGGACGCGCTCGCCGAGGAGCGTGATCGCCACCACTCCGAGCCCGGTCTCTTTCGCGGTCTCACGGACGGCCGCCTGCTCGGGCGATTCGCCGAACTCGATCTCGCCAGCCGGAAACTGCCACGAGAGCTGGCCTTCGCTGATCCGCCGCCGGACCATCAGGAGACGGCCTTCTCGGACCACGAGCGCAGCAGCAATCCCCGGACGATCTCCGGCAGTTCGCTGTGTCATGTCAGCTCCTCCAGAGCGGGGCAACAGGCAAGAGGAGAGCCTATCGGCCTCGGGACGGATGAACCCGGCCTTCGAGCAACCGCTCCTGGACTCCCGACAACGTCGCATCTGGCTGCCGAACGACGGATGTGCTCGCTTTTCTAGTGCTCGCTCCCGCGAAGCTCGGTACGGTAGCGGCCTGTAGCTGGTCGAACACGATCCGCGGGGGTCTGCGGTGGGGGACAACGGCAGGACGTTCGGGGCGTTCATCTCGCTCAGGCGGTCGACGCTGGGGTGGACCCAGCTGCGACTGGCTGCCGAGGTCGGTCGCAGTGAGGACTGGATGTCCCTGGTCGAGCGGGACATGCAGCAGGTCAAAGACCTGACACTACTCCAGCGCTTCGCCGACGTCCTGGAGGTCGGCCTCGCCGAGCTGATCGCCTTGCCGCAACCGGCTGCTGACCGACCGAGATCACGCCCGCGGAAGCCCACCTCGGCTACGCTGACGAGCACTTCCGCTGCCGAGGAGGACGATGTGCGACGCCGCCCGTTCATGGCCCTGGCGGCTGCCGCCCTGTTCGCTCCGGCCGTTGGAGAACCAGCCGCGCACGCCGAGGCGACGACGTCGCTGGGCGGGCTGGAGGACCTTCTCCTATACGGGACGGACCGGGTACCGTCCCCCCGCCGCGAGCCCACCTCGGCAACCGTGGCAGCCTCCCTGGTGGCGTCCCGCCGGGAGTTCAAGGCAGCTCGGTACGACATCCTCGCCGAAGCCCTGCCCGGTCGGATCGCGGCTGCGCAGTTGCTCGGCACGTCCGAAGAACGCGGCCGCAACGTGGCCCAGCTCTACAACGTCGCCGTCCGACTGTGCATCAAGGCCGGCGACAACAACCTGGTGGCGATCACCGCCGACCGGGCGCTGACCTCCGCACGGGCCGGAGGGGATCCACTGGTCGTCGCCGAGGCACAGCGCATGGTGTCCAGCGCTTGGCGGCGCCAGGGCAGCCTGGCGCGGGCGACCGACATCGTGGTGGTCGCGGCCGAGGAACTCCTCGCCGACACCTCCGTGCCGGAGGCTTCCCGCCTCGCCACCCGCGGTGCCCTCTACGCCACTGCCGCCTACACCGCCGCGAAGAGCGGAGACCGCTCCTACGCGCACGCCCTGATCCGGGAAGCCGTCGACAGTGCCGCTGCCTCGGGCCGGATCTCCGGACTGGTCGAGGGCGCGCAGGGCGTCGCCCTGCACGAGTTGTCGGTGCACTACGAGCTCGGTGACGCCGGCCGCGCGATCGAGCTGGCCCGCACGATCGATCCCACCTCGCTGCCGACCGCCGAACGGCAGGCCCGGTTCTTCATCGACGTGGCCCGCGCGTTCGACCAGTGGGGCAAGCCCGAGCAGTGCTTCAAGGCCCTGATGGCCGCCGAGGAGGCCGCCCCGCAGGAGGTCCGCCGCGGCGCCGTTCGCGACCTCGCCTCCGGGTTGCTGCGGCACGACCGCAAGCTGCCGGGTGTCCGGGACTTCGCCGCCCGCGCAGGCGTGCAGATCATCTGACCCGTAGCCGGGCTACGACCCGTAATCCGGCTACGGATCCGGCCTTCAGCCGAGCAGTTCACTGGGGAACGTCCACCCCCGCCCCTGCTGCCGGAGGCCCTCCCATGCCAACGCACAGCACTCCCCTGCCCGTTGTCGGTCCCCGGCACGCCACTCCGCCCGGCCGTGACCGGCTCAGTGCCTTCCTGACGGCTTCTTGGGCCGCTCTGCACCTGCCCGTCATCGTCCTGCTCGGCCTCTCGGCACACCACCAGGCCGAGGCCTGTTTTCCGCCGGTCGCGACCGCCCCCGACCTGCTCGTCACGTAGGCCCCACGGGGCATCGCGACGACCCCGCGCCCTCTGCCGCTCGCCCGTCCGAGAGGAGAACCAGCCATGCACCGGCTGCCCGAAGCGCCCACGATCAACGCCTCGCTGGCGCGCGTCGACTACCGCACCACCCCCGAGTACTACATCGACACCGAGCAGGTCACCGATCCCGTGATCCTGCAGCTGTTGAGCTGCTGCCCGACCGTCTTCGGTCTCAAGAAGGCCGTCTCCGACCTGCTGGCCGGGCGCCTGGACATCGTTCTGCCCGAGCCCGTCGGAGTCATCGAGCCCGGCGCCGTCGTCCGCGGCCGGGTGATCGTGGCGGCTGGAGCCGTCATCGCGGAAGGCGCGTTCGTCACCGGCCCGGTACTGGTCTGTCCCGGCGCGGTGGTCGAGGCCGGCGCCCGGGTCCGGGACAACACGGTCATCGGCCCCGGCTGCCGGATCGGCTTCGGCGCCGAGGTCACCCGTTCCCTGCTGGCAGGCGGCGTCTTCATGAAGCACACCAGCTTCGTCGGCGACTCCGTGCTCGGCCTCGGCGTCAACATCGGCGCGTTCGTCTCCACCACGGGCCTGCGGGTCACCTCCGGGCCGGTCACCGAACCAGCCACCGAGGAGGTCTGCGCGCACCTCGACGGCCACCGGATCGCCACCGGACAGACGAAGTTCGGCGCGGTGATCGGCGACGGCGTGATCGTTCCCGCCGGCACCGTCCTCCAGCCCGCCACCCTGATCGGCGCGCACACCCTGCTCTATCCGAAGACCCAGGTCGGGGGCTTCTTCCCCGCCGGAAGCCAAGGAAGGTGACCGTGCCCACCACCGACACCACCACGCTCGACGAGCGGGCCGTGCGGATCACCGGCGGTCAGCGCCTGGTCGGCACTGCCACCGTGCAGGGCAGCAAGAACACCGCCCTCCACCTGTACGCCGCCACGATCCTCGCCGACGATCCGCTGACCCTGATCGGCGCCCCGGAGATCCTGGACACCGGGGTGGTCGCCGACATCCTGCACCGCACCGGCACCAGGGCCACGGTGACCGGAGACGAGTTCGTCACGCGCCCGGCCGACTCCTACTTCCCGGTCATCCCCGACGACCTCGGACGGCGCATCCGGACCACCGCCGTGATGGCCGCCGCCCTCCTGGCACGCTCCGGCAAGGTCACCTTCCCGACCCCCGGCGGGGACGCCTTCTGCACCCGCCACATCGACCGGCACCTCACGGCGATGGAAGCGGCCGGGGCGGACGTCGAAGTGACCCGGGGCCGGGTGCGGGCCCACATCACCGGCAAGAGCCTGCCGTTCATCACCGATGCCGACACCCGTGCCTGGGGACCGAGCCTCGGCGCGACGGTCACCGCCATGCTGCTGGCCGCCCGCATCCCGGGTACCTCCTCGGTGCTCAACCCGAGCGTCGAACCCGAGGTCACCCACACCGCGGCCCTCCTGTCCCAGGCCGGCGTCGGCATCGAGTGGCAGGGCAGAACGGCTCTGCACGTGACCGGCACCGATCGCGTTCGGGGCGGGGTCTTCCCGGTGCCTCCCGACCGGTTGGAGGCCGCCACCCTCGCCCTGGCCGCCGCGATCACCGGCGGCACCGTCCACTTGACCGGCTTCCCCACCGCCGCGTTCCCCGACGGGCTGGTGTCCGTGTTCGCCGACGCCGGCATCCGGCTCGACCCGGTGGACGGCGGGACCACCGTCAGCGTCCCGGCCGGACCGCGCGCGGTCCAGATGGCCACCGGACCGCATCCCGGATTCCCGACGGACGTACAGCCGCAGCTGACCGCCTTCCTGACCCAGGCCGAGGGCACCTCCCGGATCGACGAGCGAATTTACCCGCAGCGCGACACCCACCTGCCCGCCCTCGCCGCATTCGGTGCCGCCGTCAACGCGAGCGGCCCGGTGATCACCGTCCGGGGACGGTCGGCGCTGACGGCCGCCGACGTGGCCGGGGCAGACATCCGCGCGGCGACCGCGCTCGTGATCGCCGCCCTGGCGGCCGAGGGCAGTTCTACGATCCGAGGGATGTATCACCTGCGGCGCGGATACGGCAGCCTGCTGCCGAAGTTGGCCGCGCTCGGTGCCGACCTGACGATCGACCAGGAGCAGCCATGACCACCACCGCACCTTGGACCCCGAACGCGCTGGCCGACCTTCGAGAATGCCTGGACCTGATGACCGCCGACGGCACCGTACCCGGCGGCGTCATCGCCCACGGCACCTTCGACACCGCTCCCGGCTACCTGGCATCCGGCATCGTCGCCCCCGAGTGCGGCGACGCCCGGCCGGGGCCGGACACGGTGTACGACGTGGCCTCGCTGACTAAGGTCCTGGCCACTTGGCCGCTGGTCGGCACCTCCCTGATGGACGGCTTCACCCTGGACACCCCGATCCGCGAACTGCTGACCGGTATCTCGGCAGAGGCGCCCGGCGGCCGGGTAACGGCTCGCCAGGTCTTGGCTCACACCTCCGGCCTGCGGGCCGACACCCGCCTCGACCAGTACCGCAACCGCACCGAGCCGCTGGCCGAACTGATCTGCGGAGAGCCGCTGATCGCCGACCCCGGAGCCGGTCACCGCTACATCAACCGAGGCTTCATCCTCCTCGGCCTGGCCCTGGCCCACTACCGCTGCCGGCGCCTGGACGAGCTGGCGGCCGAGCTCTGGCAGGACCTCGGCATGACCAGCACGGCCTACGGACCGGTGTCCCGCTCTGCCCAGGTCGCCCCGACCGAGCAGCGGCTGCCCGGCGGGCCCCGGCTGTGGGGCATTCCGCACGACGACAACGCCGCCCTGCTCGGCGGAGTCGCCGGCCACGCCGGGGTGTTCACCACCCCGGCGGACCTCGCCGCCTTCGCCACTCACCTGCTGTCCTCGCACGCCACCGACGGGCCCCTGGGCCGCTGGCTCGCCCACAGCATGCAGCCGCAGGCCGAGATCGAGCCGGGCCTCGACCGCGGCCTGGCCTGGATCCTCGCCGACGAGGGCAGGGTCGCCTATCACCACGGCTTCACCGGCACGAGCCTCTACCTCGCCCCGACCACCGGCCGCTACCTGGCCATCTGCACCAACGCCGTCTACCACCACCAGGACAACCGCACCCGCCTCGCCCCGCTGCGGGCCCTCGCCCTGAAGGCGATCACCGACGAACCCTAGGAGGCCCTCGTGGACCACGCCACGCTCGCGTCCATGACCACCCTCCGGCTCGGCGGCCCCGTCGCCAACGCTCTGCGCGTCTCCGACCCCGACGACTGGGCCGAGTTGGTCCGCACGATCGCTGACCGCCAGGAAGGCGCTCCGCTCACGCTCGGCCACGGCAGCAACGTGATCGCCTCCGACGCCGGACACGAGGGCACCGTGGTCGTGATGAACACCCGGGGCATCACCGCCAAGCGGCTGGACGACACCACGGTGGCCGTGACCGTCCAAGCCGGGCGCCCGCTCGCCGACCTCACCAGCTGGGCCGCCACCGAGCACCTCGCAGGAATCGAGTGCCTGGCCGGCATACCCGGCACCGTGGGCGCGGCCCCCGTCCAGAACGCCGGAGCCTACGGCCAGCAGATCTCCGACGCCCTCGACCACCTCACGGCCTGGGACTGGGACATGGGCCGCCTACGGACCCTGCCCGCCCAGGCGTGCCGCCTCCGCCACCGCGACAGCCGGTTCAAGAACGCCCCCGGCCGCTGGACCGTCCTCACGGCGACGTTCCACCTCACCCGCTCACCCGCTGCCCCCGTCACCTACCGGCCGCTCGCCGACGAACTCGGCGTTGACCTGGGCGCCCGCCCGTCGGTGGCCGAGGTGACCGCCGCCGTGCTCGCCAACCGCCACCGCCGAGGACTCCTCCTCGACCCCCACGGTCCCGACGCCCGCCAGGCCGGATCGGTCTTCCTCAACCCGCCCGTCACCGCCGGGCAAGCCGCCCGTTGGTCAGCCGCGGGCTGCCCTGTCCACACCGACAGCGACAGACAGCTGCGGGCCAGCGCCGGCTGGCTGCTGGAACACGTCGGCTACCGCCCCGGCAGCAAGATCGCCGACGGCGTGCACTGCTCGGAGCGTCGGACCCTCACTCTCACCGCTCGCGACGGAGCGACCTCCGCGGGCTTCACCCGGGCACTCGCCGAACTCTCGGCGAAGGTCGAGGCTACTACCGGGATCACGCTCCGACCTGAGCCGGTACTGATCGGAACCTGACCGTGAAGTCCGGAACCTGACTCAGGCCATGGACCTCGCCACCTGGCCACAGCGATAGGCGCTCTTCCTCAACTGAGGACGAGCGCCTATTCTCCGATCACGCCGTGTTCGGGTGGGGGGAGCTAACGTGCCAGCAGAGGCAACAAGTTGGCAGAAAGAGCAGGTCAGTCGGGCGTATGTACACGCCCTTGCTGCTCAGGGTGGC
Organism: Kitasatospora phosalacinea; assembly: GCF_000717185.1. Lineage (GTDB taxonomy): Bacteria > Actinomycetota > Actinomycetes > Streptomycetales > Streptomycetaceae > Kitasatospora > Kitasatospora phosalacinea_A. Next base: position 1,905 of record NZ_JNYE01000112.1, on the reverse strand, counting down.
TACACGATCGGCGAATGGAACGTCGACAAGGACGGTGTCGACGTCACTCTCCGTTCACGCGGGCTGATGATCGACATCCAGCTCAAGTGCACGCAGAGCCCACGTGTCACACGCGACGGATACAGCTTCGATCTCGACATCGAGACCTACGACAAGCTTCGCCATCCTGAACGCTCAGCTCCGGGCCATCTCGCCTTGTTGATCGTGCCGCCGGACATCGGCCGCTGGGTAACCCACCAGCAGGAGGCCGTCGTCCTGGCCTGCCATGGGTACTGGGCTTCCCTCCAGGGCATGAGTGCGGTCGGCGGCAGCACAACTGCCATCAGAATCCCGCGCCAACAAGAACTGACCGTAAAGGCCATGGGAACTATGTTCGATGCGGCGCGTCGCATGACCCTAGGTGGCTTGCGGGGGATGAACTGAAATGGTGGACGGCACTCCTGACTTTGGGCCCAATGAGGTCCGAAGCTACCTGAGAGTCAACGGCTGGGCCCCTGTCGATGGCGGCGATTTGGCCGAGCTGTGGAGCCTGCCCGGCTTCGCAGACGAGGTTGTCCTTGTGCCGCTCAAGCCCGGCGCTCCAGACTTCACCAAGCGGGTCCACATCTTGCTGAACGACCTCGCCCGGATCGAGGCACAAGAGGTCCGTGCAGTGCAGGACGCGATTACCACCGTCTATCACGATGTGACTGATCTCCGAGCCTCCCACCCATCGCTGAGCGACGGATCGATCCCGCTTGAAGCGGGGTATGAGCTGTTCGTCTCCGCAAAGCGGCTACGCGTGGCCTCGGCGGCCGCTACCCTCCGCCGGCAGGGCCATTTCCGCAATTTTCCGGCTCGCGCACGGGACCAAGCCCGGGAAGTCAGAATCGGCCAGACCCGACGCGGATCGTACATCGTGCCGATCATCAGCCAGGCCCGATCGCCGCTTGAGGTCTATACGCCGGGCCAGAGAAGCATCGACGCCAACATCGAAGAGGTTCTGTTCGACCGCCGCGTGACCGCGACCATGTCTCGTGCGCTCGGCGTCCTTCAGGAAATGGCGAGTGCCGAACGCGAACCGACTCCCAGCGAGATCACCGACAGCGTCGGAGAGGGCGTCTCCTACGAGCTGTGCCAAGCCTTGGCCAAGATCGTGAATGCAGAGTCGGTCAATGCACTCGATGTCTCCTTCAACTGGTCACGAGTAGCCGCTCCGCCGCCAGGGGCACCTGCTCAGGTCACATTCGATCAAGATGCAATCGAGATCATCGACAAGGTCTCTACGCAGCTCAAGACGCGCACCTCTACACGACAGCACCTGATCTACGGAGTGGTCACCAACCTGAGTCGCCAACCCGACGACGAAGACGGGCGTGTAGGTGTAAGGACCCTCCTGCAACGCCGGATTCGTGTCGTATGGATGCAACTCCCTCCCAACCTCTACCACGTCGCCGTCCGTTGCCACGACGAAGGAGTGCCAGTACAAGTTCAAGGTGTACTGACCAGTCCTTCCGGCGGTCACGCCACCATGGAGGTCAGCCACTTCGGTCCAGATCCCTCGCTGCCGCTGAGCGAGCCTCTGGAGCTGTGAACACGACAGCGCCTCAGCCCCAACAGGCCAGACCCTCCTGGTCTCAGTTTTGGTCTCATTCACCCCTGTCCAGCCAGGTTCAGCCGCCGCCTGACCGCATGCTCCGCTGCAGGTCAGGACGAGGGTGAACCCCGATGGACAGTGCTGAGGAGAATTGGAAAGCGTGTTGGGGCAACCCCTCACGAGTTCGAATCTCGTATCCTCCGCCTGATCGAGGGCCCGGACCGCAACTGCGGACGCTGTTGGTGAATTCGGGTTCTGATCACTTCGCCTCGTCGACTGGTTGGTCGGTGGGGCGAAGTGCTGCGAAGTGGCTGGTGCGGGTTCGGGCT
>NZ_JNYE01000111.1 GCF_000717185.1 Kitasatospora phosalacinea | reverse complement strand
GGCTCGGCTCGGCTCGGCTCGACGACGGCGGAGGCCAACCAGGAGAACCGGCCGCGAAGTCGTTCGAGACCCACGGCCGGGGCCCGGCCGGGACCCACGGCCGGGCCCCGGCCCCGCCGGCGCCCGCGCCGAACCGCGGCCGGCCGTGAGGACCGCCGCCGAAAACGGGGTGCGAGCTCCGGCCGGGGCCGCCAGAATCGCCCGCGATGAGTGACACCCCCGCCGAGCGCCTGCTCGCCGCCGTCGAGCCCCTCGCCCACGCCGACCGGCTGCGCACCGTCGCCCGCACCGCGCACGCCCTGGCCGCCACCGGCGAACTACCCTCCCTGATAGCCGAGTTGGCGGAACGCGGCCGCTACGAACGGCGGCTCGCCGCCCTCGCCGCGCTGGCCGGCCGGCACACCCCGCACCTGACCGCCCGGCTGGCCGACCCGGACGCGGTGGTGCGGAGGTACGCGCACCGGGCGATCCGCCGACTCCCGGTGCCGGACGAGGCGGTGGCGCAGGCCGTGGCGGCCGCGCCGACGGCCGTCCGGGCCGAACTGGTCGCGGCGGTCCTCCGCTCCGGGCGCACCGCGCTCGCCGAACGGCTGGTCGCGGCGCTCAGCCGCAGCCACGGCCCGCGGGCCGCCGCGCCGCTGCTGCCGCTCTGCTCGGCCGCCTTCGTGACCGCCGAACTGCCCGCGTACGCCCACGCCGTGGACTTCACCGCCGCGCTCGGCCACCGCCACCCGCAGGCCGTCCTGGACGCCGTCGAACCGCAGCTCGCCGACCGGACCGCCTGGTCCCGGCACGTCCACGCCCTGGCCGCCGCCGCCCGCCACCTGCCCCTGCGGGTGCTCGACCTGCTGGAACGGCGCCCCGGCGGCCCGCCGCTGCCGAGGCCCCTGCGCGACCGGCTCGCGGACCTGGCCGCCGCGGACCCCACCCGCACGGCCCGGCTGCTCGCCGTCGCCCGCAGCCGCCGCGACACGGCGCTGCGCCCCGCCGTCGCCCGCCGCCTGGCCGCCGCCGACCCGTCCGCGCTGGCCGACCTCGTCGCCCAACAGCCCGGCCACGGCCCGGTGCTGCTGCGCGCCCTGCCGCCCGCCCGCCGCCCCGCCCTCCACGACAGCGTGTACGCCGACCTCTACCGCCGGGTCGGGTACTACGCGGAGGCGCTCGCCCTGCTGCCCGCCGCCGACCGGTACCCGCGGGCCCGGGCCGAGATCCACCGCCTGCGCCGCAACCAGGACGGCGACCTCGCCGACTGGCTCGCCGCGCCCGGCCCCCCGCCCGTCCCGACCCCCGCCGACCTGCTGAGCCTGGTCGCCCTGCTCCCGCCCGCCGAGGCCCGGCCCCGGCTGCTCGCCGAGACCCGCCTACCGGAGCCCACCGAACGGGCCTACGGCTGGGAGGAGCTGATCGGCAACGCCGCCCGCTCCGGCGACCCGGCGGCCGTGTCGGAGCTGCTGCCGACGCTCGCCCGCCGTCTGCGCAACGAGCAGGACCCGGTCCGCTGGGGCCCGCTGTCCGCCCTCGCCGAGCTGGCCCCCGTCCTGCACGACGGGCACGCCGCCGACCTGCACCGCCTCACCGAGGAGGCCCTCACCACCCGCGACTGCTCCGAGCACACCCGCGCCGGCCTCACCGACACGGCCGTGGCCGTCCTGGCCCGCCACCCGTCCGGCACCGCCCTCGCCGCCTGGGCGACCCGCACCCTGGAACGCACCGGCGCGCCCCGGATCACCCTGCCCCGTGGCCGCGAACGGGCCGTCCTCGACGCCCTGCGGCCGCTCCTGCGCGACTCGGCCGCCACCCCGGACGCCGCCCTGCTGCTCACCGTCGCCGACGCGCTCGGCCCCCGCGCCCGGCGCGTCCTCGCCGAACCGCTCGCCCGGGCGCTGCGCACCGGCACCGACGAGGCCCGGTGCCGCGCCCTCGACCACCTGGTGCCCCTCGACCCCGCCACCGCGCTCGACCTGCTCACCCGTGACCCGTCCGCCGCCCGCTCGGCCCCCGTCCGCGCCGTGCTCACCGCCGTCCGCACCGACCTGCTGGCCCTCCTCCCGGGAGACCTCACCGAGGCCGACACGGCCACCGCCGACCGCTGGACGCCCCGCCAACAGCAGGACGCCGCAAGCAGGTTGGCCGCCACCGCCGCCGACCCGGACCGCCCTGCCGAGGAGCGCGCCGCCGCCCTGCGGGCCGCCGCCCCGCTCGGCGACGTCGGCACCGCGCTGCTGCGCCGCTGGGCCGCCGACCCGGACACCGCCCTCGCCGAGACCGCCCTCGCCGCGCTCCCGCACACCGCCGACCCGGCCTCCGTCCTCCCCGACCTGCTCGCCCTGGCCGGTCACGACCGGGCCCGGGTCGCCCTGTACGCCGCCGACCGCCCGGCCCGGCACACCCCCGCGGACGCCCTCGCCCCGGCCCTGCGCGCGATCGTCCTCGGCCCCGCCGCCGCCAAGGTCACCAGCCGCAAGCAGGCCGTCCGGCTGGCCGCCCGCCACCTGCCCGCCGAGACCGCCGCGGAACTGCTGCTTGCCGCCCACCTGGCACCCGAGCAGCACGCCGACGTCCGCACCGTCACCACCGCCGAGACCACCGACCGGATCGGCGACACCCGCGCCGACGAGGCCGCGGTCGCCACCGGGGCGCGCTGGGCCCTGCTCGCCGACACCGTCGAACGCGGCAGCACCCTCCAGCGCCTGCGCGTCCTCGACCCCGAGCCGCACCGCCTGCCGCCCGCCGACCGCTCCCGCTACGCCGCCCTGGTCGTCCGGATGCTCGACCTGGGCGACTCCATCGCCGAGCACGTCGCCCGCGGCCGCCTGGTCGGACTGGCCGAGCACGCGCCCGAGGCGGTGGCCGACCTGGCCCGGGCCGTCCTCGCCCCGGACGACCCGGACGACCCGGACCGGCCGGACCGCTGGAAGTCTGCCGCCCACGGCCTGGTCGCCATCGCGGTCGGCGCCGCCCCGCACCCGACCGGTGGCTGCGCCCCCGGCAGCGTCCTGGCCGGACTGCTGACCACGCTGACCGGGGCCGTCCGGGCGGACGAGCAGGCGGGCGAGCACGCCCGGGAGCGGCTGGACGAGCTGCTGGACCGGCTGGGCAGCCTCTGGGACGCCCCGAACCTCCCGGAGGTCCGCCGGGCCGTCGCCGCCATCCTGCTGCCCGCCCCCGCCCTGCGCGCCCAGGCCGCCCGGCAGCTGCTCGCCACCGTGGCGGTGACCGACCCGGAGATCGGCGACACCCTCCTCGCGGTGGCCGCCCTGCTGCCCGACCGTCCGGCCCTGGCCGCCGACCTCGCGGCCACCCTGCGCCACTCGCTGGGCACCTCCCTCCCCGCCGACGCCCCGGCCCTGGACGCCGCACGCCGACTCACCGCCGAAGGCACCCTGGCCGCCGGCCTGTTCGCCGTCGCCCTGACCGGCGCGGGCAGCGCCGCCCACTGGCCCGAGCCCTGGCGCGCCCTCCTGCGCGAACTGCGCCACCACCCCGCCGCCGACGTCCGCGACCGGGCCCACGCCGTCCGCCCGCCCCGTCCCGCTCAGGAGTAGAGGTGGCCCGGCCAGTGCGGGTCGTACCAGCGGTCGGGCCCGGTGAGGCCGAGCAGGCGGACCCGGTGGAGCAGTCCGTCGGGGGCGCCGTGGGCCCGGAGGCGGGCGGGGGCGTGGCGGGTGAGCCAGGCGGAGAGTTCGGCGGTCAGGGCGTCCCTCAGGTCGTAGTGCCAGGTCAGGCTCCAGGGGGGCTCGTCCCGGAGCAGGTCGTGGTCCCAGACGGCAACGGCCTCCGCGAGGCTGCGGTCGGCCGACGGGTGGTCCAGCGCCGCCCAGGTGTCGAGCCAGGGGGCGAGCTCCCCGGAGGCCTCGACGCACATCTCGAGGGTCCGGTGCACGTCCCAGGCGTCACCGGGGGCGAGCAGTTCGTGGTTCCACAGCGCGTGCAGGAACTCCCGCACCGCGGCGGCCTGTTGGGCGGGCCAGTGCGGCCAGTCGCCCCGGGCGAGCGCGTAGCCGATGTCCTCCCGGTCGTCGAAGGAGTCGGAGCCGCGGTCGGCCAGTTCCGCCGCGAGCTGCGGCAGGACGCGGCGCAGCACCGCGCCGATGTCGTTCCACTCGCCCTGCCGCCAGGTCCGCCGCAGCAGTTCGGGGGAGAGCGGCGCGTCCGGGGTCCTGAGCAGGGCGAGGTCCTCGGGGCCGCCCCAGTGGCACGGGCAGTTGTACGCGTCGGGGTGCACGGCGGCGCCCCGCAGGGCGGCGGTGAGGTGCCGCAGGGCCGCGTCGAGGCGGTCCTCCGCGGCTCGGAGGTGCGGGTCGGTCATGGCGGTTGCGCCTTCGGGTACTCCGCCGGGCCGGGGCCGGGCGAAGAGCGCGACGCTACCGGTCGGGCGCCGGCGGCCGTCACCCGGGGTGCCGCCCCGAATGGCCGTCCGCCGCGCGGGCAGGTGCACTGGGAGCACAGGACCGCCAGCACCCGGGAGACCGCCATGCGTTGGGGAACCGCAGCCGCCGTCGCGGCCGCCGCAGTAGGGACCGGAACGGCGGCGTTCCTGCTGCTGGGCCGGAAGGTGTCCGACCGGGTGGTGCGGCCCGGCGGCGGGCAGGTGCTGTCGGCGCCCGTCCCGGTGAAGGTGCACGCGCTCGGGCCGGGGCGGGTGGCGCTGACCGCGACGCCCGACACCCGCCGCCGCGGGACGTACGCGCTGGAGTGGGACGGGGGCGGCCACGCGGTGGTCGGCGAGGTGCTGGAGCAGGGCGCGGAGCGGGTCGTCCGGCGGCTGGAGCGCGCCGACGGCGGGACGCTCGCGGTCGGCACCGAGGTCCGGGTCACCCCGCGGGTGCTGCTCGGCGACCCGCGCACCGCCCTCGGCCTGGACTACGCGGACGTCGCCGTGGCCGGCGAGCTCGGCAGCCTCCCGGCCTGGCGCACCGCGGGCATCCGCGGCACCTGGGTGCTGCTGGTGCACGGCCCGGGCGCCGGCCGCGAGCAGGCCCTGGCGGTGCTGCCGCTGCTGCACGCGCTGCGGCTGCCGACCCTGACGGTCAGCTACCGCGGCGACCGGGACGCGCCCGCCCCGCCCGACGGCCTGGGCCACTTCGGCGAGACCGAGTGGCAGGACGTCGAGGTGGCGGTCCGGTACGCGCTGTCCCAGGGCGCCGGGCAGGTGGTGCTGTACGGCTGGTCGGTCGGCGCGACGATCGTGCTGCACGCCGCGGCCCGCTCCACCTGGCGGGACCGGATCGCCGGGGTGGTGCTGGACTCCCCGGTGCTGGACTGGTCCGAGACCGTCCGCCGGGAGGCCGCCCGGGCCTGGCCCTCGCCCGGCCTGGGCGAGCTGGGGGCGCTCTCCGCGCAGGGCCGCACCGGCGTCGACCTGGCCGGCTTCGCCCGGATCGCCTCCGGCGCCGACCTGCCCGCGCCCGCGCTGCTGCTGCAGAGCCCGGACGACCCGGTGGCCCCGTGGAGCGCCGCGCAGCGCCTCGCGGACGGCCGCGACGACCTGGTCAGCCTGCACCCGGTGCCGCACGCCGAGCACGCCGCGCTGTGGAACGCCGACCCGCAGGGGTACGCCGAGGCGCTGCGCCGCTTCCTGACCCCGCTGCTCTGACACTTCCTGACGGGCAGGACGGGAACCGGAACGCCGGGTACCGCGTCTCCGTCTCGGAGCGGTCACAATATCCGCCATGTCCACGTCGAAAAGCGGAGGGATTCGTCCCGTTTAGCGGCGACTCGTCCCCCCGCCGTCCGAGCCGTACGGACGACGGGCCGAGACAGCCCGGCGGTCGATGTGACAGAAGGCCCGTACAAGGGGAAGACTGCACGGCGTGACGTCTCGGAACCCGCGCGACCGTGATGCCCCGCACCCGCCCCACCGCACCGGTGCGACGGTGACCCGTCTGCCCGGAACGGCGGCCGTCGGTCGTGCGGAGGGCACCCCACCCGCCGCCGCCACCCGCCGCCGGGTCCCCGCGAAGCCGGGGCGCGGCCGGGTGCCCGTCCCCGACGGTTTCCCGGCGCCCTCCGAGCTCGCCCCGCTGGCCCGCCGGATGCTCGCCGACGCCGTCCGCGTCGCCCGCTGGGCCGGTGAGCTCTCCGAGGTCGACAAGCGCGGCGAACTCCTCCCCGACGACGCCCGCGCCGCCGGCCGCGCCCTCGCGATGACCGTCGGCGCCGCCGCCAACGCCTGGGGCCAGGCCCTGCTGGTCGGCCTGGTCGAGCTCCGCGACGGCGGCGCCGGGCCCGGCTGGCGGCTGCACGCCTGGGAGCACGACGACGAGGCGGTGGTCCGCGGCTGGTCCGCGCTGTTCGACGCCTGGACGCTGCTCGCCCCCGTCCCGCCCGCCGCCCTGCGCGGCGTCTTCGCCCAGCTGGCCGGCCAGGCCGTCGACCAGGCCCCCCAGCTGCTGTCCTTCCTGCACCTGGTGGACGGCCCGGTCGCCGACAGCGAACTGCTCGAACTGCTCCGCCGCGGCCTCGACGAGCGCCGCCTCGGCCCCGGCTCCGGCACCTTCCCGCTGTCGCCCGTCCCGCACGCCGCGTTCGCCGTCTCCGCCGTCCGCGGCACCTGCCGCGAACCGCAGATCGACACCCCGCACGCGCCCGCCGACGTCGCCGCCGTCCTCGACTGGATGCTCGACGGCCTCGCCGCCGTCGGCGCGCTCGGCCGCCGCGACGAGGCCGCCGAGCTCTCCCCGCTCGGCCACTGGGCCGTCCGGGCCAAGCTGGAGGAGATCTGCACCGTCGCGCAGACCGCCGCCGGCCACATCGAGCAGAGCGCCGTCGAACTGCTCAGCGCCTGCGCCGACTACACCCCCGGCCCGGCCCGCGCCGAGTACCGCGCCTGGGTCGCCGCCCGCCCCGCCGACCGCGCCGTCGCCGAACTCCTCGAAGCCGCCCGCGGCGAGGACGCCCTCGTCCGCGGCCTCGCCTTCGAGGCGCTGCGCGTGGTGGCCGGCTCCACCGCCGAGCAGGGCGTGCGGGCCGCCGTCGATGAGCCCGTGCTGCGCCCCTACGCGCTGCTCTGGTTGGCCGAGCAGCTGGACGAGGACGGGGTCTCCCCGGCGGACGTGCTCGGCGCGGAGGACGCCGCCTGGCTGTGGGTCGACACCGCCGCCGCCGTCCTCGACCACGGCGAGACCGCGCTGCTGGTCGGCCACGTCGAGGGCGCCTCGGCGGGCGAACCGGTCCGCCTGTTCAACCGCGCCCGCCAGTCCGGCCACCCGCGCGCCGCGAGCGTCCTGACCGCCGTCGCCTCCGTCCACCCCGACCCGGCCGTGGCCCGCGCCGCCCGCCGCAGCGCCTTCTCCGTCCACACCGGCGGGGCCTGAGCCGCACCCGCCCGCTGACGCGAAGGAAGCCGCCCTCCCGGATCGTCTCCGGGAGGGCGGCTTCCTTTCGTGCTGGGTCTCAGCTCCGGTTCTCCGCCCGGCGGGCCCGCACCACGCCGACCTTCTCGCCGACCTTGCGGCGGATGACCAGCAGCGGCGCCATCGCGGCCAGCGCGATCTGGGCGACCGCACCGATGTGCATCAGGGTGTCGCCGCCGGGCAGGCCCGCCGCCCAGGAGGCGAGGCAGCCGATGGAGACCACGATCCAGGCGAGCGTCGCGGTGGCGAGCAGGCCCTGCGGCTTCGGGTACTCGATCCGGCTGACCATCAGGTAGGCCACGCCGAAGATCATCAGCAGGCCGGGGACGAACGGCGGGTCGAGCAGCACGATGGCCAGCACGGTCATCGCGCCCATCGGGCAGGGCATGCCCTGGAAGATCCCGGGCCGCATCTTGACCGCCGAGAAGCGGGCCAGCCGCAGCACCACGGCGAGCAGCACGGTCAGCGCGATGAACGCCGAGAGCTGCTGGTTGCTGCCGGGGGAGACCAGGCCCCACACCGCGACGAAGTAGGCCGGCGCGATGCCGAAGCTGATCAGGTCGGCCAGGTTGTCGAGCTCGGCGCCGAGCGCGGAGGAGCGCAGCTTGCGCGCCACCAGGCCGTCGAAGAGGTCGCACATGGAGCCGATCAGCAGCAGCGTCACCGCGGTGGCGGCGCTGGACTTGACCGGCGCGCCGGACTCGTCGCTGAGGTGCGGGATGAGGATCCCGGTGGTGATCGAGTAGATCGCCAGGAAGCCGCAGACGGCGTTGCCGAGGGTCAGGAAGTCGGCGGTGGACAGGTGCTGGGGGGAGCGGGGGGCGCGCAGTTCGCGGTCCCGGGCCCAGCGGCGGCGGCGGAGCTCGGTCGACTCCTCGTCGTCGAGCTCCATGAGGGTTTCCGGATCAGTCACGGTCAAGGCGAGTCACCCCGGCGGTGGTCTTCTGGCCGACCGTGACGCCGACCTCGACGCCCGCCGGCAGGTAGGTGTCGACGCGCGAGCCGAAGCGGATCAGACCGACCCGCTCGCCCTGCTCGACCTTGGTGCCGGCGTCCATGTAGGGGACGATGCGGCGGGCCACAGCACCCGCGATCTGCACCATCTCGATGTCGCCGAGCTCGGTGTCGAAGTGCCACACGACGCGCTCGTTGCGGTCGCTGTCCTTGTTGAACGCCGGGACGAACCCACCGGCGATGTGCTCGACGGACGTCACGGTGCCGGCCAGCGGCGCGCGGTTGACGTGGACGTTGAGCGGGCTCATGAAGACCGCGACCCGGGTGCGCCCGTCCGGCCACTCGTCGATGGACTGGACCACGCCGTCCGCCGGGGAGATGACGCGGCCGGCGCCGATCTCGCGCTCGGGGTCGCGGAAGAACCACAGCATGCCAGCGCTCAGGGCGCAGGCGGGCACGGCCGCCAGGGCCCACTTGCCGGAACGCCGGGTGAGGGCGGTCGTCACGGCGGCGGTGGCCAGCGTGGGGACGAACCAGGGGGTGGCACCGCGCGCGATCGTCACGCGGGGACGCCGACCCTCGGGTCCGGGACCCTGGGCGGAGGTGTGAGGGGACGGGCTGATGGGCATCGAGGACCTTTAGTCGCGGCCCCGCGCGGGGACACTGAATGGCCCCTGGACGGGGGCCACCGCGGGGATCGAGTTGTTTGGACGGCTGCTGTCCGGGTGGATGCTATCGGGACCTGCCCGTATCTGGGCAAGCCGCCTGCTAGCCGGACTACGCCTGCCTGCGGAGTCGAGCACCTGCTATGCATACGACCGTAACCGGAGCGGGCGCGGTTCCCCAAGAGGTCTCGTGTCACGGGTGATTCACGTCTCAGTGACGGCGGAGTGACACGCGGTGTGCGGAGGCGGTCGACCGGCGCGCACCTGGGGAAACGCGCCGGTCGGCCGCCTCGGGCGCCGTTCCCGCCGGTGGACCGGCTGACCAGGCCGGGGCGGTCGCGGCGCGGCGCGGACGGCGGGCCGCACGCCCGCCGCCCGCACCGGGAGGGACGGTCCTAGTCGGCGAGCCGGTACTCCTCCAGGAGCCGGCGTCCCACGATCATCTTCTGGATCTCCGCGGTACCTTCACCGATCAGCAGCATCGGGGCCTCCCGGTACAGCCGCTCGATCTCGTACTCCTTGGAGAAGCCGTAGCCGCCGTGGATCCGGAAGGAGTCCTCGACGACCTCCTTGCAGTACTCGGAGGCCAGGTACTTGGCCATCCCGGCCTCCAGGTCGTTGCGCTGCCCGCTGTCCTTCTTGCGGGCGGCCATCACCATCATCTGGTGCGCGGCCTCGACCTTGGTGGCCATCTCGGCCAGCTTGAACTGGATCGCCTGGTGCTCGGCGATCTTCTTCCCGAAGGTGACCCGCTGCTGCGCGTACGCGATGCCCAGCTCGAACGCCCGCCGGGCCACCCCGCAGCCGCGCGCGGCCACGTTGACCCGGCCGACCTCGACGCCGTCCATCATCTGGTAGAAGCCCTTGCCCGGGACGCCGCCGAGGACCCGGTCGGCCGGGACGCGGACGTCCTGCAGCACCAGCTCTGTGGTGTCGACGCCCTTGTAGCCCATCTTCTCGATCTTGCCGGGCACGGTCAGGCCGGGCACCGTCGGGTTCGGCCCGAAGCCGGGGGTCTTCTCGACCAGGAAGGTGGTCATGTTCTTGTACGGGGTGCTGCCGCCCTCGTCGGTCCTGCACAGCACCGCGACGACGCTGGAGGTGCCGCCGTTGGTCAGCCACATCTTCTGGCCGTTCAGGACGTAGTGCTCGCCGTCCCTGACGCCCTTGGTGGAGATCGCCGAGACGTCGGAGCCGAGGCCCGGCTCGGACATCGAGAAGGCGCCGCGCAGTTCGCCGGCCGCCATCCTGGGCAGGAAGTACTCCTTCTGCTCCGGGGTGCCGTGCGCGGCGATCATGTGCGCCACGATGAAGTGGGTGTTGACGATGCCGGAGACCGACATCCAGCCGCGGGCGATCTCCTCCACCACCAGGGCGTAGGTGAGCAGCGACTCGCCGAGGCCGCCGTACTCCTCGGGGATGGTCAGCCCGAACAGGCCGAGCTGCTTCATGCCCTCGACGATGGCGGTCGGGTACTCGTCCCGGTGCTCCAGTTCGGTGGCGACCGGGATGATCTCCTTGTCGACGAACTCCCGCACGGTGGCGAGGATGTCCCGCTGGATCTCGGTGAGGCCGTCGGTCTGTGCGAGGCGTCCCATCGTGCGGCTCCGTGAATGCTCGTGAGGGTGGGGGTGTTCGAGGGTGGGGTTGGGGGGCTCCGCGGCGCGTGGCTGCCGCGGAGCCCCCGGGAACCGGGTAGGAGCCAGGGCCGATGACGGCGGCCCGGCCCGTCCGGGGCTCTGGGGGGGTCAGGCGAGCGGTTCGGGGCGGCCGGGCTGCTCCCCGCCGCGCTCCTGCACGTACGTCGCGGTCGGCACCATCACCTTGCGGCGGAAGGTGCAGACGACGGTGCCGTCCTGCTTGTACCCCTTGGTCTCGACGTACACGATGCCGCGATCCGGCTTCGATGTCATGTGCTTGTCGAGAACCGTGGTCTCGCCGTACAGCGTGTCGCCGTGGAAGGTCGGCGCGACGTGGCGCAGCGACTCGATCTCCAGGTTGGCGATGGCCTTGCCGGAGACGTCCGGCACCGACATGCCGAGCAGCAGCGAGTAGACGTAGTTGCCGACCACGACGTTGCGGCCCTGCACGGTGGTGGTCGCGTAGTTGGCGTCCAGGTGCAGCGGGTGGTGGTTCATGGTGAGCAGGCAGAACAGGTGGTCGTCGTACTCGGTGACGGTCTTGCCGGGCCAGTGCTTGTAGACCGCGCCGACCTCGAACTCCTCGTAGGTGCGTCCGAACTGCATGACGGGGCCTCAGCTCTCGGGGATCTCGAACTTGGTGGTGCGCTCCATGCCCGCGGCGCGGCCCTTGCCCGCGATGACCAGGGCCATCTTGCGGCTGGCCTCGTCGATCATCTCGTCGCCGAGCATCGCCGAGCCCTTGGCGCCGCCCGCCTCCGAGGTGCACCAGTCGTAGGCGTCCAGGATCAGCTCGGCGTGGTCGTAGTCGTCCTGGGAGGGCGAGTAGACCTCGTTGGCGGCGGCGACCTGGTCCGGGTGCAGCACCCACTTGCCGTCGAAGCCGAGCGCGGCCGAGCGGCGGGCCACCTCGCGGTAGCCCTCCTGGTTGCGGATCTGCAGGTAGGGGCCGTCGATGGCCTGGAGGTCGTTGGCGCGGGCGGCCATCAGGATGCGCATCAGGATGTAGTGGTAGGCGTCGGCGCCGTAGCCGGGCGGCTGCTCGCCGACCACCAGGGACTTCATGTTGATGGACGCCATGAAGTCGGCCGGGCCGAAGATGATGGTCTCCAGCCGGGGCGAGGCGGCGGCGATCGCGTCGACGTTGACCAGGCCCTTGGCGTTCTCGATCTGCGCCTCGATGCCGATCCGGCCGACCTCCAGGCCGACGGTCTTCTCGATCTGGGTGAGCAGCAGGTCGAGCGCGACCACCTGCTCGGCGTCCTGGACCTTGGGCAGCATGATGCAGTCCAGGTTGGGCCCGGCGCCCTCGACGACGGTGATCACGTCCCGGTAGGTCCAGTGCGTGGTCCAGTCGTTGACCCGGACGACCCGGGTCTTGCCGCTCCAGTCGCCGTTGTTGAGGGCGTCCACGATGTGGTGGCGGGCGCTCTCCTTGACCAGCGGGGCGCAGGCGTCCTCCAGGTCGAGGAAGACCTGGTCGGCCGGCAGGCCCTGGGCCTTCTCCAGGAAGCGCGGGTTGCTGCCCGGCACGGCCAGGCAGGAACGGCGCGGACGGAGGCGGTTCACGGTCGTCATGAGGAGGGTGTTCCTTCCGGGTCAGCTGGTCGCGGCGGTGGCCGGGACCTGGGGCTGGAGCCTGTTGGCCAGCCGGATCTCGTCCACGATCCGGCCGATGATGGTGGTGATGCCGAAGTCCTTGGGGGTGAACACGGCGGCGACACCGGCGGCCCGCAGGGCCTCCGCGTCCGCTGCCGGGATGATTCCGCCCACGATCACCGGCACATCCTCCACCCCGGCCCGGCCCAGCCGCTGTATGACGTCGGGCACAAGCTCCGGGTGCGCCCCGGAGAGGATGGACAGGCCCACGCAGTGCACGTCCTCGGCGACGGCCGCCGAGACGATCTGCTCGGGCGTCAGGCGGATGCCCTGGTAGACCACCTCGAACCCGGCGTCGCGGGCCCGGACGGCGATCTGCTCGGCGCCGTTGGAGTGCCCGTCCAGGCCGGGCTTGCCGACCAGCAGCCGCAGCTTGCCGGTGCCGAGCTCGGCCGCGGTGGCGGCCACCGCCTCCCGCACGGCGGCGAGTTCGCCGCCCGGCTCGGCCGCGACCGCGACCGGGGCGCCGCCGACGCCGGTGGGCGCCCGGTACTCGCCGAACACCTCGCGCAGCGCGAACGACCACTCGCCGGTGGTGGCGCCGGCCCGGGCGCAGGCCAGGGTGGCGTCCATCAGGTTCTCCTCGGTGGCCGCCGCCGCCTTCAGCCGGGCCAGCGCGGCCTGCACCGCGGCCTCGTCGCGCCCGGCCCGCCAGGCGTCCAGGTGGGCCAGCACCGAGCGCTCGGACGCCGGGTCGACCACCATGATGGCGGTGTCCAGGTCCGCGGTGAGCGGGCTCTCCTCGGTGCCCTCGAAGCAGTTGACGCCGACGATCCGGTCCTCGCCCGCCTCGATCCGCGCCCGCCGCTCGGCGTGCGAGGCCACCAGGTTCGACTTCAGGTAGCCGGACTCGACGGCCGGGATCACCCCGCCCATCCCCAGCACCTTGGCGATCTCCGCCTCGGCGCCCGCCAGCAGTTCGGCGGTCTTCGCCTCGACCACGTGCGAGCCGTCGAACAGGTCGCCGTACTCCAGCAGGTCCGACTCGTACGCCAGCACCTGCTGGATCCGCAGCGACCACTGCTGGTCCCACGGCCGCGGCAGGCCCAGCGCCTCGTTCCAGGCCGGGAGTTGGACGGCCCGCGCGCGGGCGTCCTTGGAGAGCGTGACGGCCAGCATCTCCAGCACGATCCGCTGGACGTTGTTCTCCGGCTGCGCCTCGGTCAGGCCCAGCGAGTTGACCTGCACGCCGTAGCGGAAGCGGCGCTGCTTGGCGTCCTCGACGCCGTAGCGCTCCCGGGTGACCTTCTCCCACAGCCGGTTGAAGGCCCGCATCTTGCACATCTCCTCGACGAAGCGGACGCCCGCGTTCACGAAGAAGGAGATCCGGCCGACCACCTCGCCCATCCGCTCGGCCGGAACCTGCCCGGAGTCGCGGACGGCGTCCAGCACGGCGATCGCGGTGCACATCGCGTACGCGATCTCCTGGACGGGCGTCGCCCCGGCCTCCTGCAGGTGGTAGCTGCAGATGTTGATCGGGTTCCACTTCGGGAGGTGCGCCACCGTGTAGGCGATCATGTCGGTGATCAGGCGCACCGACGGGCCGGGCGGGAAGACGTGCGTCCCGCGCGACAGGTACTCCTTGACGATGTCGTTCTGGGTGGTGCCGGTCAGCTCGGCGACGTCCGCGCCCTGCTCCTCGGCGACCACCTGGTACAGCGCCAGCAGCCACATGGCGGTGGCGTTGATGGTCATCGAGGTGTTGGTGCGCTCCAGCGGGATCCCGTCGAACAGGGTCCGCATGTCGCCCAGGTGCCCGACCGGCACGCCGACCCGGCCGACCTCGCCGCGGGCGAGGACGTGGTCGGAGTCGTAGCCGGTCTGGGTCGGCAGGTCGAAGGCCACCGACAGGCCGGTCTGCCCCTTCGCGAGGTTGCGCCGGTACAGCGCGTTGGAGTCGCTCGCGGTGGAGTGC
Source organism: Kitasatospora phosalacinea (assembly GCF_000717185.1). Classification (GTDB taxonomy): domain Bacteria; phylum Actinomycetota; class Actinomycetes; order Streptomycetales; family Streptomycetaceae; genus Kitasatospora; species Kitasatospora phosalacinea_A. The sequence goes on along the minus strand of NZ_JNYE01000111.1, from coordinate 10,541 downwards.
CCGGCGTAGGTGCGCATCAGCCAGGGGCGGTCGCGTTCCTGAGCGGCCATCAGACGTTCCTGAAGGCGTTGATCTTGGTCAGGTGCTGCTCGCGCAGCTCGTGGTTCCGCACGCCCAGGCCCTCCTGCGGGGCCAGGCACAGGACGCCGACCTTGCCCTGGTGCTTGTTGTGGTGCACGTCCAGCGCGGCCTGGCCGGTCTCCTCCAGCGCGTAGACCTTGGACAGGGTCGGGTGGATCTTCCCCTTGGCGACCAGGCGGTTGGCCTCGAAGGCCTCGCGGTAGTTGGCGAAGTGCGAGCCGACGATCCGCTTGAGCGACATCCACAGGTAGCGGTTGTCGTACTGGTGCATGTAGCCGGAGGTGGAGGCGCAGGTCACGATGGTGCCGCCCTTGCGGGTGACGTACACCGAGGCGCCGAAGGTCTCCCGGCCCGGGTGCTCGAAGACGATGTCCACGTCCTCGCCGCCGGTGAACTCGCGGATCTTCGAGCCCAGGCGCTTCCACTCGCGCGGGTCCTGGTTCTGCTCGTCCTTCCAGAACCTGTAGCCCTCGGCGCTGCGGTCGATGATCGCCTCGGCGCCCATCGCCCGGCAGATCTCCGCCTTCTGGGGGCTGGAGACCACGCAGATCGGGGTCGCGCCGCCCGCCAGCGCGTACTGGGTGGCGTACGAGCCGAGGCCGCCGCTCGCCCCCCAGATCAGCACGTTGTCGCCCTGCTTCATGCCCGCGCCGTTGCGCGAGACCAGCTGCCGGTAGGCGGTGGAGTTGACCAGGCCCGGGGAGGCGGCCTCCTCCCAGGTCAGGTGCCTGGGCTTGGGCAGCAGCTGGTTGGTCTTCACCAGGGCGATCTGGGCCAGGCCGCCGAAGTTGGTCTCGAAGCCCCAGATCCGCTGCTCCGGGTCCATCATCGTGTCGTTGTGGCCGTCGGGGGACTCCAGCTCGACCGACAGGCAGTGCGCGACGACCTCGTCGCCGGGCTTCCAGGCGTTGACCCCGGCGCCGGTGCGCAGCACCACGCCCGCCAGGTCGGAGCCGAGCACGTGGTACGGCAGGTCGTGGCGCGCGGTCAGCGGCGAGAGGCGGCCGTAGCGCTCCAGGAAGCCGAAGGTGGAGACCGGTTCGAAGATCGAGCTCCACACCGTGTTGTAGTTGACGGAGCTGGCCATCACGGCCACCAGGGCCTCGCCGGGGCCGAGTTCGGGCAGCGGCACGTCGTCCAGGTGGAGCGACTTGCGCGGGTCCTTGTCCCGGCTGTCCAGGCCGGCGAACATCTGCTCCTCGTCCTTGTGGAGCGTCACCGCCCGGTAGGACTCGGGCAGCGCCAGGGCGGCGTAGTCGGCGGACGTGGCGTCGCCGCTGAGGATCGCGTCGAGAATTTCCTGCATGGCTGCCTCCGAAGGCGTACCTGTGCGAGGGACACAGGGCGTCTGGGGGAGCCGGGAGCGGACACCGGCTTCGCGTTGAGGGTCTGGGGGTGGTGCTTGGCTGGTGCGACGGTTGGGTGGTGTCGCGTGGGTGGTGCTGGTTCACGCCCCCTCGGTGGGGGACGCCGGAAGACGGCGCGCCGAGGTGGGGAGCCGCGGCGCCGCAGCCGGTGGGAACACCGTAGTGGCACCCTGTGCCACTCGTAAAGACACGGGGTGCCAAGTTCTGGCGTGAGCAAGGACACGCCGTACAGGGGCGGCCCGGACGTGCCGAAGGCCCGCCCCCGAAACCGGGAACGGGCCTTCGAAATCGTCGGTGATCTGCGGAAAGCGCCTGGATTACGCGGGAGTTCTCCCGGCCAGGGCGGCTCTGATGGAATCCACCACCGCATCCAGCGGTGCGTCCGTCCGGGCGACTGTGATCAGCACCTCACCGCCCGGACTGGCACTCAGTGCGCTCACCGCCTCGGCTTCCCCACCCTCACCACTGGCACCGGGTGCCAGGGTCGCGCCGCGGCGGCGCGCCCCGCTCGGCGGGGTCGGCCAGAACGTCCCCCGGATCACCCCGAAGGAGTGGTCCAGCTGCGCCTCCACGTCGCCGTGCCCGCCGGCCCGCAGCCAGCGCCGCAGCACGTGGTTGTGCGCCGCGACCACCGCCGCCGCCGACACCTCCGCCAGCATCGAGTCGTCGTCCCCGCCGCGCTGCCAGCCCGGCGGCGTCTGCTCGGCCGCGTCGAACCGGCCCAGCAGGTAGCGGGTGAACAGCCGCTCGTACCGGGAGACCACCGCGATCTCGCGCTCGCGCAGCGCCGGGACCTGCCGGATCAGCTGGTAGCGGGCCACCGACATCTCCGGCGTGGAGGCGTACATCCGCAGCACCTCCTTGATGCCGCGGCACACCACGTCCAGCGGGTGCTCCTCGGCGTCGGCGCTGGCCAGCAGGTCCGCCACCCGCACCAGGGTGTCGTCGTGGTCCGGGAAGATCGCCTCCTCCTTCGACCGGAAGTACCGGAAGAAGGTCCGCCGGGCCACCCCGGCCGCGGCCGCGATCTGGTCGACCGTCGTCTCCTCGTAGCCCTGGGTGGCGAACAGCTCCATCGCCGCGGCGGTGAGGTCCTGGCGCATCTGCAGGCGCTGGGCGGCGGCCCGGCGACTGCCCGGCCCGGACTCCGCACCCGCACGCGACTGGTCGGGCCCGGCGGCCGGCGGCTGCGGCGGGGGAGACGAGGTCTGGCGATCCATGCCCGGAACGCTACACGCACCGGGTGCGCCGCCGTCCGGCCTGCCCCGCCGCACCGGCGCCACCGGCGGCGCCACGGCGGGCCGCGGCCACCGCGAGGCGACCGCCCCCGTACCCCAAGGTGGCTTGGCCGCAAGCGGGTTGACCCCACTCGCGGGCGACGGACGGCCCCCCGGCGCGGGCGTCGGCGCGGGCACCGGACGGCCGGTCATCGCCGTGCGTGGTCACGGAAACCACGCCCCGTCTTGCGCCCCAGGCAGCCTGCCGCGACCAGGTGCTCCAGCAGCGGAGCCGCCGCCAGCCCCGGCTCCCGGAACTCCTGGTGCAGCACCTGCTCGATGGTCAGCGACACGTCCAGCCCCACCACGTCCAGCAGCTCGAACGGGCCCATCGGGTAGCCGCAGCCCAGCTTCATCGCGGTGTCGATGTCGTCCACCGTCGCGTAGTGCTCCTGCAGCATCCGCACCGCGTCGTTCAGGTACGGGAACAGCAGCGCGTTCACGATGAAACCGGCCCGGTCGCCGCACTCCACCGGGTGCTTGCGCACCTTCGCGCACAGCTCCAGCACCGTCGCCGTGGCGTCCTCGGCGGTCAGCACCGTCGAGACCACCTCCACCAGCTTCATCGCGGGCGCCGGGTTGAAGAAGTGCATCCCGACCACGTCCCGCGGCCGGGAGGTCGCCGTCGCGCACGAGACCACCGGCAGCGAGGAGGTCGTGGTCGCCAGCACCGCACCCGGCTTGACCGCCTCGTCCAGGGCGGCGAACAGCTCGCGCTTGACCGCCAGGTCCTCCGCCACCGCCTCCACCACCAGGTCGACCTCCGCCAGGTCCCGGTACGAGCCGGTCGGCGTCACCAGCGCCAGCGCCGCGTCCCGGTCCTGCTCCGACAGGCGGCCCCTGGCCACCGACCGCTCCAGCGACCGCGCCAGCTGCGCCTTCGCCCGCTCCGCCTTCTCCTGGCTGCGGGCCGCCAGCAGCACCGGGAGGCCCGCCTTCGCGAAGACCTCCACGATGCCGGTCGCCATCGTCCCGCTGCCGCACACGCCGATGCTGCGCACCTCGCGCCCGGCCGCCCGCGGCTGCACGTCCGACCGCTCCTCCGCGACCACCTTCGAGGAGCCCGGCGCCTCGTACGCGTAGAAGCCGCGGCCCGACTTGCGGCCCAGCAGGCCCGCCGCGACCAGCTGCCCCAGCACCGGCGCCGGGGCGTGCAGCCGGTCCCCGGACTGCGCGTACATCGCCTCCAGCACCGTGCGGGCGGTGTCGATCCCGATCAGGTCCAGCAGCGCCAGCGGGCCCATCGGCAGGCCGCAGCCCAGCCGCATCGCCGCGTCGATGTCCTCCCGGGTCGCGTACCGGGACTCGAACATCGCCGCCGCCTGGTTCAGGTACGCGAACAGCAGGCCGTTGGCGATGAAGCCCGCCCGGTCGCCCGCCGCCACCGGCTCCTTGCCCAGGTCGCGCGCCAACTCGGCGACCTGCTCGGCCGCCTGGGCGGACGTCAGCACCGTGCGGACCACCTCCACCAGGCGCATCGTGTGCACCGGGTTGAAGAAGTGCACGCCCAGCACCCGCTCCGGACGGGCGGTCGCCGCCGCGATCCGGGTCACGCTCAGCGCCGTCGTCCCCGTCGCCAGCACCGTCTCCGGCGGGCAGATCCGGTCCAGCTCGGCGAAGAGCGCACGCTTCAGCTCCAGGTCCTCCGGGACCTCCTCGACCACCAGGTCGGCCTGCGCCGCCGCGGTCAGGTCGTCGCCGACCTCGATCAGCGCCAGCAGCGCCGCCCGCTCGCCGGCCTCCAGCCGCCCGCGCTCGACCGCCCGCGCGGTCGACGCCTCGATCCGGTCCAGCGCCCGCAGCGCCTGCGTCGGACCGGCCTCCACGCCGATCACCCGGCGCCCGCTGCGCGCGAGGGCCACGGCCACCCCGGCACCCATGGTGCCCAGGCCGACCACGGCGACAGTGGGGAAGGGACGCTCCATAGTCCTGACTCCTTGTCATGGGCCCGCGCCGCGGCCCCCGCCACCGCCCGGCCGCGACAGCGCGAACCCGGACGGAGGGTGTGACGGGGGAGGGTGTGCCGACGGCACGGGAGAAACGGGAACGGAAGAAGAACAGCGGCACCCCGCGGTACGGACCGGTCCGCTCCGGTTCCGTCTGCGGGGCAGTGCCGTGGTGCTCAGGCGCTCCGACCAGGTCATGGAGCGACGCCGACGCGCACACAGGAGAAGAGAACGCAGCCTGCCGGTGCGGCTCCCGAAGCCCGGCGCTGGCGCGTGCCGACACTGTAGCCCAGCTACCGACGGGTAGGAAGGGGCGAACGCGCCACGGCGGCCCGTCGACGGACCCGGGAGCCCCTACCGTGGGCGCCGTGGCGACCGACCGCAGGTGCGGTCCGAGCAGTTCCCGCCCGTCGCCGGAGCGGCCGAGCAGCAGGGCGTGGTCCTCGCGTCCGTCGCCGGACGGCTCGGGGTGAAACCCCCGGCGGGAGGGCGGGCGGTACCGGAGCGTCGTGACGCTGGTCCACGGGCACGCGGTGGAGCTGCCGGAGCCGGTGAACGTCACCCTCGACACCGAGGAGCCCAAGCGTTGCGCACGCTGAAACGCCGAACGGCCCGCCCGGAGGGTTCCGGGCGGGCCGTTCGCGTGTGGTGCGTCAGTGCGTCGGCGTGTCAGTGCGCCATGACCGGGACGGCGTCCTCGGCGTCGGCGCCCTCCGCGTGGTGCTCCGGCTTGCCGGCGTTGATCAGGACGCCCGCGGTCAGGCCCGCCAGCAGCAGGATGCCGAAGGCCGCCCAGATCGCGATCGAGTAGGAGTGCACCTGGGCCTGGAGGCCGAACAGCTTCGGGTCGGTGGTGGCGGCGGCCGCCGCGTGGGACTTGGCCCACGAGGTGCCCGCGCTGTGCGCGACGGTGCTCAGCAGCGCGGTGCCGATCGCGCCGCCGACCTGCTGCGAGGTGTTGACCATCGCCGAGGCGACACCGGCGTCCCGCGGCTGGACGCCGTAGGTGGCCAGGCTCATCGCGGGCATGAACGCGGTGCCCATGCCGAGGCCCATCAGGACCAGGCCCGGCAGGATCTGCCAGTACGAGGTGTCGACGTCGATCTGGGTCAGGATCAGCAGGCCGAGCGAGGCGACCACGAAACCGGGCGCCATCAGGTACCGGGCCGGGACCCGGGTCATCAGGCGGGCGCCGATCTGGGTGGAGCCGGTGACCATGCCGGCCACCATCGGGAGGAAGGCGAAGCCGTTGACCAGCGGCTTGTACTCCAGCACGCCCTGCATGTAGAGGGTGAGGAACAGGAACAGGCCGAACATGCCGATCACGGCCATGCCGAGCGAGAGGTAGACACCGCCGCGGTTGCGGTCGGTGACCACGCGCAGCGGCAGCAGCGGGGCCTTGACCCGGCTCTCGACGACCACGAACGCGGCGAGCAGCGCGGCGGCGGCGACGAACAGGCCGATGGTGCTGGTGTCGCCCCAGCCCTTCTGCTCGGCCCGGGTGAAGCCGTACACCAGGGAGACCAGGCCGAGGGTGACCAGCAGCACGCCCGGGACGTCGAGGCGGTTGCGGTTCAGGCCGACCGCGGGCTCGCGGATGACCATCACCGCACCGACGATGGCGACCACGGCGAACGGGATGTTGACGTAGAAGGTCCAGCGCCAGTTCAGGTACTCGGTGAGTGCGCCGCCCAGGATCAGGCCGATCGCACCGCCACCGCCGGCCACCGCGCCGTAGATGCCGAACGCCTTGGCGCGCTCCTTGCCGTCGGTGAACATCACGGCGAGCAGCGACAGCGCGGCGGGCGCGAGCAGCGCGCCGAACACGCCCTGCAGGGCGCGGGCGCCGAGCAGCATCGCGGTGTTGGCGGCGGCGCCGCCCAGCGCGGAGGCCGCGGCGAAGCCGACCAGGCCGACCATGAAGGTCCGGCGACGGCCCCACAGGTCCGCGACCCGGCCGCCGAACAGCAGCAGGCCGCCGAAGGCCAGCGCGTAGGCGGTGATCACCCACTGGGTGGTGCTGTCGGCGAAGCCGAGGCTCTTCTTGGCGTCGGGGAGCGCGATGTTCACCACGGTCGCGTCGAGCACGACCATCAGTTGCGCGAGGGCGATGAAGACGAGCGCCTTCCACCGGCGCGGGTCCGGCTGGAGGGTTTCAGACATGGAGGTACCCACTTGTGTGTGCGAGAGCGTACGGAATGCGTGCGGGACCGCGGCCCGTGGCGGGGCGTCCCGCGGTGAGGTCCGGTGAGGGGCGCGTGCCGCCCCGGGTGCCTTGCGGTGTCAGGCGGCGCGGGGCGTGAGGTCCTCCAGGGTCGCGGCACGGCCGGGCAGCACGGACGGCGCGGGAGCCCGCAGGCCGTCCAGGAGCAACTGCAGGAGACGCCGGACGTGCGGGTCCAGGTCGAGGCAGCCGAAGCCGGGGAGCGGTCGGGTGAGCTGGGCCATGGCAACGACGATGTCGCCGGCTCCGACGTCGGTGCGGAGCAGGCCGTCGGCCTGGGCGCGGGCGATCAGGTCCTCGGTGACCTGCTTCATCTCGGCGCGCGCTTCGGCGAGTTCGGGTTCTTCGAGGTCGATCGTGTCGGACAGCAGCGGGCAGAGCGCGCCGATCCGCTCCTCGGCCGCGGCGTGCGCGAAGCGGCTGAACGCCGCGAAGGAGTCGGGCTCCTCCGCGGTGGCCGCGTGCGCGTGCGCCACGATCCGCTCCATCACGGCGATGGAGACCTGGTGGATCAGGGTCTGGCGGTCGGCGAAGTTCCGGTAGAGCGTGGCGTTGCCGACCCCGGCCCGGCGGGCGATCTCGTCCAGCGGGGCCATCGCCCCGTGCTCGACGAAGGCCTCCCGGGCCGCGGCGACGATGCGGGCCCGGTTGCGGGCCGCGTCCGCGCGCCGGACGGGAGCGGCGGTGGTGACGACGGTCATGGTGCGCTCCCTTCGAGCGACGAGGGGTGCCGGTCGGTTCCGGCCGTTCCCAGTTCTACCGGTTCTTACTTCTACCGGTTCTTACCGGGGATCGTCTCCCCGTTTTATTGCGGACAGATGTCTAAACGGGGAACTGCTCCCCGGAAATTTCATCATCCGATGTGACCTGCGTCACATTCTCGCCGCCACCGACGGGTGACCTCCCGGCGCGTTCCCCCGGGCGCACCGAAACCCCTGGTCAGGATGGGTCCATGAGCACCGCCAAGCCACGCGCCGACCGCGCCGCCGAGGCCCGGGTGGCCGCCACCCGGATCGAGGCCGAGGGCGTCGACGGAGTGATCGTCAGCTGGGTCGACAACGCCGGCGTCACCCGGGTCAAGACCGTCCCCGTCCGCGCCCTCGAACCCGCCGCCCGCTGGGGCGTCGGCGCCGCCCCCTGCTTCGACGCCTTCCTGGTCGACGACTCGCTCGCCCCCTCCGGCGGCCCCGCCGGAGACCTGCGCCTCGTCCCCGACCTCACCGGCCTGCGCCGCCTCGCCGCCCAGCCCGGCTGGGCCTGGGCCCCCGGCGACCGCTGGACCCAGCAGGGCGAGCCCCACCCCGGCTGCCAGCGCCAGTTCGCCCGCCGCACCGCCGACGCGCTCGCCGACCGCGGCCTGACCGTCCGGGCCGGCATCGAGGTCGAGTGGATCGTCGACGGCGGCGAACCCGGCCCCGCCTACGGCATGCGCCGCCTCATCGGCAACAGCGACTACCTGCGCGACCTGCTGCGCGCCCTGCGCGAACAGGAGCTCACCGTCCTCCAGCTCCACCCCGAGTACACCGAGGGCCAGTACGAACTCTCCGTCGCCCCCACCGGCCCCGTCGAGGCCGCCGACACCGCCCTGCTCGTCCGGCACACCGTCCAGGCCGTCTCGCTGCGCCACGGACTGCGCGCCAGCTTCGCCCCCGTCACCGCCCCCGGCGGCGTCGGCAACGGCGGCCACCTGCACCTCAGCCTCTGGCGCGACGGCCACAACCTCGGCCACGGCGGCCCCGGACCGCACGGCCTCACCCGGGAGGCCGAGGCCTTCCTCGCCGGGGTGCTCGCCGAACTGCCCGCCCTGCTCGCCCTCGGCGCCCCGTCCGTCGCCAGCTACCTGCGGCTCGCCCCCGGCCGCTGGTCCGGGCCGTACCGCTGCTGGGGCCTGGAGAACCGGGAGGCCGCCCTCCGCCTGATCACCGGCTCCGCGCCCGAGCAGGCCAACGCCGAGGTCAAGTGCTTCGACGCCGCCGCCAACCCCTACCTCGCCGTCGGCGGCGTCCTCGCCGCGGGCCTGGCCGGCCTCGGCGACGCCCTCCGCCTGCCCGCCGAGACCACCGGCGACCCCGCCGCCCCCGACGGCCCCGCCGAACGGCTCCCCGCCACCCTCGGCCAGGCCGTCGACGCCCTGCGCAAGTCCGAGGTGCTGCGCACCGCCCTGGGCGAGCCGCTCTGGCAGGCCGTCATCGACGTCCGGGAGGCCGAGATCGCCCGCTTCGCCGGGCTGAGCGACGAGCAGCTCGTCGAGGCCGTCCGCTACCGCTACTAGTCTGCCCGGTCTACTTCGTCGGTGAGTGCGCGTCCAGCGCCGACCAGGACGGCGACAGCGCCACCGCCTCCACCTGCTCCCGGGTCAGCAGGACGCCCGCCCCCGCCGGGTCGAGCGCGGTGACGCGCAGCAGCAGGCCGTCCGGCCGCAGCACCGCCACCACCGTCTCGGTCGCGCCCTGCGCGTACGGGACGGGACGGTCGGCCGCCGTGCGGACCCGGCTGCCGTCGGCGAGCACCGGGGCCCGCGCGAACCAGCTGCGCGTCACCCGGTCGGCCTGCGCGACCTGCACCGTCAGGTCCACCTCCCGGGTGCCGTCGGCGAGCGTCGCGTACTGCTGGGACCAGGTGCCCGAGAAGGTCTTGACATTCAGGCCGGTCGGCACCAGGTCCGGCAGCCGGACCTCCGGCGTCGGGCGGGTGTCCTTCGGCACCCGGGTCAGCGTGCCCAGCACGGAGCGCCAGGCCGGGTCCGCGGCGATGGCGGTCAGCTGGTCCACCGTCAGCAGCGCGTCGGCGCCGGACGCCGGGCCGCCGTCGGTCCACTCCTCCTGGGAGGAGTGGAGGACGACCCGGAGCCCGTCCGGGTCCTCCAGCCGCACGTCGTGGGAGACGGGCCCGCCCGAGGCGGCGGACGGGGCCGGGCCCCAGGTGCTGACGAACATCCTCCCGCCGACGGCGTCGGGCACCTCGTGGCACGCCCAGCCCACGACCTGCCCGGTGGGGCAACCGCCCAGCGCCTTCTCCCACCCGGCGTTGCCGACCGACACCGACAACTTGCTCCGGCCGTGCCCGTTGTCCACCAGCAGGTACGCCGTCGCCTCGCTGTTCGGGACGGTGCCCGGCCCGTGCGTCGAACCGGACGACCGGACGATCCGCACCCCCGGCGGCAGCAACCGGCCCAGCACCGACACCGTGTGCAGCTCCTCCGGCAGCGCCGCGTCCGCGGCCGTCCCCCCGGACGCATCGGACGCCCCCGCCGGGGGCGGCACCCGCGAGGCCCCCGGCGCGGCCGGGCCGACGGCCAGGGCGGGGTGCCCGTCCGGCCGCGCGACCGCGGTGAGCGCGCCCACCGCCAGCACCAGCGCGGCCGCGCCCGCCAGCGCGGAGAGCTGCCCGCGCCGCCGCCGACGGCCCCGGACGGCCCCCGCCTCGACCAGCCGCGGGGTGTCGGCGAGGAACTGCCCGCCGGTCTCGCGGAAGGCCCGCAGCAGGGCCTCCTCCTCACCGGGCCCGGGCCCCGGTGCCCAGATGTCGTCGTGCGCGTCGTCGTGGTCGGGGCGTGCGGACATGCGTGATCACCGTCTCTGTCTGATGGGGCGGGGAGGGGCGGGGAGGGGGGGGGGGGGGAGGACCGCGAGGGGGCGGGGGGGGT
>NZ_JNYE01000110.1 GCF_000717185.1 Kitasatospora phosalacinea | reverse complement strand
GGGGCGGGGGCGGGGCTGGTCGCCTCGGCGGTGGCGGTGGCGGTGGCGGGGCTGATGGCGGTGGGCGCGGCTATCGGCTGCGGGGCGGACACCCCGGGAGCTTAACCGGCGCGGGGCGGGCGCGGGGAGGACGTCTCAGGAGACGGGGCGGCGCAGCCGCTTGAGCAGGGCGATGTCGGCGGAGTGGCGGGCGCCCTCGACCCGGGCGGGGTCGTGGCGGCCGTCCGGGGTCTCGATGATCAGCGGGACGCCCTCGGTGGCCGGGTGCGCGAGCAGTGCCTCGAACGCGGCCGCGCCGATGTGGCCCGCGCCGATGTTCTCGTGGCGGTCCTTGCGGGCGCCCGCGACGTCCTGCGAGTCGTTGGCGTGGATCAGCCGCAGCCGGCCGGGGCCGACCGCCCGGTGCAGGGCGTCGAAGAGTTCCTCGACCCCGTCCGGTGCGGCCAGGTCGTGCCCGGCGGCGAAGGCGTGGCAGGTGTCCAGGCAGACGCCGACCAGCGGGTGGCGGTCGAGGGCCTCCAGGTAGGCGGCGAGGTCGTCCATCCGGGAGCAGAGCGAACTGCCCTGACCCGCGGTCGGCTCCAGCAGCAGCCACGGGGCGTCGGCGCCGTACCGGTCGAGGCCGTCCAGGATCGGTAGCACCTGCTCGCGGACCTGGGCGAGCGCCTCCGCCCGGGTGCCGCAGAGCGCGGACCCGGTGTGCACGACCGCCCCCAGGGCGCCGATCGCGGCCGAGCGGTGCAGCGAGTGCGTCAGCGACTCGGCGGAGCGCTCCCGGGTCGCGGCCGAGTCGGAGCCGAAGTTGATCAGGTACGGCGCGTGCACGTACGCCGGGACGCCCCGCTCGGCGCAGGCCGCCCGGAAGGCCAGGTCGTGCGCGGGGCTCCCGGCCGGAGTGGCCCACCCGCGCGGATTGGCGACGAACACCTGCACCGCCTCCGCCCCGACCTTCTCGGCGTAGGCCAGCCCCGTCCCGACCAGCCCCTTCCCGGCGACGGGAACGTGGGCACCGATCGGGTTGCGCGGGGCGAAATCCATGCCCAGGAGCATCGCACGCCAGGACGGAAGCGCAGACCACCAGGGTCGGCGCCCACCCGGGGCGCTGCGCCGCCGACGCCCCGGGGCCGGCGGGACGAGTCGGCGGGACGAGCCGATGGGACTGGGCGCCGACCGTGAAGCCGCGGCGGGCGGGGAGGAGGGCAAGCCGGTCCGTACGGTCGTCCGGGAGGTCCGTGAAGCGGTGTGCGTGCACACGCTGTCCCGTACGGCTCTGCCGGTCGCCGGACCGGAGTCGACCGGCGGGCGCGGCGGTTCCTGCGGTCCGGCGGCACCCGGTGGGGCGTTCGGACGGGACGTGCCGGGGACGGGGAGGAGGGGAAGGTGCCGAGGGGCGCGGGAATGGATTTCCCGCGCCCCTCGACGGACGTCCGTCCGCCCATTGTCCGGCGTCCGTCAGTGGGTCGGCTCCAGGGAGCCGTAGGTTGCGACGGGGGCGTCGACCGGCTTGCGGTGCCGCATCGCCGTCGCGAAGGGGATCAGGGCGGCGGCCAGCAGCGTGACCGCGATGAAGGAGACGGTCAGCGAACTGGCCTGTGCGATGCCGCCGACCACGGCCGGGGCCACCAGCCCGGAGGTGTAGGTGATGGTGGCGACACCGGCGATGGACTGGCTCGGGTTGCTGCCCGCCCGGCCCGCGGCGGCGAACGCGAGCGGGACGACCACGGCGATGCCGATGCCGATCAGGGCGAAGCCCGGAATGGCCACGTACGGGCTGCTCGCGAACACCACCAGCAGGCCGCCCGCGGTGGCGACCACGCCGCTCAGTCGGACGGCGCGCACCGGGCCGAGCCGACGGACGACCGCGTCACCAGCCAGGCGGGCCGCGGCCATGGTCGCGGCGAAGGCGGTGAAGCAGGCAGCAGCGACGGAGGAGGAGGCGCCGGTGATGTCGCGGAGGTAGACCCCGCTCCAGTCCATCGACGCGCCCTCGGCGAACACCGCGCAGAACCCGACCAGGCCGATGACCAGCGCTTCCTTCGGCGGCAGGGCGAACCGCGGCGGGGCCTCCTCACCGGCGGTCGGTCGGACGTCCAGCACCCCGAGGGAGACCACCTGGGCGAGCACCACCAGGATCGCGGCGGTCACCGCGTACTGGACGCGGGCGTCCACGTGCTGATGGGCGGCCAGGACACCGAAGGCGGAGGCCACCAGACCGCCGACGCTCCACATGCCGTGCAGACCGGACATGATCGACCGGCCGAGCCGTTCCTCGACCTCGACGCCCTGCGCGTTCATCGCGACGTCCGACATGCCCGCCGTGGCGCCGTAGAGGAACAGGGCCAGGCAGAACACCACCAGGTGCGGGGAGAGCGCGGGCAGCGCCAGCGACAGGCACCACAAGGTCAGCAGCCCCTGCAGCGCCGTCCGGGCGCCCAGGCGGTGCACGATCCGGCCGGCCAGCGGCATCGCCACCGACGCGCCGAAGGCCGGGAACACCAGAGCGAGGCCGAGCTGGCCCGGGCTCAGATCGAGGTGGTCCTTGATCCACGGGATGCGGGTGACGAAGGTGCCGGTGACGGCGCCGTGGACGGCGAAGACCAGCGCCACGCTCATCCTCGCGCGCTGGACGTCCTTGAGAGTCTCGCCCATGCTGGGCTCCCCCTTGAGGTCGGTCGGATGGCAATAAACTATCAGGGACCCTGCCTGATAGAAACCTCTGGAAGGATGCAGGCTCATGACGACCGCTCGCACCGCCACGCCGAGCACCGCCCGGGCCATCAATGACCGGCTCGCCCTCGACCTGCTGCTCGAACGGGGCCCGCTCACCGCATCCGACCTGCGCACACTCACCGGGCTCTCCCGGCCCACCGTCGCAGACCTGCTGGAGCGGCTCCAACGCAGCGGCCTGGTCGCCCACGCGGGCGAGAGCGCCGCACTGCGCCGCGGCCCCAACGCCCGCCTGTACGGCCTGGTCGCCGACCGCGCCCACCTCGCCGGGATCGACATCCGCTCCACCGGCGTCAGCCTGGTGGTCGCGGACCTGACCGGCCGGACCCTCGGCACGGCCACCATCGCCGCCTCCGACTCTGCCCCCGACACGGGCACGGGTACTGGGGCGGGTGTTGCGACGGGCGTCAAGGAGGACGTCGAGACCGGGGCCGGGGCGGACGACGGCGACCTGCTGGTGAAGCGGACCGTCGAGACGCTGCTCGCCACCGCGGCCGAGGCCGGGGCGGCGGAGTTGCACACCGTGGCCGTCGGCGCACCGGGCTTGGTCGACCCGATGACGGGCATGCTCAACAACTCCGGCAAGCTGCCCGAATGGCACACCAAGCTGCTCACCGCCCTGCGGTCGCGTCCCGGCACGGAGGTGATCCTGGAGAACGAGGTGAACCTGGCCGGGATCGCCGAACACCGCATCGGCGCGGCCCAGGGCCGCCGGGACTTCGCGCTGATCTGGCTCGGACACGGCGTCGGCGCCTCCGTGGTGCTGGACGGACGCCTGCGTCGCGGGGCCTCCGGCGGCACCGGGGAGATCGGCTTCCTGCCCGTGCCCGGGACCATCAGGCTCCCCGACTCCAAGAAGTGCGACGGCGGCTTCCACTCCATGGTGTCGAGCGCGGCCATCTGCGAACTCGCTGCTCGCCACGGGCTCACGACCGGGCCAGTGGCCGGGGCCGGGGGCAGGGGCAGGGGCAGGGGCGCCAGTGCGGCCGAGGAGCAGGAACCCGCGGCCGCGGCCGTGGTCCGTCGGGCCGTCGAGACCGGCGCCGACGACTTCCTGGACGAGCTGGCGCTGCGGATCGCCCTCGGAGCCTCCTCGATCTGCGTCGTGATCGACCCGGGCTGCGTGGTGCTGGGCGGTGAGATCGGGCAGGCCGGAGGCCCGGAGCTGGCCGAGCGGGTGGAACTGCACCTCTCCCGCCTCTCCCCGCTCGCCACCGAAGTGCGGGCGGGCGCCGCAGGCGGCGGCGCCGTCCTGGCCGGTGCGGTGCTGACCGCGGGGGACGCGGCGCGGCAGGAACTGTTCGGCGGAGACTGACGGCGCAGCCCTCAGCTCCCCGGCCCGCAGCGCACCGTGCCGAGTGCCGCGGCCGAGGACTGCCGTCGACGCCCCGTCAGCCGTGTCGAACCGTCGCCCTACCCGTCGGCGCCGTGCCACTGTGCGGCACCCGTTCCGCCGTCGAGCGGTGCGTTCCGCTGCGGTGGCGGTCCGTTCCCCGTGCAGGTGGCTGCCTGTCGGCCGGTGGTGGGGTGTGCATGGGGACGAGCACCGGTACGGCAGGATGGCGGGGTCCGCCAGTCCGTTCTTGAATCGCCCGGGAGCCGCATCGATGGTCATGTCCGACCGGCCCGTCCACCCGTACCGCATCGGCGAGGCTGCCTCGATGCTCGGGGTGAGCGCCGACACCATGCGGCGGTGGGTGGACGCGGGCCGGCTGCCGGCGATGCGTGACGAGCACGGCCACCGGATCATCGCCGGGGCGGAGCTCGCGGCCTTCGCCCGGGAACTGGCCCGTCCGGAGAACAACGAGGTGGAGGGGCGCTCGTCGGCCCGGAACCGGTTCCCCGGGATCGTGACCGCAGTCGTCCTGGGGGACGTCGCCGCACAGGTGGAGATCCAGGCCGGCCCGTTCCGGGTGGTCTCCCTGATCAGCCGCGACTCGGCCGAAGAACTCGGCCTCGTCCCCGGAGCACCCGCCACCGCGGTGATCAAGTCGACCAACGTCGTGGTCGAGCGGCGCTGAGGCCGGGCCCGGCCGTACCCTCCTCGTCCTGCCCCCGGAGCCGGTCCGACCCGGAGCGGCTCCGCTGCCCGGCTGTCCGGGCGGTACCGGTGGCCGGGAGCGGGAGGCGAACTGACGCCGCCTAGGATGCGGAGGCCCGCGGCCGAGCGGTGGCGAGGCGGCCAGTGCTGTGAGTATCCCGACCGTGTGAGAGGACGATTCCGTTGAAGAGCCGCGTGCGCGCCGTTGCCCACCGTGGCGACCCCTACCTGCACCGCGAGAACACCCTGCCTGCGGTCAGGGCGGCCCTCGCCGCAGGAGCCGACGTCGTCGAGGTCGACGTCCAGCTCACCCGGGACGGGGTGCCCGTGCTGCTGCACGACCACACCCTCGAGCGCCTGTGGAACGACCAGCGCCGGATCGACCGCGTGACGCTCGATCAACTGGAGGAAGTGGCCGTCTCCGGGATCCGGATCCCCACCCTCGCCGAGGCCCTGCAGGCCGTTGCCGCCGCGGACGGCGCGAGGCTGATGATCGACCTGGACGAAGCCCGCCCCGCTGCTGCTACCTGGCAGGTCGTCAGCGATCTCGGGGCAGCGGACCGGGTTGCCTTCTGCGGACCGGTCGCCGCCATGCTCGCGGTGCGCGAACTGGCTCCCGAAGCGGAGATCTCCCTGACCTGGAACCGCCTCCAACTGCCCAAGCAGCGGTTGCTCGCCGAACTGCGCCCCAGCTACCTCAACCCGCCCTTCGGCCTGGTCGACGAACGGCTGGTGGACTCCGTCCACGATGCCGGGATGGGCCTGGCGACCTGGACGGTGGACCTGCGCCGCACCATGCGGCGGATGCTCGCCCTCGGCGTGGATTCGTTGACCTCCAACCGCATCGCACTGCTGCGCCGGACGATCGACCAGCATCAGGCCTGAACCACCGGGAGCGGGGCGGTCGACCCGGGCGCCACGCCACGCCCACAGCCCTTCCCTGCCGGTGGGACCGTCATCTGTTGGAATAAACCGATCATGGTGGTGCGTCGGCTGCGGAGGTGGCGGTGACGGCAGAGGGCTCCCCGAATCCGCAGGACCCGGGCGACCGCCCAGACCCCTCCACGCCCACGAAGGGCGGAGACGGGGGAGGAACCGGAACAGGGCGACAAGGAACATCAAGTGGGGATCCCTCCTCGGGGAGTGGTGCCGCGTCAGGAACGGTCTCCGTGACGAGCGCGACCGGTGGGGACCCGGACGACCGGAGGCCGTCCCAACTGCTCCCGGTGCCGGTCCGGTCCGCCGCGGCCTGGTCGGCCGCGGTGATCCTCTTCATCACCGTCGCCGCATTCGTCGTCTTCGTGGTGGTGGAACTGCGGGCCGCGACGATCCCGATGGTGATCGCGCTGCTGGCCACGGCTCTGCTCTACCCGGTGATGCCCTGGCTGGTGCGCCGGGGCGTCAAACGAGGTGCTGCCGCCGGGCTGACCTGCACGATCCTGGTGCTGGCGGTCACCGGGGGGATCGCACTACTGGTCAATTCCCTGGTGAACAGCGCGCCGCAGATCGCTTCAGGACTCCAGCAGGCGGGCGACCGCATCGCCTCCTGGCTGGGTCCGCTCGGAGACAAGATCCAGTACGCGCTGAAGGAGAGCTCCGGCTCAGGGAGCACCCTGGTGGACTCGCTGGCCAACGGCGTCTTGTCCGGGCTGGGACTGGTCACCCAACTGCTGACCGGAGGAGTGCTCTCCCTCGCGCTGGTCTTCTTCTTCCTCCGGGACGGGCACCGCTTCGGCGACGCGATGCGCGAGCTGATTCCCGGTCGGCACTCCGAGACGGTGATCGCGTGCGGTCAGCAGGCGTTCACCGCGATGGCGGGCTTCATGCGGGGCACCACCCTGATCGCACTGATCGATGCCACGTTCATCTCCATCGGGCTGCTGGTCCTGGGAGTTCCGGGCGCGGCCGGGCTCGGCGCGCTCGTCTTCATGGGTGCCTACATCCCTTTCGTCGGTGCCTTCCTCTCGGGAACGGTGGCCGTGCTGGTGGCCCTGGCGAACGGCGGGTTGGGTACTGCTCTGTGGGCCCTCGGGGTGGTGCTGGCGGTGCAGGCGATCGAGGGGAACATCCTGCAGCCCCTCATCCAGAGCCGGACCGTCGAGCTCCACCCGGCCACCATCATGATCGCGGTGGTGGCCGGATCCGGGATCGCCGGAATCATCGGTGCCCTGCTCGCCGTGCCCGTCAGTGCCGCCGGACTCGGTGTGGTCTCCGTCCTCCGGGGCACCGCAGGGAGCCCGGACCTGCTGGGCGGCCGTCGAAAGCGCCACCGGATCGAGTCCTGAGCAATCGCGGACCCCGGCCCGTCGAACCTCGTTCCTGCGGCCCCGTACCGGGGCCTTCGGGCGGAGGGTCAGGGGGCGGGGAAATACGCGGTCGTCCAGCGGTCCAACTCGGCGAACACCTCGGCCCGGACCGGGTCGGCCGACAGGATCAGGTCGTGCAGGCCGCCCTCGATCCGGACGGTGGTGACGTGGCGGCCGAGACGCGGTGCGAGTGCGGCGATGTCGTCGGTGCGCAGTACCGCATCGGTG
Source organism: Kitasatospora phosalacinea (assembly GCF_000717185.1). GTDB lineage: Bacteria > Actinomycetota > Actinomycetes > Streptomycetales > Streptomycetaceae > Kitasatospora > Kitasatospora phosalacinea_A. Next base: position 36,201 of record NZ_JNYE01000110.1, on the reverse strand, counting down.
CGGGTCAGGGCCGGGTCCCACCGGTTGGTGACGGTGGAGGCGGTCGAGGCCATCAGCAGGACCGGGCAGTCGATCGGGAGCCCGCGGCGCACCTGTCGGTGGCCGCGTTGGATCGCCGCCAGCCATCCGGCGAACAGCGGGAAGCCCTCGGCCGGCTTCAGGGCCAGGTCGAACTCCCAACTACCGCGGTGGCTGCGGTGGAGGCTGTGGACGTAGTGCGGGTTGAGCGGTGCGGGCAGCCTCCGAGTGGGTGCGGCCCGCCCGATGGCGTCGAGCGCGGGAGCACCGAGAGTCCGTACGGCCAGGGCTGCAGGCATCGAGAGGAAGGGACTGTTGAGGAACAGGCCGTCCACCAACCCGTGCCCCGCCCGACGGGCAGCCCACAGGGCAGCCACCAGTCCGCCCGTCGAGTGTCCGTTCACCAGGAGCCGGGTGTGGCCGTCGAGCTCCCGGATGATCCGGACCGCTTCGTCCAACTCCTCGTCGTACGCGACGAGGTCCCTGACGAAGTTGGGGGAGTGGTGCGGACGGAGCGACCTGCCGTACTTGCGGAGGTCCAACGCGTAGAAGGAGAAACCTGCAGTCGTGAAGTGGTCCGCCAGGTGGGTCTGGAAGAAGTAGTCGTTGTAGCCGTGCAGGTACAGCACGGCCTGACGGGACCCCTCGACCAGCCGACGGACCAGGGTCGCGCTGACCTCCCCCTCCTCGTCCGGGAGCAGCGGAAGCTCCGCCGCCTCGTACGGGGCACCTAGGATGTCTTCACGGAATTCCACGCCAGCCACATCCATTTCCCGCTCCGTCGCGTCGTCCGGGCCCATCCCGGGCGGTACCACCTCGGCGACCATACCGGTCGGTAGCCGCCTTCGTTTGGGAAGACTGCCCTGAGGGGGCCTAAGCTGCCCGCATGGCTGTCCCTTCGTCGATCGTTCTTCGCCCCGGCACCTCACGGAGGCCGGCCCGATGAGCGGCATCGCTGCCGACGGCTCGGAACCGCGACCGGTGGAGCGCCGGGTGGCGCTGGGAACCGCCAAACTGATGCCCGACATCGACCTCGACGGTGGCTGGCTGCTCACCCTCGACGGGACTCCGCAGTCGTACGTCGACCTTCAGGACCCGACGCACCTCGAGTTCGAGTACGTGCAGCGGATCGCGCACCTGCTGGACGTGGTCGCCAGCCCGGGCGAGCCGTTGGACGTGCTGCACCTGGGCGGTGGCGGGCTCACCCTGCCCCGCTACCTGGCGGAGACCCGGCCGGGCTCGCAGCAGCAGGTGGTCGAACTGGACGGCCCGCTGACCGAGTTCGTCGCCGAGCACCTCCCCTGGCCGTCCGGCATCGACGTGACGGTGGGGGACGCCCGGGCTGCGCTCGCGGCCGTGGCGCCCGCCAGCGTCGACGTGGTGGTGGCCGACGTGTTCCGGGGCTCGCGGACACCGGCGCACCTCACCAGCGTCGAGTTCGTGAGGCTGGCAGCCGCAGTGCTCCGCCCCGGGGGCTGCTACGCGGCGAACCTGGCGGACGGCCCGCCGCTCGCCTTCGCCAAGGCCCAGACCGCCACGGTCGCGGACGTGTTCGCCCACGTCTGCCTGGTGGCCGAGCCCGCGGTGCTGCGGGGGCGGCGCTACGGGAACGTGCTGCTGATCGGTTCCGACGTGCCACTCCCCACCGGGGAGTTGACCCGACTGCTGGCCTCCGATCCGTTCCCCGCCAGGCTGACGGAAACGCCGGAGCGGGCGGCAGAACCGATCACGGATGCGACGGCCGAGGACTCGCCACCCCCTCCCAGCGGAGCCTTTTCGCTGGGCTGAGGCAGCTCGACCGGGCAGTGGGGTGCTGTGCTGGAAGTCGTACCTGATGGGAGGTTCTCCTCTCGGGTGCGGGTCAGGTGGCGGAGAAGACCAACCGGCGGGTGCCGTCGCGGTAGCCGACCAACTCGAGGGCGGCGACCGCGGGGTGGTTCGAGAGGTCGGTTTCGGCTCGGATCACATCGGCCCGGGTTTCGGCAGCCAGGATCCGGGTGCTCTCGGCGAGGATCTCTGCCGCGAAACCCCGGCCCCGGAACTCGGGCAGGACCCCGAGGTATCCGACCACCGGCACGACGGAGTTGTGCGAGGGGATGGCGAAGCCGACGACCTGCCCCGCTGCGGTTCGAGCTATTCGCCACCAGGAGCGTCGGCCGCGCATCTCCCAGTGGTGGAACGCGACCTCGCTCCGGGCGTGCGTCTCCGCGCCGACGAGCAGTGCCTCGCGGATGGACATCACGTCCAGGCTCCTCGGCAGGGACCGGCGGAAGAGGTCGACGAAGACTTCGTCGTCCGGCTCCGGGGCGAAGGACAGCCGGTCCGACAGGGCGGGAACGGGCCGGTCCGTCGGCCGCTCGAATCGGAGCCGTTCGGCGGTGAGGCGTAGACCGGCAGCTTCGGCGGCCCTGCGGCGCCAGGCGACCGAAGCGGCGACCTCTGGGCGGTCACGCCAGTCGGACGGCAGGAAGAGGTGGTAGTCGGGTGCCGGGACCAGCCCGTCGGCGGCGAACACCTGGTGGGCGGCCGTGAGCAGGGCGGCCGCGACTGCACTGCGCGGGTCGGTGATCGGCCGGGCCGGGGAGAGCGTTCCCCGACGGGAGCCGCTGGGAGCCCAGATCGGATCGGAGCGGGCGAACAGGGCGTCCAGATTGCTCGGATGGACGTCGGCGGGGCTGCCCCACCAGATGGCGACGGCCAAAGGCGCCTGGCCGGGAGTGGGTTCCGCCACCCAGATCCAGCCGGGGCGGTACTCGCCGTCGGCCAGGCGGGCGCGGACCGTGTCTGCCGAGACCGCGGTGGACGGGTCGGGCCGAACCTGGGCCAGTACGGAGTTGAGTTCCTGCAGGACGATCGGACGGAAGATCACAGTGCCTCCGGAGAAGGGAACGGGAGACGCTGAACCCGATCGTGGTGGTCCGCCGCAACTAGTGTGCGGGAGGGGACCAGCGGCAAAGACCGGCGATCGGGAGCGCCACGGGACGGCTGCGGATTATCGGAACCATCGCGGAACTCCTCTCGGAACAAGGCGCTGCGAGAACTCGGACGGGCAGCAGTGGGACCGCGTCCGCTGCCATCGATGGCCAAAGAGTAGGAGGACCGGCGGATCGCCTGCAAATTATTATTTCGGGCGGTGATTCTCCGGCCATGTCGGCGGGTGCCACCGACCGCCTCGTACGCGTACCGGCGGGTCTTCCCGGTCCTCGCGGCCCCTGAACTTCGGCCTCGTCGACGGCTTTGCGGGCATGTGAAGAGCTGCCGTGACAGGCGTGCGCCCGGGTGGTCCGCAGGGGCGCGGACCACCCGGGCGCAGGTTACGCACAATCGCCCGAAAGAGCGGATGCGTGGATTCTGAGTCCAGGGACGATTATTCGAACCGCGTGGCGGCAATGGAGAGGGCAGCGGCGGAAAGTCGGGAGGGGAGGAGGGCGAGCCGTGGTGTGAAGAGGAAGAAGGAAGCGGCGAGACCGTGCGACCGGTGGCCGCCGCGGAGTTTCGAGAGTTCGCGGCCCGTCAATGCCCTCAGGCCCGGCCGACCAGCGCGAAACCGGCGCCGGTGACAGCGGAGCGGATCTGGTCGTCCTGGAGGGGCTCGGTGGATTCGATGGTCACCCGGCCGGCCTTCGCGTCGGCGGTGACGTTGGTGACTCCGCTCAGTGCGGTCAATCCGGCGGTGACGGTCCGCTCGCAGTGGCCGCAGCTCATTCCCTCGACAGTGAAGACAGCAGTGGTGGACATGGATACCTCCGTTGAACGGGCAGGACTGGTCGGGCGACCGCGCAGGGCCGTGGGACGCCGTCCAGCACAACGCACCCGATCGGGGAGCGGCATCGGGACACGCCGAGGGATGCCCCCAACGAGTGGCGCCCTGAAAGGGAGTTCACCACGGTCCGGGCGCTGGTGGCCGGCGGGGACGGGGCAGGGCGGGTGTCCGTCGGCCGGCCGGGCTGCTGCCCTCGTCGCCCCGGCGGTCACCAGGATTTCGGATCAAACCTTGACAAGGGTGGAGGAATTTCATTTGTTGAATTCTTAAAAATGTCCCGCTACGGTCGGCCGCATCGATATCCCCGGTGGCCGGTGGACGGTCCCCGGTGCAGCAGGAGGGGGAGCCGTGATGGGGGACTCTGTGGCGACGGCCGAGCAGCGGAAACCCGCGCCCGCATCGTTGGATGCTTCGGCCGGGCGGTTCGCCGTCTCCATTCTGCTCGGCCTGCTGGCCGGGCTGGTGTTGCAGGCGTGGACGGTGGCTTTCCTGGGCCGGCTCGGTCCCGAGGCGCTCTACGTCCGTTCGGTGTATACACCCGTCGGTTACCTCGTGCTGGCGGTGACGGAGGGGCTGGTGGTGGCCACCCAGGTTTCCGCCGGGATTGCCGCCCGGAACGGCCGGAGCCGGGACGCGCTCAGGTCCGTACCGACGTTCTTCGCCGTGGGCGCGGGGTTGCTGGTGCTGCAAGCCGTTGTTGCGCTGGTGGCGTCCGGCCCGATCCTGACCGCTCTCGGGGCGGCCCCCGAAGCCCGGCACACGGTACTGGTCTTCATCGTGACTCTCGCCCTGGCCAGCGTGCCCGGGCTGATCCCCTACCTCGGGACGGGGGTGCTGCGCGGCCTGGGCCACACCGGCCCGGCCGCCTGGCTCGGAGTGGTGTTCACCGTGCTGTCCATCGCCGGAACGGTCGTGCTCCACGCGGTCACGGGGCTCGGTGTGCTGGCGGTGCCGATCGGGGGACTGCCCGCCACCGTGATCGTCGGTGCGGCCGTCGCGGCCGTCCTCCGGAAGAAGCAGGTCACCCGGCCCCTACTGGTCGGTGACCGGACGGCAGCGCGCGAACTCCTGAGCCTCGGTGCGCCGGTGGCGGGCACCTTCCTGCTGCTGTCCACGGTGACCTTCGGCTATCTGCGGGTGCTGCACGAGGCAGGGCCGACCGAGGTCGCGGGATTCTCCCTCGGACAGATGGTCGTCGGCCTGCTGATGGTCGTCGCGATGGCCGTCGGCTCGGGCGCGGCGATCGCCGTCACCCTGCAGCCGGGCGAGAGCCGACGGGCTCTCAACCACACCGGTCTGATCACCGCCTTGCGGCTCTCCCCCCCCCCGTACCTGCTGCTCGGCGCGGCGACGTTGCTCCTGAGGGGGCCGATCACCGAAGCCCTCACCACGGACCGGGCCGCGGCTCCCGTCGCAGCCGGGTACTTCGCCTGGGTCGCCCCCACCCTCGTGTTCTTCGGCGGTTCGCTCGCACTGCTCAGCTACCTGGAACAGATCGGCCGCGCGGGAGTGGCCTTCCTGCTGAACGTCGTGTACTTCGCGGTGATGCTGGCCGCCGCGTTCCTCATACCCGGGCCCGTGGACGCAGGAGACCTGGCGAAGTTGATGGCAGCGGGCAACGTCATCGGATTCGTCAGCCTGTGGTTCAGCGCCCGCTACCTCGTCCTGCGCCGATGACGCGTTGAGGTCGCGGCGGCAGCGATGCGGCACCGCGGACGGTGCAGCCCCAGTTCGACGGGCGCGGCCAGGAGGGAGAGGGGCCGTGGGCTGCATCCGGGCGGCGCCGGTACGGCAGGTCAGTTCCCAGTCAAGTCACCGGGCACGAGGGAGAAGACGAACAGGTCCACGCGGCCGCCATGGACGTAACCGGCGTTCCGGAGGATGCCCTCCCGCTGGAACCCGGCCTTCTCGGCGACCCGTTGGGAAGCGGTGTTGCCGGTGGCGGCGAACAACTGCAGCCGTTGGAAGCCCTGCTCGCCCAGCAGCCATTCGCCGAGGGCCCGGGTCGCCTCGGCCGTCACCCCGCGGCCGCGGGCCCACGGCGCGCTCCAGTAACCGACCTCGCTCACCCGGGCCGGCCAATCGGTCTTCTTGAGTCCGACCGTCCCGAGCAGTTGTCCCGAACCGGCGTCGGTGACGGCGAAGTGGATGCCGTCACCGGACGTACGCAGACGGTGGGACACCTCGGTGCACCACGACGTCGCGTGCTCGATGGTGTAGGGGGAGGGCAGCGGAAGCCACTGCTGGGTCAGTTCGTCCGAGCAGGCGATCCTGGTGTCGTCCGCGTCCTTCGAGGTGAAGGGTCGGAGCAGCAACCGATCGGTGTGCAGAACGGTTTCGGGAAAGACGGGTGGCACGTGGAACTCCCGGTGGCAGCCGGAACCGGCGGGTTCGGGCGCCCAGTGTGTCGGTGAGTCGAAGTTTCGAATGTGTCCTGACGCTGGATCGTCGGCAGGCGGCCTGCTGTCGTGAGTCCGCAGACCGCGGCAGCGCCCGTGGCCGCCCACCCTACTGGGTGCGGAAAGCCGACTTCCACCGAGGACGAACCAGTGCCCCGTACCGTCGAATCCAACGTCCGGCAGGGTGGTTTCCAGTACCGTGGCAGCCGAGAGCCGGTGCGGAGAGAGCGGGGACGATCGGCGTGGTGGACGACGCGGAGACCTCGGCGATGCGGGTCGGCAACACGATGTCGGGCACCGTGCAGGGCACTTCGATGCAGGTCGGAAGCGTCCACGGGGGCATCGCCTTCCACTACGCGGCAGCCCCGACCGCCGGCACCAGGCCCGACCAGGTGCCGAAGCCGCCCCGCCGCTTCGTCAACCGCCGCGCCGACCTGGCCCGCCTGGACGGACTGCGCGCCGAAGGAGCGAGCGCCGTGCTCAACGGCATGCCCGGCATCGGCAAGACCTCCACGCTCTACCGCTGGGCGCACGACAACCAGCAGCATTTCCCGGACGGCCAACTCTTCGTCGACTTCGCCAAACTGCGCTCCACCACCGGCGCGGACCTGTCCGAGGCGCTCGTGATGTGCCTGCGCGCCCTCGGAGTGCCCGAGGAACGGATCGGCAGTGGAACGGCCGAACTGGAGAGCGCCTTCCGTAGCGAATCCGCGAAACGGCGACTTCTGGTGGTGCTCGACGAAGTCACCGAACCCGGCCACGTACGGAGCCTGATCCCCAAGGGCGAAGGCAGCATCGTCCTGGCCACCTCGAAGCGGAGGCTCGGCGAACTCGTCCTGGACGACGTCGAACTGGTCGAACTCGACGTCTTCGACCCGGCCGCGGCCAAGGAACTCCTCGGCGAGCTCTGCGGACGTGCGGCTGTCGACGCCGATCCCCGTTCCGCGGAGCGCCTCGCCGAACTCTGCGGCGGACTCCCGATCGCGCTGCGCATCGCCGCCGCCCGCCTGCACAGCGACCGGCTCACCCTCGCCCAACTGGCCGACGAACTCGCCGACGAGCGTCAACGCCTCGGCCGACTCACCGTCCAAGGGGCCGACACCACCGGCGTCTCCGCGACCCTGCACCTCGCCTACCGGGACCAGAGCAAACCCGCGGCACGGCTGTACCGCGTTCTGGGCGACCTGCCCGGAGTCAGTTTCGACTCCGGCGTCGTCGCCGCGGCGGCCGCGCTCGACACCGCTGCCAGCACCAGGCTGCTGGCCGACCTCGTCGACGCGCACCTCGTCCACCGCACCGACGACGGGCGCTACCAGCTGCACAGCCTGGTACGACTGCACGCGCAGGAGACCGCGAGGGAGACCGACCCGCCGGAGACCGAGCGGCAGATCGTCCAGCGCGTGACCACCCACTACCTGGCGCTCACCACCCTCGCCGACCTGACCGTCCGGGCCGATCGGCTGCGCATCCTCGAACTCGACGAGGTACTGCACCAGCCGGCGGACCGAATCGACGCAACGGTGCGCCGCTCGCCCTTCGCCGCCTCCGAGGCACCCGGCCGGGACGCGATCGGATGGCTGGAGGCCGAACGGCCGAACCTGATGGCGGTGCTGCGCGCGGCGGTCCGGTTCGGTTTCGACCGCCAGGCGTGGCAGCTCGCCGAAGTCCTGACCGTGCTGTTCCTGCACCACCGCCACCTCGCCGACTGGCGCGAATCCCTCACCCTCGGCGCGGACGCTGCCCACCGCGACCACCACCCCGCAGCCGAGGCGCGCCTGCGCAGCATGCTCTCCCGCCCGCTGCTGGACCTGCGGCAGGACGACCGGGCGCTGGCGGAACTGGAGGCCGCGATCGCACTGGCGGACGGCTCAGGGCACCCGGTGCTGCCAGGTTCGGTCCGCGAGCTCCTCGGACGCTACTGGGACAGACGGGACCCGGAACGGGCGGCCGCTGTCTACCGGGAGTCGCTGGAGATCAACGAACGGGCCGGAGAAGCGCGCGGCGCGGCCCTCGCCAGGTACTTCCTCGGACGGGCGCTGCTGGTGGCTGCCGAGGAGACGGACGAGGCGGAGCGGCAACTGCGGGCCGTGTACGAGGAGTTCCTCGGCCTCGTCGGGAAGGACGGGGAGCCGGCGCCGGACCGGCGGATGGCCGCCCGGGCCCTGGCCGACCTGGGGCGCGCTCAGGCGCGGTGCGGCGCGGAGCAGGAAGCTCGGGCGACGCTCGGGCGGGCGATCGAAGAACTCGAGGAACAGCAGGCGTTCCACTACCAGGGGGAGGCGCTCGAAGCGCTTGTGGAACTGGTCGAGGACGACGGCGAACGGCGACGGCTGCTCGAACGGGCCCTGAAGATCCACCGGAAGAGCGGAAATCCGCGGGCGGCGGAAATCCAGGCACGGCTTGAGGGATGAAACCCGGGAACTGCCCGTTCACGGGGAAATCGTGTTGATGGTGGACAGCAGGATCAACCAGTCGGGATTCGAGAAATGTCCAATTGGTTGGTTTGGTATCCATTTCTCCTTAATGGGGTGTCGGCTCAGTGAGGCTCGGGCACCTTCTGGATCGTCAGCTCGCGGCAGTGCGAGCCCAGGTCCAGCAGGAGGGCGGAATGATCGAGCAGTTCGGGTCGGAGCTTGACGCGCAGCGCGCTGTAGAACGCGGCGGCAGCAGGTCCGGGAGCCAGCAGCCCTCCGTCGGCGGGGCGGACTGCGAACCGGGGTCCGTCCAGCAGGTCGACGAGGACGCCGTCGGGCAGCGGCACCGCGACCAGGCGAGCGCTGTAGTGGGCGCGGAGTTCGGCGATCCGGCGGTGGGCCGAGCCGGACGATGCGGACGGACGCTGACAGACCAGGACGGAGGCACTGTCGGTCAGATGCGTGTCAGGCTCCTCGGCATCGCTCGCGAGGTGCCAGAACACGTTGTCCGCCTCCTCGCCGGGCTCGCTCACCGAGGCCGGGTAGCGGCGCACCGAGACGCGGAAGGGCGGGGCGTCAGAGGAAGCGAGAGCCGTCTCCACGTGGAAGGAGGTGGCCGGCCACGCCTCGCTCCGAGATACGGGCGGGAAGGCCCTCGGTCGCCCGTTCGTGCCCGGAGGCGGGTCCAGTTCCAGCAGTTGGTACAGCAGTTGGCGAAGCTTCGGAAAGGCCGACCCCTGTTCCGCGAAAGCGCGGGCGGTGACGGCTGCGAGCAGTTCGGGACGGTGTTCGGAGAGCGCCGCGTCGATCTGCGGACGCAGTGGCGCGGACCGGTCGAGCAGTGGCGCGGACCGGTGGAGCAGGTGCCCGGCCGTACCGGGCACGGCCTCCTCCCCGAAGGCCGCCAACAGGACGGGCTTGCCGAGCGCGGCTCCGTAGAGGGTCACCGAACCGTGGTCACCGACCACGACGTCGGAGGCGGTCAGTGCCTGCTGCCAGCCCTCCGTCGGATCGATCAGCAGGGCACCGGCAGCCAGCGCTGCACGCTCCACTACCCGTACCTGCCACGCCCCGTGACCGGACCAGACATTCGGATGCAGCACCAGGGCGAGCCGGTACTCGTCCGCGGGGAGTGCCGCCAGCAGCCTGGCGGGAAGGTCGGGGCAGCGGCCGATCAGCGAACCGGTGCCCCAGGTGGAGGAGAGGAAGACCAACCGCTGGCCGGGCTCCACCCCGAGGGAGGCACGGTAGCGCTCCCGCCAGCGCAGACCTGCGCGCAACCGGTCCAGGCACGGGTCGCCCACCAGTACGGTCCGGTCGACGGTGGCCGGATGAGCAGCGGCGAGCTGGCGTTCCTGATCGGGGTGCGACACGGCGAGCCAAGCCCGACGGGCGGTCAGCAGCTCGTCCGAGACCAGACCGGAGAGCCGCGTGCCCGAAGAGGCCGAGTCCGGAACGAACTTCTGGAAACCCACACCGTGCGGAAGGACGAGCACCGGATAGTCGCCGACCGGAACACCGATGTTCTCGCTCGCCGAAATCATCAGATCGGGCTTCGCCTCGCCGAGTTGATCCCACGGCAGAGTGCGACAGCGCAACGAACGGAGCAGCTCCGGAACGCCTTCGCCAAAGGCGGAAGTGGGGTCATGGGCGAACACGACCGTCAACCGGGGGTCGTCACCCACCAGATCCGGCAGGACCTCCAGGACGCGGACGAGGGAGGTCACCGTCCGGGCCGCGACCGCCACGGTGCGCTCGCTGTCGAAGGTGCGCCAGCGCCAAGCGTCCGGACCGACCGGGACGAGGATGCGCCTATCGAAGTCCACCGGACACCTCGGTTCGCGGTTCGCGGTTCGCGGTTCGCGGTTCGCGGTTCGCGGTTCGCGGTTCGCGGTTCGCGGTTCGCGGTTCGCGGTTCGCGGTTCGCGGTGAGGATGGGTAGCGGATCGGAGGGGGTGTGACAAGGCATTCACCACCTGATTCTCCGGGGCCGTCGGTTTCCCCGTGAAGGCTACTGGAGGGTGGGAAAGGGCGGTGACGGGACTGGTGCGGGACGCGTCCGGAGAACGACAGTAGCGTCCGGGGGACGGTGCGGCAGAGAGGGATTGCATTGGTGCGGGTACGGGTGGCAGCAGCCCAGTTCGAGTGCGTCGAGGGTGACGTGGAGTCCAACGTGCGGCAGATCGCCGATCTGGCATTGGAAGCGCGGGAGGTCGGTAGCGCGGTGATGGTCTGTCCGGAGTTGGCGCTCACCGGATACGTGCCCGAGCTGATCGGTGCGGATCGCACCCTGTGGACCGAGGCGGAGGACGTGCGTCTCGACCCGCTGCGCGCCACGGGGATCACCGTCGTGGTGAACGGGGCGACAGCGGGGCCGGGCGGTCGGCCGCAGATCGTCAGCACCGTGTACGGTCCGGACGGCACCGTGGTGGCGGTGTACGCGAAGGAGCACCTGTACGAGAACGAGCAGGAGGTGTTCGAGCCGGGCAGAGGTGGCGGCCGCTTCTGGGCGGACGGCATCGGTTATTCGTTGGCGACGTGCTTCGACAACCACTTTCCCGAGGTGTCTGCGCGGAACGCAGCCGGGGGCTGCCGGATCCATCTCGCGAGTTCGCTCTACGGGACCGGAGGCGGGCGCGAGGAGCGCGTCACCGTTCACCCGGCGATCGCCAAGGCCACCGGGATGTACGTGGTGCTCGCCAACCACGTCGGCCCCGCCGGGCCGTGGACGGGCTGCGGAGGCAGCGCTGCGTGGGCACCCGACGGAGCCGTGATGGTCGAGGCCGACGAGAGCGGGCCCCGGCTGCTGGTGGCCGACCTGGAGGTGGAGATGAACGACTGAGACCTGGAGGCTCGGGGCGCCGGGCCCGGGCTCAGCGGTAGTCGTCGTCGGGCACTCGGTCGGCCAGGTCGTCGAGCACGGTGAACCGGACCGCCTCACGGAGCGGCTCGTCCGGTTCGGCGTCGTCGAACTCGGCCTCGCTGTCCTCGTCCGGGTACACCAGGTGCACGGCAGCCTCTTCTGCGGTCGCGGCACCGGCATCCGGGCCGACGTCGGTGCCCTCGGTGTCGATGCCGTCCTCGACCAGGCGACCGGCCCGCGGCGAAGGCCCGTCGGCCCAGCGGTCGTCGACCGCCTCGGGGCTGTCGTCGGGTTCCTCCTCCGCCAGCAGCTGGTCCAGGGACTCGCCGCGTTCGGCTTCCTCGGGGGTGGTGCCGTACGCGGTGGCGCCCCGGTAGCCGTCCGGTGGGATGACTCCGGTGTCGAGTGGGTCGTCGTCCAGCCGGTCCGTGAGCAGTGAGTCGGCAGGTTCGAGAACGCCGTCGTCCTCGGCGGGTTCCGGGTCCTGGGCGTCCCAGTCGGTCATGACAGCACCTGTCCTCGTCACTCGGGTGAGGTCACACGCAGTTTCTTCATGCTCGCCAGGGAGCGACCCGGCCCGCAACACGGCGCGGTGGCGAGGGCCTGGTGCGACAGCGGGAGGAGAGGCTCCCGGAGGCGGGGTGCGGGGGTGAGGAGGGAGTCGTGCAGGTGCCAGGGAATCCCGTCAGGAACCGTGCTGACGGGGCGGGAAAACGGCTCCGGGCGGCCGGGGCCTGGAGGGGATGGTGTGGGGTTTCGGTGTCAGGGTGACCTGGGTGGAGACGTCGGAGGGAAGGAGGCCGGTGGTCGGGGTTCGGGGCGTCAGGGTGGCACGGCATGATGGGGCTCATGGAACGTACGTGCTCTCGCCGGTTGGTGCGGTCGGGTCGGGTGTGCGGATGGGGCCTGCGGTGACGGGGCGGGCCGGTGGGGTGCCGGGGTTCGTCGGGCGGCGGCGCGAAGTGGCGTGGCTGGTGGAGGCACTGCGGTCCGCTCCGGCGGTGGTGCTGGTGGAGGGCGACGCCGGGGTCGGGAAGTCCGCGCTGGTCGGGCGGGCACTGGCGGAGTCCGGGGTGCCGCAGGAGCGGGTGCTGACCGGCCGGTGCCACCCGGTCGCCGCGCCGGCACCCTACGGCCCGCTGCTGGACGCGCTGCGGCGCAGCCGCCCGCTGCTGGCGGCCGCGGACCAGCTGCCCCCGAGCACCGGTGCGCTCCGGACGCGGCTCCCCGACCTGGCCGATCTGCTGCCGGAGGACGTCGCCGCGGCGGGGGACGACGAGCGGTACCGGCTGGTCCAGGGCCTGCGGGCACTGCTCGACGCGCTGGGCGAAGTGGTGCTGCTGGTCGAGGACGCCCAGTGGGCCGATCGGGCGACCAGGGAACTGCTGCTGCTACTGGCGAGGGACCCGCACCCAGGCCTGTCGCTGGTGGTGACCTACCGGGCGGAGGAACTGGCGGACGGAGCGTCCGTGCTGGGAGCCGCCTACCGCTGTCCGCCCGGAACCGCGGGCGGCTTGCTCCGGGTCGGCCCCCTGGAGCGGGCGGAGGTGCTGGACCTGGCCCGAGCACTCCTCGGCAGCAGCGCGAGCGGCCCGGCCGCGGGCCCCGCGGCCGGTACCGCGTCCGCGCTCGCCGCCCTGCTGCACGAACGCTCCGGAGGGCTCCCGGCCGGGATCGTCGAGGACCTGGCGTTCCTGCGCGAGGACGGCCGACGGGCGGACCCTGTCGCGGCCCTGGCCGGGGCGGACCTGGCGCGAGGCCTGCGGGACGCCGTGACCGAACGGCTGGCGGGCCTCGGCGCGCAGGCGCGGGCGGTCACCGAGACGGCCGCCGTGCTGGACGAGCCCGCCGGCGAGGAACTGATCGCCGAGGTCTCCGCGCTGCCCGCCGACCAGGTCTCCTCCGGCCTGGTGGAGGCCCTGCACGCAGCCGTGCTGGACGAGCCCGCCCCGGCCCGGTACGCGTTCCGATGGGAGCCCGCCCGACAGGTGGCGTACCGGCGGATACCGGGCCCGACCCGGTCCGCGTTGCACCGCCGGGCCATCGAGGCGCTGCGCACCAGGCAACCGCAGCCGCTCGCCCGGATCGCCGCCCACACCCTCGCCCTCGGCGACCGGGACGCCTGGCAGCAGGCCGCCGAAGCCGCAGCCGAACAGGCCGGAGAACAGGGCGACACCGCGGCGGCCGGGGCGTTGCTGCGCGAACTGCTCGCCGAGACCGACCTCGCCCCCGAACGTCGCGGACGGGCCGCCCGGGCACTGGCCGGGCTCGCCGCGAACGCCGCCTACGACGCCGCCAGCACCGACGTACTGGCCGACATCATCGCCGACCCCCGGCTGCCGGTCGCCGACCGCGGGGAGGTCCGGCTGACCCTCGGGCTGAGGGTGGCGGTCCAGGGCGGCGACCGGGACGGCTTCGCGCTGATCGAGCAGGCCGCCGACGAACTCATCGCAGAACGGCCCGCCCGCGCCGCCCGGGCCCTGGTCGCGCTCGCCATGAACGAACGCGACGGCGAGGGATCAGCCGCCTGGGAAAGGATGGCCAAAGCCGCCGCAGCCCTGGAGATCGAACCCGACGAGGAGGTCGCCGCCGCTTACCGCGCCACCCGGCTCACCTTCCAGGCCCGCGAGGGCGACCCCGAGCTGTGGCCCGAACTCGACCGGCTGCCGCGCGACGCCTCCAGCCCCGAACTCGTTCGGCAGACCACCCGGGCCCTGTTCAACGTCGGCGACATCGCCATGGAGACCGGCCACGACCAGCGGGCCGGACGGCTGCTCACCGAGAGCCGCGCCCTGGCCCGGCAGGCCGCGATCTCCTACCTGGAGTGCTACAGCCGGATCGGCCTGCTACGCCTCGACGGCCTGGCCGGGCGCTGGCAGGGGCTGGAGGAACGGTTCGAGGCACTCGGCACCGAGTACCCGGACGTGGCGATGGCCCGGGTCGAGCGCGCCATGCTGTTCGGGCGGATGGCCGCCTCGCGGGGCAGGCTGGCGGTGGCCCGGGCCGAGTTCGAGTCCGCCGCCAGGTACGGGGAGCGGGAGTCGCAGGTCACCGCGGCGATCAGGGCCGCCGCCGGGCTGGGCGCGGTGGAACTGGCGGAGCACGGTGCGGAGGCCGCCGCCGTCGTGCTGGGGCCCGCCGTCACGATCCTGCGCCAGGCCGGGGCGTGGGCCCGCGGCGGGGAGCTGTTGCCGATCGCCGTGGAAGTCGCGCGGGGCACCGGAGACGAGGGTGCGGCCCGGCACCTCACCGAAGAGGCCGCGGAGGCACTCGACGGGCTGGACGCGCCCGCTGCGCAGGCGGGGCTCCACCAGGCGCGCGGCGTCCTGCTGGACGGCACGGACCCGGGCGGTGCGATCGAGTCCTACCGCCAGGCACGGGACGCCTGGCGGAACATCGGCCGCCCCTACGAGGCCGCGAGGGCGGAGGAACGGCTGGCACGGGCGCTCGCGGACCGGGACCCGCAGACCGCGGCGGAGCGGCTGGCCGCCGCCGAAGCCACCTACACCACCCTGGGGGCGACCTCCGACGCGGCCCGCTGCCAGCACGTCCGGCGGGACTTGGGGCTGGGGCGGATGGCCTCGCCGGGGCGGCGGGGCTACGGCGAGGCGCTCTCGCCGCGCGAGCGGCAGGTGGCGGAGCTGGTGGGGCAGGGCGTCAGCAACCAGGACATCGCGCAGGCCCTGTTCCTGTCACCGCGTACGGTCGAGCACCACGTGGCCAGTGTGCTGCGGAAACTGGGAGTGGGGCGGAAGGAGGTGGCGGAGGCGCTCGCCGAGAGCGAGGGCTGACGGGCCCCGGGGCGGACACCCGGCAGGGCCGCCCCCACCGGGTTGCACCGGGCTGCAGCGGGGTGACGGCCGATCGGGCCGGACCGGCGGTTCAGCCCGAGCAGGGTCGGCGCGGCCCCGCAGCGCGGGCCGCAGTTCTTCCGGCGCGGTGATGACCGGTGCCTTCATCTGCCTCGCGGCGTCGGTGCGTTGACACACCGACACACCGCGCTGCTGGGGTGTTCCGGTTTGGCGGGTGGACGGGGCGGACCTTCCCGGGGAACCGCTCACGGACATCCTCGCTGTCAGTGGTGGAGGTCAGTGGTGGAGGTCAGTGGCGGAGGTCAGTGGTGGAGGGTGGCGCGGGCGGCGGTGGTGTCGATGCGGGCGCCGCGGCGGTGGCGGAGGGCCGGGTGGGCGTGCGCGGTGGCGGCGGCCGTGGTGAGGGCCTCGCCGTGGGTGAGGGCGCGGACGGCGAAGGTCTGCTCGCCACGGGCGCCGGTGGGGCTGCTGGTGGGCATGGTGACCAGCCAGAGCGGGAGGTGCGTCGCGAGGAGGAACCGCGGGGCGGGGGTCGGGGCGGGGGTCGGGACGGTGGCGGTGAGGGTCATGGTGGCGGCCTGGGTCAGGGGCGGGGGTGGTGGGCGAGCCGGGAGAGCCGGGAGAGGGTGGCGCGGCGGGTCTGGCGTTCGACGGTGCCGCGGCGCCGATCGGCCGCGGGCTGGTCGGCGAGGGCGGTGAAGTGCGCGCTGGCGTACAGGCGGAAGCGTTCGCGGCGGGTCATCCGGACCTCCGGGGCGAGGGTGGGAGGGAACGGGTACCAGCTAATCGGTGGGGGAGTGCGGTGATCAATGCGTAGTGGTACCCATCGCGGTGGGCGAAGGGTGGGTAGTGGCCGGGCAGGGGCGGGGGATACCCAGGGTTCGGCGCGGATGTTGGGTAGGGGATACGCATTGTTCGGTCCGCGGCGGCGGGGCTTTGCTTGGGGTGTTCCCGATGACGGCAGCCAGCCGGCCCCGGCCGCCCAGGAGGTTTCGATGACCCGCCGTGAACTCTTCCGCCGTTACGCCGCCGAGCACTTCACCGCCCCGGACGCGTCGGCCGACGGCCGGGCCCGCTGTCGGGGGCGGGGGGAGCGGCAGACCAGCCGCGCCCGGCTGGCCTCGCTGGCGCGGATCACCCCCCGGTACCCGGTGCCGACGGGGAGCGGCCCGCTGCCCGGTCGGCAGCGGGGCCTGGAACCGCTGTCCGCGGACGGTCCGCTCGTGCGGATCCCGGCGCAGCGGTCGTACGGGGGCCGCCCGGCCTCCCTGGACGGGTGAGGTCCAGCGGGCCCGGTCAGGGCCTGACGGCCCGGCGGCCCGGCGGCCCGGCGGCCCGGCGGCTCAGCGGATCAGGTGGCTCAGCGGATCAGGTGAGGGAGGAAGCGGGCGCCCTGGTGGGTGATGGGGCTGTCGTCCGTCTCGCGGATGCCCAGGCCGGCGGACTCGCCGTCGACGACCCAGGTGCCGAGGACGGGGCGGTTGCCGTCGAAGTCGGGCAGCGGGTGGTACTGCTGGTAGCAGTAGCCCTCGGCGCCGTAGCGGTCGGGGTCGCCGGCCCAGTCGGCGAGCCGGGTCTGGTGGCCGTCGGGTTCGATGATGCGGATGCCGGCGCCCTCCCGGCCGAGCAGCGGCTTGGCCGCGTAGCCGGGGCCGTCGGGGTCGGCGAGTTCGCGCGGGCCGTCGAGGTAGGCGGGCAGCAGGTTGGGGTGGCCCGGGTTGAGCTCCCACAGGACGGCGAGCAGGGCCTTGTTGGAGAGCAGCATCTTCCAGGCGGGCTCGATCCACAGGGTGGAGCCGGTGCTGCCGCCGAGGTCGATGGCGTTCAGCAGGTGGTCGGCGAACTCGTCGTCGACCAGCCACTCCCAGGGGTAGAGCTTGAACGCGGAGCGGATGAAGCGGTGCTCCAGGTCGACGAAGCGGCCGGACAGCTCGTCCCAGCCGATGTCCTCCATCGCGATGCCGATCGTCTGCAGGCCGGCCTGCTCGGCGCACTCCTGCAGGTAGAGGGTGGTGAGCCAGTCCTCACCCTCGGTGTCGCCGCGGGAGTGGGCGAAGTGGACGGGGCCGGGCGGCAGGAGGTGCTTCTGGCCGGCCCAGGAGTCGATCAGCCGCTCGTGCAGCGAGTTCCACTGGTCGGCCTCGGGGAAGCGCTCCTCCATCCAGAACCACTGCGGCCCGGCGGCCTCGATCAGCGAGGTCGGGGTGTCGGCGTTGTACTCGAAGAGCTTGGCGGGGCCGGTGCCGTCGTAGGCGAGGTCGAAGCGGCCGTACACGCTGGGCTGTTCGTCGCGGCGCCGCCAGGACTCGGCGACGACGGCGGCCAGGCGCGGGTCGGTGATGCCGAAGTCGGCGAAGCGGCCGGTGCGCACCACGTGCTCGGCGGCGGCCAGCGAGAGTTCGTGGAGCTCCTCGACGACCTCCTCCAGGGCCTCGACCTCGGGCAGCGAGAACTCGTAGTAGGCGCTCTCGTCCCAGTAGGCGTGCGGGCCGCCCTGGTTGCAGGGGTCGGAGCACATCGCGTAGACGAGGCCCTGGGACTCGACGGTGGCCAGCCAGTCGGGGCGCGGGGTGATGGTGTGGCGGCGCACGGGGTCAGCCCCCGCCCGAGCCGCTGCTGCTGCCCTTGGGGCAGCCGAAGCCGCCGCGCTTGGCGGCCGACTTGCTGAAGGTGCCGCCGCTGGCGGTGGTGGTGCCGTAGCCGCAGTAGTACCACTGGCCCGCGCCCGAGCCGCCCGCCGAGCAGGAGTGCGCGTCGAGGACCTTGAGGGTGCCCGGGTCGACGCAGCGGCTGGGCGTCTTGGTGGACGAGGAGCAGCCGGAGAGGGTCAGGGCGAGGGTGCCGACCATTCCCAGGGCGACGAAGCCCGAGCGGCGGCGGGAACCCGGCGTCGACCGGTCGGGTTCGCTGGTGGGAGGAGGCGGCGGTGTCATGGCGGATCATCGTACGCGTGCCGCCGAATGATAGGGGAGGTGCCCCGGGAAACTGACGTGACGCCAGGGGAATGGGATATCTTTTGCCGATCCTTGACCACGGCTGCGGCCCGCACGGCCGTCCGACCGACCCCCGGGAGCCCCCGCAGATGAACGACATACTCCACGGCCTCGGTGCGGCCGCGGTCTACGGCCTGGTCGGCCTGCTCCTGCTGCTGCTCGGCTACCTGCTGATCGACGTCCTCACACCGGGCAAGCTCGGGCGGCTGATCTGGGCCGAGGGCAACCGCAACGCTGCCGTGCTGCTCAGCTCGGCGCTGCTCGGCGTCGGCGGCATCGTGTACACCGCGATCCGGTACACCTACGAGGACTTCGGCAAGGGCCTGCTGTCCACCCTGTGCTTCGGCGTCCTCGGCCTGCTGCTGATGGCGCTCGCGTTCTGGCTGCTCGACCTGCTCACCCCCGGGCGGCTCGGCGCGATCCTGGTCTCCACCGAGCCGCACCCGGCGGTGTGGGTGTCGGCCAGTTGCAACCTGGCCGCCGCCGCGATCGTGGCCGCCTCGATCGCCTGACGGCCCGAGCAGGAGGACGGCCCCGAGCAGGAGGACCGTCCGACCGGCAGGACCGTCCGACCGGCAGGACCGTCTGAGCAGCAGGACCGTCCGACCGGTAGGAAGGCCGGGTCAGCGGCGTGCGCTCGGCAGCAGTTCGGCGAGCAGCGGCGCCACCTGCGCGCTCTCCAGCAGGAACCCGTCGTGGCCGTACGGCGAGGAGAGCACCCGCAGCGCGTCGGCGTCCGGCAGCAGGGCGGCCAGTTCGGCCTGCTGCCGGGGCGGGTAGAGCCGGTCGGAGTCGACCGCGGCGACCAGCGCCGGGACGGCGGCCCGGCGCAGTGCCGCGGCGGTGCCGCCCCGGCCGCGGCCGAGGTCGTGCGCGTTCATGGCCTCGTTGAGGACGACGTAGCTGCCCGCGTCGAAGCGGTGGGCGAGCTTCGCGGCGTGGTGGTCGAGGTACGACTCGACGGCGAACCGCCCGCCCCGCCAGGGGTGTTCGCCGCGCTGCGGGGTGCGGCCGAAGCGGGCGGCGAGCTCGGGCTCGCTGCGGTAGGTGATCTGGGCCAGGCGGCGGGCCAGGCCCAGGCCCCGGTGCGGTCCGCGGCCCGGGGGCAGGTGGTGGTAGTCGCCGCCGTGCCACCCCCGGTCCGCGCGGATCGCGTGCAACTGCGCGGAGGCGTGCGCGATCTGCTCGGCCGAGGCGGCCGCCGCGGTGGCCAGCACCAGCAGCGCCCCGACCCGCCGCGGGTGGGCCACCGCCCACTCCAGCGCCCGCATCCCGCCCATCGACCCGCCGACCACCAGCGCCCAGCGGTCGATCCCGAGGGCGTCGGCGAGCAGCACCTCGGCGGCGACCTGGTCGCGCTGGGTGAGGAACGGGAACCTGCTGCCCCAGGGCCGCCCGTCCGGCGCGGCCGAGGACGGCCCGGTGGAGCCCTGGCAGCCGCCGAGCACGTTCGGCGCGACCACGAACCAGCGGTCGGTGTCCATAGCCCGCCCCGGTCCGACCAGTTCCGCCCACCAGCCCGCCGTCGGGTGCCCGGGCCCGGCCGGGCCGGTGAGGTGGCTGTCGCCGGTCAGCGCGTGCAGCACCAGCACCGCGTTGGAGCCGTCCGGCCGCGGCGAGCCCCAGGTCTGGTACGCCAGCCGGGCCCCGGGCAGGGTGCCGCCCGCCTCCAGGGCGAGCGGCCCGGGCAGCGCGAACCAGCGCCGCCCGCCGACCGGGTCGCCGTCCCGCCAGGCCCCGGAGGCCGGCGGGACGGCGTGCCGAGCCGGGCCGTTCAGGACGCGCCCTTCGCCGAACGGAAACCCGCCTCCAGGTCGGCCCGCAGGTCCGTGACGCTCTCCAGCCCGACCGACAGCCGCACCAGGCCCGGCGCCGTCCCGGTCGCGGCCAACTGCTCGGCGTCCAGCTGGCTGTGCGTGGTCGAGGCCGGGTGGATCACCAGGCTGCGCACGTCCCCGATGTTGGCCAGGTGGCTGAACAGCTCCAGCCCGTCCACGAACCGCCGCCCCGCCGCGACGCCGTCGCGCAGCTCGAAGGAGAGCACCGCCCCCGCGCCGCGCGGCAGGTAGTGCTGCGCCGCGCCGTACCAGCGGCTGGAAGGCAGCCCCGGGTAGTGGACGACGGCGACCTCGTCGCGCTGCTCCAGCCAGCGGGCCAGCTCCAGGGCGTTCGCGGTGTGCCGCTCCAGCCGCAGCGACAGCGTCTCCACGCCCTGCAGCAGCAGGAACGCCGAGTGCGGGGAGAGCGCCGGGCCGAGGTCGCGCAGCAGTTGCACCCGCAGCTTGGCGGCGAACGCGCCCGGGCCGAGGGCGTCCCAGAAGCGCAGGCCGTGGTAGCTCGGGTCGGGCTCGTTGAAACCGGGGAAGCGCTCCGGGTGCGCGCCGAAGTCGAAGCCGCCGCCGTCCACGACCACGCCGCCGATGGTGGTGCCGTGCCCGCCGAGGAACTTGGTGGCCGAGTGCACCACGACGTCCGCGCCGTGCTCCAGCGGCCGCAGCAGGTACGGGGTCGGCACGGTGTTGTCGACGATCAGCGGCACCCCGGCGGCGTGCGCCACGTCCGCGACGCCGCGCACGTCCAGCACGTTGCCGCGCGGGTTGCCCAGCGACTCCGCGAACAGCGCCTTGGTGTTCGGACGGATCGCCGCCCGCCACGCGTCCAGGTCGTCCGTGTCCTCGACGAAGCCCACCTCGACGCCGAACCGCGGCAGCGTGTGCCGCAGCAGGTTGTAGGTGCCGCCGTACAGCGAGGCCGAGGAGACCAGGTGGTCGCCCGCCTGCGCCACCGTCAGCAGCGCCAGCGTCTCGGCGGCCTGCCCGGAAGCCAGCGCGACCGCCGCCACGCCGCCCTCCAGCGAGGCCAGGCGCTGCTCCAGCACGTCGGTGGTCGGGTTGTGGATGCGGGTGTAGATGTTGCCCGGCTCGGCGAGCGCGAACAGGTCCGCGGCGTGCGCGGTGTCCCGGAAGGCGAACGAGGTGGTCTGGTAGATCGGCACCGCCCGCGCCCCGGTCGCCGGGTCGGGCCGGGCACCCGCGTGGACCTGCCGGGTCTCGAACGACCAGCCGGGGACGGCCGCGGGGTTCTGCTCGGACATGCTGCTCCTGTACGGGATCACGGGCGCGACGCGGGCACGGCGGAGCCGCCGTTCGGACGCGGGAGGGCAGGGAGGGGCGCCGTCCGCGGGCCTCCACGGCCCGGGGCGCCTCGCGCACCGGCGGTGCTGCGGCGCCGCCGGACGGTCACGGCGTCAGGTAAGCACAGGCCGCGAAGGCCCCGCCAGCGGATCGCGGAAGCAGCAACGGGAGGAAACGGGGCGCAATGTTCCGTAGACCTGACGGATCATCATCTGATGATCGGAATACCGGAGTTGGGGGCGGGACGTTTCAGGCCGGGGCGGTGTCCGGGATGCCGAGCAGGGCGAGGAAGGCCGCGGTGGCGGGGGAGGGCCCGGTGCGCGGCCAGACCACCGTCTCGATCCGGGTCGGCGCGTCCGTGACCTCGACGACGGCGATGCCGGTCAGCTGCGGGACGTACGCGGCGGGCAGCATCGCCACCGCCAGGCCCGGGCCGACCAGCCGCGGGATGTAGGAGGCCTCGTCCACTTCGAAGGCCACGTCGCGCACCAGCCCGGCGGCGGCGAACGCCAGGTCGGTCTGGGCCCGCCCCGCGGTGCCCGCCGGGAGGTCGACGAAGGGCTCGGCGGCCAGCTCGCGCAGCGGCACCCGCTCCCGGGAGGCCAGCGGGTGGTCGGGGGCGACCGCGGCGACCAGGCGGCCGCGGGCCAGCTCGCGGGCCGTGACCCCCTCCGGCCGGAACGTGGTGGGCAGCCCCAGGAAGGCCACGTCCAGCGCGCCCTGGCGGACCTGCTCGACCAGGTCCTTGCTGGCGCCCACCCGCAGGCTGATCCGCACCTGCGGGTGGCGGCCGCGGAACTCGCGCAGCCCGACCGGGATGTCCACCGCGGTGACCGTCGAGATCAGCCCGACCGCCAGCCGTCCGCGCACCTCGCCGACCGCCGCCGCGACCTCGGCCGCTGCCCGCTCGGCCGCCTCCAGGCACTGCCGGGCGGCGGGCAGGAAGGCCTCCCCGGCCGCGGTCAGCCGGACCCGGCGGCTGGTGCGCTCGAACAGGCGGGCGCCCAGCTCCTGTTCGAGCCGGGCGACCTGGTGGCTGAGCGCCGACTGCACGACCAGGCAGCGCTCGGCGGCCCGGGTGAAGCTCAGCGTCTCGGCCACCGCGAGGACGTAGCGCACCTGCTGGAGTTCCATGCGATCCATCATGGAACGAGATCGATGAGCTGACAAACATGTGTTGGACTCATCGATCGGGCCGGGGCCAGACTGCTGGACATGAGAGCGAACCCCGGCACCACCCCGACCGCCAGCCCGCTCGACACCCCTGCTCCGTCCGGCGGTTCGCCCGCTCACGGGGGCGGCGGCAGGGGCGGCGGCAGCGGCGTCCTCGCCCGCACGGCGCTCACCGCGCTCGCCCCGGCGGTGTGGGGCACCACCTACGTGGTCACCACCGAACTGCTGCCCCCCGGCCACCCGATGTTCGCCGCCCTGCTGCGCGCCCTGCCCGCCGGACTGATCGCCCTGGCCCTCACCCGGACGCTGCCGCGCGGCAACTGGTGGGGCAAGGCCGCCGTGCTCGGCGTGCTGAACATCGGACTGTTCCTGCCGCTGCTGTTCACCGCCGCCGAACGCCTCCCCGGCGGCGTGGCCGCCACCCTCGGCGCCGCCCAGCCGATGGTCGTCGCCCTGCTGGCCGTTCCGGTGCTCCGCCAGCGGCTGTCCGCCCGGCGGCTCGGCTGGGGACTGGTCGGCGTGCTCGGCGTCGGACTGGTGGTGATCGGCCCGTCCGCCGCACTGGACGCCGTCGGCGTGGCCGCCGGACTGGGCGGCGCCGCCACCATGGCCCTGGGCGTCACGCTCACCAAGCGCTGGGGCCGCCCCGAGGGCGTCGGCCCGCTCGCCCTCACCGGCTGGCAGCTCACCGCGGGCGGTCTGTTCCTGCTCCCCGCCACCCTCCTGTTCGAGGGCGCGCCCCCCGCGGTCGACGGCCGGGCCGCGCTCGGCTACCTGTGGCTCGGCCTGGTCGGCGGACTGCTCACGTACGCGCTCTGGTTCCAGGGCATCGGCCGCCTCCCGGTCACCGGCGTCGCGGTGCTGGGCCTGCTGTCGCCACTGGTCGCGGCGGTGCTCGGCGCGCTGCTGCTGGACCAGACCCTCGGAGCGGTGCAACTGCTGGGCTTCGCGCTCGCGCTCGCCTCGATCGTGGCCGGTCAACTGCCCGAGCGCGGCGGGGCCGCCCGCAGCTGAAGGACCGTCAGCGGCCGTGGCCCGAGCGGGTGCCGACGGCCGGACGGGTCAGATCCGGCGGATGGTGCTGATCGTCAGGGCGTCGACCGCCATGGTGCGGACCGGGGCGCCGGGCTTCGGCGCGTGCACCACGGTGCCGTTGCCGATGTACATGCCGACGTGGTCCTGGGCGCCGTGCACGCTGTAGATCACCAGGTCGCCGGGCTGGGCGTTGTGCCAGTCGCGGCCCACGCCGCTGCCGGCGCCGGCCTGCTCCTGGGAGGTGCGCGGCAGGTGGATGCCCGCCTGCGCGTACGCGTACACCATCAGCCCGGAGCAGTCGAAGTTGTTCGGCCCGGTGGCGCCCCAGACGTACATCTTGCCGCGCTGGGCGAGCGCCACGCTCACGGCGGTCCGGGCGGCGGCGCTGCTGGCCTCCGGGAGCGAGCCGATGTCCAGCCGGTCCGAGCCGCGCGAGGCGGTGCCCTCGTTGTCCGCGAGGATCGCGGCGCGGTCGGCGGCGCTGAGCTGGTTGAGCAGCCGGCGCGACTCGGCGAGCTTGGACTGCACCTGGGTCTTGGTGTCGTTCAGCGTGCGGGTCTCGCCGTCCAGCTCGGCCAGCACCGCGGTGGCCTCCTGCTTCTGCTGGTCCAGGCGGCGCTGCTGGTCCTTGAGCGCCCTGAGGACGTCGCTCTGGGTGCTGGCCGCCTGGTCGAAGGAGGACGCCTTGGCGAGGTACTGGTCCGGGTCGGAGGAGAGCATCAGCTGCATCGACGGGTCGACGCCGCCCTGCCGGTACTCGTCGGCGGCCACCACCGCGAGCCCGGAGGCCAGCTCGGTCAGCTGCTCCTGGCCGCGGGCCACCTGGTCCTGCAACTGGCCGGCCTGCTGGCGCAACTGGTCGGCCCGCTCCTTGGCGCCGTTGTACTTCTCGGTGGCCTGCTCCATCTCCTCGGACAGCTTGTCGACCTGGGCCTTGACCTCGTCCTTGGACGGCTTGGCGGGCGCCGCGTGGGCACCGGCCTGGGCCGTCAGGGCGACCGCGGTCGCGGCGGCACCGGTGAGGACGGCCACCCGGGCGCGACTCGGCTGCTTGGGACGGCGGTGGGAGGCCATCGAGGCTCCTTCTTCGGGACGGACGCATCCGTTCAAGTGATCGACCGAGTATGCGTTTGACGCCAGACCGTAATGAAATACCGCCCCCGCGTCCACTCCCGCACCTCCGAACCCCGCCGCGGGGGAGCGCGCTGAGTGCGCGTCAGCCAGGACCGGGCCACACCCCGACGCGTCGCCGTCCACCGGCCGGTGCAGTGCCGAACAGCCCTGCCGCAGCGCTACGACGACCCCGGTCCGGGGGCGGGCCGGGGCCCGGCGCAGAATGAATACGTGTTCGAACTGACCGCGGAAGGGCAACTCCGCACCGCCGCCGACGACGACGCCCTGCTCCTCTGGGCCGCCCAGGGCCTCACCGGCGGCGCCCGCGCCTGGACCTCCGGCCGGGCCGTCGCCGTCGCCTCCCCCGCACTCTCCGGCCGCGACCGGATCGCCGTCCGCGGCCCCGTCGCGGAACTGCTGCCGCTGCTGGACGAGGTGACGGCCCTCGTCGGCCCGAGCTACCGCCCGTTCGGCGACGCCGACCTGCTCGCCGAACTCTGCGCCCGCCACGACGGACTGGAGGCGCTCGGACGCTTCGGCTGGATGCAGCGGACCGCGACCGGCCTGCCGCCGCTCGACACCGGCGGTGGGAGCGGCGCCGGGAGCGGCGGCAGGGGCGGGGGCGAGCGACCGGTGGCGCACTGGCTGGCTTCCGACGAACTGGACGAGGCCGCCGACCTGATCGACCGCCACTTCCCCACCTCGCACGCCCACCCGCACCGGCCGGGCGTCCGGGCCTGGGCGGGCGTCCGCGACGGGGCGGGACGGCTCACCGCCCTCGTCGCCGACGCCTGGCCCGCCCCGACCGTCGGCCTGCTCGCCGGAGTCGTCAGCGACCCCGTGCACGGGCGCGGACGCGGGCACGCGGAGGCGGCCTGCCGGCTGGCGCTTGCCGGGATCCTCGAGCGTTCCCCGCGCGCGGCGCTGATGGTGGACGCCTGGAACGAACCCGCGATCGGGCTCTACCGGCGGCTCGGCCTCGACCACCGGCAGCTGGCCGCGGCCGCACAGCGCAGGGCGGACGGGGCGGACGAGGCGGATGGGGCGGACAGGGCGGACGGGGCAGTGCGGAACCGCTGACCGGATGGCGGCTGGCGGCTGGCAGCGGGCGGTGGGTCGGTGGTGCTGAGGTGACGGGCGGGCGGTGCAGCGAGGTGCGGCGGTGCGGTGGCCGGGATCGTCACCGGCGGTCGCTAGCGTGTTCGCATGACCGATGCCGAGCGCGATCTGCGCCGTCTGATGCCCGGCGGCGATCCGAGTGCCGTGGCCGATCTGCTGCCGACCGGACGACTGGTCAGCACCCGGGAGGACGAGGAGGGCGCGGCCCCCGTCCTCTGGCTGAGCGACGGGCCCGCGCCGCTCGGGCTGTGGGAGGAGCTCCACCGCGCGCACCCGCGCAGCGGGCTGTGGCCGCTGCTGCTCGCGCCGCTGCGGGCGGGGGACGAGGAGTTCCGGCCCTGGGGGACGGGTGAGCTCAGCAGGCTCCACGCGGGCGAGCCCGACTGGTACGACCCGGCCGCGGTGCTGCGCACCGGGTGGGAGTACTCCACGAGCGTGGAGACCGACGGGGAGGTGCTCGACCCGGAGGAGGTGTCCGAACTCGGCCGGTCCGTCGCGCCGTTCCTGGACGGCTGGCCCGGCATCGCGCCCGCCACCACCACCGTCACCGGTGCCGCCGGACCGGCCGGGGATCCGGACGGGGCGGCCCGGGCGCTCGCGCGGGAACTGCTCGCGGGCGACGGGCAGTTGCGGATCGGCCTGGTCGCGGCGGGCAGCGGGGCCGAGGCGCTGACCGTCTGCGGGTGGTCCGGTCCGGAGAACCACGAGGCGGACATCGCCAAGGTGTCCGCCGTCCTGCTGGACTGGGAGCGTCGCTACGGCGCCCGGTTGGTGCAGGTCGGCTTCGCGGAGTTGGAGCTGAGCGTGGCCGCCCCGCCGGGCGACGGGCGGGCCGCGCTCCGGGTCGCCGCCGAGCACTTCGCGCTCTGCCCCGACAACGTGTTCCAGGGCACGCGCACGGGCACGCTCGCCGAGTACGCGCCCCGGCTGGTCGGGGCGGCGCGGTGGTCCTTCTGGTGGGACTGACCGGCCCCCGCGGCCGGGCGGTTCCCGGGGCTGCCGCGGTGGGAGGCCGAGGGGGCGTCAACTCCGGTTGACCGCGGCCCGCTCGGGCGAGTGAAGAATCGCACAAAGATTCGCTCTGGCGGGTGGTTTGGCTTCCGTACGACGCGGTTCCCGCTCTCGCGGCTCCTAGGGTTGCCGACGAGACGGGGAACGAAGCAGTACGGATCGGGCCGAACTGCCCAGTGGGGATCGAACCATGACGGAAACGACCGGGACGCACACCGGAGCCACCGGCGCTGTCGGTACCACCGGAGGGGCGGTGCGGGCCGGAGCCGGTTCGGCGCTGCGCCGCACCCTGGGCGAGCGGCGGATCGCGCTGGTCGCCTGGCGACTGCTGGTCCTGCAGAACGCGCACCCGGCGGTCGCCGCCGGAGTCAGCCAGCTCTCCACCTACCGCAACCATCCGTGGCGACGGATCGAACACACCATGGACAGCGGCCGCCGCCTGTTCTTCTCCGACCGGGAGGCGCTGCACCGGGAGATCCAACGACTCGAACGGAGCCACCGCCGGATCGCCGGGACGGACGACCAGGGCCGTTCCTACACCGCCCTCGACCCGACCGTCCGGGTCTGGGTGCTGGTGACCCTGTACGAAGCGATGACTGCTCTCCGCGCCCTCTCCGGCCGCCCACTGCGGCCGACCCAACTCGACCGGCTCTACCGGGAGTTCCGCGAGGTCTGCACCGCCTTCGAACTCCCCGACGAGCTGTTCCCGCCCACCGCCGCCGACGTGCCCGGATACATCCGCGCCACCATCCGGGACACCCTGGAGCTCACCGAGGCCGCCCAGGACATGCTGTACACCGTCCTGACCCGGGCCCCGGCCCCGCGCCGCCTCGGCCGACTGCGCCCCGCCTGGCCGCTGCTGCGCCGACTCGTGGCCCGGTTCCTCACCACGCTCACCCTGGCCGACCTGCCGGCGGAGTTCCGCGCCAAGTTCGGCCTGCCGCGCAGCCGGAGCGCGGCCGCGCTCTCCTGGGTCGTCCACCACGGGGCCCGGGCGGTGGCGGTGCAACTGCCCGACCGGCTGCGCTACCGCACACCGCCGAGCGGCGGCCGGGCCCGACCACGGCAGGCCGAGGCGCCGCGCCAGGCACGGGCGCCACGACCACGCCGGGACAACCGGCCGGGGCGGATCGCCGCGTTCTACCGCCAGGTGATGGACCAGACCGGGGACGGCCGGCTGACCTCCGCCGACTTCGCGGCGATGGCGCACAACGTCTGCTGGCCGCTGGAGCTCGACCAGGCGGGCGAGTCCGCCGTGTACGCCGCCTTCGACAGTTGGTGGCACCAGCTGTCGGCCACCACGGGCACCAACGGCGACGGGGGGATCTCCTGCGAGGAGTTCGTCACCGCGATGCTCGCGGGCATCGACCGCGACCCGGACTACCTCGACCAGGGCCTGCACACAGCCGTCCGCGCCATGTTCCGCGCCGCCGACCTCGACCACAGCGGGCTGCTGGACGCCGAGGAGTACCGCACCCTGTTCGGCGGATCCCGGGTCCACCCCGCCGAACTGACCCACGGCTTCCGCCAACTGGACACCGACGGGGACGGACAGATCACCGAGGAGGAGTTCGTGAGGGGATTCACCGAGTTCTTCACCGCCAGGACGGAGAGCGTCGCCGGTACGCAACTGCTCGGCCGACCATGACGACGTGACCCCGGGCTCCCGGGCCGCTGCTCCGCGGGGGGAACGCCCCGGGCGTTCAGCTCCTTGACAACTCGACAGTGCAGACGGGCAGGCCGCGCGGCCGGAGGACGCGGTGCGGGCCGCCTCCCCGGGAGGGGGAGGCGGCCCCGGACGGGGTGGGTCGTGCGCCGTCAGTGGGTGGGGGTGGTGGGGGCGGGAGCGGAGGAGGGCGCGGCCCGGGAGGGCGGTGGCGGCCGGGCAGAGCGGGGCTGCTCCGGCGGCGGAGTGGGAGGGCCGTACCGAGGAGGACGTGGGGAGAGGCGGAGGTGAGGGCGCGGATGAGTGGGGCGAGGGTGGTCCAGGCAATGGCGGCGCCGGTGGCCAGACCGATGGCGGCGGTCAGCAGGGCCTCCCAGCGGAGCATCGTGCGGACCTGGCGGTGGGTGGTGCCGGCGAGCCGCAGCAGGGCGATCTCGCGGCGGCGGTCCAGCACCGTCATCACCAGGGTGTCGGCGGCGGTCAGCGCCGCGAAACCGGCCAGTACGGCGGCCATCACGTCGTTGGCCCAGCCGCTCAGCTCGCGCTGCCGGTCGGCCTGCGCCGCGTAGCCCTGGCGGTCCGTCACCGACAGCTCGCCGGGGGCGAGTGCGGAGAGGGCCTCGGCGGTGGCGGCCCGGTCCGCGCCGGAGTCCTCCGCGACCAGGAGCCGGGCCGGGTAGGGGGAAGTGCTGTGCGCGGCGACGGTGGCACCGGGGAGGAGCGCCTCGCCGAGGCCGAGGCCCCGGCTGTAGATGGCCACCACCGTCGGCGCCGCCGAGCGCGTGCACCGTGTCCGCGCCGCGCCCGTAACTGCGGCGCACCGCGCGGAGTTCCACGGCGGGCACCCCGATCGGGGGCGGGGCGGCGTACGAGGTGGGCCGGCCGGAGGCGGAACGGCGGAGGCGGGGCGACACGGTGGAGCCTTCCTCGGAGACGGCGCCCCGGCGGTCTCACTCCAGCGGCACCGTCAACGCTAGGAAACTCGCAGGTCACCCACCATGGAGGCGACCGGTGGCTTCATGGTGGGCTATCCCCACCCCCCACCGGGCGGCGAACTCCCGCTCGGAGCGCCCACCTCCCGCCCGGGGACGGCCGGCTCCGACCGGGCCCCGGTCAGACCGGCTTCGCGACGGGCTGCGGGAGCTGGTTGGTGGCCGCCAGCACCTCACCGTGCAGCCGTGTGCCCAGGGTGCGGCGCAGTTCGGCGACCTCGGGGTCGGCGATCGACACCGTGAGGGTGTAGGGGGCGGGCCCGTTGATGGTGTGGTTGGCGTCGGTCGACGGGGACAGGCCCGCGGCCACCGCCTGCTCGTCGACACCCGGGCAGAGGGCGGCGGTCGGCAGCACCACGTGGGCGGACGTGCCGTTCCCGGTGACCAGCCAGCCCTGCCCGTCGGGGGTGTGCACGGCGCCCTCCACCGTGCTGGGCAGCCCGTACGCGGCGGCCACCACGCCGTTCGGCCCCTCGATCTCGACCGCGACGCCCCCGCTCCCCAGCGGGGCGGAGAGCGCCAGCGGGGCGCCGGAGCCGAGCTCCAGGTCGAACAGGAACTCGCCGGGCTCGTCGGCCCCCGACCGCTGGTAGCCGTAGGAGGCGAAGCGCAGCCAGGGGCCGGTGGACTCCTCGGCGGGGAGCGAGTCGGCCGTGGCCGCGAAACGGTGGTAGCCCTGCTGCCCGCACTTGCTCCCGGCGAACGTGCCGCCGCCCGGGAGCGCCCGGTCGCCGGTGGGGCGGGGGCTGCCCGGCTGGGCGCCCGGGGCCGCGATCTGCGGGGTGTGCGCCCGGTTCGGGCCGAACAGCAGCCCGCCCACCACCAGCAGGACGATCAGCGCACCGAGCACGGCCGTCCAGCGCTCGCCCCGGCTGAGCGTGCGGAACCGGGGGCCCGGCCGGGTGCCACCCGGCCGACGGCGCAGTCCGCCGAAGCGGGGGAACCGCTCGGAGCGCGCGGCCGAACGGCCCCGGCGGGAGCGGCCCGGTCCGTCCGGGGACCAGCGGCGGCCGCCCGGGTCGACCGGGGGTTCGCGGCGCCAGCGCTCGGCGAGCATCCGGGCCCGGGCGGACGGCTCGTTCACGGTGGCGGAGCGGACGAAGTCCTCGTCCAGGACCAGTCCTTCGAAGGGGTCCGGGGGTTCGAGGGCATCGGGCTGGGGGCGCTCGGGCATTGCGCCAGTATGCCCGCCGGGAGTGTCGTCGCGGGGCTATGTTCTGGATCACGGACACGGAGACCCGGGAAGGCCCCGGTGGGCCCGCCGTCCGGGAAGGACGACCGTTGTGCCGCAGATCCTGATCGACCACTCGCCGGGCCTGGACTTCGACGTGCTGGGCTTCGCCAAGGAGGTGCACCAGCTGGTCCCCGAGGTCATCGGGGCAAGGACGGACGACTGCAAGACGCTGGTGCGCCCGGCCGCGCAGCACCTGGTCGGTGACGGGGCCACGACGGACGCCGTGGTGTTCGTGGAGATCAAGATCCTGGCCGGTCGCAGCGCCGAGGCCAGGAGCACGCTGACCGCCCGGGTGACCGAGTTGCTGCGTGGGTACGTCCGGGTACCGGCCGAGTTCTGCGTGGAGGTCACCGAACTCGACCGGGAGACCTACGTGTTCGTCCACCATTCCGGACGGTGAGGGCGGGCGCTGCGCGGCGGGCCCGCCGTCGGCGCACCGGTTCGGTGGTTCAGCCGGTTCAGCTGGTTCAGCCGGTTCAGCTGGGGTGAACTGTTCGGGAGAATCGTTTCAGCTCAGCTCGGCCCGGCTCCCGCCGGACGGTGGTGGCAGGAGCCGGGACGGGCCCTGTCGGCGGGTGTCACAGCCCGGGGGTGGACTCGTCGAAGAGCAGGCAGCGGGCCCGGTTGTCCAGGTTGACGGTGCGTCCGGAGATCACCTGGCGCCCCTGTTCGTCCACCTCCCGCGCGGTGTGGTGGATGCCCTTGGCCTTGCCCAGGTCGGGAACGCGGGCGGTGCGCTCCGGGTAGCCGCTGTTCGGGAGGAAGATCAGGTACTCCCAGTCGCGGGCCGGATTGTGGACCGTGGAGCAGGTGTTCGGGGAGAGCCGGATGGTGACGAAGTCCTTGTCGTTGGCCACGGCGGAGCGCCCGAAGCCGAGCACGCCCGAACGGGTCAGGTCCAGTCGCGGGGTGCTGGTGCCGCGCTTCTCCTGCTGGAACACCCAGATCCGGCCGCTCTCCTGTTCGTTGTAGTTCTCGTGCTCGTAGAGGCAGAACGCGTCGCCCGGGCAGGACGCGACACCGTGCCCGTGCACCAGGTGGGCGCCGGAGTGCTGGACGGTGGCCGCACCCGCCGGGCCCGCGGCGGCGGCCAGCAGGAGCAGTCCGACCGAGGCGCAAGTGATCATCTTTTCCATGCCCCGCCCAACGAGACCCGGGCAGGCCGGGTACGCGGGCGCCCGCCTTTCATGACGGACCGTCACTCGGGCGGCGGCTTTCTGTACTTAGCGTGACTATTTGGTGTTGAAGCGTCGCCTTCGGGTCGTGGATTTCACCCGATGAACAGGTGAGCGAGCAGTTTGACCGGTGGCGGGGGCAGGGTCGGGACGGCCCGGGACGGTGGCAGACCGGGTCAGGGCTTGCGGAGTAGGAGTTGCACGCCCACCGGGGTGAACTCCCCTGCAGCAGGAGGTCGCTGACGTACAGCAACCCGCCCGGTGCGAGCAGGCGGAGCAGTTCCGCCGTCACCCGGCCGTACCCGCAGCCGTAGTCCAGCGCCCGGGCGTTCCGGTCGAGCTCCGCGAGTCAGGGCAGGTGCAGCGGGTGCGCGAAGGTCTTCCGGGAACCGATGCCGTCCCAGTGGGCGAGTCGGGGATCGGACGGGGAGAGGGGATCGGTCATGCTCCGGCAGCGTACGGTCCGGTGCCGGGCGGGGCGGGGAAAACGGCGTGCGGGGCGAACGGTCGGCTGAGGACACTTGCCGGATGCTGCTGACCTGGATCGCCGAAGTGGCGGACGAGCCGCTCGTCCTCGAGCCCGACCGTCCGCCGGAGGAGTGGGAGACCAACACCTGGTGGCTCGGTCCGGACGACGGGCCCGCACCGTCGGTCGCCGAGGTGGTCGCGGCGTTCCGGGGCACCGCGGACGGGATCCGGCGGCGGATCGTGGACATGCCCTACGACGGGCCCGCCACCTTCTACGTCTGGCGCGACGAGCAGGCCCGTCAACTGCATTGCTCCACCGGCTCGGTGGGCCCGGAGCAGTTGCCCTTCGGCGGCCCGTACTACCCGACGGAGGAACTGGAGCCGATCGTCGAGAGCTACCTGACCGACCAGTACCCGGGTCTCGTGCGCCGGGAGGAGGGGGAGGAGGTCGACGACGAGGCCGGGGGGAGCGGAGCGGAGGTGAGGCGGTTCCCGGTGTGGGTCGCTCGGGTCGGAGCGTAGTCGGAGCGGGGCCGGGGCGGGCTTGCTTGTGCCGCTGGTCGGGGCGTGTCTATGTTGGGCGGGAGTTCGACCGTTCGGCAGGATGCAAGAAGAGGTGCAGCGGCGCGATGTGTGGCCCCCGCCCGGCAGAGTGGTACGGGAGCGGAAGCGGTTCGACCGGCGCTCCGCGGGTGAAGGAGGCGTGAGGTGACCGGTACCCCCGACGCCATCGGCGCCCTGCTCGGATCAGGACCCCGGCGGCCCGTCCCGCTGCCCGAACCCGCCGAACGCGAACGCCTGCGCGTGCAGTACGGACTGGGGAAGACCGAGACCGCGCAGGCCCTCGGCATCAGCACCAGCACCCTCACCGCCTGGGAACAGGGCCGCCGCGACCCGCAGGGCGAGGGGCGCGCCGCGTACGCGCGCCTGTTGGAGGGCATCGCCGCGCAGCTCGGGGAGGAAGGCGTTCCCCCGGCGCCGGAGCCGGAGTCGGAGCCGGAACCGGAGGTCGCAGCAGAGCCGGAACCGGAAGCGGAGTTGGAGGTCGTAGCAGAGCCGGAGCCTGAGTCGGCGTCCGAGCCGGGGCTGCTGTCGGGGGTGATGCTCGATCAGCATCCGGACGGTTCGCTGGTGATGGCGGTGGCCGCGCCGTGCGTGCAGTGCGGGCAGCCGTCGGTCTACCGCGCGCAGGGCAGGCCGATGCACCTGGGGGGCTTCTGCCGTCCGGCCGTGCCCGTCGCTGGGCCCGGGCCCGTCGCCGGGTCCGGGCCCGCGCCCGCGTCCGTCGCCGCGCCGGTGGCGAAGGCCCGGGGCGGGAAGGTGCGCAGGGCAGCCGTGGCGGAGGAGGACTGGGAGCAGGCGGCCGCGGCGCGTTTCCCGGGCGGGCCGTTGGCCGTGGTGGACGTGGCGGCGGACGGGCGCGGGCTGGTGGCGTACGGCGCGGACGGGGCGGAGTCGGCCGGGGAGGCGCCGTCCGGGCCGGGGGTGGCCGGGCTGCTGGAGTGGGCGCTGCGGGCGCGTCTCGGATCGGCGCGGCTGCACCGGTACGGCAAGGACGGCGACCCGCTGGTGGTGCTGACCGGGGCCGCTGCCACCGAGCTCGGCCTGCCGCCCGCCGGGCGCGACGAGAAGACCCAGTACGTGGCCCGGCTCGGTCGGCTGGCCGACACCCACCGGCAGGTCAAGTCGCTGGCGAAGGACGGCTGGCAGCTGACCCGGCGCGGTTTCGGCCCCTGGGCCCGGATCTACCGCGAGCCCGAGGCGGGCCGTCGGCAGTGCGTGCAGCTGTGCGTGCTGCCGTGGGGCGCGCTGGACGGCGGCGGCTGGAAGGTCCCGGAGGGCCTCGCCGCGCCCGAACTCGCCCGCCTGCTCGGCACGTACGCCACCCGGGTGCACACCCCGCGCGGCTCCACCGCGGTCTCCGGGCTGGAGCTGGTCACCGCGCTGCGCCCGCCGACCCGGCCGGTCCGCACCGGCAGCGGCTGGACGTCGGGGCCGGTGGAGGGCTCCCGGGCCCGGGCGTTCGACGCCGCGCCGCCCGAGGTGCCCGACGAGCACCCGCTGGCCGCCGAGCGCGAGGACGACGCCGTCCTGGTCACCGAGGCCTGGGACTGGCACCGCCCGCTCACCGACCGGGAGCGGGCCGCGCCGTTCGCCGTCGGGCTCGACGTCAACATGGCCTTCCTCGCCGCCGCCGGGCGCCTCAACCTGCCGCTCTCCGGGCCCGTCCACGAGCTGGAGCCGGTCTTCGACAAGAAGGTCCCGGGGAGCTGGCGCGCCGACCTCAGCGGCCTGGCCCTCGACCCGCTGCTGCCCAACCCGTTCACCCCCGACGGCAGCGCCCCCACCGGCCCCGCCTGGTACAGCACCGCCAAACTCGCGTACGCCGTCGAGCTCGGCGCGGACGTCCGCCCCAGCGAGGGCTGGCTGCGCCACGAGTCCGGCCCGTACCTCGACCCGTGGCACAAGCGGCTGCGGCAGGCGTACGTCGACACCATGGCCGCGCTCGGCGTCCCGCTCGACCTCGCCGACCACGACCCGGAGGCCTTCCTGGCGGCGATGGCCGCGCTCGGCGAGGGAGACCCGGCGGAACTGGCCGTGCTCGGTGCGATCAAGCAGACCGCCAAGGGCACCATCGGCAAGTTCCGGGAGCGCCCGCGCGGCTTCGGCTACCGCCCCGGCCAGCGCTGGGCCGCGCTCGACCGCCCGACCTGGGACCCGCTGGTGCGCGCCCTGGTCGTCGACACCGCCACCGTCAACCTGCACCGCAAACTCACCCGGCTGCACGCCGAACTCGGCACCCCGCCGCTCGCCGTGCTCTCCGACTGCGCGGTCTTCGCCGCTCCCGGGCCCTCGGCGCCGGACGTGCTGCGCCGCCCCGACGGCAGCCTCAGCACCGCGCTGCGGCTCGGCGTCTCGCCCGGGCACGTCAAGTTCGAGGGCAGCCGGCCGCTCGCCGAGATCCGCGAACTGCTCGCCGACGGGGCCAACCCGGCCCGCCACATCAAGACCGGCGGCCTGGTCTCCGCCGACGAGTGAACCGTCCCGGGTGAGGGAACCGTTCCGGGCGGGCCAGCCGTTCCGGGTGGGTCGGCCGCTCGGGCGGGCCAACCGTTCCGGGCGGATCGGCCGCTCGGGCGGGTCAGCCGTTCCAGCACAGCAGCGAGGAAGTGACGCCCCGTGGGGGAGATCGACGAAGGACTCGAACGGGTCGAGCGGACCCGGCCGATCCCGCAGGGCGTGCCCGCCCGGGTCAGGTACCTGGTCAAGCGGGCCAAGGGGTCGACCCGGGCCGTCGCCGCCGAGCTCGGCGTCTCCCAGCGCACCGTGCAGCGCTGGCTCAAGGGCGCCATCGCCCCCAAGCCGGACGCCGCCCGCCGGATCGAGGAACGCGTCCGCGCCACCTGGCAGCCAGGGGTCCGCCGCCGGGTCCGCCGCCGCGCCGAGGAGCAGGGCTTCATGCTGCACATCCAGGCCCGCTTCGGCTACACCGCCGCCGGGGGCTCCACCGACGACCCGCGCGAACGCCTGATCACCCAGCACCTGCCCGGCACCGTCGCCCGCGAGCTCTACGCGGCCCGCGACGCCGGGGCCGGCGAGGCCGAGCAGCAGCGCATCCTGGCCGACGCCCTCCAGGACCACTACTTCAAGGACCGCGGCCGCCGTGCCGAGGGCCTCACCACCGAGATCAACGACCTCGGCTGGCTGGAACTGGAGGTCTGGCTCTGTCCCGTAATCGGTGGTAGCGCTCTGTGGTGGTCACTGGAGGAGGATGCGGTGGCGGAGCAGAGGGAACCTGGCTCGGCCGTGCATTTGCCT
>NZ_JNYE01000109.1 GCF_000717185.1 Kitasatospora phosalacinea | reverse complement strand
GAAGAGGGCGGCGCGGCGGGCGGGGTCGGGGGTGGTGCGGAGGAGGTGGGCCTCGGCGGGCGGGAAGTAGCGGGCGGCGAGGGGGGTGGGGTCGGTGGTGGCGAGGATGCGCTGGATGTCGACGCCGACCGGGCGCACGGGGGAGAGGGCGATGAGAGCGAAGGCGCCGGAGTGGGAGAGGTTGAACCGGGGGGCGTCGCCGGGGAGGGCGGGTTTGCCGTGCGGGCCGTGCTGCCAGCGGAGTTCGGCGGGGGCGGTGCCGAGCCGTTCGGCGAGGAGGCGGCGGAGGGCGGCGTGGGCGAGGACGTAGCGGCGGCGGGTGTCGGGGTCGCGGCAGCTGTCCGCGCGCAGCCGTTCGGCGGGGGAGAGGTCGGCGAGCAGGGGGCCCAGGGGGAGGCCGGGGCCGGGGTCGGGGACGAGGTGGAGCAGGACGGTGTCCCGGTGCGGCGGGGCGGTCACGGGAGGGACGGCCACGGGAGGGGCGGTCACGGGGCGGGGGTGAAGGAGACGGCGGTGCGGTCCAGGGCGGTGAGCGCCGGGCGGCCGGTGAGGGCCATGGTGTGGGCGAGTTCGGCGGTGGCCAGGTCGAGGACCCCGGCCACGCCGTCCGCGCCGTCGGCCGCCAGGCCCCACAGGACGGGGCGGCCGAGCAGGACCGCCCGCGCGCCGAGGGCGAGGGCCGCGTAGGCGTCGGTGCCGCTGCGGACCCCGCCGTCGAACAGCACCGGGCAGGCCCCGGCGACCGCGTCGACGACCTCCGGCAGGACGTCCAACCCGGCCGGGGCCCGGTCGAGTTGGCGGCCGCCGTGGTTGGAGACGACGATCGCGTCGACGCCGTGCCGGACGGCCAGCCGGGCGTCCTCGGCGGTCAGGACGCCCTTCAGGACGAGCGGCAGCGGGCTGCGGGCGCGCAGCCAGGCGAGGTCCGACCAGGTCACGGTCGGGTCGACGGCCTCGGCGGTGTGCGCGGCGAGCGCGGAGCGGCCCGGGGCGGGGCGGTGGGCGGCGGCCATCAGGGCCGGGTCCAGGTTGACGGCCCGCACGTCCGGGGGGACGGCGAAGCCGTTGCGGGCGTCCCGGTGGCGGCGGCCCAGGTGCGGGGCGTCCACGGTCAGGACGAGGGCCCGGTAGCCGGCGTCGGCGGCCCGGTCGACCAGGCCCGCGAGCACGTCCCGGCGGCGCAGCCAGTACAGCTGCAACCAGCGCGGCCCGGGCGCCGCGGCCGCGATCTCCTCCAGGGTGCGGGAGGCGAACAGGCTGACCACGTACAGCGCCCCCGCACGTCCGGCGCCGCGGGCGGTGGCGAGCTCCCCGTCGGGGTGCAGCAGCCGGTGGTACGCGGTCGGGGCGACGCCGACCGGAGTGGCCAGCGGGGTGCCGAGCAGCTCCGTGGCGGTGCCGGGCGCCGAGACGTCGACCAGCACCCGGGGCCGCAGCGTGACCCGGGCGAAGGCCCGCCGGTCCGCGTCGAGCGCCTGCTCGTCACCGGCCCCGCCCTCGACGAAGTCGCTTATGGAGGAGGGGAGTTGACGGTACGCCGGTTCCCGGTAGTCGGTCAGCCGGAGCGGGGTGGAAGGCTCGGTCATCGGTCGGCCACCAGCCCCGCCAGCTCCCACCACGGATCGGTGCCCGACCGGGCGGCGGTGGCGGCGGCAGTGGCGGTGGCGGCGGCCGGGTCGATCCGCAGCGGGCGCTCACCGGGCAGCGGGTCGCCGAACAGCAGCGCCACGCCCCGGCTGGCGGCGGGCAGCGCGACCGGGACACCGGGGTCGTACGGCAGCCGGTCCTGCTCCAC
Source organism: Kitasatospora phosalacinea (assembly GCF_000717185.1). GTDB lineage: Bacteria > Actinomycetota > Actinomycetes > Streptomycetales > Streptomycetaceae > Kitasatospora > Kitasatospora phosalacinea_A. The sequence continues at coordinate 31,941 of NZ_JNYE01000109.1, read as the reverse complement.
CACCAGCAGCAGCGCCCGCCGCAGCCCGGCCGAGTCCGCGTACGCCGCCAGCAGCCGCAGCGCGGTGGACGCGGCCGTGCCGCCCTGGTCGGTGACGGCGAAGGAGAGCGGGCCGCCCGGACAGACGTGGCCCAGGCGGCAGGCGGTGGCCCGGCCCGGAGTCAGGTCGGGGACGGAGTGCGCGAGCACCAGCAGGTCGACCTGCTCGCCCGCCGGGACGACCGCCCCGATCAGCGCCTCGGCCATCTCCCCGTACGACTGGCCGGTGGCGTCCGGCTCGGCGGGGGCCAGCCCGTACGGGGCCAGCAGGTCGGACAGGTAGCGGTGCAGCCGGGCCGCGTGCACCGGATCGGCGGCCAGCGCGGACGGTTCCGGGAAGACCAGCCGGGCCGCGCGGCGCACGCCCCAGCCGGACGAGGGAGCGCCGGGCGGGGCGGCGGGCGGGGTGGACAGGGCTGGCGGGAGCAGGGTGCGGATGCTCACGCGTCCGCCAGCAGGTGGTCCGCGACGTACGCGGCGAGCGAGCCGACGGTGGCGAAGTCGTCCCGGCCGAGGTCCTCCACGCTGATCTCCAGGCCGAGGCGCTCCTCCAGTTCCAGGACGAGTTCCAAGCCGGTGGTGGAGTTCAGCCCGAGGGCGTCCAGCAGCGCGGTGCCGGCATCCGCGCCGGACACCTCGCGCTTGAGCACGACCGGCAGCAACTCGCAGATGGTGGAGACCAGTTGGTCACAGGAGGTCATCAGGAGGAATCCTTCGAACGAGGGGTGGTCAGTGCTGGAGGACCATGGCGGCGAACGTCGCACCGCGTCCGGCGCCCGCCGCGGCCATCACGTACGGCTCGCCCGGGCGCAGCAGGCCGCGCTGCCGGGCGGTGCGGTGGTTGAGGAAGTGGTCGGCGCAGAAGACGTGCCCGACCGTCGGCACGTGGTCGAGCACCACCCGCTCGCGCGGATAGCCCAGGACCCGGCAGACCTGGTGCCAGGCCACCCGGTTGACGTTGTGCGGCAGCACGGCCGTCACCCGCTCCAGCGACAGCCCGGCCCGCTCGACGGCCGCCCGCACCACCGCCGCCAACGCCTCGCCGTAGATCCGCTGGAACTCCGACTCCGACTCCGCGCAGTCCGCGACGGTGTCGAACTCGCCGCGCAGGTCGACGGCGTACGACAGCACCCGGTCGCGCCCGCCGGACGCCGACACCAGACAGGCCCCGGCCCCCTCGCCGAAGAACGAACTGCCCGGCACCGCCGCGGCCTCCGGCGTGAACGCCTTCTCCCCGGCCAGCACCAGCGCCAACGCCCCCGGACCGCCGTCCGCGGCCAGCAGCCGACCCGCCGCGTCGATCGCCAACAGGCCCGAGGCACAGGCGTGATGGCCCACCGAGAACACCGGCACCCCCGCGTCCAGACCCAGCTCCGCGCACAACTCCCGCACCGGATCGTGCGGGTACGGGACGACGGTCGGGAAGGAACGGGCGTGCAGCACGTAGCGCACCAGGTGCTCCCGGCCGCGCAGCGCCGCCAACCCGGCCACCGCACCCCGCAGCAGGTCCAGCAGGCTGCCGCCCTCGTCCCGGCTGACCTCGCCCAGCCCGTGGTAGCGGCGGAAGATCCGCACCTGCATCGGCGTCAGCCCGAGCTCCCCGGCCAACGCCTCGATCGGCACCCGCCCGGACGGCAGGTGGTCGGAGACCGCGAACAGCGACGTCACCGGCCCCACCCCCGCCGCGCACCCGTACCCGTACCCGGACCCGGACCCGGGAGGGCGGGACGGACGAAACGGACGGAACGGGCGGCGCCGCAGAGGGGAGCGGGCCGGACGACCGGTCCGGGTGCGCCGGAAGGCAACCGGTCGCCGACCGCGAGCGGGAACGTCACCGCGCCACCCCCGCCCCCACCACGCCGGGGTTCGTGCCCGCGTCCGCGTCGGTGCCGTTCGGACGCGGGCTCGCGGCAGCGTCCGCGGAGCCGGGCGGGTCCGTTCCGTCGTCCGGCGGCGGGCTCGCGGCAGCGTTCGCGTCGGTGCGGTCCGGACCCGGACCCGGACCCGGACCCGGATCCGGACCCGGACCCGGGCCCGCCTCGGCGTCCGCGGGACCGGGGCGGTCAGCGCCGCCGTCCGGCCGCGGGCCCTCGGCAGCAGCGTTCGTGCTCGCGTCCTCCGCCAGGAAGCCGAGCGCGGCCGCCACCGCCAGCTCCTCCACCGTGCGCGCCAGCGTTTCGGCGTCGGCGGGGGAGACGTGGTGGGTGTCCGTCAGGACCTCCACCAGCAGCCCCTCCGGCGCGTCCTCGAACTGGGCCTGCAGGATCCGGCCCGCGAGGTCGGTGCGCCGCACCCAGCGGAAGGTGCTGCGGGCCCGGGCGGCCAGCAGCTCCTCAGCGGTGGGCGCGGGGCGGGGAGCCGTTGCGGCGAGGGTGCTGCGGTCGTTGAAGAAGCACTGCACGTCCAGGTCCTCGCCGCGCTCCGCCGCGACCCGGGCGATCAGCTCGTTCAGCCGCTCCGGGTGGAAGAACGCGTGCTTGTACGCCGCCAGGGTCGCGCCCCGGGCCGCCGCGACGGCGGCCGGGACGCTGCCGTCGCCCACGTCCAGGACGGCGATGCCCGCCTGGGCGGCCATGCAGACCGTCCCGCCGACCACCGAACGGAAGCGGTTGTTGACCACCGGACGGAGCACCACCGGCTCGGCCGCACCGATCCGGCGCAGCGCCAGCGCGTACAGCGCCAGCAGGACGGCGCGCGGGTCGCCGCCGGTGCGGGCGGCGAGCACCGGTAGGGCCAGCGGGAGGGCGGGGGAGCGGAACTCGCCCGTCCAGTGCCGGGGTTCGCGCGGATCGGCGGAAGGGGCGAACCGGCGGGCCGGGACGCTGCGCAGGATCCGCTCCCAGTGCCGCAGCGCCCGCGCGTTCTGCTGCAGCCCGGCCGCCGAGCCCTGCCAGGCCGCCTGCTCCAGCTGCTGCAACCCGACCACCGGGCCGCTCGCCCGCTCACGCACCTCGCGCAGCATGATCGCCCCGCCCGCGGCGTCCGCCACCAGGTGGTTCATGACGCTGACCAGGTGCGTCGGACGCCCGCCCGCCCGCACCACCGCCATCCGCACCGGCCACTCCCCGGCGTGGTCGAACGGCCGCTCCCGGTACGCCGCCTCGACCCGCGCCGCCAGCTCCGCCGGATCCTCCCCCGCGGACGCGTCGTACAGCTCCAGCGGGATCCGGCCGGACGCGAACAACTCCTGCGTGGGGTGCCCGTCCGGGCCGAAGCGCAGCCTGGTCCGCATCGACGGGAACCGGCCCATCAGGTAGCGCAGCTCCGCCGCCACCGCCTCGACCGTGCTGTCCGCGGGGAGGACGGACGTGCCGCCGATCGGCAGCGAGTTGCGCTGCGCGACCATGGCGTGCCAGATCTCCCACATGCCCCAGGACAGTTCGCCGGTGCCCGAACCGTCCCCGGCGAAGGGCACCTCGATCCGCTCGGCGGGGCCCCTCACGGCGCCACCGCCCCAGCGGCCCGAGCGGTCCCAGCGGCCCCGGTCGCCGCACCCACCGCAGCCCGGTGCCGCTGCCGCATCAGGAACTTGCGGACCTTGCCGGTCGGCCCGAGGACCAGCTCCTCCTCGCCGATCACCAGCACCGCGCGCAGGGTCGCCGCCGCCGCGGGCGTCAGCGCCGCCCGGACGGCCGGGGAGCGGTCCGCGGACGGGTCGGCGTCCGGGCGCAGTGCCAGCAGGACGTCCGTCACCACCGGGCCGTCCGCTGCGTCGTCCGCCGCGTCGTCCGCCGGACCGGTGCGCAGCGACACCACCGTGCAGTCGAGCACGTCCGGGCAGGCCGTCAGGATCCGCTCCTCGCTCAGCGCCGTGTACAGCCACTCGCCGCCGCCCAGGTCGACGGCGTCCACCGCCCGGTCGACGTGGTAGTAGTAGCCCTCCGCGTCGCGGTACAGCAGGTCGCCGGTCAGGTAGTAGCCGTCCAGCCGGTTGCGGTACGTCGCCGCCGAGTCGTTCCAGTAGCCGGGCGCCAGCGTCGGCGCCTTCAGGGCGAAGTGGCCGACCTCGCCGACCGGCACCTCCCGGCCGGTGGCCACGTCCAGCAGCGCGACCTCGGCGAAACCGTGCGGCACGCCGATGCAGCGCCCGTACCGCTCGGTGTCCGGGCCGTGGGTGAGGTGGAACGCGGAGTGGCCCATCTCGGTGGAGCCCAGGCCGTCGACGAAGTGCGAGCCGGGCACCCGCCGCACCCCCTCCCGGGTCACCGTCACCCGGGAACCGGCCGCCACCAGGCGGCGGACGTGCGGCTCGTGCGCGCAGTCGCCGGTGTTGAACCAGAGCGACACGGACGAGAGCCGACGCTCCGTCAGGTCGTGCCGGGCCAGCTGCGCCCAGGTCGCGGCGAAGCCGAACACCCCGGTCGGCTCCCAGCGCTCGATCGCCGCCAGCACCCCGTCACCGTCCTGCGCGGACAGGAACAGCACCTCGCTGCGGTGGCACAGCGCCAGGTTCAGCGTGGAGACGCCCGCCGCGTGCGCGGCCGGCAGCGCGCTGAGGATCCGCTCGGTGCCGCGGGCGCGCGGCGCCGCCAGCCGGAACAGCTTCACCGCCGCGAACAGGCTGGCGTGCGAGTGCACCACCGCGGCGGGCATCCGCGTCGTCCCCGAGGAGTGCGTGATCACCACCGGGTCGTCCGCGTGGTGCCGGTACGGGACGGGCGCCGCCGCGGGATCCCCGCTGCCCGGCCCGGCGGCAGGCAGCCCAGCAGCAGGAAGCCCGGCAGCGTGCGGCCCGGCGTCCGCGTGCAGGGCCACGCCCAACTCCGCGCCCGCCAGCCGCTCCCGGTGCTCGGCGTCCGTCAGCAGCGCCGCCGCCCGCAGCCGCCGCACGTACTCGGCCGCCACGTCGCCCGGCAGGTGCCGGTTCAGCAGGGCCGGGACGGCGCCCAGCCAGGTCAGCGCCAGGAAGTTCAGCAGGCAGTCCGCCGACCCCGACACGTACAGCGCCACCACGTCGCGCGGCCCGATCCCGCGCCCGTGCCACCAGGCCGCCCGGGCCGCGACCCGCTCCCGCAGCTGGCCGAGCGTCAGCCCCCGCCCGGCCGGGAAGCCGTCGACCGGGACGTCGAACGCCGCGCCCGGCCCGTCCGGGTCCGCGCCGTGCGCCAGCAGCGAGGTCAGCACGTTGCCCGTGCCGAGCCCCGGGTCGGCGGCCAGCCGCGCCCTGATACCGGTGTCCCTCACGTCCCGCCGCCTTCCCTGAGCACGCCCGTCACTTCTTCGATCGCCGCCAGCAGCCCGGCCCGGCCGGGCTGGCAGGCCCGGTCCAGCGCCGGGGCGAACGGCAGCACCGCCCCCTCCGGGCGGGTCACCCGGCGCGGCGCGGCCCGCAGCCGCGGCCCCTCGGCCGCGGTGGCCAGCACCTCCGCGGCGAACCCGCAGGAGCGGTTGGAGTCGTCCAGCACCACCAGCCGCCCCGTGCGCCGCAGCGAGGCCGCCAGCCCCGCCCGGTCCAGCGGGTGCAGGGTCCGCGGGTCGAACACCTCCACCGAGACGCGCCCCGCCAGCTCCCCGGCCACCGCCAGCGCCTCCTGCACCAGGTGGCCGACCGCGACCACCGTCACGTCCGTGCCCGCCCGGTGCACCCGGCCCCGGCCCAGCGGCACCGGCCCGAGCGCCGCCAGGTCCACGTCCTCGCGCACCCCGAGCGCACCCGCCGGGGCGAACACCACCACCGGGTCGTCGTCGCGCAGCGCCGACAGCAGCAGCCCGTACGCGTCCGAGGGCACGGCCGGCACCACCGTCTTCACGCCCACGTGCGCGAACAGGCCGTACGGGTGGTCCGAGTGCTGCCCCGCCCAGGCCTCCCGCGAGCCCGAGCCCGGCAGCAGGTACGTCACCGGCACCCGCGCCTGGCCGCCCGACATCAGCGAGAACTTGTGCGCCTGGTTGGCGATCTGCTCGAACGCCAGGAACAGCAGCGACGGGATCTGGAACTCCACCAGCAGCCGCAGCCCCACCAGCGCCGCGCCCGTCGCGAACGAGGTGAACGCCTGCTCCGAGATCGGCGTGTCCAGCACCCGCTGGGGCCCGAACCGCTTCGCCAGCCCCGCCGTCACGTTCGACACCGCGACCCGGACGTCCTCGCCGAACACGCACACCGACGCGTCGCGCGCCATCTCGTCGCCCAGCGCCCGGTTCAACGCCTTCAGGTACGACAGCTTCGGCACCTCAGCCCACCTCCGTCGCGTGCAGCGGAACAGGCTCCACCGGCACCGGCACCGGCACCGGCACCAGCGGCGTCGCGTACAGGTGGTCGAGCGCCGAAGCCGGATCCGGGTGCGGCGCGCCGCGCGCGAACTCCACGGCGGCGTCCAGCAGTTCGTCCAGCTCCGCGTCGATCGCGGACCGCACCTCCGGGGCCAGCCGCGCCCCCTGCACCTCCAGCGGGTCCCGGGCCCGGCCCGCCGCCTCCTCCGCCGCCGAGCGGTAGCCCGGCCGCGCCGTGTGCTCCCAGGTGTGGTGCGCGTCGAAGCGGTACGCCGCGCACTCCAGCAGCGTCGGGCCGCCGCCCGCCCGGGCCCGGGCCACCGCCGCGGACGCCGCCGCCAGCACCGCCCGCGGGTCCGTCCCGTCCACCGCGAGCGCCGGGATGCCGAACGCCCGGGCCCGGCCCAGGATGCTGCCCGCCACCGCGTCCGCCGTCCGCATCGAGGTCGCGAACCCGTTGTTCTCGCACACCAGCACCACCGGCGCGCGCCACAGCGCCGCCAGGTTGAACGCCTCCAGCACCACGCCCTGGTTCACCGCGCCGTCCCCGAAGAACGCCACCGCGACCCGGTCCGAGCCCGCCCGGCGCAGCGCCCAGGCCGCACCCGCCGCGATCGGCACCGCCGCGCCCACCATCGCGTTCGCGCCCAGCACGCCCAGCGCGAAGTCCGCCGCGTGCATCGAACCGCCCCGGCCCCGGTTCAACCCCGGCTCCCGGCCCGCCAGTTCGGCCATCATCCGGGCCGGGTCGGCGCCCTTCGCCAGCACGTGCCCGTGCCCGCGGTGGGTGGAGGTGACCACGTCGTCCGGCCGCAGCGCCGCGCACACGCCCGCCGCGACCGCCTCCTGCCCCGTGCACGGGTGGATGCCGCCCGGCACCACCCCCGCCCGGACCAGCTCCACCGCCCGCCGCTCGAAACCCCGGACCAGCGCCACCGTCCGGTACAGCTCCGCGTCAGCCACGGCCGTCCGCCCCCGGGGAGCGCCACAGCACCGGGCAGAACTCCGGGTCCGCGTAGTCCGGCCGCCCGTCCGGCAGCCGCCGCACCAGCACGTCGTGGTTGTACACCGCCGCACCGCCGTCCGACAGCGCGAAGCGCCGGTACTCGTTCGCCCCGTCCTGGAGGTGGAAGGAGACCGCCCGGCGCGGCCGCCCGCTCAGGTTCGGGCCCGAGCCGTGGTAGGTGCGGCAGTGGTGGAAGGACACGTGCCCCTTCGGGATCACCAGCGGCACCTTGCGCACCTCGGCGCCGTTGTGCGCCGCGTTGACCGCCAGCAGCCGCTCCAGGTCGTCCCGGTCCCGGTCCGCGAAGTGCCGGGTCACCGAGTCCTCCCGGCCCACCTCCCGCCAGCGGTGGCTGCCGTCCACCACCGTCAGCGTGCCCATCTCCTCGTCGCAGTCGTGGAACGGCACGAACGCCGTCAGCATCCGCTCCGAACTCGACGTCGACCAGTAGTGCTTGTCGATGTGCCAGGGCACCACGTTGCTCGGCTCGCCCGCCACCGCGGGCTTCAGGATCAGCGTCGACTGGAACACCCGCACCTCCGACACCCCCGCCAGCAGCGCCGCCGCCGCCCCCAGCAGCGGCTTGCACAGGACGCGCGCGATCGGGTCGCTCTCGTAGTGCACGTAGTCGTTGTGCCGCTGCACCGGCCCGTCCGACGGCTTCCAGGCCGCCAGCCGCGGCGGCCGCACCGGCAGCTCCCGGCTGCGCGCCCCCGCGTAGTACGCCTCGGCGGCCGCCGCCAGGGCGTCCACCTCGGCGTCCGGGAACAGCTTCGGCGCCAGGTACCAGCCGTGCTCCGCGTAGAACGCGACGTCCGCCGCGCTCGGCAGCAACTCAAGCTCCTCGGCGGTCAGTTCGAACCGCAGCTCGCCGGTCGTGCTGCTCACTTCGCCACCACCCCGCCGCGCGCCGCCGGCACCCGCAGGGCCGCCAGCTCGCGCTCCTTGGCCGCGTACAGCGCCGGGATGTTCGCGGTGCCGAAGGTGCGGGCGCCGTGCCGCTCGATCAGCTCCCAGAAGAACGTCCGCCGCACGTGCAGCGAGGTCGCGAAGATCTGGTACAGCTCGCCCCAGTGGTCCCGGTCCAGCAGGATCCCGCGGCTGCGCAGCCGCTCCGCCGGACGGACCGGCAGCGTGTCGTAGTAGGCGTCCGGCGTCGGCGCGAACCCGACCCCGCGCCCCGCCATCGCGTCCACCGCCGCCGCCACGTCGCCGCAGGACAGCGCCAGGTGCTGCACGCCCGGGCCGCCGTGCCAGGCCAGGAAGTCGTCCACCTGCCCCGGCTCGCGCGACCCGTCCGGCTGGATCAGCGTCAGGGTGATCCCGCCCGACGGGCTCTGCACCACCCGGGAGAACATGCCCTGCCGGCCGACCTCGATGTACTCCTCGAAGACCACCTCGAACCCGAACGCCTCGCAGTAGTACGCCACCGTGGCGTCCAACTGCCCGTCCGGCACGCACACCGCCGCGTGGTCGACCGCCCGCACCAGCTCCGGCCCCGGCTCCGGGGCCCCCGGCACCGCCACCAGCCCCGGCAGGAACCCGCCGCCCGCGCCGGGCCGCTGCACCAGCCGGTGCACCACGTCACCGAACCCCGACACCACCGCCGTCACCACCCCGCCCCGCTCCCGCGGCGGCTCCAGCCCCAGCGCCCCGCCGGACACCGCACCCGCGTACGCGGCCGCCGCGTCCCGGACGCCGAACGCCAGCACCGCCACCCCGTCCCCGTGCCGGGCGACGTACCGCGCCGCCGGGTGCCCCGGCTCCAGGCCCGAGGTCAGCAGCACCCGGCAGCCGCCCTGCCCCAGCAGCAGACTGCGCTGCCCCGGCAGACCGGTCTCCGGCCCGCCCTGCGCCAGCAGGCGGAAACCGAGCCCCGCGGACAGCACGTACGCCGCCTGGCGGGCGTCCCCCACGTGGAACTCGACGTGGTCGAGATCGAGGAAATCCATCGCGTAGCAGTTCCTTATCTTCACCGACGGTGCGTCAGATTGCTTGTTGTGCACGGAAGTTGCTCAGACCTGCCGGGCCAGGCGGGTGCTCGGCGGGCCCAGCACCAGGCTGACGTTGTGGCCGCCGAACCCGAACGAGTTCGCGACCGCGTACCGGACCCCGGGCGCCGGACGCGCCCCCTTGCGGACGTGGTCCAGCGCGCACTCCGGATCCGGGTCGTCCAGGTTGTGCGTCGGCGGCAGCAGCCCGCGCCGCAGCGCCAGCACCGACACCGCCGTCTCCACCACCCCCGAGGCGCCCAGCAGGTGGCCGGTGACCGCCTTGGTCGCGCTCACCGGCGGCCCGTCCGCCCCGAACACCCGGCGCACCGCCGAGGCCTCCGCCCGGTCGCCCAGCCGGGTGCCGGTGCCGTGCGCGTTCACGTAGCCCACGTCCCCCGCGGCCAGGCCCGCGCAGCGCAGCGCCAGCCGCATGCAGGCCGCCGCGCCGTCCCCGTCCGGGTGCGGCGTGGTCGGGTGGTGCGCGTCGTTGGTCGCCCCCCAGCCCAGTACGTCCGCGTACCCCGCCGCGCCCCGGCCGTCCGCGTGCGCGGCCCGCTCCAGCACCAGCACGCCCGCGCCCTCGCCCAGCACCAGGCCGCCCCGCCGCCGGTCGAACGGACGGCTCGCCCCCGCCGGGTCGTCGGCCCAACCACGGGCCAGCGCACGGGCGTTGGCGAAGGTGTCGGCCAGCGTCGGGAACAGCGGCGCCTCCGAACAGCCCGCCACCACCACGTCCGCCACCCCCTCGCGCAGCAGCCGCCACCCCTCCGCGACCGACTGCGCCCCCGCCGCGCACGCCGTCCCCACCGAGGAGCTGTAGCCCCGGATGCCGTGCCCGATCGCCACCCGGGCCGCCGCCATGTTCGGCAGCATCCCCGGCAGCAGGTACGGGCTCACCCCCAGCCGCCCGCGCTCCGTGCGCGCCACCACCTGCGACTCCAGCGTCGCCAGCCCGCCCGTCCCGGACAGCACCACCGCGATCCGGTACGGGTCCACGTCCCGGCCCGCCACGATCCCGGCGTCCGCCAGCGCGTCCGCCGCCGCCCGCAGCGCCATCACGATGTACCGGTCCACCACCCGGGTCTCCGGCGCGGGCAGCACCGACACCGGATCGATCGGCGGCGCGAACCCCGCCACCTCCAGCGACCCGGCCAACGGCCCGTCCGGATCCGGCCGGCGGAGCCCCGACCGGCCCTCGCACATCGCGTCGAACACCGCCGCGGCGCTCCCGCCGACCGGCGTCACCACGCCCATCCCGGTGACCGTGACGTCCGTGCGCGCGGTCGTGCGCGCGGACGTGCTCACAGCCGTGCCCGTGGCGTTACCCATGGCCGTGCTCCCTCCAGTTGACGGTGAGTGGGACAGTGCTCCTGCGGCGCGAGCAGGACGGCGGCGGCCCGGTCCACCCGTCCCGCCCCGCCCGGCCCGGCCGCCTGCTCGACCAGGACCAGCAGCGCCAACTCGGCGTCCCCGTCCGCGAGCAGCACCTCGGCGACCTCGAACCCGGACCGCGCGCCGCCGACGCACACCACCGGACCGGTCAGCCCCCGGCGCGCCGCCAGGTGCCCGGCCACCGCGTTCGGCACGGCCTGGAAGAACAGCAGCGGCCCCAGCCGGCCCCCGCCGTCCACCGCCTCCGCCACCCGTACCGCGCCCGCCACGTCCCCCAGCGCACTGGCCACCACCACGGCGGTGACCGGCAGTTCGGCGGAACCCGGCCCGTACGCGTACGCGTCCAGGCAGCGCCCGGCGGCCGCGGCGGCCAGCGGGCTGAACGAGGACCCGGTGAACCCGGGCAGCACCGGCAGCGCCACGTCCGCCACCGACTCCGGCCACCGCCCGGCGGCCAGCACCCGCAGCCCGAGGTCCGCCGCCTCCCGCGGCAGGTCCAGGTGCGAGAGGTCCAGCCGGGAGAGGTTCAGCGGCGCGAGGTCCAGGGGGCTCACGGGAGGCCCACCAGCAGCGCCGCGTTCGCGCCGCCGAAGGCCGTGCTCAGGCTCAGCGCGAGGCCGACCGGCGGCCCGGCGGGGGCCCCGGGCTCCCCGGACGCCCGCACCAGGCTCAGCGGACAGTCCGGGTCCGGCCCCAGCAGGCCCGCGTTCACCGGCAGCCGACCGGCCCGCAACGCGGCCACCGTCACCACCAGTTCGAGCAGCGCCCCGGCCTCCAGCGCCTGGCCGTGCACCGACTTCGACGAGGAGACCGGCACCCGCGCCGCCACCGGCCCGAGCGCCCGGTGCAGCGCCGCCGCCTCGGCCGCATCGCCCAGCACGCTGCCCGCACCGTGCGCGTTCACGTACCCGACCCGCTCCGGACCGACCCCGCCGCGCAGCAGCGCCGCCCCGATCGCCCGGGCCAGCCCCGCCCCGTCCGGCCGCGGCCGGCACACGTGGTGCGCGTCGCCCGCCCGGCCCCAACCCGCCAGCACCGCCAGCGGATCCGCGCCCCGGGCCCGCGCCGCGTCCGCCGACTCCACCACCAGCGCGGCCACCCCGTCCCCCAGCAGCAGCCCCGACCGGCCCGCGCTGAACGGGCGCACCCGCCCGTCCCGGGCCAGCGCCCCGCCCGCGTCGAACACCGCGAACTGGTCCGGCTCCACCAGGTACCCGGCCGCCACCACCACCCGCTCCACCCGCCCGCGGGCCACCGCCGAAGCCGCGTCCGCCACCGCGTCCGCCGAAGCCGTGCACCCCGAGGTGTACGCCCGGCCGCCCCCGGCCAGCCCCGTCCGCCGCGCCACCCCGGCCGCGAACGCCCCCACCGCGTGCCCCGGCCGCCACACCGGCGCCGCCCGGGCCAGCGCCGGATCGCCGTGCACCGCCAGGTACAGCGGACACCCGGCCCGCTGCGCCGCGGACAGCCCCGCCGACCCGCACGCCTCGTCGACCACCCGGTCCAACTCCCGTTCCAGCAAAGGCTCCCCGGGGTGCAGCGCGGCCCGGTCCACCCGCCGCCCCGCCACCTCGAACCGCTCCACCGGCCCGAACCCCGACCGCCCCGCCACCGCCGCCCCGAGCAGCGGCCCCACCCCCCGCCCGAACGCGCTCAGCACCCCCATCCCGCCGACCACCACGGACCGGGGGCCCCGACGGGCCGTCAGTACGGTGTCGGTCACCGTCGTTCACCTCCCTGGTTCGCTCGCCCCGCAGGGCCGTTGACTGTGCCGCGGTCTCCCGCGCGTTCCGTCCGCGCCCGTGCGCGGACGGCGGACCGCCCGCGTGCGGAGAGGGCGGACCGGCCGTACGGGGCCGGTACCCGCCCGCCGCTACCGCTCCGCGGCCCGGAGCCCCTCCAGCAGCCGCGCCGCGTCGGCGACCGTGGCGATCCGGGACAGCGCGTCGTCGTCCAACGGCCACCCGTGCCGCTGCTCCAGCACGTGCGCCAGCCAGGCCAGCTCCATCGAGTCGACCCGCTCCGGCACCTCCTGCGGCGCCCGCCCGCCGAACTCCGCGAGCAGCGCCACCACTTCCTCCCGCGCCGTGGCCGCCACGGTCAGCGCCCCGCCGCCGCGGACCCCAGCCGGGCGGCCACCGCCGCACCGAACTCGCCGACCGTCATGGTGCCCAGCAGCTCCGCCTCGTCGTCGTCGAACCGGACGCCGAACCGCTCCTCCACCCGGACGCCCAGCTCGGCCAGCGCCAGCGACTCCAGGTCCGCCCCGGCCGGGCCGAGCCTGGTGTCGTCGTCGACGCCGGTGGTGTCGTAGTTCATCTCGCGCAGCGCGGACAGCACGAACGCGCGGATCTCCGCCAGGGAGCCGGTCTCGATGGACATCGCCGTTCCTTCCTCTTCCTCTTCTTCTTCGTTCTCTTGCTCGATCGGACAAGTCGGATAAGTCGGACAAGTGGGTGGGGTGGGGCGTCAGCGCCCCGAGCCGGCGCTCGCCGCCGCGCTCGCCGCCGCCGCCGTCGTCGCGACCGCCGCCGCCAGCGCCGAGCGCTCGCGCACCGGCTTCCCGGTGGCCGTGCGCGGCATCTGCCCGAGCACGTGCAGCAGTCGGGGCCGCTTGTACGCTGCCAGCCGCCCGGCCAGCTGCTCCTCGACCCGGGCCGCGGTGCCGCCGGGGGCGAGCACCAGGTACGCCTCGATCACCGAGCCGTGCAGGACGACCGCGGACTCGACCTCGGGCAGCGCGAGGACGGTGTGCTCGACCTCGGTCAGGTCGACCTTCAGCCCGCCGACCGACACCTGCGAGTCCAGCCGCCCGCGGACCAGGACCCGCCCGGTCGCGGCGTCCACGGACCCGCCGTCCCGGGTGCGCAGCCAGCCGTCGGCCCAGCGCTCCGCCCCGGCGTCGTCCAGGTACGGCGAGCGCGCGGCGGAGACCAGCAGTTCGCCGTCCACCGCGCGCACGCCCAGGCCCGGCGCGGGCGTCAGTTCGGGGCGGTGCGCCCCGTGCAGGTCGGTGGCGATCACGCCGACCTCGGTCATCCCGTACATGCAGCCCAGCCGGACGCCGTACCGGTCGACGAACGCCTCGTGCAGCTCGGCGCGGACCGGCTCGCCGCCGGTGGTCATGCCGGTGAGCTGGGGGAGCCGCGGCGGGTCCGGGTGCCAGCCGAGCAGCTCCAGGTGGAACGGCACGCCCAGCAGGGTGGTCGGCTCGGGGCCGGCCGCGACCGCGTCCAGGACGCCCCGCGCCGTCACCCGCTCCGGGAAGGCCAGCCGGACGCCCGCGTGCAGGCAGTGCAGCAGGCCGCCGACCAGGCCGAGCACGTGCACCGGCGAGGCCAGCGACACCATCCGCTCGCCCGCCCGCGGCACCCCGTCGATCCGGGCGTACCGGTCGAGCTCGGCGACCAGGTCGGCCGCCGTCCGCCCGATCACCTTCGCCGGGCCGGTCGACCCCGAGCTGAGCTGCACCAGCGCGTGCGGCCCCTCGGCCGGGCGCCCCGGCCGGGCGGTGAGCACCGCGCGCTGCGGGTAGTGGCCGCGCGGCGGGCCGCCCGGCACCGGGTGCTCGGCCGTGACCACCACCTGCGGCGCCAGCCGCTCCAGCGCCCGCTCCGCCTCGAACGGGGTCAGCCGGTGGTCGAGCAGCGCCGCCCGGGCCCCGGCCCGCCAGCAGGCCAGCAGCTGGACGACCAGTTCGAGCGAGGGCGCCAGCCGGATCGCCGCCGACCCGCCCCGGCGCAGCCCGGCCGCGCCCAGCGCGGCCTGCCGCTCCTGGACCAGCCGACGCAGCCCGTCCCGGGTGACCGGGTCGTCGGCACCGAAGAAGAGGCAGGGCTCGCCGCCCGGGCCGCGCAGGAGCACCTCGTCGACCCATTCGGGCCCCAACGACCCGGAAGGAGCCTGTGGGAGCGCTCCCATGCTGTTCGCCGGAGCTGCCGCAACATCTTTCATGGAGAACCCGAACCTCTTCCTGGCACGGTCGTGGGGAACCTGTGAAATTCCCACGCCGAACTTTCAACGCTGAATTGACCGGGTGTCAAGACCCGTTGCCCGAATCCGCGAACCGGGCCGGAATTCCGCCGCCCGGCCCCGCCGCCGTCGAGCCCGCCGAGCGCGTTGACGGGGGAGCACCCCGTCGCTAATGTGACCGCCGGTCGGCCAACTTGCCTGGTACGGCAGCCTGTTGCCAGACCATGACGGTCCGTCTGCTGACGATCCGTCAGCCGCACCCCCTGCCCCGACCGGCGCACCCCGGCGCCCTCGGCCCTGCGGGCGGAGTGCCTTCCGCATGCCCACGGGTCGTTTCCCCGGCGGGTCGATCATGCGATGGACCAGACCAATCCGACGTTATCGCGCGCATTTCCGCGGCATTTCCGGCCGCCATTTATGGGCGCATCCATGTCAACTTTTCGAGGACCGCCCCAGTGGAACCTGCAGTGGAACCAGCCCCGGAACCCGTCCGGGGACCCGCGACCGGCCCCGGCCTGAACACGGCCGTGGAGCGCTACTACGACATCACCCTCGACCTGTACGAGGACCTGTGGGGCGAACACGTCCACCACGGCTACTGGGACGAGGGCCAGGCCCCCGCCCGGGACGGCGCCGACCGGCAGGCCGCCACCGACCGCCTCGTCCACGAGCTCGTCACCCACGCCGCCGTCCCCGCCGGCGCCCACGTCCTCGACGTCGGCTGCGGCATCGGCGGCCCCGCCCTCCACCTGGCCGGCCCGCACGGCTGCACCGTCGAAGGCGTCACCCTCAGCGCCCGCCAGGCCGCCCGCGCCAACGAGAAGGCCCGCGCCGCGGGCCTCGCCCACCGCGCCCGCTTCCACCAGCAGGACGCCCTCTCCACCGGCCACCCCGACGACACCTTCGACGTCGTCTGGGCCATGGAGAGCCTCATGCACCTCGACGACCGCCCCGCCTTCTTCGCCGAGGCCCACCGCCTGCTCCGCCCCGGCGGCACCCTCGCCGTCGCCACCTGGGCCGTCCGCGACGGCGCCCTCGACCCCGGGGAGCAGGAACTCGTCCGGCAGATCCTCCAGCACCAGGTGATGCCCGACTTCTCCTCCCTCGAAGAACACGAACGACTCGCCCGCACCGCCGGCTTCACCGACGTCACCACCGCCGACTGGAGCACCGCCGTCGCCAACTCCTGGGACCCGTCCTTCGCCCGCGTCCCCCACATCGACGGCGGCCCCGCCACCATGCGCGACCTCGCCCGCACCCGCGGCGTCGACGTCCTCGGCTTCTTCCACGCCGGGCCCCTCATGAAGAAGGGCTTCGACACCGGCGTCATCACCTACGGCGCCCTACGGGCCGTCAAACCCCACCGGTCATGACCGCCCACCCCCCGCTCCGCGAGGTCGCCGAACTCCTCCGCCGCACCCTCGGCCGACCCCCCGCCTGGCTCGACACCCTCCGCCCCGACACCCTCCTCGACGGCGAACTCCACCTGGAGAGCCACGACCTCGCCACCTGGAGCCTCGCCCTCCGCACCCGCTACGGCCCCGCCGCCGACCTCGCCGCCCACCTCACCACCCTCGACCTCGACACCCTCACCACCCTCACCCTCACCGACGTCGCCACCCTCGCCGCAACCGCCCTCCCCAGCCCGGGCCACGACACGGAAAAACCCGCCGCAGGACCGGAGGAACCCGGGCCGACGACCGCGCCGACCTCCACCGGCGCCGGGGCCTACGGGGGCGGCCGATCCGTGGCTCCTCCCGGCCCCGGGGGTGGGGGAGTCCCGCTCGTCGGGGCGTCCGCCTCCGGCGGCGCCGGGCCGGTGGAGCCGCTTCCCCCCGTCTCCCCGGTTGCCGCTGCGGCGGTTGCCGCGGCCTCCGGTGGCGTCCGGCCCGCGGGGTCCGTGCCCGCACCTCTCCCGGTTCTCGGCGCCGCCGCGGCCGCGGCCCCCACCCGGTCGGACCCGGCCACCGGCAGCGCCGCGTTGCCGCTCTCCGGGTCGGTGGAGCCGGCCACCGGGGTTTCCTCCGGTCCTGGGGTCGGGGGAGTCCCGGTGGTCGGGGCGTCGGCCTCCGGTGGCGCCCGGCCGACGGAGCCGGTTCCCGCGGCCGCGGCCCCCGCCCAACCGGACCCGGCCACCGGCAGCGTCGCGGGGCCGCTCCCCGACCTGCCGTCCCCGTTCCCGTTCCCGTCCGCGCCCCTCTCTCCGGCTCCCGTCCCGCCCCCCGGCCCCGTTGCCGGGGCCCGTTCCCGGCCGGGGCGGTTCCTGTTCGTGTCGCTGCCGCTGTTCGGGCACGTGAACCCGCTCGCGGCCGTCTCCGGTGCGTTGCGGGCGCGGGGGCACGAGGTGCTGTGGGCCGGGTCGGAGGCGTTCCTGCGGCCGTTGCTGGGGGCGGGGACGCCGATCGCGCCGATTCCCCTGCGGGCGCACCGGGGTCAGGCCGACCGGGGGCTGGCGGCAGCCAGGTCGCGGTGGGACGGCTACATCGTCCCGCACGCCCGGCACACGCTGCCCGGCATCGAGCGGGCCGTGGCCGCGTTCCGTCCCGACGTGCTGGCCGTCGACCAGCACGCGGTGGCCGGGGCGCTGGCCGCGCACCGGGCGGGCCTGCCGTGGGCGTCGCTCGCGCCGACCACGATGGAGCTGACCCGCCCGTACCGCACCACCGTGCCCCGGGTGGAGGCGTGGATCGAGCAGCGGATGGCCGCGATGTGGCGCGCCGCGGGGCTGCCCGGTGAGCCCCCGCACGACCTGCGGTTCTCACCGCACCTGCTGGTCGGCTTCACCGGCGAGGCGCTGACCGGGCCGCTGGAGTGGCCGGGCAACGCGGTGCTGGTCGGCCCGGCGCTGGCCGCGCGGGAGCCGGACCCGGCCTTCCCGTGGGAGTGGATCGACCCGGCCCGCCGCCTGGTGCTGGTCACCGTCGGCACCCTCTCGCTGGACCTCGCCGCCGACTTCCACGCCCGGGTGGTGGAGGCGCTGCGCCCGCTCGGCGACCGCCTCCAGGCGGTGATCGCCGCGCCGGACGGCACGGTGGCCGACCCGCCCGCCCACGTCCTGGTCCGGCCCCGGGTGCCGGTCCTGGAGCTGATGCCGAAGCTGGCCGCGGTGGTCAGCCACGGCGGCCTGAACACCGTCTGCGAGGCGCTCGCCCACGGCGTGCCGCTGCTGGTCGCCCCGATCAAGGGCGACCAGCCGATCAACGCCGCCCAGGTCGCGGCCGCGGGCGCGGGCCGCCGGGTGCGGTTCGCGCACGCGAGCCCGCAGCAGCTGCGCACGGAGCTGCTGGCCGTCCTGGACGACCCGTCGCACGCCGCGGCGGCCCGCCGCGTCCAGGAGTCCTTCGCCGCCGCCGGTGGCGCACCCGCGGCCGCCGACCACCTGGAAACCCTGCTCCCGACCCCGCTCCCGACCCCCTGACCCCCGCCCCCTCCCGAACAGGAAACGCCCACCCGTGAAAAGCCTCCGCGACACCTGGCTGGTGTTCCAGCGGCACCTGCTGCTGATGGCCCGCTCCCCGCTGCAGATCTTCCTCGGGGTCGCCCAACCCGTCGTCTACCTCGCCCTGTTCGCGCCGCTGCTGAAGCCCGCGCTGGCCTCGATGGGCGCGGGCACGATGGCCGACGCCTACCGGATCTACGTGCCGGGCATGCTGGTCGCGCTCGCCCTCGGCGGCGGCCTGTACGTCGGCTTCGGCCTGCTCGCCGAACTCGGCTCCGGCGTGATCGAACGGGCCCGGGTCACCCCGGTCAGCCGGGTCGCGCTGCTGCTCGGCCGCTCGCTGCGGGACGTGGTGGTGCTGGCCGTGCAGGCCGCCGTGATCATCGTGCTGGCGATCCCGCTCGGCCTGCTGGTGCGCGTCCCGGACCTGCTGCTGGCGTACCTGCTGCTCGCGCTGATCTCGCTGACCAGCTCCGCCGTCTCGTACGGCCTGGCGCTCAAGGTCGGCAACCCGGACGTGCTGGGGCAGCTGGTCAACAACCTGGCCCAGCCGCTGATGCTGCTCTCCGGCACCCTGCTGCCGCTCGCGCTGGCCCCGCTGTGGCTGCGCCGGGTCTCCGACTGGAACCCGTTCAGCTGGGCGGTGACCGGCATGCGTGAACTGTTCGCGGGCCACCCCGGCGACCCCGCGGTCTGGCGCAGCCTCGCGCTGATGGCGGCCGTCGCCGTCGCCGCCCTGCTCTGGTCGGCCCGCCGCTTCGCCCGCACCGTCCGCTGAGCCCGATCCCCCTCCCCCCACCCCGTACGAGAAGGACCCCGATGATCGAGACCAGCGGACTGCGGAAGTCCTACCGGAGCGGCCGCCGCGGCCGGACCACCACCGTGGACGCCGTGGCCGGGCTGGACCTGCACGTGGCCGAGGGCGAGATCTTCGGACTCCTCGGCCCCAACGGCGCGGGCAAGACCACCACCCTGCGGATGCTCGCCACCCTGCTCCCGCCCGACGGCGGCGCGGCCACGGTGGCCGGCGCCGACCTGCTCACCCGTCCCGCCGAGGTCCGCCGCAGCATCGGCTACGTCGCCCAGGGCGGCGGCACCTGGGACGAGGTGACGGCCCGCGAGGAACTCGTGCTGCAGGCCCGGATGCACGGCCTCGCCAAGGCCGAGGCGCAGGCCCGGGCCGCCGCCGCCGTCGACTCCTTCGACCTCGCCGAGTACGCCGACCGCCCCTGCCGCAGCTACTCGGGCGGCCAGCGCCGCCGGGTCGACATCGCGCTCGGCGTGGTCCACCGCCCCGCCGTGCTGTTCCTGGACGAGCCGACCTCCGGCCTCGACCCGGCCGCCCGGGCCCGGCTGTGGGCCGAGGTGCGCCGCCTGCGCGACGCGGGCATGACGGTCTTCCTGACCACCCACTACCTGGACGAGGCCGACGCGCTCTGCGACCGGATCGCCATCGTCGACGGCGGCACCCTGGTCGCCGAGGGAACCCCGGCCGAACTCAAGCGCTCGATCGCGGGCGAGGTCGTCACCGTCGGCGTCGCCGAACCCCACCTGGCGCCGAAGGCCGCCGAGGTGCTCACCGCCCAGGAGTGCGTCCGCAGCGCCGAGGTCCGCGCCGACGGCGCGCTGCGGCTGTCCGTCGACACCGGCGAGAGCGCGATGCCGCAGGTCATGCGGGCGCTGGCCGGGGCCGGCATCGCCACCGCCACCATCGCGCTGCACCGCCCCACCCTGGACGACGTCTTCCTCGCCCGCACCGGCCGCTCGCTCGAGGAGTCCTGACCATGGCACCCGCCCCCTCGCCCCTGCGCACCGCCCCCTCGCCCCTGCGCGCCGTCCGCCGCGCCGTGGTCACCGGCGGCGCGGGCTTCGTCGGCTCGCACCTGTGCGACCGGCTGCGCGCCGCCGGCACCGAGGTCGTCTGCCTCGACAACCTGCTCACCGGCAGCCTCGACAACCTCGCCGACCGCGCCGACGACCCCGGCTTCACCTTCCGCCACCACGACGTCTGCGAGCCCTTCGACGTCACCGGGCCGGTCGACCTGGTCCTCCACCTCGCCTCGCCCGCCTCCCCGCACGACTACGCCCGCCACCCCGTCGAAACCCTCCGGGCCGGGGCCCACGGCACCCACCACGCCCTGGAACTCGCCCACCGCAAGGGCGCCCGCTTCCTGCTGACCTCCACCTCCGAGGTCTACGGCGACCCGCTCGTCCACCCCCAGCCCGAGACGTACTGGGGCAACGTCAACCCGATCGGCCCGCGCAGCCAGTACGACGAGGCCAAGCGCTACGCCGAGGCGCTCACCACCGCGTACCGCACCGCCCGCGGCACCGACACCGTCATCGTCCGGCTGTTCAACACCTACGGCCCGCGGATGCGCCCCACCGACGGCCGCGCCGTGCCCGCCTTCATCACCCAGGCCCTGACCGGACGGCCGCTCACCGTCGCGGGCGACGGCAGCCAGACCCGCTCGCTGTGCCACGTCGACGACACCGTGGGCGGCATCCTGGCCGCGGCCGCCGCCGGGCACCCCGGCCCGGTCAACCTCGGCAACCCCGTCGAGCTGAGCATCCTCCAACTCGCCCACCGCATCCGCGACCTGTGCGGCTCCGCCTCCCCGGTCGAGTTCGTCGAACGCCCCGGCGACGACCCCTCGCTGCGCCGCCCCGACATCACCCTGGCCCGCACCGCCCTCGGCTGGCAGCCCGCCGTCGACACCGACCGCGGACTGGCGCAGACCATCGACTGGTTCGCCCGCCACCTGGTCGGCGCCGGGAGCTGAGCGGACGGCTCGGCGGGGGCGGGGGCGGCGGGGCGCCGTCCGCTCAGCGGGACGGCCGCCCGGGCCCGCCGGAACCCGCGGTGCCGCCGCTGCCACCGCCGTCGCTGCCACTGCCGTCGCTGGCGTCGCTGCTCCAGCGGACCTCCCCGTCCACGACGGTCCCGGTCGGGGCCAGCCCGAGCGCCCGGGCGACACCGGCGGAGGCCGCGTGCCCGGGGTGGACGTGCGCGAGCAGGACGTCCACCCGCTGCTCGCGCAGCCACCGGGCCATCGCGAGCGCGCCCTCGCGGGCGTGGCCCCGGCCCTGGTGCGCGGTGCCGACCACCCAGGCCAGCTCCGCCGCGAGGCGCCCGTCCGCCGTGCGCTCCAGCGTGGCCTGCACCGTTCCCACCAGGAGCCCGTCCGCGGTGCGGCGCAGCATCCAGTTGAGCCAGCCCTGGGTGCCGTCCGGCGAGCGGCCCGCCGCCAGGCGCCGGTACCTGGCACGGAGCTCGTCCCGCGCGAGCGGCTCCCCGCCGGTCCAGGCGTGCAGCAGCACGTCGTCGAAGAGCTCGAAGGACTCCGCGGCGTGCGCCGCCCGCAGCGGTTCGAGCCGCAGGGACTCCGTGGCGATCTCGACGGCCGTGGGCCACTGCTGCACCGTGTCGGACATCCCGGCATCGTACGCCGGACCGACTGCACGCCACCGACCGACCGGGGCCCGTCAGCCCGTCAGCCCGTCAGCCCGTCAGCCCGTCAGCGCATCAGCGCATCAGCGCGGTGTCGAGGTGCGCGAACACGGCCTCCGGACGCTCCAGGTGGGGGAGGTGCCCGGCCCCGGGCACCGTCACGAAGCGGGCGTCGGCGAAGGCGCGGGCGTAGGCCGCGCCGTAGCCGGGGGTGGCGACCCGGTCGCTCTCGCCCCACAGCACCAGGACGGGCAGCCGGACGTCCCGCAGCCGCTCGCGCAGGCCCGGGTCGTGCATGTAGGGGTCGCCGGCCAGGGCGCGCATGGTGGCCGCGTTGCCCCGGCGGCGGGCGAGTTCGGCCGGGGGCAGCGTCGCGGGGTCGATGAAGTGGCGGTCCGGGTCGTGCCAGGAGTGCTCCGCGAGGCCGCGGGCGTCCAGGGCGAAGACGTCGGTGAGCGGCTCCCCGTCCACCCCGATGCCCACCGCGTCGATCAGCACCAGCCCGCTCACCGTCGCGCCGCTCCCGTTCCCGTTCCCGCTCCCGTTCCCGGCGCCGTCGCGGAGGGCCATCTCGGCGCCGATCCACCCCCCGAGCGAGGAGCCCACCACCAGGACGTCGCGCAGCCCGCGCCGCCGCAGCAGGTCGAGGTAGGCGTCGGCGAGGTCGGCGACCCGGCTGAGGGCGGCCGGGCGTTCGGTGCCGTCCCAGCCGGGGTGGACGGGGGTCAGGACGTGGGCGGAGCCGGCGAGGTGAGCGGCCAGCGGGGCGACGGTGGCCGGACCGCCGCCGCCGTGCAGGAGCAGGACGGGGCGGCCGGTGCCGGCCTCGGCGAGGAGGGGATCGGTGGTCATGCGCCCACCATAACTAAGGATGCTTATTTAAGCTAGTTGAGTTACGGGTAGGGTGGGGGCATGAACGCTGAGCTCCACGTCCTCGGCCGGGCCGTCAAGCAGGTCCAGTACCGGCAGCACCGCGCCATGGACACCGCCCTGGCCGCCGTCGGCACCACCCTCGCCCAGTGGGACGCCCTCCGGGCGATCGCCCGCCGCCCCGGCGCCTCCGCCCGGGAGCTCGCCGCCGCCACCTTCCAGACCGAGCAGTCCTTCGGCACCCTCGCCGGACGCCTCGTCACCCAGGGCCTGATCACCCGCGAGCCGGGCCACGGCCGACGCCTCGACCACCACCTCACCCCCGCCGGCGAACGCGTCCTCGCCACCGGCGAACAGGTCGCGGACGAGGTCCTGACCGCCCACTTCGCCCCGCTCCCCGCCGAGGACCGGGCCACCCTGCTGCGCCTGCTCCGCACCCTGGTCCCCGACCCCGCCGCCGAGAGCCGCTGACCCCGCGCCCGCCACCACCCGCCGCATGAAAACCTGACGGCGTGAACGACGTCCTCGCCGCCGCCCTGCACCGCGCCGCCGCCCACCAGCGCCGCTTCGAGACCCGCTTCGCGGCCTACTTCGACTCCCTGACCGCCCCGGCCGCGGGCGGCACCCTGGACGCACCCCCGCACGGCAGGTTCCCCGCCCGCGCCCTCGCCCTGGTGCGCGAACTCTCCCTGCGCGGCGGCAAACGCCTGCGGGTCGCCCTGCTGCACGAGGCCGCGGCCCTGGTCACCGACCGCCCGGTGCCCGGCCTGGACGCCGCGGCCCTCGGCATCGAACTGCTGCACACCCACGGCCTGATCCACGACGACCTCATCGACGGCTCGCCCGAGCGCCGCGGCGGCCCCTCCACCCACCAGGCCTACCGCGAGGAGTTCCCCGACCGGCCCGACACCGCGCTCGCCCTCACGGTCCTCGCCGGGGACCTGGCCGCCTTCCTGGCCGTCCGGGTCCTGCTCACCGGCGACCTGCCCCCCGACCGCGCCCTCGCCATGGCCGCCGTCACCGCCGACGCCGGGGCCGACGCCGTCAACGGCCAACTCCTCGACCTGGAACGCGACTTCCCGCCCGAACCCGACACCGCCTTCCTGCACACCGTCACCGAGTACAAGTCCACCCGCTACTCGGTCCTCGCCCCGCTGCGCCTCGGCCTGCTCGCCGCCGGAGCCGACCCGGCCCCGCACGAGGCCGAACTGCGCGCCTACGCCACCGCGCTCGGCACCGCCAACCAGCTCCACGACGACTGGCTCGACCTCTTCGGCGACCCGGCCGCCCTCGGCAAACCCCTCGGCACCGACCTCCGCTCCGGCCGCCGCAGCTACCTCGTCCGCGCCCTGCTCGCCGCCGCCGACCCCGCCGAACTCCGCACCCTGCACGCCGCCCTCGGCACCCCCGACCACGGCCCGGCAGTGCCCCGCCCCCGCCCGCCGCCTCACCGCCGGTGCAGCGCGTCCAGCCGCGCGAGCTCCTCCGCGGACAGCCGCAGCGCACCGGCCGCGACGTTGGCGGCGAGGTGCGCCGGGTCGCCGGTGCCGGGGATCGCCAGGACGTGCGGGCCGCGGTGCAGCGTCCAGGCGATCCGGACCTGCGCGGGGGAGGCCCCGTGCGCCCGGGCGACCTCGACCAGCAGCGGGTCCTCCCCGCCCGAGACCCCGCCCGAGGCCCCGCCCGCCGCCACCCCGTACTGCCGTCCCGCGGCGGCGATCGCGTAGAACGGGACGAAGGCGACGCCCTGCTCCCGGCAGAGCTCCACGAACGCGTCCTGCTCCGGGGCGACCCCGAGGCCGTACATGTTCTGCACGCACACCACGGGCGCGACGGCCCGCGCCTCGGCCAACTGGTGGGGCCGGACGTTCGACAGGCCGAGGTGCCGGACCAGCCCGGCCGTCCGCAACTCGGCCAGCGCGCCGAAGCGTTCGGCGACCGGGCCGTCGCCGACCACCCGGAGGTTCACCAGGTCCAGGTGGTCGCGGCCGAGCTGGCGCAGGTTCTCCTCCACCAGGCCGCGCAACTGCTCCGGCCGGGCGTGCGGCAGCCACGCCCCCGAGGGGTCCCGCGGCTGCCCGACCTTGGTGGCGATCACCAGGTCGTCCGGGTAGGGGGAGAGCGCACGGTTGATCAGCTCGTTGGCCGAGCGCAACGGCGAGAAGTAGAAGGCGGCGGTGTCGATGTGGTTCACCCCGAGCTCGACGGCCCGGCGCAGCACGCCGACCGCCTGCCCGCGGTCGCGCGGCACCGCGTCGGGCACCAGGGCCGCACCGGTCTGGGTCAGCCGCATCGCCCCGAAGCCGACCCGGTTGACCTCCAGGTCGCCCAGGGTCCAGGTGCCCGCCGCCGCGGCGGACGGAGCCGTGGCGGCGGACGGGGTGGCGGCGGCGGACGGGGCCGTGGCGGCAGGCGGGGTGGTGGCGGACGGTGGCACGTCGGGGAGCAGGTTCATGCCGCAGATGATCGGCCGCCGACTACAGTGACCGCCACGGATTCGGACATCCCCGAATCCACGGTGCCCGAAGCGGGGGAGGAGCGACCTTGGCCGAACTGGCCCTCCCCGCCCACGACGTGGCCCGGGTGCGGTTCGCCGTCTCCCCGCTGTGGCAGCTCACCACCAGCTACCGCCTGCTGGCCTCCGGCGCCGCCGACCCCGTCCACCGCCGCTGGCTCGACCAGGTGCGCCCCCGGACGGCCGCCGCCGGGCTCGACCGGCGCTTGCTGGCCGAACTGCTCCCGCCCGGCGCCGGGTACGTCCCGGACTTCCTCAACCCCGCGCCCGCCACCCCCGCCCCGACCCTGGACGAGGAACTCGCGGCGCTCGCCGCCACCCCCGCCGAACGGATCCGCGCCGACCTCGACCACCTCCGCCACCACCAGGGCCGCACCGGCCCCCGCACCCGCGCCCTGCACGCCGACCCGCCCGCCCAACTGCCCCGGCTCGTCCGGGAGATCGCGGCCTACTGGGAGACGGTCCTGGCCCCGTACTGGCCGCGGATCCGCGCCCTGCTGGACGCCGACGTCTTCCACCGCGCCGGGCAGGCCGCCCGCCACGGCACCGGGCACCTCCTCAACTCCCTGCACCCCCAGGTCAGTTGGGGCGACGCCGGGCTGCACCTGGAGCGTCGCGCCCGCACCCTGGCCCGGCACGCCACCGGTAGCGGGCTGCTCCTCGTCCCCAGCGCCTTCAAGGGCTCCGGCCTCTCCACCCGGATCGCCCCGCCCGACCCGCCCCAGCTCGCCTACCGCGCCCGCGGCACCGGCGACCTCTGGCAGCCCCGCACCGCCCCTGCCGCCGACGCCCTCGCCGCCGTCCTGGGCCGCGCCCGCACCCTGCTGCTCGCCGAGCTCGACACCCCCGCCACCACCACCGAACTCGCCGCGCGCACCGGCCTCTCCCCGGCCCACGTCTCGCAGAACCTCACCGCCCTGCGCGCCGCCGGGTTCGCCACCGCCCACCGCACCGGCCGCACCGTCCTGTACGCCCGCACCGCCGTCGCGGAGACGCTCCTCACGGAGGTGCCCCCCACGGCGAGGCCCCCCACGGCGACGCCCCTCACGGAGAGCCCCCTCACGGAGAGGCCCCCGCCCCCGGCCGCTGACTCCGACCGGGGGCGAGGAGGAGGGCCGCCCCGCGGTCAGTGACCCAGCGCGCCGCGGACCCAGCCGTCCACCGTGCCGGTCAGGTCGTGCTGCCCGGCCCCGTGGTCCAGCACGAAGGTGCGCACCGAGTCGCCGCTGTGGAACATGCCGCGCTTGTCGAACTCCAGCACCACCTCGACCTGGTGAGGGCCGGTGACGAAGGACAGCTCGACCTCGTTGCAGCGCCCGGCGAACTGCGGCGCCGCCTTGTACTCGATCTCCTGGTAGAACGGCAGCGTCTGGGCGGTGCCGCGGATGTGCCCGGCCTCCAGGTCGGCCCGGTGGAAGTGGAAGCCGAGCGCCGACAGCGCCTCCAGCACCCGCTGCTGCACCGGCAGCGGCTGCACCGCGAGCGGGTCGGTGTCCCCGCGGTCCAACTGCCCGGCGATGTCCACGTCGGTGCGGACGCCCAGCACCATGCCCGACAGGTGGTGCCCGCCGATCGCGGTCAGCGGCGTCTCCCACGGCACCGGGAAGGCGAACGGGACGGCCCGCTGCTCCCCGGCGGCCAACTGCAGCGGGCCGCAGACCTGCACCGGGGCGAACTCCTTGGTGGTGTGCCCCTCGCCGTCCTCGTACTCGACCTCGACCCGGGCGGCCAGGCAGAGCGTGATGCCGTTGATCGTGGCCTCGCGGTCGCCGCCGACCAGGTTGACCTGGCCGTGCACGGTGCCGCCGGGGTAGACGGTCGGGGTGGACAGCACCGTGTCGACGGTCGGTCCGCCGACACCCAGGGCACCGAGAAGCCGCTTGAACACCATCGGGGGCACATCCTCACAGAGTCAAAGGGTCACCAGCGCACCGATCGTACTTTGCCTCCCCTTTGCCCCCGACCGGCGGGCCGCCCCGCAGCGGCCCGCCCCGCAGCGGCGCGGGCCCGCTTCCACCACCCCCGGCACCGGAGCCGGGTGACGGCCCGTCAGGCCCGGACGGCGGGCACCAGGACCTCCCGGCACCACTGCCCGAACCCGGTGGCACCGGCCGAACCCGGCTCGCGGGGCTCGGCGTCGTAGATCCCGTCGTTCTGCGCCGCGACCATCTCCGCCATGTCCCGCGCCAGTGCCGGGCTCGCCCCGTGCTCCAGCAGCCCGGCCCGGAACGCGGCCAGCGGCACCTGCCGGTAGCGGACGGGACGGCCCAGGGCCGCGGAGACGGCCTCGGCCATGCCCACCGGGGTCAGGTCCTCCGGCGCGGCCAGCGGGACGCGGGCCCGCCCGTCCCAGGAGGCGTCGAGCAGGAGCGCCGCCGCCGCGGCCGCGACGTCCCCCGTGGCCACGGTCGGCAGCGGCCGGTCCGCGGCGTTCGGCAGGGCGAGCACCCCCTGCTCGCCGATCGTGCGGGCCTGGCGGAGCAGGTTCTCCATGAAGAACGGCAGGGCCAGCGCGCGGTGGGCCACGCCGCTGGCGCCGATCAGCTCGTCCATCGCCAGCGCGGCCGACAGCAGCCCGGCCGGGCCCCGGTAGCCGTGGCCCAGCGAGGTGACGCCCACCATCCGCACGCCCCGGCGGGCGGCCTCCCCGCAGGCGGCGCGGGTGAACTCCAGGTAGTACCGCCCGGCGGGCCCGGCGTCGTGGAACCCGGCCGGCGGCACCAGCCAGAACAGCCGGTCGGCGCCCGCCAGCGCCCGCGCGACGGTGTCCGGGTCGCCGTGCGAGCCCGGCACCACCTCGACCCGCTCCCGCACCCGCGCCGGCAGCCGGGCGGGGTCGCGGACGACCACCCGCACCGCCTCCCCGGCGTCCAGCAGCCGGTCCACGAGCTGCCGCCCGATGTCGCCGGTCGGTGTGGTGACGACGATCATGATGTGCCTCCGTGAGGCCGGTGAACGGGGGAGCAGGCCCCGCGGGCGCTGCCGTCCCCGAGTCAACCGGCCCCGCGCGGGGGCGTGAAGGACCGGTCCGGTCGGCATTGGTACCCTGGCGGTATGAGTGATCTGGAGGTGCGGCAGCTGCGCTACTTCGTCGCGGTCGCGGAGGAGCTGCACTTCGGCCGCGCCGCCGCCCGGCTCGACATGGCCCAGCCCCCGCTGTCCCGCGCGATCCGCGCCCTCGAACGGCAGCTCGACACCGCGCTGTTCGAACGCACCACCCGGCAGGTCGCCCTCACCCCCGCCGGAGAGGTCCTGCTGCGCGACGCCCGCACCGCCCTGGAAGCCGTCACCGCCGCCGCCCACCGGGCCCACCAGGCCGGCCGCACCGAGCCCCGCCTGCGGATCGCCCTCAAGGCCGACCTCGACGGCGGCCTGCTGCCCCGGATCCTGGACGCCTACGCCACCGACCCCGCCGCCCTGCCCCCCGAACTCGTCCTCGGCGGGTACGGCGAACAGCCGCGGGCCCTGCGCGACGGCCGCGCCGACGTCGCGCTCCTCCAACTCCCGTGCGACGACCGCGGACTGGACAGCGAACCGCTGCTGACCGAACCCACCCTGGTCGCCCTCGCCGCCACCGACCCGCTGGCCGCCCGCAGCGCGCTCCACCCGGACGACCTGGCCGGCCGCGAACTCCCCGACGGCGCCCCGGCCGACGGCCTCCGCCCCGCCCGCCCCGGCGGCCCCCGCCCCACCGCCGCGCGCCGCGCCTCGAACCTGTCGGAGATCCTCAGCCTGGTCGAGACCGGCAGCATCGTCTTCTTCGCCCCCGCCTCACTGGCCCGCCGCCACCCGCGCCCCGGCATCGCCTACCGCCCCGTCCGCGGCCTCCCCGACTCCACCCTCGCCGTCGCCTGGCCCCAGGACGCCCGCTCCCCGGCCGTCGCCGCCTTCGTCCGCGCCGCCTGCACCACCGCCACCTCTACCTCCACGGCCACCTCTACCGCCGCCGTCCCCGCCCACCGGGGCGGCGACCGCACCGGGCCGCACTGACCGAACGTCCCCGGAGGGCCCGGGAGGGCCTCCGCCTCCTCGTCAAGAACGGCCGCAACCACGGGAACCAGCCGGCCTGATGCCGCGAAGGGCTCGGCCTGTGGGATCCAGGCCGAGCCCGCGGGGTGGTCCGTGTCGCTAGCCCGCGTAGGTCTCGAACTCGGCGACCTTCGGAGTTCCGGTCGAGCCGGTGATCTCGAAGGTGATCTTCTTCAGCGAGGTGCTGGGAACCGCGATGGTGCCCGCACCGGTGCCCGAGGCGAGGACGGCACCGGTGTCGGCGTTGAGGACCCGCCAGGATCCGATGGTGCCCGCGGAGCCCGCCGCCTCCCGGATGGCGAGGGCGGCCACGGTGGTGGGGGTGGACCACTTGACCGAGATGGAGCCGGTGGAGCCGGTCGGCGACCAGTAGGTGGCCAGGTTGCCGTCCACCACGCTGCCGTAGCTCGTCCCGGTGGCCTTGCTGGATCCGTCGGCCCCGGCGCCGATGCTGAGGTTGGTGCCGCTGGGCTGGGTCGGGGTGGACGTGGGAGTGCTGGAGCTGGGAGTGGGCGTGGGAGCGGTGGGGGACGACGACGGCGTCTGCGGCGTGCAGGTGCCGTTCGACACCTGCAGGCCCTTGTTGGCACCAGCCGTCCGGGTCACGATGTCCGGCACGCAGCCGGCCGGGTCGAGGGCGTAGGAGTAGGGGACGGCGACCGTGGTGGTGGACTTCACGTCGGGCCCGGCCGGGTTGGTGTCGGCGGAGGGGCTGGACCACGTCACGTTGTCGAAGACGTTGCCCGCGACCTGCCAGTAGCCGGCCGCGGTGGTGTAGAAGGTGCCCAGCACGTCCTGGGAGTCCTTGAAGTAGTTGTTGTCCACCTTGGCGCGGGCCCCGGCGCGCGAGTTGATCCCGGACTTGTTGAGCTTCACGTAGTAGTTGTTGTAGATGTGGGCGGTCCCGCCGCGCAGCAGCGGCGCGCGGGAGTCGATGTTCTCGTACAGGTTGTGGTGGAAGGTCACGTAGCCGTTCGAGAGCTCGGTGTCGCTGGAGCCGATCAGGCCGCCGCGGCCGGAGTTGCGCAGCGTGCTGTAGGACAGCGTCACGTACTGGGTGTTGTCCTTCAGGTCGAACAGGCCGTCGAACCCCTCCTCCTCCCCGCCCGACGCCTCGAGGGTGGCGTGGTCGACCCAGACGTTGCGGACGTTCTTCTCCATGCCGATCGCGTCACCGCCGTTGGACGTCGGCGACCCCGACTTCTTGACGTTCCTGACGGTCACGTTCTGGATGATGATGTTGCTGGACTCGCGTACGTGGATGCCCAGTTGGTCGAAGACGGCACCGCTGCCGACCCCCACGACGGTGACGTTGCTGATCTGCTTGAGCTCGATGACACCCGCCGCGGTGTTGCAACTGGGCCCCGACACCTGGGCCGTGTTGCCGTGGTTGATGGTGCCCTCGACCTCGATGGTGATCGGGGTGCTCGCACTGGCCCGGTTGCACAGCGCCTGGTGGATCGCGGTCCCCGTCGTGGCGCGCACGGTCTGCCCGCCCGCACCGCCGGTGGTCCCGCCGTTCTGGGACGCGAAACCGGTGGCGCTGCCGGTCACCGCCGCCGATGCCGAGGGCATCGTCACGACCGCCCCGGCGGCGGCCGCCAGGGCCGTCGTCGCGAGTGCCGCGTAGAGCCGCAGGGCAACTGATCGTTTCATGTCGATCTCCCGATTCGTCTTCGAGCGCCGGCTGTCGAGGCCGTGCGGGTGGACTGGGTTTCGGTGCGACGCACACGTTCGTCCGGCGACGGGGCGGCAGTCTGCGGCATCCGCGCATGCGGAAGCCGTGGCCTCGAGGCCCCGGGCGGGGAAGCGATTTCTGTCGGCGAGGATAGGACGGGATCTGACGGACCAACAAGGCTCTTGTCGCCGCCCTGATTCAGATGTGTGAACCAGGGCCGATGTCGCCGGTCGGGCGGACCATCACGCCGACGAATTCTCTTCGCCCTATCTGTCATTCGTCCGCAAAATCTTCTGCCTGATGGCCCATTGGCAGAGCTATCGCCGCACGGGACGGCCGAGAGCATTCAGGACTGTAGGTGATGTTCAAATACGTGAACGCCATAAGAGCGTGCCCCGCAGGCCGGTGAGTCCTGGAAGTTACGCGGCGCGGACGGCGAGAGGCCCGCCCTGCCCGCCCTCGGCCGGCTCGTCGACGCCGACCGGAGCGCCCACCCCGGCGGCGTCTACCGCCCGGGACGCACCCCGGCCCGGCGCCCCGGCCCTCAGTGCGCGTCGACCAGGCGGGCCGGAACCGTCAGCACGGACAGTCGACCCGCCGCCGCGGCCGGGTGCAGGTCGAACGGGGCGGTGAAGGGGCCGGTGACGATCAGCAGGGTGCGGTGGGCCCGCACGGCCCGGGCCCAGTCGCGGGCCGCGGCGAGCGGGCCGTCGTACCAGGCGGTGCCGTCGGGCCGGGTGACGACCAGCCGGGCACCGTCGAAGGCGGCGGACCAGCCCTCCTGCAGCCGCGGCGGCTCCCCGGCGCCACCCCACCCGTCCGCGGCGGACGCCAGCCGCTCGGGAGCCAGCGGCACCACGAGGACGGGCCGCCGGTCGGCCAGCAACTCCGGCCACGGCCCCCACACCCGTCCCGCCCCGATCTCGACCGCCTCCACCCGTTACCCTCCTGACCGTGATCGTCCCACCCCCGACCTGACGGGCGCCGGACAATTCCCCGATCCCTTCGGAGCGGAACCCGATCCGGATCACCCACCCGCCACGCGCCCCGCCGGCCCGTGGCCTGCGGCCCTCTGCCAGCCCGCCCACCGCCCGCGGCCCGCCTGCTCCCACCCGCCGATTCGTGGCCTGCGACCTGCCTACTTCCCGCCCGCCGGGCCCGCTCCTCCCTCCGTCGCCCGCCGCGGCCGGCCCACCTCTCCCACCACCCACCACCCACTGCCCGCGGCCCGCCTACCGCGGCCTGTCGATCCGCGGTCCACCGCCGCCTGCTTCCCCCGCCGACCCGTCCCTCCCTCCCTCCCTCCCTCCCGCCGCCGCCCCGCAAGCCGCCGCAGGGCTCAGCGG
>NZ_JNYE01000108.1 GCF_000717185.1 Kitasatospora phosalacinea | reverse complement strand
CGACCCGTCACGGATCAGCTAGCTGGTTTTCCAAGGGATTGGCCACCCCGGGACCGTCCACACAGATGCGTGTCCGGTGCTCCCTGCCGAGCGACCAGTGAACACTACGCCGGATCCGGGCCAGGTGCAAACACGGCCCGGCCGGGGCGGAACCGAGTGCCGAACGGCCGGAAGGCCGGCCCCTGTGGGGGCCGGCCTTCCGGTGGGTCGTGGTGCGGTGGGCTGTTCAGCTGTTGGTGGGGAAGCCCAGGTTGATGCCGCCGTGCGAGGGGTCGAGCCAGCGCTGGGTGACGGCCTTGCCGCGGGTGAAGAACTGGACGCCGTCGGGGCCGTAGGCGTGGGTGTCGCCGAAGAGCGAGGCCTTCCAGCCGCCGAAGGAGTAGTAGGCGACCGGGACGGGGATCGGCACGTTGATGCCGACCATGCCGACCTCGACCTCGTTCTGGAAGCGCCGGGCCGCGCCGCCGTCGTTGGTGAAGATGGCGGTGCCGTTGCCGTAGGGGTTGGCGTTGATGAGTTCCAGGCCCTCGTCGTAGGAGGGGACCCGGACGATCGACAGGATCGGGCCGAAGATCTCGTCGTTGTAGACGGACATGCCCGGCTTGACGTGGTCGAACAGGGTCGGGCCGAGCCAGAAGCCGTCGGTGGTGGGGGCGCCGGTGGCGTCCTCGGCAGCGATGGCGTGCTTGCGACCGTCGACGGCGAGCTCGGCGCCGTCGGCCACGCCGGACTCGACGTAGGAGGTGACCTTGTCGCGGTGCTGGCCGGTGACCAGCGGGCCCATCTCGGAGTCGCCGTTGCAGCCGGGGCCGACCTTGAGGGTGGCCATCCGCTCCTTGATCTTGGCGACCAGCTCGTCGCCGATCGGGTCGACGGCGACCAGGACGGAGACGGCCATGCAGCGCTCGCCGGCCGCGCCGAAGCCGGCGTTGATGGCGGCGTCGGCGGCGAGGTCGAGGTCGGCGTCGGGGAGGACCAGCATGTGGTTCTTGGCGCCGCCGAGGGCCTGCACGCGCTTGCCGTAGCGGGTGCCGTTCTCGTACACGTAGCGGGCGATGGGGGTGGAGCCGACGAAGGAGACCGACTTGACGTCGGGGTGCTCCAGCAGGCGGTCCACGGCGACCTTGTCACCGTGGACGACGTTGAAGACGCCGTCGGGGAGACCGGCCTCCTTCCACAGCTCGGCGATGAAGTTGGCGGCGGACGGGTCCTTCTCGGACGGCTTGAGGACGACCGTGTTGCCGGCCGCGATCGCGATCGGGAAGAACCACATCGGCACCATGGCCGGGAAGTTGAACGGCGAGATGATGGCGACCGGGCCGAGCGGCTGGCGGATCGAGTAGACGTCGACGCCGGTGGACGCCTGCTCGGTGAAGCCGCCCTTGATCAGCTGCGGGATGCCGCAGGCGTACTCGACGACCTCCTGGCCGCGGGCGAGCTCGCCGAGGGCGTCGGAGTGCACCTTGCCGTGCTCGGAGACGATGATCGCGGCGAGTTCGTCCTTGCGGGCGTTGAACAGCTCGCGGAAGTTGAACAGCACCTGCGTGCGCTTGGCGATAGAGGCCTTGCGCCAGCTGGTGAACGCCTGGGCGGCAGCGGCGACCGCCTGGTCGACCTCGGCGATCTCGGCGAAGTCCACCTGGCCGGTGACCTGGCCGGTGGCCGGGTCGTGGATGTCGCCGCGGCGGGGCGCGGTTCCGGCGGTGGCGGCGTACTGGCCGCCGATCCAGTGGGTGATGTGCTTGCTGCTCAAGGGTCTCTGCCTCCGATGTCCACGGATGTCCCGCGCTCGTTCTCCAGTCTGCGCGGGACGGCGGGCCCGCTCAACGAGCACCCTGACGGGGAAGCGTGATTCACCCTTACAGGTCGTCGGAGCGGTCCAGGTAGGGGTCGTGCAGGCCGTCGGCGAGTTCGGTGGTCTCCAGCAGGTCGAGGCGCAGGTCCTGGGCCCAGCCCTCGGCCCACTTCACGGTGCCGAGCATGCCGTCGGCGGCCTCGGCGGCCTCGGCGGCTTCGGTGGTCTCAGCGGCGTCGGCGGCGAGTAGGGCGGCGGCGCTCTCCAGCCGGTCGGCGAGCGTGCGGGGGCTGAAGTCCTCGTCGAACGCGCTCGCCAGGGCGAGGAGCTCGCCTTCGCGCCGCCGGCCGGTGAGGGCGTGCAACGCGTGCAGGTCGGCGGGCAGGGCGCGTTCGCAGAGGGTGAGGACGGCGAGTGCGGCGGTGTCGTCCAACGCGGCGACGGCGACGGGGACGGGGGCACCTGCGGGGAGGGTCGGCGGGTGGCGCAGCGGCTCGCGGCGCAGTTCGATGCCGAGCGGGGGCTCACCGGCGAGGCTGTCGAGGGACGGCTCGCCGGTGCTGACGGCGAGTGGGTGGCGGCGGGCGGTGCCGGGCGGTTCCTCGACGCGGTGCCCGGCGGCGCGCAGGGTTTCGGCGAGTCCGGTGGCGAGTTCGGCGAGCGGCGGGCCCCCGGCGGTGACCAGCAGCAGGTCGGTGCCGCGGGCGGGGACGGCCAGGCCGTGCAGGCGCAGTGCGTCGGGACCGGCCAGTGCGAGGGCGTGCTCCAGGCAGTACGGCTGGGCGTCGGCGAGCAGCGCGGCGCGCCGGGCGGGCAGTACGGCGGCCGGGGGGTCCCCGCCGTCCACGGCGCCCTCAGCGCCTACCGCACGCACCGCACCCACCACACCCGCAGCGTCCACAGCGTCCACAGCGTCCACAGCGTCCACAGCGTCCACAGCGTCCATGGGAACAGTCTGTCCCGTCCGTCGCCGTCCAGTGCGGTCGGTCCAGTGCGGTCGGTCTAGCGCGGTCGGTGCAGGTGCGCGGCGGCGTCGTGGAGGGCGAGTTCGAGGGCGCGGGGGTCGACGAGCCGTCCGTCGGGGTGCGGGGGGACGAGCCAGTGCGGGCCGCGGGCGGTGGGGCGGGTGGGGTGCGGGACGGCGATCCAGGTGCCGTGGCCGGAGCCGCGGATGCCGGTGCCGGTCCAGCGTTCGGCGGTGCCGACCGGGACGAGGAAGCCGACGGTGTCGCCGGCGGGGTCCTCCAGGACGGGTCCGCCGCCGGGCCGGTCGAGCAGCGCGGCGGCGGGGCGGCCGAGCGGGCCGGGGGCGTGCAGGACGTCCCAGCGGTGTCCGGCGGGGAGCAGGGCGAGGCCGAGGCGGGTGCGTTCCCAGGTGCGGAGGCAGGCGTCGGGATCGGGGGCGGCGGCGGCCAGCCAGTGCAGGGCGCTGGGGTGGCGGGTGGTGCTCACGTGCGGTTCCTCGTCTCTCCCGGGCGGGGCAACGGGCGGCGGGCGGGTGCCTGCTGCCGTCACCCGGGAGAGCGGGGTACCGGGGTTCTCTTACACGGATCGCGGTGCGACCGCGGCACGACCGGAGCGCTGCCGGAACGCGGCTCCCGGTCAGCGGTCGCCGAAGATCGTCCGGTGCCAGTCCTTGCGGGCGACCGCGGTGGTGTCGAACATGACGTGCTTGACCTGGGTGTACTCGTCGAGCGAGTACTGCGACATGTCCTTGCCGTAGCCGGAGGCCTTGTACCCGCCGTGCGGCATCTCGCTGATGATCGGGATGTGGTCGTTCACCCAGACGCAGCCGGCCGCGATCTCGCGGGTCGCGCGCAGCGAGCGGTGGACGTCGCGGGTCCAGGCGGAGGCGGCGAGGCCGTAGGGGGTGTCGTTGGCCAGCCGCAGGCCCTCCTCGTCGCTGTCGAAGGGCAGCACGACGAGCACGGGGCCGAAGATCTCGCCCTGGACGACCTCGCTGTCCTGGGCGGCGCCGGTGATCAGGGTGGGGCGGTGGTAGGCGCCGAGGGAGAGGTCGGTGCCGTCGTGGCCCTTGCCGGTGGCGGGGCCGCCGGTGACGACGGTGGCGTAGGAGCGGGCGCGTTCGACGAAGCCGGCGACGCGGTCGCGGTGGGTGAAGGAGACCAGCGGGCCCATGTCGGTCCGCGGGTCGAGCGGGTCGCCGAGCCGGATGCCCTCGTACAGTTCGGCGACGCCGGCCACGAAGGCGTCGTACAGCGGGCGCTGGACGTAGGCGCGGGTGGCGGCGGTGCAGTCCTGGCCGCTGTTGATCAGGGAGGCGGCGACGGCGCCGTGCACGGCGGCGTCGAGGTCGGCGTCGTCGAAGACCACGAAGGGGGCCTTGCCGCCGAGTTCGAGGTGGGTGCGCTTGACGGTGGCGGTGGCGATCTCGGCGACGCGCCTGCCGACGGCGGTGGAGCCGGTGAAGGACACCATGGCGACGTCGGGGTGGCCGATCAGGTGCTCGCCCGCGGTGCGTCCGGCGCCGGTGACGACGTTGACGACGCCGTCGGGGATGCCCGCGGCGGTGCAGGCGCGGGCGAACATCAGCGAGGTCAGCGGGGTGATCTCGGCGGGCTTGAGGACGATGGTGTTGCCCGCGGCGATCGCCGGGAGGATCTTCCAGGCGGCCATCTGCAGCGGGTAGTTCCAGGGCGCGATGCTGCCGACCACGCCGACGGCCTCGCGGCGCACGTACGAGGTGTGGTCGCCGCTGTACTCCCCGGCGGCCTTGCCCTCCAGGTTGCGGGCGGCCCCGGCGAAGAAGGCGGTGTTGTCGACGGTGCCGGGGACGTCGAACTCGGTGGAGAGCTTGATCGGCTTGCCGGTCTGCGCGGTCTCGACCCGGGCGAAGTCCCCGGCGTGCTCGGCGAGGATCCCGGCGAGGCGGTTCAGCGCGTCGGAGCGGGTGCCGGGGGTGGCGCCGGACCACTCGGGGAGGGCGGCGCGGGCGGCCGCGACGGCGGCGTCGACGTCGGCGGTGGTGGCGAGCTCGACCTGCTGGACGGTGGCGCCGTTCGCGGGGTTGACCACGGCGAAGGGTTCGCCGCCGGGGCTCCGGGCCGGGCGGCCCGCGATGTGCTGCGCGCCCTCGTTGAAGCTGGTCAGGTCCATGAGCTGCCTCCATTGCCTACGCGTCCCGGCCGACGATGCCTCGGTTCGGGTGCCCGGGGCAAGCGTCACTCAGCAACGGCCCGGTCGAAGGGCCTTACACGCTGCAAGGCTGCGTCCGGGCGACAGGGCGTCGCCGTCGAGCATGATTGTCCTGACACCCTGCGAACCCCCGGAGGTACCCGCGATGCTCCCCACCGTCGCCCGCGTGCTCGACCTCGACGTGATGCGGCGCGGCCTGCCCCAGGTGGTGGCGGGGGCCGGGGCGCTGGAGCGCCCGGTGCGCTGGGTGCACGTGAGCGAGCTGCCGGACGTGGCGGGGGTGCTGCGCGGCGGCGAGCTGGTGCTGTCGACGGGCATCGCGCTGCCGGAGGACCGGGACGGGCTGGCCCGGTACGTGCGGGAGCTGGCCGAGGTCGGGGTGGCGGGGCTGGTGATCGAGTTCGGCCGCCGGTACTTCGACTCGCTGCCGCGGGCGCTGGTGGCGGCGGCGGAGCGGCACGGCCTGCCGCTGGTGGTGCTGCGCCGGGAGCTGAAGTTCGTCGCGGTGACCGAGGCGGTGCACGCGCTGGTGGTGAACGCGCAGCTGGAGCAGTTGCGGGTGTCCGAGGCGGTGCACCAGGTGTTCAACGAGCTGGCGACGGAGGGCGCGGAGCCCGCCGAGGTGGTGCGGCAGGTGGCCCGGATGGCGGGTGCGCCGGTGGTGCTGGAGAACCTGGCGCACCAGGTGCTGGCGCACGACACGGCGGGCCGCGGCGAGCAGGAGCTGCTGGAGAACTGGGAGCACCGGTCGCGCGGCGTCCACCCGCCGGGCCGCACCGGTCACGACCCGCGCTCGGGCTGGCTGGTGACCACGGTGGGCGCGCGCGGCCAGGACTGGGGGCGGCTGGTGCTGGTGGACGAGCCGGTGCCGCTGCCGCCGGACGTGCCGCACCCGCACGCGATGCTGCTGGAGCGCGGCGCGGCGACGCTGGCGCTGAACCGGCTGGTGGTGCGCGACCGGGAGTCGTTGGAGCGGCAGACCCACCGCACCCTGCTGTCGGGCATCCTGACGCACGCGCTGACGGTCTCCGAGGTGGCGCTGCGCGCGCAGGCGCTGGGCGTGCCGCTGGAGGGCCGCCGCCTGGTGGGGGTGGTGCTGCGGCGTCGGCAGGGTCCGCTGCCCGCGGCGCTGGAGGCGCAGGCCCGGCTGCGGGACTTCACCGAGCTGGCGGCGACCGCGATCCGGGGCGCGCGGCTGTCGGCGCTGGTGGGCGCGCTGGACGACGAGGGGGTGGGCCTGCTGGTGGCGCTCGGTTCGCAGCAGGACGAGCACGCCGCGCTGGAGTCCTTCGCGGCGGCGCTGCGCCGGCTGTCCGCCGAGGCGGACCGGGACGGTTCGGCGGACGGGCCGGTGATAGCGGTGGGTTCCTCGGTGGGTTCGGTCCGGGACGCCCGGCGCACCCTGCTGGAGGCCACCCAGGTCGCGGACGCGGCGCTGCACGACGCGCCGGGCGGCCGGGCCGCGTACTACCGCCTGCCGGACGTCCGGCTGCGCGGCCTGCTGCACCTGCTGCGCGACGACGAGCGCCTGCAGACGTACGTGGAGCGGGAGTTGGGGCCGTTGCTGGCGTACGACGCGGAGCACGGCGGGCAGTTGGTGCAGATGCTGCGGATCTACCTGGAGCAGGGCCGCAACAAGTCGGCGGCGGCCGACGCCGCGCACCTGTCGCGCCCGTCCTTCTACGACCGGCTGCACAAGGTGGAGCGGGTCCTGGGCGTGGACCTGGACCAGGTGGAGTCCTGCCTGTCGCTGCACGTGGCGCTGCTGGCGCTGGACGCGGTGCGCCGCTGACCTCCCGGCCGGCGGCGCACCGCGGGGTCAGCGCGGGCCGAGGGCGACCAGCGCGGCGAGGTCGTTCTCGCCGATGTCCAGCGCGGCCCGCGAGCCGTCCGCGAAGTGCAGGTCGGCGCGGAGCGAGACCCAGGTGTGCCGGGGCTGGACCCGGGCCAGGTGCGCGTAGGGCAGTTCGCCGAGGACGTGCTTGGCCCGGTCGTGGTCGAAGGTGCGGCGGGAGGTGGGGCCGGGGGTGTTGTCGCCGTTGCCGACCAGCAGGATCCGCCGGTCGGTGAAGAGCAGCAGGACGTCGTCGTTGTCGTGGTCGCGCTCGGCGGAGCGGACCGCGATGACGAACCGTCCGGCCTGGCTCTGCCAGCCGCGGGTCAGGCCGCGGCCGCGGAAGAGCCGGCGCAGCGAGCGGACCAGGCCCCAGGTGCAGTCCTCGACCAGGTCGGCGAGGTACTCGGCGAGGTTGACGAACACGAACAGGCAGCCGAACGCGGTCTCGGCGGCCCGGCCCGAGGGGTCCTTGCGGTAGCGCCGGGGCGGTCTGCGGACCAGGTCGCACAGGTCGGTGTCGACGATGCCGCGCAGCTGCTCGCCGGGCGCCACCAGGTGCGCGACCTCGGGCAGGTGCTGGGCGCCGGGCATCGGCGGGGCGCCGTACGGGGGGTGGGCGGGGTGGCTCATCCGAAGGCCTCCTGGACCCGGCTGCGCGGCACCCGGTACGGCTCGTCCCCGGGCGGGCCGTCGAGCGCGCCGGCGACGGTGTCCAGGCCCTTGTCGGTGAGCAGGTTGTCGGTGAGCACGCCGGTGAGGTCCCCGGCGCCGGTGACGGCGCCGAGGCCGCCCTTGACGGCGCCCTTGACCGCGCCGAACCCCTGCCCGAGGACCTGCGCGGTGGCGAACTCGCCGAGGTTCTCCGTCGTGGGGTTGCGGATCAGCTTCCAGCCGGTCCCCAGCCTGTTGCCGCGGCCGCCGAGCTTGCGGACGGCCTTCGCGGCCGCGCGGGCCTTCTTGACCGACCCGAGGGTGCGGGCCGCCTTCATCGCCTTGATCGCCTCGTGCAGTTCCTTGAGGGCCACCTCCAGCTTGCGCGAGACCATCCCCACCCGGGCGATGTAGATGGCGATCTCGCCCTCGACGATGAGCGCCTCGGCGGCGGTGGCGAGGCCCAGGGTGAGGATGTCGACCACGAGGCCGGCGGCCAGCGTGATGATCAGGGTCTCGATGGCCTCGCGGATGATCTCGATGATCAGCTGTTCGGCGAGCTGGCACTCGGCGGCGGCCTGGCTGATGATCTGCGCGACCTGCGCCATGTCCGCGGCGGTGGCGTCGACCGCCTCGACGACGGTGGTCATGTGGGCGCCGAACGCCGCCGAGGCCGCGCCCTCCCAGGCGGCGTCGACCCGGGCGCCGGCCGAGCGCAGTTCCCCGGCGACCTCCTGCATGGCCTTCGCCTGGGCCTGCCACTCGTGCGCGGCGGCGGTCAGTGCCTGCAGGTCGCCGGTGACCTTCTCCAGCACGTCCATCAGCCCGGTGGCGTCGAGCGCCGCCTTGACGACGGAGTCGAGTCCGGCGTCGAGCCCCTCGCTGACGGGGTTCTCGAAGCTGGGCAGCGGCGGCAGCTGCTCGGTGACCCGGTCGCGGGTCCACCGGTACGCGTCGACGGCGTCGCCGAACGAGCCGGGGGCCAGGGTGCTCATCGGCCGCCCCCGTACACCTCGGCGGTGTCCTGCTCGTTGGTCTCGTAGTTGTCGACGGTGGCCCGCAGTCCCTCGCCGGTCGCGTCGAGCAGCTCGATCAGGTCGGCGAAGTTCTCCTGCTCGGCGTCGGCGTGCTCCTGGTAGGAGTCGTGCAGCTCGCCCGAGCCCGGCAGTTTGCCGAAGTCCTCGGACGAGAGCCGGACGCCCGCCAGGGCGGAGCGGATCTGCCCGATCCGTTCGGCCTGGGCGTCGAGCACGGCGGCGTACGCCGTGAGCGCTTCGGGCTCGACCCGAAACCCCGTGTCCCCCATGGTTGTTCCTTTGCTCTCCCAGTCAGGCCGATCATCGTACTGACGGGGTTGGCAAAGGCATCACGGGGCCCCGGGCGGATCCGCCGGGGCCCCGTGGAGGAACCGTGAACGATCGTCAGACGGTGTGCGCGTCGGTGAGGGTGAGCACCTCGTCCAGCACCGCGAGGCCGGTCTTGGCCTCCTCCGCGGTGATGGTGCACGGCGGCACCACGTGGAAGCGGTTCATGTTGGTGAACGGCCACAGGCCGCGCTGCTTGCAGGCCGCCGCGAGCTGCGCCATCGGCGCGTTGTCGGCACCGGCCGCGTTGTACGGCACCAGCGGCTCGCGGGTCTCCCGGTCCTTCACCAGGTCCAGCGCCCAGAACACGCCCAGGCCGCGCACCTCGCCGACCGAGGGGTGGCGCTCCGCCAGCTCGCGCAGGCCGGGGCCGAGCACGGTCTCGCCGATCAGCTTCGCGTTCTCCACGATGCCCTCCTCGGCCATCGCGTTGATCGTCGCCACCGCGGAGGCGCAGGCCAGCGGGTGGCCCGAGTAGGTCAGGCCACCCGGGAACGCCTTCTGCGCGAAGGTCTCCGCGATCGCCCCGGAGATCGCCACGCCGCCCAGCGGCAGGTAGCCGGAGTTGACGCCCTTGGCGAAGGTCAGCAGGTCCGGGGTGATCCCCCAGTGGTCGGCGGCGAACCACGCGCCGGTGCGGCCGAACCCGGCCATCACCTCGTCCAGGATGAACACGATCCCGTACCGGTCGCAGATCTCCCGCACGCCCGCCAGGTACCCGGCCGGCGGCACCAGGACGCCCGCGGTGCCGACCACGGTCTCCAGGATGATCGCCGCGACGGTGCCCGGACCCTCGAACGCGACGGTCTGCTCCAGGTGCGCGAGCGCGCGCTCGCACTCCTGGGCCTCGTTCTCGGCGTGGAAGTTCGAGCGGTACGGGTACGGGCCCCAGAAGTGCACGACGCCCGACACGCCCGCCTCGTTCGCCCAGCGGCGCGGGTCGCCGGTCAGGGCGATCGCGTTGGCGGTGGCGCCGTGGTACGAGCGGTAGGTGGAGAGCACCTTGTGCCGGCCGGTGTGCAGCCGGGCCATCCGGATCGCGTTCTCGTTCGCCTCGGCGCCGCCGTTGGTGAAGAAGATCTTGTCCAGGTCGCCGGGGGTGCGCCCGGCGATCAGCCGGGCGGCCTCGCTGCGCGACTCCTCGGCGAAGCCCGG
Source organism: Kitasatospora phosalacinea (assembly GCF_000717185.1). GTDB lineage: Bacteria > Actinomycetota > Actinomycetes > Streptomycetales > Streptomycetaceae > Kitasatospora > Kitasatospora phosalacinea_A. The sequence goes on along the minus strand of NZ_JNYE01000108.1, from coordinate 16,240 downwards.
GGCGATGGTGCACAGCTGCGCGGCCTTCGCCTGGATCGCCGCGACCACCTTCGGGTGCTGGTGGCCGATGTTGGTGTTCACCAGCTGCGAGGAGAAGTCCAGGTAGCGGTTGCCGTCGTAGTCCCAGAAGTAGGAGCCCTCGGCACCGGCCACCGCGAGGGGGTCGATCAGCGCCTGGGCGGACCACGAGTGGAAGACGTGCGCGCGGTCGGCGGCCTTGACGGCCTGCCCGGCGACCGAGTCAGCGGTGGGAGTGCTCATGCGACCAGCGTAGGGAGCCCGCCCCGCCCCGGGCAGCTTCATCCTGTCACGCGAGTCGCGCTGTGCCCTGACACGTTGACGGCCGCGAGCGGCGGGGGCGCGGAGGACCGCGCGCCCCGCCCCGGGCGCCGAGCGGTCAGATCGCGGTCATGACGTGCTTGATCCGGGTGTAGTCCTCGAACCCGTACGAGGACAGGTCCTTGCCGTAGCCGGACTTCTTGAAGCCGCCGTGCGGCATCTCGGCGACCAGCGGGATGTGGGTGTTGATCCACACGCAGCCGAAGTCGAGCCGGCGGGACATCCGCATCGCGCGGGCGTGGTCCTTGGTCCACACCGAGGAGGCGAGCGCGTACTCGACGCCGTTGGCGTACCCGACGGCCTGGTCCTCGTCGGTGAACTTCTGCACGGTGATGACCGGGCCGAAGACCTCGTTCTGGATGATCTCGTCGTCCTGCTGCAGGCCGGAGACCACGGTCGCCGCCCAGAAGTAGCCCTTGTCGCCGACCCGGTGGCCGCCGGCCTCGACCTTGGCGTGCGCGGGCAGCCGCTCGATGAAGCCGGCCACCTGCTGGAGCTGGTTGGCGTTGTTGAGCGGGCCGTAGAGGACGTCCTCCTCGTCCACGCCGCCGGTCCTGGTGTCGGCGGCGGCCTTGGCGAGGGCCTCGACGAAGGCGTCGTGGATCGACTCGTGCACCAGGACGCGGGTGGCGGCGGTGCAGTCCTGGCCGGCGTTGAAGTAGCCCGCCATCGCGATGCCCTCGACGGCCTCGGCGATGTCGGCGTCCTCGAAGACCACGACCGGGGCCTTGCCGCCGAGCTCCAGGTGGACGCGCTTGACGTCCTTCGCGGCGGACTCGGCGACCTGCATGCCGGCCCGGACCGAGCCGGTGATGGAGGCCATCGCGGGGGTGCGGTGCTCGACCATCAGGCGGCCGGTCTCGCGGTCGCCGCAGATCACGTTGAAGACGCCGGCCGGCAGGTCGAGGTCCTTCAGCACGCCGCCGATGATCTCGGCCAGCAGCACGGTGGAGGCGGGGGTGGTGTCGGAGGGCTTGAGCACCACCGCGTTGCCCGCGGCGATCGCCGGGGCGAACTTCCACACCGCCATCATCATCGGGTAGTTCCACGGCGCGACCTGCGCGCAGACGCCGACCGGCTCGCGGCGGACGATGGAGGTCATCCCGTCCATGTACTCGCCCGCGGCCTTGCCCTCCAGCAGGCGGGCGGCGCCGGCGAAGAAGCGCAGCTGGTCGACCATCGGGCCGATCTCCTCGGAGAGGGTCAGCGCCCGCGGCTTGCCGGTGTTGCGGACCTCGGCGTCCACGATCTCGTCGGCCCGGGCCTCGACCGCGTCGGCGACCTTGAGCAGCAGCTTCTGCCGGGTGGAGGGGGTGGAGTCCCGCCAGACCGGGAACGCCGCGGCGGCGGCCGCCATCGCCGCGTCCACGTCGGCCGCACCGGAGAGCGGGGAGGTCGCGTAGACCTCGCCCGTGGTCGGGTCGACGACGTCGAGCGTGCGGCCGTCCGCCGCGTCGACGAACTCGCCGTTGATGTAGTTGCGCAGCGTACGAAGCTCGCTCACGGTCTCTCCTCGGTCTGGGCCTGCGTCGTTGCAGCCCCGGGCGTCAGGTTACTCCGGGGTCCGGGCCGCTACGGCATGTCAGCGACAAGCCACGATCGGCGGCGTGCAGGCTCGCGCGTGTACGTAGCCAGCGTACCCATCCCACTGCCGGTATCGACAGGGGTGCGCACCGGGTGCCACGTTTTCCGCTGCCGATCTTCGGATCAGCAACGAAATCAGCAGCAGTGCGGCTTGCGATTCGGCCGCCCGTCGGGCACAGTGGCGGCGTGGCCAACCGTGACCGGAACGCCAGCGTTCCCCTCGACGCCTCCTCCAAGGCGATCATCGAGCAGCTCCAGGAGGACGGGCGCCGTCCGTACGCCGCCATCGGCAAGGCCGTGGGCCTGTCCGAGGCGGCCGTCCGGCAGCGCGTCCAGAAGCTGCTCGACCAGGGCGTGATGCAGATCGTCGCCGTGACCGACCCCCTCACCGTCGGGTTCACCCGCCAGGCGATGGTGGGCATCCGCGTGGAGGGCGACATCGAGCCGGTCGCCGACGCGCTGGCCGCCTTCGACGAGGTCGACTACGTGGTGTGCACCGCGGGTTCGTTCGACCTCCTCGCCGAGCTGGTGTGCGAGGACGACGAGCACCTCCTCGAACTGATCAACAAGCGCATCCGCTCGCTTCCCGGCGTGCGGAGCACCGAGAGCTTCGTTTACCTGAAGCTCCGGAAACAGACCTACACCTGGGGCACCCGATGACAGCCGACCCGGCCCAGAAGGACCTTTCCAAGACCGCCTACGACCACCTGTGGATGCACTTCACCCGCATGTCGTCGTACGAGAACTCCCCCGTGCCGACGATCGTCAGGGGCGAGGGCACCTACGTCTGGGACGACAAGGGCCGCAAGTACCTCGACGGCCTGGCCGGCCTGTTCGTGGTCCAGGCGGGCCACGGCCGCGAGGAGCTCGCCGAGGCCGCCGCCAAGCAGGCCAAGGAGCTGGCCTTCTTCCCGGTGTGGAGCTACGCCCACCCGAAGGCCGTCGAGCTGGCCGAGCGCCTGGCGAACTACGCCCCGGGCGACCTGAACAAGGTGTTCTTCTCCACCGGTGGCGGCGAGGCCGTCGAGACCGCCTGGAAGCTGGCCAAGCAGTACTTCAAGCTGACCGGCAAGCCGACCAAGTACAAGGTCATCTCCCGCGCCGTCGCCTACCACGGCACCCCGCAGGGCGCGCTGTCCATCACCGGCCTGCCGGGCCTGAAGGCCCCGTTCGAGCCGCTGGTGCCGGGCACCCACAAGGCCCCGAACACCAACATCTACCGCGCCCCGGCCTTCCTGGCCGGCCCCGACGGCACCGTCGACCCGGAGGCCTACGGCCGCTGGGCCGCCGACGAGATCGAGCAGGCCATCCTCTTCGAGGGCCCCGACACCGTCGCCGCCGTCTTCGTCGAGCCGGTGCAGAACGCCGGCGGCTGCTTCCCGCCGCCGCCCGGGTACTTCCAGCGCCTGCGCGAGATCTGCGACCGCCACGACGTGCTGCTGGTCTCGGACGAGGTCATCTGCGCCTTCGGCCGCCTCGGCACCATGTTCGGCGCCGACAAGTTCGGCTACGTGCCGGACATGATCACCTGCGCCAAGGGCATGACCTCGGGCTACTCCCCGATCGGCGCCACGATCATCTCGGACCGCATCGCCGAGCCGTTCTACAAGGGCGACAACACCTTCCTGCACGGCTACACCTTCGGCGGCCACCCGGTCTCCTCCGCGGTGGCGCTGGCCAACCTCGACATCTTCGAGCGCGAGGGCCTGAACCAGCACGTCCTCGACAACGAGTCGAAGTTCCTGGCCACCCTGAACAAGCTGCGCGACCTGCCGATCGTCGGCGACGTCCGCGGCAACGGGTACTTCTACGGCATCGAGCTCGTCAAGGACAAGGCCACCAAGGAGTCGTTCAACGACGACGAGGTCGAGCGCGTCCTGTACGGCTTCCTGTCCAAGGCCCTGTTCGACAACGGCCTGTACTGCCGCGCCGACGACCGCGGCGACCCGGTCGTGCAGCTGGCCCCGCCGCTGATCTCCGACCAGTCGACCTTCGACGAGATCGAGCAGATCCTGCGGACCAGCCTCTCCGACGCGTGGCAGAAGATCTGATCCTCCTTCCCCACCCTCCACCGAAGGGCGGCCCCGGCTCCTCACCGCCGGGACCGCCCTTCGGCGCGTCCGGGGCGCCCTGCGCCCGGCCCCGACATCCAGCAGGGTGAATCCGCGTCCCGACACGCCGCTTTCGGGGTGGTTCATCCCCGTCCGGGGCAGTGCGCCGCACCCGCGGCACCGCCCGATCGTTCTAATCTGACGACTGTCATATCCCCGTCGGCACCTGGATGGATCTCATGTCAGCGGCCCCGCCCGACAACGACGTGCTCTGGGCCCGAGGGATCGTCAAGTCCCACCACGGCACCCCCGCCCTGCGCGGCGTCTCGCTGGGCGTGCGCGAGGGCGAGATGCTCGCCGTCACCGGCCCGCGCGGCTCCGGCAAGTCCACCCTGCTCGGCTGCCTGTCCGCGCAGCTGCCGGTCGACGAGGGCGAGGTCTGGTTCCACAGCGCCCCCGTGCACACCCTCGGCCGGGCCGGGCGCGAGAAGCTCCGCCGCGAGCGCTTCGGCTACGTCGGCCCCGAGCCGCACCTGGTGCCGGAACTGACGGCCCGGGAGAACGTCGCCCTCCCGCTGCTGCTCGCCGGTGCCGGGCACCGCGCCGCCCACCGGGCCGCGGGCGAGTGGCTGGAGCGCCTCGACGTCGCCGACTGCGCCAAGCTGCGGCCCGCCGACCTGCAGCAGGACCGGCGCCAGCGGATCGCCGTCGCCCGCGCCCTCGCTGCCGAACCACCGGTCGTCTTCGCCGACGACCCCACCGCCCCGCTGCACCGCGACGCCCGCGAACAGGTCCTGCGGATACTGGCCAGCGCCGCCCGCTCGCACGGGCTGACCCTCGTCCTGGCCACCCACGACCCGGCGCTCGCCCGCTTCGCCGACCGCACCGTCCACCTGGTCGACGGCCGGATCGCGCCCGAACCCGCCGCCGCCGTCGCCGCCGCCGGGAACTGAAGGGGCCGCCGTGTACTACCTCGGACTCGCCCGCGGCTACCGCGCCCTCGACCTCGCCCGCTGGCTGCTCACCGCGACCGCCGCCGCCGTGGTCGCCGCCTTCCTGCTGCGCACCCTCGGCCGCGCCCTGCACGGCACCGGGGGCGACCTGGAACGGCTGCTCTGGTGCCTGCCGCCGCTCGCCGCGGTCGCCTGGTTCGCGGCCGTCACGGCCCGCGCCGTCCCCGCCCAGCACCCCGAGCGCATCACCGGCCTCACCGCGGCCGGCGCCGGGCCGACCCGGATCCGGCTGCTCGTCGCGGGCGAGATCGCGCTCGCCTGCGCGCTCGGCTCCGCGTTCACCCTGCTGCTGTTCCTGATCCTGCGCAACGACATCGCCGGGCCCGCGCTCGCCCCCGACATCGGCATGGGCGTCCCGCTGCCCGCCGTCGCCCCGGTCGCCCTGCTCGCGGTCCTGCCGCTGGTCGCCGGGGTCTCCGCGGCCTGCGCGATCCGCCTCCCCGAGCGCCTCCCCGGCCGCCCCGCCGAACCCGCCGTCCGCCGCTACGGCGCGCTGCGCCTGCTGCTGCCCGCGCCCGTCCTGCTCGCCGGGCTCGGCCTCGAACTGTACGGGCTGCGCCCCGACGCGACCGACGCCGAGCGCACCCTCGCCCTCCCCGGCGGGCTGCCCGCCACCAGCCCCGCGCTGCTCATCGGCTGGGGGCTCACCGCCCTCGCCCTCGCCCTGTGGACCGGCCCGCTGCTCGCCCTGGCCGGCCGGCTGCTCGCCCTGCGCAGCCCGGCCCCGCTGCGGCTGCTGGCCGGCCGCGGCCTCACCGCCCAGGCCCGCCGCCTCGGCGCACCGCTGGCCGTCCTCACCACGGTCGTCGCCCTGATGCTGGTCGCCTGGCGCCACTGGGCCCGGACGGGCACCGACGTCCCCGCCCTCACCCTGGTCGAGGGCACCCTGGTCCTCGCCTGCGCCCTCGCCGCCCTCGCCGCCCGCCTGCACGAGCTGCGCGCCGACCGCCGCCCCGCCCTCGACGCCCTGGACCGCCTCGGCACCCCGCCCGGCCTGCTCACCGGCACCGCCGCCCTGCGCGCCCTCGCCGCGGGCACCGTCCTGCTGCTGACCGGCGGGCTGACGGTGCTGCTCTGCCCGCTGCTGTAGCGGTGGACGCGCCGGGGCCCGGGAGGAGCGTGCTCCTCCCGGGCCCCGGCGCGTCTCCTCAGCCCGCGGCGGCCAGCTGGCCGCAGGCGCCGTCGATCTCCTGGCCGCGGGTGTCGCGGACGGTGGTGGGCACGCCGTGGGCCTGGAGGCGGCGGACGAACTCGCGCTCGTCCTCGGGCCGGGAGGCCGTCCACTTCGAACCCGGGGTCGGGTTGAGCGGGATCAGGTTCACGTGCACCCGGCGGTTCTTGATCAGGCGGCCGAGCAGGTCGGCACGCCACGCCTGGTCGTTGATGTCCTTGATCAGCGCGTACTCGATGGACACCCGGCGGCCGGACTTCTCCGCGTAGTTCCACGCGGCGTCCAGCACCTCGTCGACCTTCCAGCGGGTGTTGACCGGCACCAGCTCGTCGCGCAGCTCGTCGTCCGGCGCGTGCAGCGACAGCGCGAGGCGGCAGCTCAGGCCCTCGTCCGCGAAGCGGTGCATCGCCGGGACCAGGCCGACGGTGGAGACGGTGATGCCGCGCTGGGAGAGGCCGAAGCCGTCCGGGGACGGGTCGGTCAGGCGGCGGATCGCCGACAGCACCCGGTTGTAGTTGGCCAGCGGCTCGCCCATGCCCATGAACACCACGTTCGACAGCCGGGCCTCGCCGCCGGGGACGGCCCCGGACTTGAGGTCGCGCATGCCGGACGCGATCTGCTCGACGATCTCCGCGGTGGACAGGTTCCGGGTCAGCCCGGCCTGGCCGGTCGCGCAGAACGGGCAGTTCATGCCGCAGCCGGCCTGCGAGCTGATGCACATCGTGACGCGGTCCGGGTAGCGCATCAGCACCGACTCGACCAGCGTGCCGTCGAACAGCTTCCACAGCGTCTTGCGGGTGGCGTCGTCGTCGCAGGAGACGTGCCGCACCACGGACATCAGCTCGGGCAGCAGCGCCTCGGTCAGCTTCGTCCGGCTCGCCGCCGGGATGTCCGTCCAGGTCTCCGGGTCGGCGGACATCCGCCCGAAGTAGTGGTTCGACAGCTGCTTCGCGCGGAACGGCTGTTCGCCCAGCTCGGCGACGGCCTCCTTGCGCTCGGCAGGGCTGAGGTCGGCGAGGTGTCGCGGGGGCTTGGCGCCACGCGGCGCGACAAAGGTCAGTTCTCCGGGCTTAGGCATGGTCCGTCCAGTGTCTCAGATCCGGGGAACCGGTCCGCGTCCCGCAGGCGGCCCAGGAGTTGAACGCGTTCAAATCATCTGGAAGGATCATCCCCCGCGGGGACGGGCGTTCCGTCCGCCGAGGAGGAGTGGGGGTCCCGGTGTCGGAGCACGACGCGGAACGCACGGCCGGGGCGAGGAGGCGGGTCCGTCGCCCGGCGCACACCTGGTGGTGCGCGGCGGCCTGGGCCGCCTTCACCGCACTCACCCCCTGGCTCCCGGTGCTCGCCGCCGTCGGCGACCTGTCGGGCGGGGCACTCGTCTGGAGCGTCTTCCTCCTGGGCGGCGGCAGCGGCGTCCTGCTCGGCGCCCACCTCGGGTGCCGCAGGGCGTGGCTGCCCTCGCTCCTCGCGGTGGGCGCCGTCGCGGTCCTCCTCGTGGGGACGACCTGCCTCGCCCTGTCGGCCGACGGCACCGGCTCCACGGTCTCGGAGGGCGTGCCCGCCGGGCTGCTGTTCGCGGCGTTCGCCGTGCTCCCCCTGGTCGCCGGGCTGCTCCTCGGGCGGGCGCCGCTCTGCGCCCGGCAGCTGTGGCGGCGGTGCTCCCCGCGCCGGCGGCTCCCCGCCTTCCGGTAGCGAACGGCCCCCGGACGCGGTGGCGTCACGGGGGCCGTTCGAACGTCGGAGGCTCGGCGGTCGGGCTCGGCTGCCGGGCTCAGGCCGGGGGCCGAGCTGCCGGGCTCAGGCCGGGGGCTCGGCTGCCGGGCTCAGCTGCCGACGAAGGCGGCGAGCAGCAGCCAGACCACCGGGGCGGTGGGCAGCAGGGAGTCCAGCCGGTCCATGATGCCGCCGTGGCCGGGGAGCAGGGTGCCCATGTCCTTGATGCCGAGGTCGCGCTTGATCATCGACTCGGCGAGGTCGCCGAGGGTGGCGGTGACGGCCGCGCAGCCGCCCAGGATCAGGCCCTGCCACCAGGTGCCGTCGTCGATCAGGTACTGCATCAGCAGGGCGCCCGCGATCATCGACAGGCCGATGCCGCCCGCCAGGCCCTCGCGGGTCTTGCCGGGGCTGATGGTCGGCGCGAGCTTGTTGCGGCCGAACTTGTAGCCGACGGCGTACGCGCCGGTGTCGGAGCAGATGGTGACGACCAGGAACAGCAGGATCCGCCAGGCGCCGTCGTCCGCGGCCAGGATCAGGGCGACGAAGGTCGCCAGGAACGGCACGTAGAAGGCGGTGAAGATGCCCGCCGTTATGTCGCGCAGGTAGTTCTCGGGCGGGGTGGACATCCGGGCGACCATCATCGCCAGGCCGGTCACGGCGAGGATCGCGGCGGCCCACTGGCCGCCCTCGAAGTAGCCGGTGACGACCATGCCGACGCCGCCGACCAGCAGCGGGACCTGCGGGACGCGGACGTCCTTGCGCTCGGCGAGCCGGCTGGTGAGCTCCCAGATGCCGACGGCCACGGCGGCCGCGACGACCACCATGAAGACCGCCTTGACCACGAACAGCGAAGCCGCGACCACCGCCCCGAGTCCGACGCCCACGCCTATCGCGGCGGGCAGGTTGCGGCCGCCGCGCGGCTTGCGGGGCTGCTGGTCGGTCTGGGCCACGGGGCTCTCCTGGGCGGGGGGCATGATCTGAGTCTGTGCCGCGCCGCCCCCTCGCCATGCCGGGGGTCGCCGCGCGTGACCCGTTTGGTGTCGGCCGGGTCGGGCCGCTTGGGTCGGCCGGGGCGGGCCGCTCGGGGTCGACCCGGGCGGGCCTCCGGTGCCGTCCCGTGCGGGGCGGGTCAGGGCCCGGGTGGAGCCGCGCCCCGGGCCGGGCGGTCGGGCCGCCGGTCCGGGGCGTTGCGCGCAGGGGTCCGGATCAGACCTCCAGCAGCTCGGCTTCCTTGTGCTTGAGCAGCTCGTCGATCTGCGCCACGAACTTGGCGGTCAGGTCGTCGAGCTCCTTCTCGCCGCGGCGACCGTCGTCCTCGCCGATCTCCTTGTCCTTGACCAGCTTGTCGATCGCGTCCTTGGCCTTGCGGCGGACGGAACGGACCGAGACCTTGGCGTCCTCGCCCTTGCCGCGGGCCTGCTTGATGTACTCGCGGCGGCGCTCCTCGGTGAGCTGCGGGAGCACCACCCGGATGACGGAACCGTCGTTCGACGGGTTGACGCCCAGGTCCGAGTCGCGGATCGCGGTCTCGATGGCCTTCAGCGCGGTCTTGTCGAACGGGGTGACCATGGCCATCCGCGGCTCCGGCACGGAGAACGAGGCCAGCTGGTTGATCGGCGTCAGGGCACCGTAGTACTCCGCGACGATCTTGGCGAACATCGCCGGGTGCGCGCGCCCGGTGCGGATGGCCGCGAGGTCGTCCTTGGCGACGCCGACGGCCTTCTCCATCTTCTCCTCGGCCTCGAGGAGGGTCTCATCGATCACTGTCTGCTCCCTGTCCGGTTCATCTGCTGTTGTCCCGTCCCGGTGCCCCGGACGGCTGTTGCTGCTCGGAGCCCCGACGCCTAGGCCCGGGCGGAGTCCTCGCTGATGAGTGTGCCGATCTTCTCACCCTTGACCGCACGGGCGATATTGCCCTCGGCGAGCAGCTCGAAGACCAGGATCGGCAGTCCGTTGTCCTTGCACAGGGTGATCGCGGTCAGGTCGGCGACCTTGAGGTCGCGGGAGATCACCTCGGTGTAGTCCAGCGCGTCGAACCGGACCGCGGCCGGGTTGGTGCGCGGGTCGGAGTCGTAGACGCCGTCGACGCCGTTCTTGCCCATCAGCAGGACGTCGGCGTGGATCTCCAGGGCGCGCTGCACGGCGGTGGTGTCGGTGGAGAAGTAGGGCATGCCCATGCCCGCGCCGAAGATCACCACGCGGCCCTTCTCCAGGTGCCGGATGGCGCGCAGCGGCAGGTACGGCTCGGCGACCTGGCCCATCGTGATGGCGGTCTGCACCCGGGTCTCCATGCCCTCCTTGATCAGGAAGTCCTGGAGCGCCAGGCAGTTCATCACCGTGCCGAGCATGCCCATGTAGTCGGAGCGGGCCCGGTCCATGCCGCGCTGCTGGAGCTCGGCGCCGCGGAAGAAGTTGCCGCCGCCGATCACGATGGCGACCTCCGTCCCGGCCCGGACCACCGTGGCGATCTCGCGGGCGATGGCGTGCACCACGTCCGGGTCGACGCCGAGGCCGCCTCCGCCGGCGAACGCCTCGCCGGACAGCTTGAGCAGTACCCGGCGGCGTGCACCGCCCTGCGCGGTCTCCTGCGTCTCCTGCATGGACTTTCTCCTTCTCCGCCTGCTGGTCAGCAGATCTGCAAAGTGCTGGTCACGGCGCCGGGTGTGCGGACCCGGTGCCGTGTACACGAGAGGAGGCCACTGCCGCGGGAACCGGTACGGTCTCCTGCACGGCAATGGCCTCCTCGTCGTTCATGGTGCCGACGCCGCCCCCTGGGGGTGCTGGGGGGCTCGGTCGGCGCGCTCCTCCGTCCTCGCGGACGGGAGCGGTCCTCCTACTTTATGTCCGGCGCGGGGCCGGGAGGGCGGGACGGACCGCGGGGAGCGGTTCTCAGGCGCCGACGCGGAAGCGGACGAAGCGCTTGAGGGTGACGCCGGCCTCGTCGAGGACCTTGGCGACGGACTTCTTGTTGTCCTTGGCGAACGCCTGCTCCAGCACGGCGTTCTCCTTGACGAAGCCGGTGACCCGACCCTCGACGATCTTCGGCAGGGCGGCCTCGGGCTTGCCCTCCTCGCGAGCGGTGGCCTCGGCGACGCGGCGCTCGTTCTCCAGCTCCTCGGCCGGGATCTCCTCGCGGGAGAGGTACTTCGGCGCGAAGGCGGCGATGTGCTGCGCGACGTCCTTGGCGGTCTCGGCGTTCTCCTGGTCGAGCTCGACGAGGACACCGATGGTCGGCGGCAGGTCCGGGTCCGACTTGTGCATGTAGACGGCGACGAAGCCGTCGTTGTCGAACTGCGCGAAGCGGCGGAAGACGATCTTCTCGCCGAGGGTCGCGTTGGCCTCGTCCACGAACTGCTGGACGGTCTGGCCCGGGTTGATCTCGGAGGCCAGGGCGGCGTCCAGGTCGGCCGGGGAGGTGGCGGCCACGTGGGTGGCGATCGCGTTGGCGACCTCGACGAACTTGCCGCCCTTGGCGACGAAGTCGGTCTCGCAGTTCAGCTCGACCAGGACGCCGGACTTCTTGTCCTCGCTGATCAGCGCGGCGACGGCGCCGTTGGAGGCGTCACGGCCCTCGCGCTTGGCAACGCCCTTCTGGCCCTTGATGCGCAGGAGCTCGACGGCCTTCTGGACGTCGCCCTCGGCCTCGTCCAGGGCCTTCTTGCAGTCCATCATGCCGGCGCCGGTGAGCTCACGGAGCTTCTTGACGTCCGCGGCGGTGAAGTTCGCCATGGTTGTGATCTCTTCTCACGTCTCGCGTGTCTGCGTGGGAAAGTGCCGGGGTCCGGGGTGCGGACCCCCGGCACGGGAGAGAGGGGCACCCACCGGCTCAGCCCGGCCGGTGCCCCTCGCCCTGGTGGTGCGTCAGGCCTGCTCGGCCTCGGCGGCCGGAGCCTCGGCGGCGGGGGCCTCGGCAGCGGCCTCGGCCGGGGCCTCGGTGGCGGCGGCCTCGGCGGCGGGGGCCTCGGCGGCCTTCTCGCCCTCGAGGATCTCCTTCTCCCAGGCGGCCAGCGGCTGGTCGGCGCCCGGCTCGGCCTTGGCGTCGCCCTTGGCGACACCGGCGCGGGACTTCAGGCCCTCGGCGACGGCGTCGGCGATCACGCGGGTCAGCAGGGTGACGGAGCGGATGGCGTCGTCGTTGCCCGGGATCTTGTAGTCGACCTCGTCCGGGTCACAGTTGGTGTCGAGGATGGCGACGACCGGGATGTTGAGCTTCCGGGCCTCGCCGACCGCGATGTGCTCCTTCTTGGTGTCCACGATCCAGACGGCGCTGGGCACGCGCTGCATGTCGCGGATACCGCCGAGGGTCTTCTCCAGCTTGTCGTACTCGCGCTGGAGGACCAGGAGCTCCTTCTTGGTGAGGCCCGAGCCGGCCACATCCGTGAAGTCGATCTCGCCGAGCTCCTTGAGGCGCTGCAGGCGCTTGTAGACGGTCGAGAAGTTGGTCAGCATGCCGCCCAGCCAGCGCTGGTTGACGTACGGCATGCCCACGCGGGTCGCCTGCTCGGCGATGGCCTCCTGGGCCTGCTTCTTGGTGCCGACGAAGAGGACGCTGCCGCCGTGGGCAACGGTCTCCTTGACGAACTCGAAGGCGCGGTCGATGTAGTTCAGCGACTGCAGGAGGTCGATGATGTAGATGCCGTTGCGCTCCGTGAAGATGAAGCGCTTCATCTTCGGGTTCCAACGACGGGTCTGGTGACCGAAGTGGACGCCGCTCTCCAGCAGCTCCCGCATCGTGACGACGGCCATGTGCCGTGCTCCTCGTGTGTTGCCCGGCGCGCCGTTCGGCGGGTTGCAGCCTGTGGGGTGCCGGGGTACTCGGTTTTGTCCGTGCCGGTCGGGGCGACCGTCACGCCTGACGCCCCGACGTGCCAAGCCGCTCGGCCTGCGCGAGGCTTGCGGCCTCGGCAGGCTCGGCGGACCGAGCGGCACTCGCACCGTGACGACCGCTCCCCCGAGGGGGTCGGGCCGCCGGTGGCGGGGCGTGCGAAGTCGACCCGGCAGACCGGGTCGCGTGTGAAGTGTACGGGAAGCCCCGAGCGGCGGGCGACTCCCCGCGTCCCCGCCGCCCTGTTCAGCGCAGCTCGGCACGGCCCGCCGTCCACCGTTCACCCCTGCGGGGGACGGCAGTTGTCCACACCCCCCGGTCTGTCCACAGGCCCCGGAACCGATCCGCGCGCCGGGCACCGCAGACCCCACCCTGACGGGAGCGGACGGGCATCACCACGGGGAGGAGCGGCCGGTGCGGACGGGAGCTCGGGTACGAGTGCGGGTGCGGGTGCGGGGACGGGGACGGGGACGGGCGGGAATGCGGACGGGGGCGCGGGCAGGGGCGCGGGCGGGGGTGCTGCTGCTGGTGCAGGGGTTGGTGCTGGTGGTGTGCGGCGGGTTCGCGCCGGGGGCGGGCGCGGTGCGCTCCCCCGCGGCGGGGCCTCCCTCGGCGGGACCGCTCGTGGTCGGGCCCGGGCCGGGGCGGGTGTGGCCGGTGGGCGATCGGTCGGGGCTGCTGCGGCGGTTCGCTCCGCCTCCGACGCGCTGGGCTGCCGGTCACCGCGGGGTGGACCTGGCGGCCGCGCCGGGCACGGTGGTGCGGGCCGCGGCGCCCGGCGCGGTGACCTTCGCCGGGGAGGTCGCCGGGCGTCCGGTGGTCGTGGTGACCCACACCGGGTCGGGCGCTCCTCCGCTGCGGACCACGTACCTGCCGGTGACCGCCTCCGCGACGGTCGGCACGGGCGTGGCGGCGGGCGACCCGATCGGGGTGGTGGCCACCGGATCCGGCCACTGCCCGGTCGGCTGCCTGCACTGGGGCCTGCTCCGCGGCGACCGCTACCTCGACCCGCTCGCCCTGCTCGGTTCCGGCCGGGCCCGGCTGCTACCGCTCGCCCCGCCCTGAGCGGGGGCTCAGCGCCCGGCCGGGCCGCCCGCCCCCGCCGGACGCTCTCCTCCGCGGTCCGCCGGGCGCTCTCCTCCGCGGTCCGCCGGGCGCAGGCCGTCGAGGGCGAAGCGCACCGCGGTGTCGGCGATCTCCCGGACGGCCTCGGCCACGGCGGCGGCGTCCTCGCCGCGGATCCGTTCGGCCTGACGGACCGCCGCCTCCACCACGCCCTGGAGCAGCGAGGCCGCGACGCCGGGCCGGTCGTGGCCGAGGTCCTCCAGGGTGCTGACCACCATGGCGGTCAGCCCGGCGTGGGCCGCCCTGATCCTGGCCCGCGCGGCGTCGTCGAGTTCGTGCTCGGCGACGGCGACCACGGCCCGGTGCAGCGGGTCGGTGGCCAGCGACACCTGGCCGCGGACGTACGCCTCGATCCGCTCGACCGCGCTGTCGCGGACCGCCATGCCCGCTTCGACCTCGGCGGCCCAGAGTGGGAGGTCGACCGTGCAGAGCGCTTCCACCAGTTCGGACTTCGAGCGGAAGTATTCGTACACCGAGGACCTGGCCAGACCGGTGCGCGCCGCGAGCGCGCCGAAGCTCAGCGCCTCCCGGCCGCCCTCCGCCAGCAGGACGCGTGCGGCGTCCAGCAGCGCCGCCTGCTGCAACTGTCGATGCTCGGCCACCGTGGCCGCCCGGATTTTCGGCACGTCCCAACTCTACGGACGCCGACGAGCGGTGGGCACGACAGCGCGCTCCCACCGGCCAGCACGCGCCGCACCGCGCTCACCGGACGTCGGACATCTTCGCCCGCAGCTGCAGCACCGACTTGGTGTGGATCTGGCTGACCCGGCTCTCGGTCACCCCGAGCACCTGGCCGATCTCCGCCAGGGTCAGGCCCTCGTAGTAGTAGAGCGTCACGACGGTCTTCTCCCGTTCGGGCAGCGTGTTGACCGCCGAGGCGAGCAGCCGCCGCAGTTCGCGGTCCTCGGCGATCTCGACCGGGTTGTCCGCACCGCTGTCCGGCAGCGTCTCCATCAGGGTGAGCCGGTCGCCGCCCTCGCCCGCCGAGTGCAGCAGCTCGTCCAGCGCCACCACGTTGGCCAGGGACAACTGGCTGAAAATGGTGTGCAGATCGTCGAGCGAGATGCCCATCTCGCTCGCGACCTCGGGATCGTGCGGAGTCCGCCGCAGCCGGGCCTCCAGCGTGGCGTAGGCCCGCTCGACCGCTTTGGCCTTCTGCCGGACCGACCTGGGGATCCAGTCCAACGCCCGCAGTTCGTCGATGATCGCACCGCGGATCCGACTGATCGCGTAGGTCTCGAACTTGATCGCCCGGTCGATGTCGAACTTCTCGATGGCGTCGATCAGCCCGAAGACCCCGGAGGACACGAAGTCCGCCTGCTCCACGTTGGCGGGCAGCCCGACCCCGACCCGGCCCGCCACGTACTTCACCAGCGGCGAGTAGTGCAGGATCAACTGGTCCCGGAGCCCCTGGTCGCCGCTCTCCTTGTACGAGCGCCACAGTGCCTGCAGCGCCGACTGGTCGGCGCCCTTCGCCCGCTCCCCCGCCCGGCCCTCCGCCGCCGCACCGCCGCGCGCCCCGGGCACGGAAGCCGGCGCGGGCACCGTCGCACCGGCCCGCCCGCCCGTGCCCGTACTCGCACCACTGCTACTGCCACTGCCACTGCCACTGCTCGACGACCCGTTGCGCCCGCCGGTCTTCGCGGACGGCACGGCTTCGCCGGAAGCCCCGGGAACCGTGGGAACGGTGGGAGTCGCAGGAGTTGCGGGAGTCGCAGAAGAGGTAGGCCCGGCCGGAACCGCGCCCCCGACCGGAGGCGCGGCCGCAGCGGGCGGCGGCACCGCCGACGGCACGCCCGACTCCGGCGACGGCTGTCCGTTCCCGCTCCCGCGGCTGCTCCCGCCGCCCGGGCCGGGCGCGGGGGCCGGCAGCGGGACCGACGGGGGCGCACCCTTCCGCAGGCCCGAACTCCCGCTCGTGCCCTGAGCCCCGCTCGTGCCCTGCGCCGGAGATTCCGGCGAGCGCGCGGGCGGCGGCCCGCCCGCCTGCCTGCGGACCTGGGCGCTCCGGGCAGACGGCTCCTTCTCCTTCGACCGGGCTCCCCGCTTGGACTGGCCGCGCACCGGACGCCCGGCCGCAGACCCGGCCACGGGCGTGCCCGGGGGCGTGCCCGGGGGCGTGCCCGGGGGCGGACGCTCGGTACCGCCCGCCCCCGGCCGGTGCCCGTCGGCGACACCCGGAGCACCGCTGTCGCGACCGCTCTCGGCTCCGGCCGGACCGCCCGCACCCGCGCCTGTGCCGATGCCGGTGGCCTCGTCGCCGTGCGGCTGCGGCTGCGGCCGCGCCTTCGTCGCCGAGCCGGGCGCCGCCTGCGGGCAGGGCAGGCCCTGGCCCGTCCGGTCGGCCGGTGGTCGGGCCGGGGCCGACCGGGCGGCGGGCCCCGACGGGGCGGGTGGGCGCGGCAGGGGGGAGGGG
>NZ_JNYE01000107.1 GCF_000717185.1 Kitasatospora phosalacinea | reverse complement strand
CCCCCGCACCGCCCCCGCCCCGCCCCGCCCCGGCGCCGCCAGCCGGACCAACGGGACCCTGGAGTCCCCCCGCCTGCCCCCGAGCGCGCCGGAGCCCCGCCGCTCCCCCACCCGGGGGCGCGACGGGGCTCCGTGGCGCGCTGCGGGCCGTCAGGCCCCGCGCAGCACCGCGCCGGTGCGCTCACCGGCCACCGCGACCGCCGACGCACGCGCCGCCGACGCCTCGTCGGCCGTCAGCGTCCGGTCGGTGGCCCGGAAGCGCAGCGTGTACGCCAGCGACTTCTTGCCCGCGCCCGCCTGCTCGCCGGTGAACACGTCGAACAGCCGCAGCGACTCCAGCAGTTCGCCCGCGCCCTCGCGCAGCGCCGCCTCCACGTCCGCGGCGTGCACGGCCGCGTCCACGATCAGCGCCACGTCCTGGGTCGCCACCGGGTAGGCGGAGACCGGCGGGCCGGAGACCCGGCGGCCGTCCTCGAACAGCAGGTCCAGGTCGAGCTCCATCGCGCTGGTGCGCTCCGGCAGGTGCAGCGCCTTGACCACGCGCGGGTGCAGCTCGCCGGCGTGGCCGACGACCTCCTCGCCGACCAGCAGCTCGGCGCAGCGCCCCGGGTGCCACGGCGCGTACTGCGCCTGGCGGACCGTCAGCTCCACGCCCGCGGCGGCGGCGACCACCCGGGCCGCCTCGACGGCGTCCGCCCAGCCGGACGGCGCGCCCTTGCCCCACCAGCCGGACGGCAGCCGCTCGCCGGTCAGCGCGACGGCGACCCGGCGCGGCTGGTCGGGCAGGGCGGCGTCCAGCTCGGCGAGCTGCTCCTCGGTCGGGCGGCGGTCGACCGGCAGCCGCGGCGCGACCTTCGGCTCGGCCTTGGGCAGGAACACCGTGCCGGTCTCGAACAGCGCCAGGTCGGTGTTGCCGCGCCCCACGTTGCGCCGCAGCGCGCCCAGCAGGCCCGGCAGCAGGGTGGTGCGCAGCGCCGGCTCGGCGTCGTTCAGCGGGTTGACCAGCTTGACGGTGCGGCGGCGCGCGTCGTCCGCGTCCAGCCCGAGGCCGTCGAAGGAGGCCTCGCCGACGAACGGGTACGCGTTGATCTCCACGTAGCCCGCGCCGGCCAGCGCCACGCCGACCCGCCGGTGGAAGCGCTGCGCCTCGGACAGGCCGCGCCCGGGCGGGGTGACCGGCATCCGGGCCGGGACGTTGTCGTAGCCCTCCAGCCGGATGACCTCCTCGGCGAGGTCGTACGGGTCGGTCAGGTCGGGCCGCCAGGACGGCGGGGTGACCTCCAGGACGTCGGTGCCGGCGACCGAGCAGCCGACCTCCTGCAGGCGGCGGGTGACGGTCTCGCGGCCGTACTCGGCACCGGCGACCCGGTCGGGCAGGTCCGCGTCGATCGGGATGGTGCGCACCGGGTGCGGGGCCGCGATGTCGGTGACCCCGGCCTCGGCGGTGCCGCCGGCGATCAGCACCAGCAGGTCGACGGCGCGCTGCGCGGCGGCCCGGGCGGCCTCCGGGTCGACGCCGCGCTCGAAGCGCTTGGACGCCTCGGAGGGCAGCTTGTGGCGCTTGGCGGCGCGGGCGATCGCGACCGGCTCGAAGTGCGCGGCCTCGACGATGATGTCGGTGCTGCCGGTGACCAGGCCGGTCTCCGCGTCGACGACCGGGTCGAGGATCTCGGTGGTGGCGCCGCCCATGACGCCGGCCAGGCCGATGGGGCCGGAGTTGTCGCAGATCAGCAGGTCCTCGGCGGACAGCTTGCGCTTGACGCCGTCCAGCGTGGTGAGCTCCTCGCCCGCCACCGCCCGGCGGACCTGGATCGGCCCGTCCACCCGGCTGCGGTCGTAGGCGTGCAGCGGCTGGCCGACCTCCAGCATCACGTAGTTGGTGATGTCGACGGCCAGCGAGATCGGGCGGATCCCGGCCTTCTGCAGGCGGCGCTGCAGCCAGATCGGCGACTTCGCGCCCGGGTCGACGCCGGTGACGGTGCGCGCCACGAAGCGGTCGCAGCCCACCGGGTCGGCGACCTTCACCGGGTAGCCGTACGAGTTGGCCGGCGGCACGTCCAGCAGCGCCGGGTCGGCCAGCGGCAGGCCGTACGCGGCGGCGGCCTCGCGGGCCACGCCGCGCATCGACAGGCAGTAGCCGCGGTCCGGGGTGACCGCGATGTCGAGCACCTCGTCGACCAGCTGCAGCAGTTCGAGGGCGTCGGTGCCGGGCTCGTACTCGGGCGGCAGCACGATGATGCCGCTGTGGTCGTCGCCCATGCCGAGCTCGCGGGCCGAGCAGATCATGCCCGCGGAGGTGTGGCCGTAGGTCTGCCGGGCGGAGATCGGGAACGGGCCGGGCAGCACGCCGCCGGGCAGGATCACCACGACCTTGTCGCCGACCTGGAAGTTGGTGGCGCCGCAGACGATCTCCTGCGGCTCGCCGGTGCCGTTGGCGCTGCCGACGTTCAGGAAGCAGTGCCGGATCGGCTTCTTGAAGCCGGTCAGCTCCTCGATCGAGAGCACCTCGCCGACGACCAGCGGGCCCTTGATGTCGGTGCCGAGCTGCTCGACGGTCTCCACCTCGAGACCCGCGCGGACCAGCCGGGCCGCGACGTCGCGGCCGGTCTCGCCCGCCGGCAGGTCGACGTACTCGCGCAGCCAGGAAAGCGGGACGCGCATCAGATCTCCATCCCGAACGGGAGGGTGAAGCGGACGTCACCCTCGACCATGTCGCGCATGTCGGCGACGTTGTGACGGTTCATCAGGATCCGCTCCAGGCCCAGACCGAAGGCGAATCCGCTGTAGCGGCTCGGGTCGATGCCCGCGGCGACCAGCACCCGCGGGTTGACCACACCACAGCCGCCCAGCTCGATCCAGCCCTCCGAGGAGCAGGTCCGGCACGGGCGGTCGGGGTTGCCCACCGAGGCGCCGCGGCACACGAAGCACTGCAGGTCGATCTCGGCACTGGGCTCGGTGAACGGGAAGTACGAGGGGCGCCAGCGCAGTTCGAGGCCGCCGCCGATCAGCTTCTCCACCAGCACCTCGATGGTGCCCTTGAGGTGGCCGAAGGTGATGCCCTCGTCCACCGCGATCGCCTCGACCTGGCGGAACACCGGGGTGTGGGTGGCGTCCAGCTCGTCGGTGCGGTAGACCCGGCCGGGGCTGACCGCGTACAGCGGCGGCTCGCCGGCCAGCATCGCGCGGATCTGCACCGGCGAGGTCTGGGTGCGCAGCACCATGCCGGAGTCGGCGGTGCCGTCGGGCGCCTCGACGAAGAAGGTGTCCTGCATCGAGCGGGCCGGGTGGTCGGCGTGCAGGTTGAGGGCGTCGAAGTTCAGCCACTCCGCCTCGACCTCGGGGCCGGACGCCACCTGGTAGCCCATCGCGACGAAGGTGTCCTCGATGCGCTCGGCGAGCGTGGTCAGCGGGTGCCGGGCGCCGCGCGGCACCCGGCCGTACGGCAGGGTGACGTCCACCGCCTCCTCGACCAGCACCCGGGCGTCGCGCTCCGCCTCCAGCTCGACCTGGCGCGCGGCCAGGGCCTGGTTGACGGCTCCGCGGGCCTGGCCGATCAGCTTGCCCGCGGCGGCCTTGGCCTGCGGGGGCAGCGCGCCGATCTCGCGGTTGGCGAGCGACAGCGGGGAGCGGTCGCCGGTGTGCGCGACCTTCGCCTGCTTGAGCTCGTCGAGGTCGGCGGCGGCGGCGAAGGCGGCGAGCGCCTCGTCCCGGGCCTGTTCCACCACCTCGGGCTTGAGGGCCTCGACCTCGACCGGGTCGTACGACTTATTGGGTGCCGACATCTCTATCTTTCCCGTGCTCCTGCTCGTGATCAGGTCTGCTGCGTCGCCGGGCGTCCCAGAACGCCAAGGGTCGAGTGTAGTCGCAGGCCGCGACCGCCCCGGGCGGGTGACCGCGCCGCGGGCGGGCTCAGAGCATGAAGTCGGGGACGCCCGCGGGCAGCACGAACCGGAACCGGGCGCCGCCGCCCTCGGCCCGGCTGATCCGGATCACCCCGCCGTGCGCCTCCACGATGCCCTTCACGATGTACAGGCCCAGGCCGGTGCCGCCCCGCCGGGAGCCCCGCCAGAACCGGGTGAACACCCGCGGCATCGCCTCCTCGGGGATGCCCGCGCCCTGGTCGCTGACGGTCACCGCGGTGCCCTCCACCACCCGCGGCGGGATGCCGGGCACCTCCACCAGCTCCTCGGCCGGGCCGACCTCGATGGTCACCGTGCCCTCGCCGTGCCGCACCGCGTTCTCCAGCAGGTTGGCCAGCACCTGGTCGATCTTGTCCGGGTCGCCCCACTGCTCGGCGGGCGGCCCGGCCACCCGGATGTCGAAGCGCTCGGCCGGCGTCCCGGCGGCGACCTTCCCGGCCACGTGCCGGTGCACCGCCGCGGCCAGGTCGATCCGCTGCTTGCGGATCTCCAGCCGACCCGCGTCGATCCGGGAGATGTCCAGCAGTTCGGCGATCAGCCGCACCACCCGGTCGGCGTCCGCGTCGACGGTCTCCAGCATGACGCGCTTCTGCCCGTCGTTGAACCGCTCCCACTTGGCCAGCAGCGTCGCCGTGAAGCCCTTCACGCTGGTCAGCGGCGAGCGCAGCTCGTGCGCGACGGTGGCGATCAGCTCGGCGTGCGAGCGCTCGGTGCGCCGCCGCGCCTCGGTGCCGCGCAGCGTCACCACCACCTGCCGCACCGGCCCGCCGGGCCGCTCGCGCACGTACCGCGCGCAGACCAGCACCTCGCGCCCGTCCAGCAGCAGGTTCCGCTCGGGCTGCCCGGTGCGCACCGCGAGCCCGCCGTACGGGTCGGTGAGCCGCCACCAGCGGCGGCCGTCCAGGTCCTCCAGCGGCAGCGCCCGTTCCAGCTCGACGCCGATCGCGCAGTGCGCCGAGCGGCCGGTGATCCGTTCCGCGGCCCGGTTGAAGACCACCACCCGGCCCCGCCCGTCCGCGACCACCAGTCCGTCCGGCAGGTCGTCAGGTTCGACCGGTGCCCAGTTGACGCCGCCCATGGGTGTCCTCCCCCGCCCGCCCCCTCGCAGGCCCAGGAACCGACCCTAGCGCGCCCGGGCCTCGGCGCGACACCCGCCGCGGGAGCGCTGGGCGCGCGCGGAGGCGTACAGGCACACGGCGGCCGCCGTCGCGAGGTTCAGGCTCTCCGCGTGCCCGTGGATGGGCACCCGCACCACCTCGTCCGCCAGCGCGCGGGTCTCCTCCGGCAGGCCCCAGGCCTCGTTGCCGAACACCCAGGCGCACGGCCCCTGCAGGGTGCCCTCGTCGAGCTCCTGGTCGAGGTCGCGCTCCCCCGCGCCGTCCGCGGCCAGCACCCGCACCCCGGCCTCCCGCAGCCGCGCCACCGCCTCCTCGACCGGCACCCCGGTCGCCACCGGCAAGTGGAACAGGCTCCCGACGGACGCCCGGACCGCCTTCGGGTTGTACGGGTCCACCGAGGCGTCGGTCAGCACCACCGCGTCCGCCCCGGCCGCGTCCGCGGTGCGCAGCACGGTGCCCGCGTTCCCGGGGTCGCGCACGTGCGCGAGCACCGCGACCAGCTTCGGCCGGGCCGCCAGCACCTGCTCGAACGGGGTGTCGATGAAGCGGCACAGCGCCACGACGCCCTGCGGGGTGACGGTGTCGCAGATGTCCGCGACGACCTCCTCGGTGGCGGTCAGCACCGGCCGCCCGGCCGCCCGCGCCGCGGCCACGATGTCGGCGTGCCGCTCGGCGGCCTCCGGCGTCACGTACACCTCGACCACGGCGTGCTCGCCGTCCGGCAGCCGCCCGAACGCCACCGCCTCCCGCACGGCCTGCGGGCCCTCGGCCAGGAAGCGCCGCTCCTTGCCGCGCTGGCTGCGCTTGGCCAGGCGGCGGGCGGCGACGACGCGCGGGGAGCGCAGGGAGGTCAGCAGGGGGGTCTCGGTGCTCATGCTCACGATCTTCGTCACGGAAGGGCGGGTGCGCGATACGCGACGGACCCGCAGGCCGGGCGGCCTGCGGGTCCGGGGAACGCTTTCAGGGCGAGCGCCTGGATCAGGCGGCGACCTTGGGGGCGTTGACGTCCGCCGGGAGCGCCTTCCGGGCGACCTCGACCAGGGCCTGGAACGCCACGGAGTCGTTCACCGCGAGGTCGGCCAGCATCTTGCGGTCGATCTCGACGCCAGCGGCCTTGAGGCCCTGGACGAAACGGTTGTAGGTGATGCCGTTGGCACGGGCAGCGGCGTTGACGCGCTGGATCCAGAGCTGGCGGAAGTCGCCCTTGCGCTTCTTGCGGTCGTTGAAGTTGTAGACCAGCGAGTGGGTGACCTGCTCCTTGGCCTTGCGGTACAGGCGCGAACGCTGACCGCGGTAGCCGGAGGCCCGCTCGAGGATGACCCGGCGCTTCTTGTGGGCGTTCACTGCCCGCTTGACGCGTGCCACTTCATTACTCCTTGGTTCCGGACCTCGGGTCGTGCCGGCGGTCCGTTATTCGATTCGGTCGGGAAGGATCAGCTGGTGCCCGCGACGCTGCCGCGGGCGGGCGATCACTTGCCGAGAAGCTTCTTGATCTTCTTCGCGTCGCCCGGGGCCATCTCGGCGTTGCCGGCCAGCTTGCGGGTCAGCGTCGAGGGCTTGTGCTCGAGCAGGTGGCGACGGCCGGCACGCTCGCGCAGCACCTTCCCGGAGCCAGTGATCTTGAAGCGCTTGCTGGCGCCGCTGTGCGTCTTCTGCTTCGGCATGTCGCCGTTTCTCCTCGTCGGTCCGTTCCGGCCCGCACCGTGCGGTGCGGGCCGGAACTGGATGGATCTCGTCTCCAGGGCGGGACGCCCCGGAACCGGGTGCCTCGGCCCCCGGTCACCTGAACCCTGGGGCTCAGGCGTCCTGGGCGGCCTCGGCGGGCTGCTCGACCTCGGCGTCCTCGGTGGCGACGTCGTCGGCCTCGGCCTCGACGGCCTCGGTCTCCTCGACCTCCGCCACCTCGTCCTCGACGTCCTCGACATCGTCCGCCGCCGGTCCGCGACCCAGCCGCTCCGCCTTGCGGGCGTCAGCGGCGGCGCGGGCCTCGGCCATGGCCTCGGTCTTCTTCTTGTGCGGGCCGAGAACCATGATCATGTTTCGGCCGTCCTGCTTCGGAGCGGACTCCACGAAGCCCAGGTCCTGGACGTCGTCCGCGAGCCGCTGCAGCAGTCGGAAGCCCAGCTCGGGGCGGGACTGCTCACGACCGCGGAACATGATCGTGATCTTGACCTTGTCGCCCTGCTTGAGGAACCGAACGACGTGACCCTTCTTGGTGTCATAGTCGTGCGGGTCGATCTTCGGCCGGAGCTTCATCTCCTTGATGACCGTGTGCGCCTGGTTCTTGCGCGCCTCACGGGCCTTCATCGCCGACTCGTACTTGAACTTGCCGTAGTCCATGAGCTTGCACACCGGCGGGCGCGCCGTGGCAGCGACCTCGACCAGGTCCAGGTCGTACTCCTGGGCAAGCTCCAGCGCCTTCGCGAGCGGGACGATGCCGACCTGCTCGCCGCTGGGACCGACGAGTCGCACCTCGGGGACGCGAATCCGGTCGTTGATGCGGGGCTCGGTGCTGATGGGGCCTCCTCGGTTGCACCTTTTCCGATGCGGCCGTCGGGCGGCGGTCGCACGTAGTGGTATTCGACCACTGGGCGGGGCTTCATTCATGCTCCGCTGCCCGTCGAGGGCACCGAGCGCACGAAAAAAGCCCCGCACGGTACAGGCGGGGCTCCACACGTTCCGGGACGCCCTCACGGGCGCCACTGCCGACGGACACTCCCTCACGGGCGCCCGTCGCGGACCGGACCCGTCGGCCCTTCGGCCGATCAGGTGGGAGACTGTCGCGGTTGCCCTCTCGGGCCTCCTGAGTGGAGCCTCCACTTGCTGGCCGGGCACCCCGAAGGGTCGCCTGGCCGGTCAGTCTCGAATCATACCAGCGTTCCGGCCCCGACCGGTATTCCGACCCCTCCCCGCCCGCCTTGTACGCTCCTTCCGTACCGCGCTCTCGCACCAGCCCCCCGGAGTGACACCTTGACCAGCCAGCCCGACCACTCGCACGAGTCCGACCAGGCCCTCGGCTTCGACGACCTGACCCGCGACATCGCCGAGGTCCCCGCCGTCGAGGTGATCACCACCGTCGCCGTCCACCTGATGAGCGCCGCCGCCGTCAAGTGCGGCCTCGCCGAGGGCGGCGAGGCCGACAAGGACCTCGACGAGGCCCGCAAGCTCATCACCGCCCTGGCCGGCCTGGTCACCGCCGGAGCCCCCGAGATCTCCAACTTCCACGCCGCCCCCCTCCGCGACGGCCTCCGCTCCCTCCAACTCGCCTTCCGCGAAGCCTCCCTCGTCCCCGACGCCCCCGGCACCGGCCCCGGCGAGAAGTTCACCGGCCCCGTCTACTCCTGACCCCCGCCCCGCCGGGGGCGCGGGGAACCGCGCGCAGCGGGAGGCACCCACGCGGAAGCCGCCCGACCGAGAGACCCCTCCCGGCGGGCGGCTTCCGCCGTTCGCTACGCGCTCACGCGTCGTACTCGTCCAGCGGCGGGCACGAGCACACCAGGTTCCGGTCGCCGTACGCCCCGTCGATCCGTCGCACCGGCGGCCAGTACTTGTCCGCCGGGTTGACGCCCGCCGGGAAGACCGCCTCCTCGCGGCTGTACGGGTGCGCCCACTCGCCGGCCAGCATCGACGCGGTGTGCGGGGCGTTGCGCAGCGGGTTGTCGTCGGCGGCCCACTCGCCCGCGCCGACCTTCTCGATCTCGCCGCGGATCGCGATCATCGCCTCGCAGAAGCGGTCGATCTCGTGCAGGTCCTCGGACTCGGTCGGCTCGATCATCAGCGTCCCGGCGACCGGGAACGACATGGTCGGCGCGTGGAAGCCGTAGTCGATGAGCCGCTTGGCGATGTCGTCGACGCTGACGCCGGTCTCCTTGCTGAGCGGCCGCAGGTCGATGATGCACTCGTGCGCGACCAGCCCGCCGGGGCCGGTGTAGAGCACGGGGTAGTGCGGGGCGAGCCGCTTGGCGATGTAGTTGGCGTTCAGCACGGCCACCTGGGTGGCGCGCTTCAGCCCTTCGCCGCCCATCAGCCGGACGTACGACCAGGAGATCGGCAGGATCGCCGCCGAGCCCCAGGGCGCGGCCGAGATCGGTCCGACGCCGGTCGCGGGGCCGGCCTCGGCCTGCAGCGGGTGGTTGGGCAGGTACGGCGCGAGGTGCGAGCGCACCGCGACCGGGCCGACGCCGGGGCCGCCGCCGCCGTGCGGGATGCAGAAGGTCTTGTGCAGGTTGAGGTGGGAGACGTCCGCCCCGAACTTGCCGGGCTTGGCGAGGCCGACCAGCGCGTTGAGGTTGGCGCCGTCGACGTACACCTGGCCGCCGGCCTCGTGGACGAGCTCGCAGATCCGGGTGATCTCGGTCTCGAACACGCCGTGGGTGGACGGGTAGGTGACCATCAGCACGGAGAGCTGCTCGCGGTGCTGCTCGATCTTGGCCTTCAGGTCCTCGACGTCGACGTCGCCGTCGGTGAGCGTCTTGACCACGACGACCCGCATGCCGGCCATCGCCGCCGAGGCCGCGTTGGTGCCGTGCGCGGACGACGGGATCAGGCAGACGTCGCGCTGGAGGTCGCCGTTGGCCCGGTGGTAGGCCCGCACCGCGAGCAGCCCGGCCAGCTCGCCCTGCGAGCCCGCGTTCGGCTGGATCGACACGGCGTCGTAGCCGGTGACCTCCACCAGCTGCTGCTCCAGCCCGCGGATCAGCGTCAGGTACCCGGCCGCCTGCTCCACCGGCGCGAACGGGTGCAGCTGCCCGAACTCGGGCCAGGTGACCGGCTCCATCTCGGTGGTCGCGTTGAGCTTCATGGTGCAGGAGCCCAGCGGGATCATGCCGCGGTCGAGCGCGTAGTCGCGGTCGGAGAGGCGGCGCAGGTAGCGCAGCATCGCGGTCTCGGAGCGGTGGCTGTGGAAGACCGGGTGGGTGAGGTACTCGTCCTCGCGCAGCAGCCCGGCGGGCAGCGCGTCCGCGTCCTCGGCGATCTCCGCGCCCTCGACGCCGAACGCGGCGAACACGGCCGCCAGGTGCTCGCGGGTGGTGGTCTCGTCGCAGGAGACCGAGACCCGGTCGCCGTCGGCCCCGTGCACGTTGACGCCGCCGGCCAGCGCCGCGGCGACGACCTCGTCGGCCCGGCCGGGGACGACCGCGGTCACGGTGTCGAAGAAGGCGTCGTGGGCGAGCTCGACGCCGCCCGCGCGCAGGCCCGCGGCGAGCGCGGCGGCGTAGCGGTGGGTGCGGCGGGCGATGTCGGCGAGGCCGTCGGGGCCGTGGTAGACGGCGTACATGGAGGCCATCACGGCGAGCAGCACCTGCGCGGTGCAGATGTTGGAGGTGGCCTTCTCGCGGCGGATGTGCTGCTCGCGGGTCTGCAGGGCGAGCCGGTAGGCGCGGTTGCCGTCGGCGTCGACGGAGACGCCGACCAGGCGGCCGGGCAGGTTGCGGGCGTACTCGGCGCGGACGGCGAGGTAGCCGGCGTGCGGGCCGCCGAAGCCCATCGGGACGCCGAAGCGCTGCGAGGTGCCGCAGGCGATGTCGGCGCCGAGCTCGCCGGGCGAGCGCAGCAGGGTGAGGGCGAGCAGGTCGGCGGCGACGGCGACGACGGCGCCGAGCCCGTGGGCCTGGTCGATGACGGCCTTCAGGTCCCGGACCGCGCCGGAGGCGCCCGGGTACTGGAGCAGCACGCCGAAGACGCCGCGCTCGGCGATCTCGGCGGGGATGCCGTCGGAGAGGTCGGCGGTGACGACCTCGACGCCGGTCGGTTCGGCGCGGGTCTCGATCACGGCGAGGGTCTGCGGCAGGGTGTCCGCGTCGACCAGGAAGACGCCGGCCTTGTTCTTGGTGACGCGCCGGGCCAGGGCCATCGCCTCGGCGGCGGCGGTGCCCTCGTCGAGCAGCGAGGAGCCGGAGGTGTCCAGGCCGGTCAGGTCCGCGACGACGGTCTGGAAGTTGAGCAGCGCCTCCAGGCGGCCCTGCGAGATCTCCGGCTGGTACGGGGTGTAGGCGGTGTACCAGGCCGGGTTCTCCAGCACGTTGCGCAGGATGACCGGCGGGGTGAAGGTGCCGTAGTAGCCGAGGCCGATCATCGAGGTGAGGACCTGGTTGCGGTCGGCCAGCTCGCGCAGTTCGGCGAGCACCTGGGCCTCGCTGCGGCCCGCGGGCAGGCCGAGCGCGGTGAGGCTGCGGATGGCGTCGGGGACGGCGGCGTCGGACAGCTCGTCCAGGGAGGCGTAGCCGACCTGGGCCAGCATCTTCTGCTGGGCGTCGCTGTCGGGGCCGATGTGGCGGTGCTCGAAGGGGCTGGCCTGCTCAAGGTCGCTGAGCGTCGGCTGGGCGTTCATGGGGGTCGGGCCTCCTGGTCGCGGACCGGCGGTGGTACGCACGCCGACCGACTGCCGTGGAAGCCGGGCGGGCGGGCGAACCCGTCAGCCTCCCCCTCTGTCATCGGTACCTGAGAGCTTCACGCGCCCGGGCCGGGGCCCGGACGGCTTGCACCGTCGGCGAGGGCGGGTCCGACCGGCTCCGGTGCCGACGGTCCTGCCCTGCTTTCCAGAGTGACCTGTTCTCGCTCGGTACGGATGCCTGAGAGATTCCGGGGAGGGGTTGCTCCTTCGGCGTCCCGCATCCCCTGTTCGGCGGGGTCGGGACTCTCCCGAGCGGGCTCGGCGGTCGCCTCCGAGGTTACCAGCGCGGGCCCTTCCGATCACCGGTGCGGCCCTGTGATCTGCCCCGGACGGCGGTGTCCGGAGTGCCGCCGTCCGTTACGTGCCGTTTGGTGTGAAGTGGCGGCCCGGCACGCTCCTCCGGCCGCCTCCCGCAACAGACCCTTAGGAGCAGCAGGACTGGAGGACAGCGTGCAGACCGATATCGATCCGCGCGACCTGATCGGACACAAGGCGGTCGACCGGAACGGTGACAAGATCGGCACGGTCGACGAGGTGTACCTGGACGACGCCACCGGCGAACCGGAGTGGGCGGCCGTCCGCACGGGGATCTTCGGCCGGGACGCCTTCGTCCCGCTGACCACCAGCGAGTTCGCGGGCGACGAGCTGCGCGTCCCGTACGACAAGTCGCTGATCAAGGAGTCCCCGGACTTCGGCGTGGGCCAGCACCTCTCCCCGGCGCAGGAGCTGCAGCTGTACCGCTACTACGGGCTGGACACCGGCGGCGACGCCGGTTCGGGACCCGCGGAGAAGGCGGCGGCCGGGACGGCGGCGGCGGGGGCGGCCGCGAAGGAGCACCCGCGTCAGGAGCCCGCGGCGGACCGGGACTTCGGCACCGTCGCCTCCAGCCCCAGCCCCAGCCCGGCCCCGGCACCCGCCCCGGCACCTGCGCCCGCGCCGATGCCCGCCGCCGCTCCGGTCGCCGCCGCGGCCGCCGCGCCCGCGGCCTTCTCGGCGGCACGGACCGAACCGGCGGCGCAGCAGCACCAGTCGGCCCCGGCGGAGCGCACGGCGGAGCACCCGGGCGGGGCGCAGCCGACCGCGCCGGTGGAGATCACCTGCCGGGAGGAGCGGATCGACATCACCACCGAGTGGCACGCGGTGGGCACCACCCGGCTGCGCAAGTACGTGACCACCGAGCAGGTGGAGCGCCGGGTGCCGGTGGTGCGCGAGCGGGTGCGGGTGGAGCGGATCCCGGTGTCGGACGCGGAGCGGGCGGCGCTGAGCGAGCAGGAGATCGCCGAGGCGGTCGAGGAGGTCACGCTGCGCGAGGAGCGTCCGGTGGTGCGCAAGTACCTGGCGCCGATCGAGCGGGTGCGCCTGGTGGTGGAGCGGTACACCGAGGAGGAGGTGGTCCGCGAGGAGCTGCGCCGCGAGCAGGTGGAGGTGCACGACGCGGCCGCCGGCGGCGGGGACGGCGAGGCGCCGCAGCAGCGCCAGCCGTGGAACGCGCAGCCGCAGTCGCCGACGACGGCGAAGCCGCAGCCGTCCGCCGCGGGCGGCGGTGCGGAGCACGCCCGTCCGGAGCCGCTGCGCTCCTGACGGCCCGCCGGTCGCCCCGGCCCCGACCCCGGCCCCGGTCCGCTCCGGCGGGCCGGGGCCCGCGCTTTGCCAAAGCTTCACCAATCGATATTTGACAGGGTGAAGCATCTCCCGACATGGTTACTTCAGTTCCTGCACTATCGCCTGTCTGAAGCAACCTGTCGGAGGAGTCCCCGTGAGTGAGGCACCACAGCCCACCCCCACGGCCGCCAAGCCCACCAGCGCCCGGGTCCTGCCCGCCCTGATCCTGGCCATGCTGGCCTTCAGCGTGGTGCAGACCGCGGTCGTCCCGATCCTCCCGGGCCTGGCCCGCGAGCTGGACGTCTCGGGCTCCAGCATCACCTGGCTGATGACCGCCAACCTGCTCTCCGCCGCGGTCCTCACCCCGCTGCTCGGCCGCTTCGGCGACCTGCGCGGGCGCAAGCCCATGCTGCTGGTCTCGCTGGCCGGCCTGGTCCTCGGCTCCGCCCTCGCCGTCTGCACCCACTCCTTCACCTGGCTGCTGGTGGCCCGGGTGCTGCAGGGCGCGGGCGGCGGCGTGCTGCCGCTGGCGATCAGCATCGTCCGCGACGAGCTGCCCCGGCACAAGGTCACCGGCGGCGTCGCCGCGATCTCCGCCTCGATGGGTGTCGGCTCCGGCCTCGGCCTGGTCGCCACCGGCCTGCTGCTGGAGCACTGGAGCTACAAGTCGATCTTCTGGATGGGCCTGCTCTTCGGCCTGATCGCGGTCGCCCTGGTGGTCCTGCGGGTGCCGACCGACCCGGTCACCGACAAGGAGGGCGGTGCCGACCCGCTCGGCGCGCTCACCCTGGCCGGCTGGCTGTCCGCCCTGCTGGTCGCCGTCAGCCAGGGCAACCACTGGGGCTGGACCTCCAACCGCACCCTCGGCCTGTTCGCCGTCGCCGCCGTGGTCGCCCTGCTCTGGGTCCTCGTCGAGTCCAAGGTCACCCACCCGCTGGTCGACCTGTCGATGATGGCCCGCCCCGCCGTCGCCTTCACCAACCTCTCCGGCCTGCTGATCGGCTTCGGCATGTACGGCTCGTTCATGGTGATCAGCAACTTCGCGCAGACCCCGGAGCAGCTCACCCACTACGGCTTCACCGCCACCGTCCTGCACGCCGGCGTCATGCTGCTGCCCTCCGCGATCGGCTCGATGGTCGCCGCCCCGCTCGGCGCCCTGCTGATCGCCCGCCGCGGCCCCCGCCTCCCGCTGGTCCTCGGCGGCCTGCTCGGTGCCGTCTCGATGGCCTACCTGGCGCTGCGCCACGGCGCCGAGTTCGACCTCTACTTCTCCTCCGCGGTCTTCGGCCTCGGCGTCGGCCTCGCCTACGCGGCGATGCCCGCCTACATCAACGGCGCCGTCCCCGCCGAGCAGTCCGGCATCGCCAACGGCATGAACGCCGTGCTGCGCACCGTCGGCGGCGCGGTCGGCACCGCCGTGATGAGCGCGATCCTCACCGGCGACACCCTCAAGCTGCCGCTCCCCGTGCAGCTGCCGACCGAGAACGCCTACCAGAACGCCTTCTGGGTGGCCGGCGCGATGTGCCTGGTCGCCGCCGCCGTCCCGTTCGCCATCCGCGCCGCCGGGCCCGCCCCCGCCACCCCCGCCGAGCGGCCCGCCCCGGCCCTCACCAAGACCGACGCCTGACCGGGCGTCCCCCTCGCGTCCTGGACACACGCGAGCAGTGAACGGGCCCCCGCGCCAAGGGCATCGGCGCGGGGGCCCGTCCCTTTCCCTGCTCCCCCGCCTCTTCCCCGCTCCCCCTCCTCCTTCTCCCCGCCAGGGGCGCGGGGAACTGCGCGCCCAGCCACCCACACTGCCCCGCAGCCGCTCCCCTGCCCCTCGCCCCCGCCCACCAGCGGCACCCTCACCCCGCCGGAGGCCTGAGCGGCAGCGCCCCCGAAGCCTCCAACTCCCCGTCCCCCACCGCGAACGTCCGCACCCGCCCCACCCCCGAGTACGGCGTCTCGAAGCGCACCGTCACCCGCCCGACCCCGCTGCCCTGCACCCAGCCGGGCCCGAACTCGCGGTGCGTCACGTCCTGCCCGGGCCACCACCGCCGGGCCGCCGGGTCGACCACGACCGCCTCCGCGACCGCCTCCTCGGCGACCACCGCCGCCGCCCCCGGGCCCGCCTCCCGTTCCTCCCGCTCCAGTTGGGCGAACAGGTCCTCCTGGGCGAAGTCCGCGAGCTGCGCGACGCCCACGCCCAGCAGCCGCACCCCGCCCGTGACGTCGACCTGCGTCGCCAGCCGCCGCGCCGTCGCGACGATCACCTCCGCGTCGTCCGTCGGCCCGCGCAGCGTCTCGGAGCGGGTCAGCGTGGAGAAGTCGAAGCGGCGGACCTTCAGCACCACCGTCCGCCCGGAGCGCCCGGCCGCCCGCAGCCGCCGCACGCAGCGCGCGGCCAGCTGCTCGATCTCGTGCAGGATGCGGTCCCGGTCGGCGAGGTCGACCTCGAAGGTATCCTCCACCGACACCGACTTGGCGTCCCGGTCCGGCACCACCGGCCGCTCGTCCCAGCCGAGCGCCATCTGGAACACGCCCGCGCCGTGCGCCTTCCCCAGCAGGGCGACCAGCTCCTCGAACCCGGCCTCCGCGAGGTCCGCCACCGTGGTCAACCCGGCCCGGCGCAGCGCCTGTTCGGTGGCGGGGCCGATCCCGGGCAGCGCGCGCACCGGCATCGGGGCCAGCACCGCCCGCTCGGAGCCGGGCTCGATCAGCACCAGCCCGTCCGGCTTGGCCTGCTCGGAGGCGATCTTGGCCATCAGCTTGGACCCGGCGACGCCGACGGACGCGGTCAGCCCGGTGCGCTCCACGATGTCGGCCCGCAGGTCCTCGGCCAGGGCCAGCACCAGCTGCGCCCCCTCCGCGGGCGTGGCCGCGGCGGCCAGCGCGGGCCCGTACGGCCCGGCCTCCAGGTCGACGAAGGCCTCGTCCAGGCTGAGCGGCTCGACCAGCGGGGAGCGCTCCCGCAGCAGGCCCATGACGATCTCGCTGTTGGCCCGGTAGGCGTCGAACCGCCCGGTCAGGAAGGCCGCGTTCGGGCACAGCCGGCGGGCCTGCGCCATCGGCATCGCCGAGTGCACGCCGAACCTGCGCGCCTCGTAGGAGGCGGTGGAGACCACGCCGCGCCCGCCGAGGCCGCCGACGATGACGGGCTTGCCGCGCAGGCTCGGCTTGGACGCCTGCTCCACCGCGGCGAAGAAGGCGTCCATGTCGAGGTGGATGATGCTCGGCACGGTCCGCACCGCCCGATCATCCCGCGCCGCACCGACAATCCCCGGTTCAGCCGCCCGCGCCCGCCCGATCCGCGTCCGCGAGCGCCCGCGCCACCCCGTCCTCCCGCGGCCCCAGCGTCGGGTCCGGCCGCAGCAGCACGCTCAGCGCCGCCTTCATCGCACTGCCGACCTCCCGCGCCTCGCCGTACTTCCAGGTGGTGTCGTGCCACTCCTCCACCCCGACCCCGTACGCGTCGATCCCGGCCGCCCCGCACAGCGCCAGCGCCCGCCGGAGGTGGAAGGTCTGGCTGACCAGCAGCGCCCGGTCCACGCCGAAGATCCGGTGCGCCCGGCTGCACGAGTCCCAGGTGTCGAAGCCCGCGTAGTCGCCGACCACCCGCACCGCGGGCACCCCGCGCTCGATCAGGTAGGCCCGCATCGCGTCGGTCTCGTCGTACTGGACGGTGCCGTTGTCGCCGGTCACCAGGATCGCCCGGACCTTGTGCGCCCGGTACAGCTCCAGCGCCGCGTCCAGCCGGTGCGCCAGGTACGGGGAGGGCGCCCCGTCCACCAGCCCGGCACCGAACACCACCGCGACGGGGGCCTCGGGCGCGCTCGCCACCGTGCCGACCTCCGCGGACTCGGCGACGTGCAGCCAGGCGTTCGGCGCCAGCACCAGCGCGGAGCCCAGCACCACCGCCTGGAACCAGCGGCGCTGCCGCCGCCGGCCCACCGGCCGCACCGCGCGCCACGCCGCCCGGACCCGCCGCCCCGCGCACCTGAAGATCGTCGCCACACCGGCCAGGACGAACGGGCCCCGCCCGCCGGTTCCCCGCCCCGGGGGGCCCGGGCCTCAGACCGCGCGGTTGCGGCGCTGCGCCAGCTCGTCGCCCGGGTCGTGGCCGACCAGCGTCTCGCCGGTGTCGGTGCGCTCGCCGTGCAGTCGGCCCAGCATGGCCTCCAGCTCCTGCCAGACCGCGCCGACCGCGATGCCGAACACGCCCTGCCCGCCGTTCAGCAGGTCGACCACCTGCTGCGGCGAGGTGCACTCGTAGACCGTCGCGCCGTCGCACATCAGGGTCAGCCCGGTCAGCCCCGCCTGGTCGGCGGACTGCAGGTGGGTGACGGCCACCCGGATGTTCTGCAGCGACACGCCCGCGTCGAGCAGCCGCTTGACGATTTTCAGCAGCAGAATGTCCCGGAAGCTGTACAGCCGCTGCGCCCCGGCCGGGTACGCGGAGCGCACCGAGGGCTCCAGCAGGCCGGTGCGCGCCCAGTAGTCGAGCTGCCGGTAGGTGATGCCCGCGGCGGCGCAGGCCGTCGGCCCGCGGTAGCCGACCAGGGCGGACGTCGGGGCGAGCCGCTCGATCGCGGGCTGCCCGGGCTGGACGGCCGGGAAGCGGCCGAGCCGCGGCAGTTCCTCCGCCTCGGGCTCGGGCCGCCAGGGCCGCCCGATCAGGGGCCGGCCGGCCCGCGGCACGTGCACCGCGCACAGCGCCCCGGAACGCGTCTCGTCGCCGGTGCCGCTCATCGCCAACCTCCGTCCATTCCGCCCGAGGCCCCACGGGACCCGCAGGGGCCCTAGCCGGGCCCCGGGCTGCGGGTGGCCCGTCCGGCGGGCCATCACCTGACGGTAGGCAGTCGCCCGAGCACCGTCAACGATCGCCACGCCGGGGGCTTCCACAAACTTCACCCCATCGAGTGGTTATTCGTGCCCCATGTGCGGGTAGCAGAACGGATTTCCAGCCCAACCGAGTTGCGACCCGCCGCCGAGCGGGCTAGCGCACCGGCCACCGTCCGGGCCCCCGCCCGGTCACGGCGAGCCACGGCCGCACCCGGCCCCGGGAGCCCCGGAACTACTGCGGGCCGCCGCCGAAGTCCTCCGGCGAGACCTGGTCCAGGAACTCCCGGAACTTCTCGACCTCGTCCTCCTGCTCGTCCGGGATCGAGATGCCGGCCTCCGCCAGCACCTCCTCGCTCCCGTAGATCGGCGTACCGGTGCGCAGCGCCAGCGCTATCGCGTCCGAGGGGCGCGCGCTCACCTCGACACCACCGGCGAACACCAGCTCCGCGTAGAACACCCCGTCCCGGAGGTCGTTGATCCGCACCTCGGTCAGCTGCTGCCCGAGCGCGCCCAGCACGTCCTTGAACAGGTCGTGCGTCAGCGGCCGCACCGGGGTCATGCCCTGCTGGGCGAAGGCGATCGCGGTCGCCTCGCCCGGCCCGATCCAGATCGGCAGGTAGCGGTCACCGCCGACCTCCCGCAGCAGCACGATCGGCTGGTTTGAGGGCATCTCCACCCGGACACCCACGACGTCGAGCTCATTCACACCAGCAACCCTATGGCGCGCGCCCCCGATAGGAAAGCGCAGCAGGCAGCGGCCGCCGCGATCGGGACGCCCGCCCGCCCGGCCGCCACCCGCTGCTCAGGACCGGGCCCGCAGCCCCGCCTGCACCATCGCCGCGTGCAACCGCACCGCCAGGGTGGCCAGTTCCCGCGCCGTCGCCTCCGCGTGCGCCCGGGTCTGCGGGTTGCGGTGCCGCCGCAGCGGCGCCACCACCTGCTCCACCAGCGCCACCTCGCGCTCGGCCGCCGCCTTCATCGCCCGCAGGTGCCGCGGCTCCAGGCCGAACCGGCCCAACTCCGCCACCAGCCGCGCGATCTGCAGCGCCTCGCCGTCGTACCCGCCGTCCGGGCCCGGCTGCACCAGCCCGTACGACTCCCACTCGACGAGTTCGCGCTCCTGCGCCTCGGCCGCCGCGATCAGCTCGGCCCGGCCCAGCCGCACCCCGCCCGCCACCGCGGCCGCGGCCGCCAGCTCCCGGTCCGCCTCCTCCATCGGCCCCGGACGGGCCTCCGCCCCCGGCAGCGCCGGGGGCTGCTCGCCGCGCTCGATCGCGTCCAGGTGCTCGCGGATCACCCGCAGCGGCAGGTAGTGGTCGCGCTGCATCCGCAGCACGTACGCCAGGCGCTCCACGTCCGCCGCCGAGAACTTCCGGTAGCCGGACGGGGTGCGCTGCGGCTCGACCAGGCCCTCCGCCTCCAGGAAGCGGATCTTGGAGATCGTCACCTCCGGGAAGTCGTCCCGCAGGAAGGCCAGCACCGCGCCGATCGACAGCAGCTCGTCACCCCGCCGGCGCGCCTCGCCCGTGCGGCGCGAGGCCGGCACGGGCGAGGACCCGAGGGACGGGGTCGGAATCTGTGGGGTCACTCGGGCTCCAAACGGAGAAGTGGTCAGTACCCCCGGTGGTGGCTGGCGAAGAACACCAGCCGGTACTTCCCGATCTGCACCTCGTCGCCGTTGCTGAGCAGCACCTCGTCGATCCGCTCCCGGTTCACGTAGGTGCCGTTCAGGCTGCCCACGTCCGCGACCGAGAAGCCGCCGTCGTGCTGCCGACGGAACTCCACGTGCCGACGCGACACCGTCACGTCGTCCAGGAAGATGTCGCCCTGCGGGTGCCGCCCCGCCGTGGTCACGTCCGAGTCCAGCAGGAACCGGCTGCCCGAGTTCGGGCCGCGCTGCACGATCAGCAGCGCCGAACCCGGCGGCAGCGCGTCGATCGCCGCCATCACCTCGGCCGACAGTGCCGGAGTGGCACCCGTCGAGGTCGCCGTCGGGTCGTACGACTCGATGCCGGAGATCGAGATGGTCGAGGTGGTCTCCACCGCGCCCTCAGCGAAACCGCCACGCAGCTGGGTGCCGCAGTTCGAGCAGAACCGGGCCTGCGCCGGGTTCTGGTTCCCGCACCGCGGGCACGGACTGGTGCCAGCCATGTTCACAGCCTCCTGGCGCGGCACACCCGACTGGACGTGCCCGGCATAGGGGTCCGGGGCAAACCCTCCACCGGAGGTTGAGGGTCCTGCCGGGAAACCTATGCGCGGCCCGCCCGCCGAATCAACCGACGCGCCGTACGCCGCGTCGAACTGCCCGGTCGGGATGCCCGCGCCCTGGGTCACGTCGTCCCGGTACATCGGACGCTGCCCCTCCGGCGCCGGACGCATCGACGGCACCCCGCCGTCCTCCTGCCGGTAGCGGGCGGTCGGCGCCTCTGCCGCCTTCTTGTTGCGGCCGAAAAGCTTCGAGAAAAAACTCACGGGCGAATCCCCTTGCGTGTGACAGAACCGCCCGCGGGGCAGGGTTCAAGGCTCGGTGTGGCGGTGGGACCGGCATCGGACCGGAGACTGACGAACGGTAAGACCCAGTGTCGCCGACCCGCCGCGGAAACCCACCACCGGGGGCTGCCCGCAGCTGACGAACCGTACGGAGCGCGCCCCGTCACTTCGCCGCCGGCTTGCCGTACTGCAACGGCTTCGGCGTGGCCAACGCGTCCACCAGCACCTTCTGCTGCTGGACGATGGTCGCCTGCGCCTGATGGTTCTCCAGGCTGCGCACCACGCCACCGGGGATGTTCAGCGCCGGAGTCAGGTCCTGCGGGTTGCCCACCACGGTGAAGCGGAAGGGCTGCGAGACGTCCTTGCCGTCGATCCGCACACCGTTCTCCGACGAGTTGTCGGTGAAGTAGGTTCCGGCCACCACGCGCACGTCGTTGATCTGAATCGCCTCCGCCCCCGCTGCTCGGAGTTCCTGCAGGGTGTCCAGCAGCATATCGGCCTTCACCTGCCCTTGGGGATCATCGATCGTCAGCACGATCCCCGGGCCGGTCGCCTGCTCCGTCCCGGCCAGCACGCCCAGCTCGGCCGCCTTCTTCCGGGTCTGCTCCTGGGCCTCCTTCGCCTGGTTCGAGGAGTTCTCCAGCTGCGCCAGCGACTGCTCCAGCTGCGTCTTCTCCGACTGGAGACGCTGCTGCTTGCCGTCCAGTTCGTCGAGGATCCGCACCAGGTCCTCCTGCCGGGCCCCGCGCAGCTCGCTGTGGTCGTTGGTCGAACGGACCTGGATCGCCAGCGCCAGTCCCAGCGCGAACAGCAGCAGCGCCACCACCAGCTGGCCCCGCGACACCCGCGGCGGCCACAGCGCCGCCATCAGCCGCGTCCGCCCGTCCGACGGCAGCCGCACCGGCTCCCGCGGCACGGCCGCCACCGCCGACGGCTCCCCGGCCCCGGACGCCTCCTCCGTCGCCGCCGCCTCGGCCCCCTCGGCCGCGCTCCCGGGCTCCCCGGCCGCCCGCGGCTCCGCCTCCCGCTCCCGCGGCTCCTTCTCCTCGCTCACAGCCGCTCCCTACGCCCTGAACACGTGCCGACGGATCGCCGCCGCGTTCGAGAAGATCCGGATGCCCAGCACCACCACCACGCCGGTGGACAGCTGCGACCCCACGCCCAACTGGTCGCCCAGGAAGACGATCAGCGCCGCCACCACGACGTTCGACAGGAAGGACACCACGAAGACCTTGTCGTCGAAGATCCCGTCCAGCATCGCCCGCACGCCGCCGAACACCGCGTCCAGCGCCGCCACCACCGCGATCGGCAGGTAGGGCACCACCGCGTTCGGCACCTCCGGCTGCACGAACACGCCGACGATCACGCCGATCACCAGACCCAGTACGGCAATCACGGTGTAGCAGCTCCTGTTCCGGTGGGGGTGGAAGTGGACTTCGCGGTCGACCGCGCGGACTTCGACGGCGTCCCGCTCCTGGCCGCGCCCGGCGAACCGGACGACGACGGCGGGGGCGGGGGCGACGGGGACGGGCTCGGCGACGGCTCCGCGGACGGTTCCGGCCCGGCCACCCGGAGCGTCACGCCCACGGCGGCCGGCAGGGTCAGCGACTTCTGCGTCGACAGCGTCGAACGGATCCCGTAGCTGTCCTGGATGATCTTCAGGTAGCGGCCGCCCTCGTTGTCCTGGAAGGCCTGCGACAGCCGCGGGCCGTCCCCGATCGCCAGCACCGTGTACGGCGGCACCAGCGGCCGGTTGTCGACCAGGATCGCGTCGCCCGCCGCCCGGATCGCCGACAGCGCGGTCAGCCGCTGCCCGTTCACGGAGACCGCCTCCGCCCCGGCCAGCCACAGGCCGTTCACCGCGTACTGCAGGTCGTGGTCCTTGACCCGCCCGTTCTTGCCGTAGCCGCCGCCGTTGCGCGGATCGCTGACGTTGCCGCCCGAACCGCTGCCGGACGCGTCGTCGATCACCAGCTTGACGCCCGGCCCGGTGATCGCCCCCGTCCCGGTCCGCGCCGCCAGCACCGCCGCCCCGCCGTCGTCCCCGGTCTGCAGCGCCGCCTCCTGGGCCCGCTCGACCTCGTCGCGGTCCTCCTCGACCTGCCGCTGCAGGGCGTCCACCGCCGCATTGGCCTCGTTGACCCGGCTGACCAGGGCGTCCCGCTCCTTCGCCAGGACGGGCGCCGCCGCGTGCGTGTTCACCGCCCCGACCGTCACCACGACCGTCGCCAGCGCCAGCCCCAGGGCCAGCACCATCCGGCCCTTGGCCGTCGTCGGCAGCCGCGAACTGCCCTCCGCCCCGCGCGCCCGGGCCGCCTCCGCGTAACCGTCGTCGAGCGAGTGCTCCATGACCGTGGTCAGCAGGGACATCGAGGCGTCCGGACGGCGGAAGCGCCCCTCCGGGTCACTCGGTGTCGGCGTTGCTGGCATGCGGCACATCGTTTCACGACCACGAGGTGCCCCACGACCAGCTCCCGGCCCCGCAGGAGGGTTTCGGCACAGGATCGTGACAAACGCCCGGTGGGGGCGGCCCCGAAGGCCGCCCCCACCGGATCTCCCCTTGACTACTTGCCCACTTGTCTACTTACCTCTACTCGCCTCTCACTTGCCGGCGCCGTCCACGACCGCGGCCCACTCGTCGAGCAACCGCTCGGTCGCCTCGTCGTCCGGGCCCTCCGCCCACAGGTGCGTGACGGCCTCCGCCGGGTCCGGCAGGACCAGCGTCCACCGGCCGTCCGGCTCGACCACCCGCACGCCGTCAGTGGTGTCCAGCTTCCGGTTCCCGGCCGCCTCCACCACCGAGCGCATCACCATGCCCTTGGCGGCCCACGGCGTCGCGATGTCCCGCTTCTGGATGTGCGCCTGCGGGATCCGCGCGTCGATCTGGCTCAGCGTCAGCTGCGTCCGCGCCACCAGACCGACCAGCCGCACGAACGCCGCCGCCCCGTCCAGCACCCCGGAGAACTCGGGCACCACGAACCCGCCGCGCCCGTCCCCGCCGAAGACCGTGCCGTCCGCCGCCGCGGCCTTCGCCAGGTCGTCCGGCGAGGTCGTCGTCCAGATCACCTGGGTGCCGTGGTACGCCGCCACCTGCTCGGCGATCCGCGTCGTCGTCACCGGCAGCGCCACCTGCCCGGAACGGCGCTCGGCCGCCACCAGGTCCAGCAGCACCAGCAGCGCCCGGTCGTCCTGGATCACCCGACCGAGCTCGTCCACGAAGGACACCCGCTCACCCACCGGATCGAACCGCACCCCGAACGCCGCCTGCGAGGACGCCACCAGCTCGCCCAGCCTCGCCAGCGCCGCCCGCCGCTCCTCCGCACCCTCGGTCGGCCGCGCCTCGTCCAGCCCGCCGGCCACCGTCAGCGTCTCCACCCCGAGCCGCCCCAGGATGCTCGGCAGCACCAGCCCGGCACTGCCGTGCGCCGCGTCCACCACGACCTTCAGCCCGGCCTCCCGCACCCCCGAGGTGTCCACCGCCCGCAACAGGTTCGTCGCGTACGAGTCGAACACGCTCGCCGGGTGCAGCAGGTCGCCGATCTCGCCAGGGAACGCCCGCCGGAACTCCTGCCGCGAGTACACCCGGTCCAGCTTCCGCTGCCCGGCCTGCGACAGGTCCGCCCCGCGCTCGTCGAAGAACAGGATGTCCAGCGAGTCCGGCACCCCCGGCGTGGTCCGCAGGAAGATCCCGCCCGCACTCCCCCGCGCCGTGGCCTGCCGCGCCACCGGCATCGGCACGTTCTCCAGGTCGCGGACGTCGATCGCACTGGTCTGCAGCGCCGAGATCATCGCCCGCTTCAACGCCCGCGCACCACGCGAGTGGTCACGCGCGATGGTGACCGTCGCGCCCTTCTTCAAGGTGGTCGCGTACGCCCCCGCCAGCCGCACGGCCAGCTCCGGCGTGATCTCCACGTTCAGGATCCCCGACACGCCCCGCACCCCGAACAGGTGCTCCTGGCCGCGGGACTCCCAGATCACCGAGGTGTTGACGAACGCGCCGGCCTCGATCGTCTTGAACGGGTAGACCCGGACGTTGCCCGCGATGATCGACTCCTCGCCGATCAGGCACTCGTCACCGATCACCGCCCCCTCGTCGATCCGCGCGGCCCGCATCACGTCGGTGTTCTTCCCGACCACGCACCCGCGCAGGTTGCTCTGCGGCCCCACGTACACGTTGTCGTGCACCACGGCCTTGTGCAGGAACGCCCCGCGCTTCACGACCACGTTCGACCCCAGCACGGTGTGCTCGCGCAGCTCCACGCCGGCCTCGACCTTGGCGTAGTCGCCGATGTACAGCGGCCCGCGCAGCACCGCCTCCGGGTCCACCTCCGCACCCTCGGCCACCCACACGCCGGGCGAGATCTCGAACCCGTCCAGCTCGACCTGGACCTTCCCCTCCAGGACGTCCGCCTGGGCCTTCAGGTAGCTCTCGTGCGTGCCCACGTCCTCCCAGTAGCCCTCGGCGACGTAGCCGAACACCGGCTTGCCCTCCTTGAGCAACTGCGGGAACACGTCGCTCGACCAGTCGACCGACTCGCCGGCCGCCACGTAGTCGAAGACCTCCGGCTCCATCACGTAGATGCCGGTGTTCACGGTGTCCGAGAACACCTGCCCCCAGGTCGGCTTCTCCAGGAAGCGCTCGACCTTGCCCTCGTCGTCCGTGATGGTGATGCCGAATTCCAGCGGGTTCGGCACCCGGGTCAGGCACACCGTCACCAGCGCGCCCTTCTCCCGGTGAAAGGCAATCAGGTCGGAAAGGTCGAAGTCCGTCAGCGCGTCGCCGGAGATCACCAGAAACGAATCGTCCCGCAGCGCGTCCTCGGCGTTCTTCACGCTGCCCGCCGTCCCCAGCGGTGTTTCCTCGTTGGCATAGGTGAGGTGCATGCCCAGTTCCTCACCGTCACCGAAGTAGTTCTTCACCAACGACGCCAAGAACTGCACGGTCACCACGGTGTCGTTGAGGCCGTGTCGCCTCAGCAGCCGCAGCACGTGCT
The DNA here is from genome assembly GCF_000717185.1 of Kitasatospora phosalacinea. Classification (GTDB taxonomy): domain Bacteria; phylum Actinomycetota; class Actinomycetes; order Streptomycetales; family Streptomycetaceae; genus Kitasatospora; species Kitasatospora phosalacinea_A. The sequence continues at coordinate 995 of NZ_JNYE01000107.1, read as the reverse complement.
CCATGATCGGCCGATTGGCCACGGGCAGCAGCGGCTTGGGCATGCTGGAAGTCATGGGGCGGAGTCGAGTGCCCTCCCCGCCCGCCATCACAACGGCTTTCATTACGGGTGCGTCCTCCTTCGCGGTGGTGAACCCCTGCGGGTCCATCAAACCGGTCCGACGCATCCCTACCCGGAAGAAAACGTCCGACTCACCGTGGAGGCCGTGTAAAACATCTCAGGCTGATCTCAAACGGCAGCCGAACGCTCCACCTGCAGGATCTGCCGGGCCTGCACCGCATACAGGGCACCGGCCCACCAGTACAACGTCGTCCCCCACCAGATGAACGCCCAACTCACCACTCCCGCAACCCGGTGCACCCACCCCTCGCCCACCCCCAGCAACAGGAGCGGAAACGCGTACATCAGATTGAACGTCGCCGCCTTCCCCAGGAAACTCACGTTCAACGGCCCGTAACCCGCCCGGTTGAGCCGCAACAGCACCACCCCGACGAACGCCTCCCGCGCCACCAGCAACGCCGTCAACCACCACGGCAGGATCTCCCGCCAGGTCAACCCCACCAACGTCGACACGATGTACAACCGGTCCGCAGCCGGGTCCAACAACTGCCCCAGCCGGCTGATCTGCCCCCACCGCCGGGCCAGCTTCCCGTCCAGGTAGTCACTGACCCCGCTCAACATCAGGACGACGATCGCCCACCCGTCGTTCTTCGGCCCCCCGAAGACCGGCCACAGCACCAACCACAGAAAGATCGGCACGCCCACCAGCCGAGCCATGCTCAACAGGTTCGGGATCGTGAGGACCCGGTCGGTCTGAACTCGCGTCTCCTGGACCTCCACGGTGCGGAGCCTCCTGTACTAACCACCGACAACTGTGCGAGACTGACCCTACAACAAGAAAGCCCCCTGACATCCCGTCAGGGGGCTTTCCCACAATGATTGTTCGGCGGCGTCCTACTCTCCCACAGGGTCCCCCCTGCAGTACCATCGGCGCT
>NZ_JNYE01000106.1 GCF_000717185.1 Kitasatospora phosalacinea | reverse complement strand
GTCGAACCCGACGGAACGTCCAGACACATCCCGCTCTTCGCCACCGCCAACTGGTACGTCCCAGCAGCGGGCAACGTCACGGCCTCGGCCGGGGCGACCGAGACCACCCCCGCCCCGAGCACCACCGCGGCCACCGCGGCCACCGCCGCACCACGCAATCTTCCGGACACCGGTCCGTCCTCTCTGCACAGGGAACCCGCGCTGCCGACCGGGTCGGCCCGCAGCACCCTTGTAGACGGGGTTGGTCCGGCGGGATGACAAAAACTTTTCGGCGGGATTTCCGGCGGGTTCTCCGGCGACGCCCGCGGAGCCCCGCGGCGGGCGGGCAGCGGGCAGGCAGCGGGCACGCGGAAGGGCACGCGGAAGGGCCGCCCCGACCGGAGTCGGGACGGCCCCACAGCACTGGTGCGATGCTCCCGGCGCGCGCCGCGCCGACGGCCTCGGAGGCCTCAGCCGCCTCAGATGTCGCGGAAGACCTCGATCTGCGCGCCGACCGAGTTGAGGCGCGCGGCCAGGTCCTCGTAGCCGCGGTTGATCACGTAGACGTTGCGCAGGACGGAGGTGCCCTCGGCGGCCAGCATCGCCAGCAGCAGGACCATCGCGGGGCGCAGCGCCGGGGGGCACATCATCTCGGCGGCGCGCCAGCGGGTGGGGCCCTCGACCAGGACGCGGTGCGGGTCCATGAGTTGGACGTTGGCGCCGACCCGGCCGAGTTCGGTGAGGTAGACCGAGCGGTTCTCGTACACCCAGTCGTGGACCAGGGTGGTGCCGTGGGCGCAGGCGGCGATCGCGGCGAAGAACGGCAGGTTGTCGATGTTGATGCCGGGGAACGGCATCGGGTGGATTTTGTCGATCGGCGCGACCAGCTTGGAGGGGCGCACGGTGAGGTCGGTCAGCCGGGTGCGGCCGTTGGCGGCCGGGTACTCGGGGCCGCGCTCGCAGTCGAGGCCCATCTCGTCGAGGACGGCGAGCTCGATCTCGACGAACTCGATCGGGACGCGGCGGATGGTGAGTTCGGAGTTGGTGACGACGGCGGCGGTGAGCAGACTCATCGCCTCGACCGGGTCCTCGGAGGGGGCGTAGTCGACGTCGGCGTCGATGACGGCCTTGCCGTGCACGGTGAGGGTGGTGGTGCCGATGCCCTCGACCTCGACGCCGAGCAGTTCCAGGAAGAAGCACAGGTCCTGGACCATGTAGTTGGCGCTGGCGTTGCGGATGACGGTGGTGCCGGGGTGGCGGGCGGCGGCGAGCAGCGCGTTCTCGGTGACGGTGTCGCCGCGTTCGGTCAGGACGATGGGGCGCTGCGGGGAGACCCCGCGGTCCACGCTGGCCCGGTAGGTGCCGGTGGTGGCGCTGACGTGCAGGCCGAACTGGCGCAGGGCCGACAGGTGGGGCTGGATGGTGCGGGTGCCGAGGTCGCAGCCGCCCGCGTAGGGGATCTCGAAGCGGTCGGCGCGGTGCAGCAGCGGGCCGAGGAACATCAGGATGCTGCGGGTGCGCCGGGCGGCGTCCTCGTCCATGGCGGAGAGGTCGAGTTCGGCGGGCGGGGTGATCTCCAGGTCGACGCCGTCGTTGATCCAGCGGTGGCGCACGCCGATGCTGGCGAGGACCTCCAGCAGCCGGTAGACCTCCTCGATCCGGGCGGCCCGGCGCAGGGTGGTGCGGCCGGTGGTGAGCAGGGAGGCGGCGAGCAGCGCGACGCAGGCGTTCTTGCTGGTGCGGACCTCGATGCTGCCGGAGAGGGTGCGGCCCCCGACCACCCGCAGGTTCATCGGCCCGGCCACGCCGAGCGAGACGATCTCGCTGTCGAGCGCCTCGCCGATCCGGGCGACCAGGTCCAGGCCGATGTTCTGGCCGCCGGACTCGATCCGGGCCACCGCGCTCTGGGTGGTGCCGAGGGCCGCGGCGAGCTGGCTCTGCGTCCAGCCCTTGTGGGTGCGGGCGGCGCGGACGAGCTTGCCGATGCGGGAGAGGTAGTCTTCGGTCACCGCGCGAACATATCTCACCTGTGCGATACGGCGCACGTTCGGCAGCCGCCCCGGGCGTGTCGGGGGCCGCCGGGCACCGAACCGCTTTACTGGCCGGGCGCGGTCATGCCAGGATGCGGACCCCGGTGCGGCCGGTCGGTCGGCCGGTCGGGACGGGAGGGGTGGCGGCGGTGCTCGTGGACGGTCGGCGGGAGGCCGGGACGGACGTCCCGCGGCTGGTGGCGGCGGCCCAGGCGGGGGACGCGGCGGCCCTGGAACGGCTGCTGGGCGCGCACCTGACGCTGGTGCACCACCTGATCGCCCGGGCCGTCGGCCCCGGCGAGGCCGACGACCTGACCCAGGAGACCATGCTGCGGGCGGTGCGCGGCCTGGCGGGACTGCGCGAGCCCGAACGTTTCAGGTCCTGGCTGGTGGCGATCGCCTACCGCCGGGTCCAGGAGCACGGGCGCCGCCGGGTGCTCGAACTGCCGCACCGCCTGGAGGCGTTGGACGTCCCCGACCCGGGCACCGACTTCGCCGACCGGAGCGTCGCCGAGCTGGCCCTCTCCGCCCAGCGCCGCGAACTCGTCCGCGCCACCGCCTGGTTGGACCAGGCCGACCGCCAACTCCTGGCCCTGTGGTGGCAGGAGGTGCTCGGCGACCTCGACCGGGCCGAGCTCGCCGCCGCCCTCGGCGTCGAACCGTCGCACGCCGCGGTCAGGTTGAAGCGGATGAAGGCCCAACTCGACCTGGTCCGCTCGCTGGTGCGGGCGCTGGACGCCGAACCGCGCTGCGCCGGGCTGGAACGGGCCGCGGCCGGGTGGGACGGCCGGCCCGGCTCGGTGTGGCGCAAGCGGCTGGCCCGGCACCTGCGCGAGTGCGCCGAGTGCGGGGGCCGCGCGGCCGGGATGGTCCCGCCGGAGCGGCTGCTGCCCGGCCTCGGCGTGCTGCTGGTGCCGGACCGGCTCGCGGACGGGCTGGGTGCCGCGCTGCGCAAGGGCGTCCCCGCCGCGGGCCGGAGCACCGCGGGCCGGGTCACCGCGTGGACGGCCGCGGGCGCCGCCACCGTGGCGACGGCGGTACTGCTGGCCGTCGTCCCGTGGTCGGGCCCGGACTCCCCCGCCCCGCACCCCCCGGCGCCCGGCGCCACCGCCCCGGCCGCGCCGTCCCCCGCCGCGCCGCCCTCCCCTTCCGCCGTCGCCTCGCCCTCCGCCTCCCCGTCCGCCACCGCCGCCCGGTCGGCGGAAGCCGCGCCCCCGGCCGCGTTCCCCGGCGTGGCGGTCGCCGACCTGTACGTCGCACCGGACGGCTCGGACGACGCGGACGGCTCGCTGGCGCACCCGTTCGCGTCCCTGGCACGGGCCGCGGCGGTCGTCCGGCCGGGGCAGACGATCGCCCTGCGCGGCGGCACGTACCGGCTGGCGGCGCCGGTGGGCATCGGCACCACGGGCACCGGGACGCAACGGATCACGCTCTCCGCCTACCGCGACGAGCACCCGGTGCTGGACGCCTCCGCGCTGCCCGCCTCCGCCTGGGCGGTGACCCAGACCGGCGGCTTCTGGACCGTCCAGGGGCTGGAGCTGCGCGGCGCGGCCGGGCACGGCTGGGTGTGCAGCGGCTGCCGCTCGACGGTGTTCCAGCGGGTCGCGTTCCACGGCAACGGTCGTTCGGGGCTGCTGCTGCGGGACGCCGGGACGAGCGGGAACGCGGTGCTGGACAGCGACTTCTACGACAACCGGGACGCCGCGGGCACGGCGGGCATCGGGCTCGGCCTGACCTTCGGCTCGGGCGGGGGCAACGTGGTGCGCGGCAACCGCCTCCACGACAACGCCACCGACGGCCTCGACCTGGGCGGCTTCACCAGCCCGGTGACGGTGGACAGCAACTGGTCGTACCGCAACGGCAACGGCTTCACCCTGGGCGGCGGGGACGGCCGGACGGCGGTGGCGCACCTGGTGGTGAACAACGCCGCCTGGGACAACTCCGGCCTCGGCTTCAACGACGAGGGCAACCCGGGCGCGCTGCGACTGGCCGGCAACTCCGCCTTCCGCAACGCGCTCTTCGGCTTCTACCTCCCGGACGCGGCGGCCGAGCTGTCCGCCGACGCCGCCCTCGGCAACGGCCGGGACGTCCAGCGCGGCCCGGACTCCCGCTCCACCGGCAACAGTTGGGACGCCCCCGCGGCCGACCTGTTCGCCTCCACCGACCCGTCCACCGCCGAGGCCGCCCGCCCGGCCGACGGCGGCCTGCCGCCCACCGCGTTCCTGCGGCCCCGGACGGCGGCGGGCGCCACCATGACCGAGCAGCACGGCAGTTGACGGCCCGCGGCCGCCCGCCTTACCGCCCGCCCGTCCGCTCCCCTCCCTCCCGCCTCAGCGCAGGCGCCGGGCCCGCAGGTACTCGCGGCCCAGCAGCCGCAGCAGGCCCGGCTTCGCGGGGCTCGCGGAGCGCCGCAGCAGGGCGTCGAGGTCGGCGCGGGCCGCGGCGGCGGTGAGCCGTTCGACGCCGAGGATGCAGCGGACCATCGGCCGGTGCGCGGGCGGGGCGAGCTCGGCGATCCCGGCGTCGACGGCGCGGTCGCGGTCGCGGTCGGAGCGGTCCAGCAGCGCGCCGAGCAGGGCCCGCACGGCGGGGGTGGCCGCGGGGCGTTCCAGGTCGGCGCGGGTGACGCCGTGCTCGGCCAGGGTCTGCCGCGGGAGGGTGAGGCGGCCGTCCGCGAGGTCCTCGGCGAGGTCGTTGACGAAGTCGAGGCGCTGGCTGGAGTCGATGAAGGTCCGGCAGGCGGCGCGGTAGGCGCGCTGGTCGCCGTCGGGGCCGAGCAGCGCGGCGACGACCATGAAGCCGGGCAGCGAGTACCCGTCCAGGTAGGCCTGGTAGTCGTCCTCGGTGGCGAAGCCCGCGAAGTCGAGGTCGGCGTCCGCGACGGCGAGGAAGTCCAGCACCCGGCCGCGCAGCACGGGGCGGGCCGCGACGCTGTCCAGCAGCGGCCGCAGGTCCCGGTCCGCGCTGTCGCCCGCGTCGAGCGCCGCGGTGACCTGCTCGCGCCAGCGGGCGGAGGCGGCGCGGCGGGCGTCGGGCGGGCCGCTGTCGAGCAGGTCGTCGGTGCGGTGCATGAACGCGGTCGCGGCGATCACGTGCGGGACGGTCGCGGGCGGCAGCAGCAGCCCCGCGGCCAGCGCCACCTCCCGCTTGTACGCCGCGACCTGCTCGCGCTGCCGCCCGTACGCGGCCCGCAGCCCGGGCTCCCGCACCCCCGCCGCGTCCAGTGCCCGCTCCCAGCCGCCCACGTCCCGCACCTCCCGCTCCCGCGACCCGCCCTCGGGCCGCCGTCCGGGGACCATCCTGCCAAGCCGACCCGCCGTCGAGCCGCCCGTCGGCGGGCCGGGGCGTCAGTTCGCGGTGAGCGGGCGGTCGCGGCGGGCGTCGTGCAGGACGGATCCCCACCAGTCGAGCTGGTCGAGCATCGCCTTGGCCGCGGCCTCCGGGCCCTCCGGGTCGATCAGGGTGCCGTCGGGGGCGAAGAGCAGGTAGTAGCGCGGGAAGGAGACGTAGTCCCGCACCGTGTGGGCCTGCAACTCGTTGAAGACCTGCCGGAGTTGCTCGATGGCGAGCAGGCCGCCACTGGCGCCGCTGTAGCCGACGAAGCCGATCGGCTTGGCCTGCCACTGGGTGTAGTGCCAGTCGATGGCGGCCTTCAGCGAGGCCGGGAAGCTGCGGTTGTAGTCGGGGGTGACCACCACCACGGCGTCGGCGGCGGCGAGCCGGTCGGCGAGTTGCTGCAGCGCCGCGGTGCGGGGCGGGTTCGGCTCCAGGGCCGGTGGGACGGACGGGAGTTCGAGCGGGACCGGGGTCTCGGCGAGGTCGATCAGGTCGACCGTGAAGCGGCCGTGCCGGGCGGCCCGGTCGGCGATCCAGCGGGCGACCACCGGGCCGAAGCGGCCCTCCCGGACGCTGCCGACGATCACGGCGAGGTTGAGCGGCTGACTGGTCATCACGTCTCCTGGGGTCCGGGGGCGGCGCCCCGTCCGGGGCGGCACCGCTCCAGACTGGCGGGCCGCGGCGGGCCCGGGGAGGCCGCGCCGAGACTGGTAGTACCGGGGCCACCCTCCGTACGGGGCGCGGCTGTTACGTTCGACGGGTGAGCGACAACGAACTGGGACTGTTCCTGCGCACCCGCCGCGAGGCCGTCACCCCGGCCGAGGTGGGCCTGCCCGCCGGGCCGCGCCGCCGCACGCCCGGCCTGCGGCGGGCGGAGCTGGCGACCCTGGCGGGGGTCAGCGTCGAGTACGTGACCCGGCTGGAGCAGGGACGCGACCGGCACCCGTCCGTGCCGGTGCTCGCCGCCCTGGCCGACGCGCTGCGGCTGGGCACGGCCGAGCGGGTCCACCTGCACCGGCTGGGCAAGGCGCTGGGCGGGCAGTTCACCTGCACCGGCGGCGCGGCGCCGAACCGCGCCGTGCGCCCGACCGTGCGGGCGCTGCTCGACCACCTCGAACCGGCCCCGGCGCTGGTGCTCAACCGGCTCGGCGAGATCCTCGCCTGCACCGCCGCCTACCGGCGCCTGGCCGAGCCCCTCGGCCTGCTGGACGGCCCGCGGCCGAACCTGGCCCGCTACGTCCTCACCGACCCGCGGGCCCGGACCGCCTACCCGGACTGGGCGCGGGCCGCCGACCAGCAGGTGGCCGCCCTCAAGCAGGGCCCCGGCCGCTCGGACGCCCAGGTCGCGGCGCTGATGGACGAGTTGGCGCTCGCGGCGGGCCCGGAGTTCACCGACCGGCTGGCGAACCTGCCCGGCCTGCCGGACGCCACCGGCACGGAGCGGCTGCACCACCCGGAGGCCGGCGAGCTGCGGCTGTCCTACGAGACGCTCCAGCTCCCCGCCGACGACGACCAGCGCCTCCTGGTCCACCTCCCCGCCGACCCGTGCGGGCGGTGGCGTCGTCGCCGAGGCGGGTGGCGGCGGTGGCGTGGGCGATGAGGGCCTCGGTCTCGGCGAGGCGTTCGCCGCTGGCGTGGGCGCGGGTGGCTTCGGCTGCGGCGATCCGGGCGGCCTCGGCGGGGCGTCCGGCGGCCAGGTGGGCGTAGGCGGCGAGTTCGGGGGCCCGTTCGGCGGCGTCGGCGCCGAGGACGGCGAGGGCGGTGGCGGGGTCGTCGCCGCGCAGGGCGAGCAGGGCGCGGGCGCGCCGGACTTCGTGGTGGGCCTGTTCGTCGCCGGGGGTGCCGGCCCGTTCCAGCAGGGCGGCGGCGCGCGCTGTGTCGCCGGTGCGCAGTAGGACGCGGGCGAGGACGGCGAGGGCGTAGGGCAGTGACCAGGCGTCGTCCCAGTCGGCGGCGGCGACGGCGGCTTCGGCGTACTGGGCGGCGGTGTCGTTCTCCTCCAGCAGGAGGTGGAGTTCGGCGAGGTTGAGCTGTTCGAAGGCGGTGGCGAGGGGGTCGCCGGACTGGCGGGCGTGGTCGAGGGCCTGGCGGCCGAAGCGGACGGCGTCGTGCAGGCGGCCGTGGCGGCGGGCGTTCTCGCGCAGGGTGGACAGGACGGAGCCGAGCAGTACGGGGTCGCCGTAGGCCTGGGCGGGGGCGAGGGCGCGGTCGCCGGCCCTGCGGGCCTCGCCGAAGCGGCCGGCCAGGCCGAGGTTGATGGCCTGCGTGGCGTGCGAACGGGCTTGCAGGAGTTGGCCGTTCGGTCCGGGGACGCGTTCGGCCGGGTCCTGGGCGCGGCGGGCGGCCAGGTAGGCGTCCTGGTAGTGGCCCTGGGTCTTGTCGAGGTTGGAGCGGGCGAGGTGGTGCAGGGCGCGGGCCTCGGGGCCGGCGTGCTCCTGCGGCGGGTGGGCGGCCAGGACGGCGAGCGCCTCGTCGAGTTCCCCGGCCCGGAAGAGCGCTTCGGCGAGGTGGGCGGCGGTGGCGACGGTGTCGTCGTGGTCGCCGCGGTCGAGGAACTCGGCGAGGGCGGTGCGCAGCACGTCGGCGGCGCGGCCGGGTTCGCCCATCCGGCGCAGGACCTGGCTGTGGGCGAGGCGGGCGCGGGCGGCGTCGACGTCGAGGCGGGCGACGAGGTCGCGGTAGTAGCGGTCGGCGGTGTCGTTGGCGTAGAGCGCGGCGGCGCGTTCGGCGGCGCGGCGCAGGTAGTCGGCGGCGCGCGGGTCGTCGGCGCGGGTGAAGTGCGAGGCGAGGGCGTCGACGGCGTCGGGGCGGCGGCGCTGGACGGCCTGGGCGTAGGCGGTGTGCAGCTGGCGGCGGCGGACGGCGGAGAGGCCGTCGTAGCAGGTGAGCCGGACCAGGGGGTGGCGGAAGGCGAGTCCGGCCTCGGCGCGTCCGGCGGTGACGACCTGGCGTTCTTCGATGAGGGCGGCGGCGATGGCGTGTTCGACGGCGTCGGCGGCGGCTGCGCCGGTGACGGGCGGGTGCAGGCCGTGTTCGGCGACGTCGAGGAGTTCGGCGAGGGCCGCCTCGACGCCGGCCACCGACAGCGCCTCCACGAAGCGGCGGGCGGCCGGGTCGAGTTTCAGGAGCCGTTCGCCGACCAGGTCGCGCACCCCGGCGGGCGGGTGCGCCGGGTCGTCCTCCGGGCCTCCTCCGCGGGCGAGTTCGAGGGCGAACAGCGGGTTGCCGAGCGAGAGTTCCCACACGTCGGGGCGGGGCGGGCGGCCGGTGGCGTCGCGGACGGCGGCCAGCACGGCGGCCTGGTCGAGGCGTCCGAGTTCCTCGCGGACGGCGAGCTGCTGGCGGAGCAGGGCGGCGACGGCGCGGCGGCGGGCGTCGCCGTCGGGGAGTTCCTCCTCGCGGTAGGTGGCGAGGAAGCGCAGCGGGGTGCGGCGGTCGTGGGCGCGCCGGGCGAGGTGGCCGAGCAGCTGGTAGGAGCCGGTGTCGGCAGCGTGCAGGTCGTCGAGGACGACCAGGACGGGGCGGGTGGCGGCGAGGTCGCCGAGCAGGGCGGCCCCGGCCCGGAACAGGCGGTCGCGTTCCTCCTCGGGGCTGCGGGCGGCGCCGGTGGGCACCTGGCCGAGCGAGGGCAGGAAGGCGGCGAGTTCGGGGTACTCGGCGCCGACCCGGGCCCGTTCGGCGGGGTCGTGCTCGGCGAGCCAGCCGTCGAGGGCGGCGGCGAAGACGCCGTAGGGGGTGTGGTCCTCGGCGTCCTGGCCACTGCCCCACAGCACGGCGCTGCCGTCGGCGGCGGCCCGGCGGGCGGCCTCGGCGGCCAGGCGGGTCTTGCCGATGCCCGCTTCGCCGGTGAGCAGCCGCACCGGCGGCCCGGCCGGGTCCAGCAGCCGTCCCAACTCCACCTCGCGGCCGTGCAACCGGGCGGGCGCGGCACTACGCAGCCGGGCCGGGAGCGCGGCTCCGGCAGGGGCGGGGGCGGGGGCGGCGGCGAGGGCGGCGCGGTGCAGGCGTTCGGTCTCGGGGCCGGGGCGGATGCCGAGTTCGGCGTCGAGCACCTCGCGGCACTGGTGGTACTGGCGCAGGGCGCGGCGGCGCTGGCCCTGGCGCAGGCAGGCGTCGATGAGCAGGCGGTGGGCGAGTTCCTCGGCGGGGCTGGTGGCGAGGACCTGTTCGGCGCAGGCGGCGGCGTCCTCGGGGCGGTCCTGGTCGAGGTGGGCGGAGGCGAGCCGCAGCAGGAGCTGTTCGCACAGTTGCGCGAGCCGGGTGCGGCGGGCTCCGGCCCAGTGCGCGTAGCGGTCCTCGGGGAGCAGTTCGCCGGTGAACTGGCGTATTGCGTCCGCGAGTCGTTCGGCCCGGCCGTCGGCGAGGGCGTCCTCGGCGGCCTGTTCGGCGTGGTCGGCGTCGATCCAGACGGCGGTGGGGTCGAGCAGCAGCAGTCCGCCGTCGGCCTTGAGGTAGGACGAGGCGGCGCGGGGGGCGAGTTCGGGCTCCAGGGCGTGCCGGGCGGCGTGCAGGGCGACCCGGAGGCTGCCCGCGGCGGCGGCGGGGTCGGCGTCGGGCCAGCACAGGTCCATCACCTCCTCACGGTGCAGCCGGTGGCCGGGGGCGACCGCGAGGACCTTGACCAGGGCGCGGGCGCCAGGCCGGGGCCAGCGTTCGGCCAGTGGCGGCCCGGAGTCGCGTTCGGCCCGGAATCCCTCGAAGAGGTAAAGGCGCAGCATGGGTGGTGCGGTGTCCGTCCGGTTCGTCTCTCGTGCGCCCATAAGGCCGGTAACAGTACACGAACAAGCCGAGCACCCCGCAGGCAGGAGCCTGCGGGGTACCCGTCCTTTACTCGTCCGGACGATTCTGCAGAGGTCCGGTGAAGGGGTTCAGGAGAGCTTGTACGTCGTCATCTGGTGAATGCCGTTGTCGATCGACAGCACCCCGCCGCCGAGCATCTTGGCGGCCCGGTTGACGCCGAGGGCGTCGTAGTTGAGCGAGATCATCTCCTCCTTGCCGTCGCCGTCCAGATCGACGGCGAGGTAGTCGCGGCCGCCGCGGGCGTTGGCGGATCCGATCGAGGAGTGGAAGGCGTTGCCGTCGCCGACGATCGCCGGGTCGTAGGCGGCCAGGCCGCCCTCGACGCCGCCGACCAGCAGCTTCTTCCCGTCGGGGCCGGTGATGAACTGCGCGGTGCGCAGCGGCGCGGTGACGGAGGTCCAGCGGTCCTCGCCGCCCGCCAGGTACTGGCGCAGCACGCCGAAGCCCATCTCCTGGAGGCCGTCGCCGTCCTCGCCGGTGAAGAAGTTGCCGTGCGACCAGGGGCCGCCGGCCACCTTCTGGTGCAGCACCTCGCCGGTGCGGCCGTCGCGGATCTCGGTGACCGACATCGGGCTGACCAGGTCGGTGCCGCCACCGCTGATGCCGCCGGGGACGGCCGAGATCAGCCAGGTGTAGACCATGGCGTGGCCGTCGGCGTACGGGATCTTCGGCGAGGCGTAGACGGCGTGGTCGAGCAGCGCGCCGTGGATCTTGCCGTCGACGGCCTCGGCGGGCGCCTTGGGGTCGGCCTGCCAGAGCAGGGTGCCCTTGGCGGCGTCCAGGGCGACACCGTTCTGCACCGAGTCGGCCTGCTGCATGGCGCCGATGCCCGAGTACTGGGCGAACACCCTGCCTTCGGAGACCACGGCGTCGGAGAAGACGACCTCGCCGGAGCCGGCCGGGGCGGCGTACGTCCACAGCGCCGTGCCGTCGCCCTTGTAGGCGCGCAGCGCGTCGGTGGGGACGAGGATCTCCTGCTTGCCGTCGCCGTCCAGGTCGGCGAGCGTCACCGAGCGGACGTACTTCCCGCCGCCGTCGATGGTGGTCAGCACCTGGCCGGTGGCGCCGTCGAGGACGACGGTCGCGGTGTCGGCGGCGACCACGACCTCGGGCTTGCCGTCGCCGTTGACGTCGCCGGTGGCGACGGCGTGCACCTCGCCGGGGACGGTGGCCCGCCACAGCTGCTTCGGGGTGCCCGACAGCAGCGAGGGGCCGGAGTAGGCCCAGACGCCGTCGGAGGTGCCGCCCGCGATGACGTCCTGCTTGCCGTCGCCGTCGAGGTCGGTGGCGGCGGCGTAGTTGAGGTCGCCCTGGAGCGGGGTGAGGCTCTTCTGCTTGCCGTTGCCGAGGTTGTAGGTGTGGATGTTCTGCTGCTGGTCGACGGTGCGCACGGTGCTGCCGTCGATCTGCTGGAAGCGCGGCGAGGCGTTGGTGGCCTTCTCCTGCCAGCGGACCTTGCCGTTGCCGTTGTACGCGGTGAGCACGCCGTAGCGCAGCCCGGAGACGTTGGCGGCGGTGTCGGTGTCGGTGCCGTCCTGGGCGCTGGCGTACAGCGTGCCGCCGACCGCGTCGAGGCTCCAGGTGCTGGGGCCGTCGCCGCCGTCCGCGGTGCGCTTGGTGGTGGAGGTCCACCGGACGGTGGAGCCGTCGGCGCCGTCCAGCACCCGGATGGTGCTGGAGTTCACGTAGATGGCGTTGTCCAGGGTGGACTCGCTCACCACGTACTCGTCGCCGGAGCCGTCGGCGGCGTCGCCGATGCTCATCGCGGTGACCATCGTGTTGACCCGGGTGTCGAGCACGGTGCGGGCGCCGGTGGCCAGGTCGTAGGAGACCAGGGAGTAGCTCAGGGCTTCGAAGTAGTCCGCCTGTTCGACCGCGACGACCCGGTGGCGCGCGGCGTCCAGGTGCAGCTGGCGGCCCAGCAGGTCGCCGTCGGTCTGCCAGCCGAGCGAGCCGTCGGCGGTGTCCAGCACGAAGGTGGTGGTGCGGGCGGGCGCGGTGGCGGTCCTGCGGCGGTCGAAGGAGACCGCGACCTTGCCGCCGCCGAGCTCCACCAGGTCGCCCCAGGCGGCTTCGCCGCTCGCCTTGCTGACGCCGGTGTCGTACGTCCAGGTCGAGGTCGGGGTGAGCTTGCCGTCCGCGTAGCCGAACTGGATGCCGGTGAGGGTGGCGGTGCTGGTGCGGGCCGCACTGGTGTTGTTGCTCGGCGCGTCGGAGACCAGCAGGGTGCCGTCGACGATCCGGACGATGGTGGAGGTGGCGTACAGCTTGGACCACAGGGTCCTGCCGGTGGAGCCGTCCAGGACGGTGACGAAGGAGCCGTAGGTGAGCGCGGAGCCGGGCGAGGTGAACGGCCGGTAGGGCGCTTCGCCGACGGTCGCGGAGACCACCAGGTCGGGCACGCCGTCGCCGGTGAGGTCGCCGGTGTCGTAGCCCTGGCGGGAGTCCGAGCCGAACGGGTCGAGCGGGTTGTAGCCGAGCGGGATGCGGGCCGGGTACGGCTCGGTGTCCCAGGGGCGCAGCGGCTTGACCTGCCAGTCGGCGTACAGCGAGGCGTTGGTGCGGGCCCAGGCGGTGGAGCCGTCGGCCTTGTGCAGTTGGACGTTGCCGAGGCTGTGCAGGGTGAAGTAGCTGCCGTCGGCACCGGCCGGGACGGTCTTGGCCAGGCCGCGCACGCCCTCCAGGGTGGAGCCGGCGGTGAAGGTGACGGGCGCGTGGGCGTCCAGCTGGCTGCCGCTGCCGCCGGTGCCGGTGTCGCCCGCGGGGGCGGTGTCGGCGCTGTCGGTGGCGGTGGCGGTGGCCTGCGGGTAGAGGTCGGCGTTCAGCCGGGCGCTGATGTCCTGGGCCTGGGCGTCGGTCAGCTTGACCACGCCGTCGGTCCCGGCGGTGGCGTCGGCGGCCAGCGCGTACGGGGCGGCGGTGAGGGCCAGGCCTGCGGCGACCAGGGTGGAGGCGAGCCGGAGGGCTCTGCGGTGGGTGGTCATCACTTGGCTCCCTGGGTGAAGCGGATCGCCGAGCCGTTGGTCAGGACGGCCTGGTTGAAGGAGTACTGGAGGGCGTCGGTGCCGGCCTGGTTCTCGATGCCGACGGTGGCGCCGGAGCCCGCGCCGGGCACGTTCTGGTACTGGAAGGTGATCGCGCCGGTGGCCTCGTCGAACAGCACCTCGAAGCTGACCCGCTTCGAGCTGTCGGCGGCCAGCGGGACGTTGTCCCAGACCACGGCGAAGGTGCGCTTGCCCGCGGTGCCGGTGGTGGCGGTGGTGACGGTGGCTTTCTTGTCGAGGGTCAGGTCGTCCCAGAACGGGGCGACGACGCCGTTGGGCTGGTACGGGGTGGGCAGCGCGGTGTTGGCGTAGTCGCCGATCCGCGGCTGGAGGAAGTTGACCAGGCCGTTGGTGGTGACGGAGGCACTGGTGTACGTCACGCCGTAGTACGTGACCGGGAACGGCAGGGTGACGGTCTTGGCGTCCTCGTCACCGCTGAGCGCGACCTTGCTGGCGCCCTTGACCCAGCTGTACGCGGTGGGGGCGCAGCTGGTGCCGGAGTTGTCGGTGCGGGCCGGGGTCTGCACGGTCTTGGCGGTGTCGGCGGCGACGGCCAGCGGGCCGGTCCACACGCCGTTGCACAGCACGGGCTGGACGGGCTTGACGGTCAGCGTGTAGCTGCCCTCGGCGACCTGGCCCAGGCTGTACGAGCCGTCCTTGCCGGAGACCACGGAGGCGACGGGGGTGCCGGTGAGCTCGACGACGGCGCCCGCCAGCGGCTTGCCGGTGACGTCCAGCACGGTGCCGGTGACGGCGTGGGTGGCGACGGCGGTCATCGCCAGCGGGACGGTCTGCGGCTGCCCGGCGGCGACCGTCAGGCCCTTGAGCGCGAAGTTCGCGTAGCCGTAGCCGGAAGCGGCGACGTCGTAGCTGCCGGGGGCCAGCGCGAGGCGGTAGGAGCCGTCGGGGGCGGTGGTGACGGTGCGGGTGTCGCCCGCGGCGTCGGTGATCCGCACCACGATGCCGGGCAGCGCGGCGCCGGTCGCCTTGTCGGTGGCCTTGCCGGTGATGTTCACGGCGGTGTGCGGGGCCAGGTCGACGGACTTGAGGATGTCGAGCCTGCCCTCGCCCCACACGTTGTTCATGCCGGCGGTGCCGCCGCAGTGGGTGTCGTCGACGTCCCGGGCGCCCTGGTTGAGCAGGGCGCGGGTGCCCTCGATGTCACCGATCAGGCTCGGCGCGGCCGACCACAGCAGCGCGGCCGCACCGGCCACGTGCGGGGTGGCCATCGAGGTGCCGGACTCCGCCATGTACTGCGAACCCGGCCAGGTGGAGCGGACGTTGACGCCGGGGGCGGAGATGTTCGGCTTGGCCGAGCCGTCCACCAGGGACGGGCCGAAGCCGGAGAAGTTCGCGATCTTGCCGTTCACGTCGTACGCGCCGACGCCGTAGGACGGGGCCTGCGAGCCGGGGGCGTGCGAGGTCGAGCAGGTGGTGCCGTCGCCGTCGTTGCCCGCCGCGAACGCCTCGAAGATGCCCGCGGAGTTCCAGGCCTCGACGATGTCCTGGTAGAAGGTGGTGTCGCCGCCGCCCCAGGAGTTGTTGACGATGTTCGGCGCCATCTCGGGCCGCGGGTTGTTGCCGTTGTGGTCGGTCGGCGCCAGGATCCACTGCCCGGCCTTCAGCAGGTACTCGTCCGAGCACTGCGAGGACTCGCAGCCCTTGGCCGCTATCCACTTCGCGTTCGGGGCGACGCCGATGCCGTTCTTGGCGACCATGGTGCCCATCGTGTGGGTGCCGTGGCCGTTGTTGTCGCACGGGGTGCTGGGGGTGGCGCAGTTCCCGGTCGGGTCGTAGAAGTTGTAGTCGTTGGTGAAGGTGCCGTCGCCGTTGTTGCCGCGGTAGTTGTCGACCAGGTCCGGGTGGTCGTACTGCACGCCGGAGTCGACGTTGGCGATGACGATGCCCTCGCCGCGCGCGTCGTACTGCGACCACACCTGGTCGGCCTCGATGTCCTTCACGCCCCACTCGGGCGTGCCGTCACTGCTCGTCTCGGCGGTGGTCGCGGCCGACACCTCGGTGTCATCTATGTGGTACGTCCCCGCCTTGACGATCTTCTGCACGTCAGCGCGCCCGGCCAGCTTCGCGATCAGCTTCGCGTCGCCGGTGACCTGGACGGCGTTGGCGATCCAGTAGTCCTGGTGGCCGACCTTCTCCTCGTCCAGGAACTTCTTCAGCGCGCCCTGGCTGCGCTGCGCGGTGTCCTGCAGCTCCCGGTAGGCGGCCTTCGCCTGCTCGGCGTGCGAGCCCTTGCCCTTGGCCTTGCCGAGGTCGGCGCGGTCCTTCAGCACCACGAAGAAGGTGGCGTCCTGGCCGTGCGCCACCGCGCTGGTCAGGGCCGGGTCCACCTGGACGGTGGCGGAGCCGGACGGGGCGGGGGCGGCGGCCACCGCGGCGGGCAGCGGGGACGCGGTCAGGCCGGCCGTCACGGTCAGTGCGGCAGTGGCCCAGAGAGCCGTTCTGCGCCGGTTCTGTCGGGGCAGGTGCATGAGGGGGAATCCTCCAGGGAGGGAGCAGGATTCCCCGAAGGTAGGGAGCGGCCGTTACTGCGGAATTACAGGCTCCGCGGCCGCCGCCCGCGGGCGTTGATCCGATGTTGATCCACCTGCGCCAGCATGGCCGCACGCCGGACCCGGAACGCCTCCCGGCCCGCCCCCACCGGCCCCGCCGCCCGGGCCGCCGCCCGGGCCGCAGCACGACCCGCAGCACGACCCGCCGACCGATCCGCCGACCGACCGCCAGCCCCGCCCCGGCCAGCCGCCCGGGCCGCCGAACCACGAGTGGGACCCACCGCCATGCACCTGCGCCGCCTGCCCGCCGCCGTCCTGCTGCCCGCCCTCGGCCCCGTCCTCGGCCTCGCCCTCACCGCCTGCGCGGACCCCGGCCCCGCCGCCCCCGCCCCGCTCCCGACCGCGCCCGGGCCCGCCGCCACCACCGCCGCGGCGGCCCCCGCGATCGAGCCGGTGGCCGCGACCGTCCGGGACGGCAGCGGCCGCTGCACCGCGGACGACCTGCGCGCCACCGTCACCGCGCGCCCCGGTGAACGGGCCACCGAGGAGGTCGAACTGACCAACCGCAGCGCCGCGCCCTGCACCCTGACCGGCTACCCCACCGTCGAACTGCTCAGCGACACCGGCGGCTGGCTGCTCCCGCACGCCACCGCCGCCGCCCCCGCCCGCACCGTCACCCTCCCGCCCGGCGGCACGGCCCGCGTCGTCATCGACTACCTGCCCCGCGGCACCGGCGACCGCCCCGGGTTCGCGGTCACCGGCATCGCACTGACCCCGCCCGGCGGCACCGGCCCCCTGGTCTTCCACTGGGAGGGCGCCAACCCGCGCGCCGGGGACGGGGCCTCCGTCCGCCCGGTGACGCCCTGAAGCCTCGACCGACCCCTCAACTCCGGGCCGCGGGCGCCGCGAACGGGGACGGGGCCGGCTGCGGCAGCGCGGGCGGGGCGGCCTCGGCCGGGGCGTCCGGGTCGGGACGGACGGCGCCCAGGACGGGGAGCATCGCGAGGGGGGCGAGCTTGACCACGGTGCCGGTGTGCGGGGCGTGGACGACGGTGCCGCCGCCCAGGTAGAGGGCGACGTGCCCGGCGTCGGCGTGGTAGATGACCAGGTCGCCGGGGCGCAGGTCGCGCAGGGCGACGTGGCGCAGGCCCGCCCACTGCTGCTGGCTGGTGCGCGGGATCGGGACGCCGGCCGCCTGCCAGGCCTGCGAGGTGAGGCCGGAGCAGTCGTAGGCGTCCGGCCCGGTGCCGCCCCACAGGTACGGCTTGCCGCGCTGGGCGAGCGCGAAGTCGACGGCCCGGCGCCCCGCCGCGGACGCCCCGCCGCCGGGGCCCGCGGCGAGCAGGTGCTGCGCGGCGCCGTCGGCGAGGGCGTTCTCGCGCTGTTCGAGCAGGCCGATCTGCTCGGCGGTGGCGGCGGCGAGCAGTTGCTCGGTGCGGGCGGCGCCCTCCTTGGCGCGGTCCAGGGAGCGCCGGGCCTCGTCCGCGGCGTCGGACGCCGACTTCTCGGCCTGCGCGGCCCGTTCGGAGAGCTGCGCCATCCGGTCGCGGGCCTCGCGCAGGTCGCGCAGGACGGTGGCGGCGCTGCGCGAGGCGGAGTCGGCGTCCTGCCGGCGGTCGAGGAAGTCCTCGGGGCCGTCGGAGAGGAACAGCCGGGCGAGCGGGCCGAGTCCGCCGCTGCGGTACTGCTCGGAGACCAGCCGGGCGGCTTCCGATTCGGCCTCGTCGAGCCGGGCGCGCTGTTCGCCGACCTGCCGGGCGGCGTCCGCGGAGAGCTGTCGGCGGTGTGCCAACTCCCCTGCCGCGGCGGTGTAGTTCTGCTCGGCGGCCTCGGCGGCGTGCCGGGCCTCCGCGACGTCCGCGGCCAGTCGGTCGAACGCGGACCCCGCCCCGGCGGGGGGTGCCGGGGCGGGGTCGGCGGCGGCCGGAACCACCGGTACCAGGAGGAGCGTTGCCACCAGCAGGGCCGCGGCCCGCCAGGATCGGGGTGTGTCACGGGACACCGATGTCCACCGTCCTCGGTCTGATGATCGGAACCAGCGACACTCTGGCACCCGCCCCCACCCGCCCCGGGGACCTCGCCCCCGGGGAGCCCCACACTCACCCGCGCGGCCCATCCCCGCCCCGCGGATCGCGCGGGGCGGGGCCGGGCCGGTGGCGGCCCCCGGCGGCGTTCAGCAGCCGGGTGGCCCCGGTGAGCCCTGCTGGCCCTGGTGGCCTTGCTGTCCCTGCTGGCCCTGGCGGCCCGTCAGCGCAGGGCGAACTTCTGCGCCGCGCTGCCGTTGCAGTCCCACAGTTGCAGCCGGGTGCCGTTGGCGGTGCTGCCGCCGGGCGCGTCCAGGCAGCGTCCGGAGGGCGGGTTGAGCAGCGAGCCGTCGGCCTGCTGCACCCACTGCTGGCCGCCGACGCCGTTGCAGCCCCACAGTTCGACCTGCGTCCCGGCGGCGGTGCCGTTGCCGTTCACGTCCAGGCAGCGGCCCAGGGTGCGCAGGGTGCCGTCGGCGGGGTGGGTCCAGTGCTGGTCGAGCGCGTACGTCTGGCAGTTCCACAGTTGGACGGCGGTGCCGTTGGTGCCGGTGTCGTCGGCGGCGACGTCCGCGCACTGGCCGCCGGGGGCGGCGACGGGGCCGCCGCCGTTGGCGGTGAACTTCTGTGCGGTGGAGCCGTTGCAGTCCCACAGTTGCAGGCGGGTGCCGTTGGCGGTGCTGCCGCTGGGGTCGTCCAGGCAGCGGCCGGACTGCGGGTTGAGCAGCGAGCCGTTCGCCTGCTGGATCCACTGCTGGGCGCCGCCGCCGTTGCAGTCCCACAGTTGCAGGGGCGTGCCGTTGGCGGTGCCGTTGCCGGTGGCGTCGAGGCAGCGGCCGAGGGTGGTGAGGGAGCCGTCGGCGTTGTGCGTCCAGTGCTGGTCCTCGGCGTACGTCTGGCAGTTCCACAGTTGGACGGCGGCGCCGTTGGTGCCGGTGTCGTCGGCGGCGACGTCCGCGCACTGGCCGCCGGGGCCGGTGACGGTGCCCTGCGGGCCGTTGGGCAGGTCGGTGCGGCCGTTGTAGCCGACGGCGGTGACGTTGGCCTGGACGGCGTTCTCGGTGGCGTCGCCGGGGTAGCCGGCGACCATGGCGCCCTCGAAGAAGGTGCCGCGGTTCCGGTTGGAGTTGTCGCCGCCGATGCCCAGGATGATGCCGCCCTCCTGCTGCATCGGCCGGTAGCCGGGGCGGCTGGGCAGCGCGCCGTTCCACCAGGTGGTGAGCGCGCCGGACTGCGCGTTGCCGCCCTTGAGGGCGTACGTGGTCTGGCCGTTGTTCTTCAGCACGGCGGTGACGAAGGGGCTGTTGTTGCCGAGGTTGGCGGTGTTGGAGCCGTTGTCGCCCTGGAACATGCCGTTCTCCAGGTCGGCCTCGATCCACGGGCCGCTGCCGCTGCACGGCGGGAAGTAGCAGGTGGTGGCGATGGAGACGGCGTCCATGTGGCCGTTGCCGGTGTCGGCGGGGGTGGATTCGGCGTTGCCGTAGTCGAAGCAGCAGTCGGCGCCGACGTGGGTGCCGGAGGCGACCATGTAGACGCCCTCGGGCTGGCCGTTGACCGCCACCCCGGAGGCGACGCCGGTGTAGCGGTAGCCGACGCCGGGCGAGATCCACACGCCGTAGACCTTGTGGCCGCCCGCGGTGACGGCGATCTCGCCGGCGTCGGCGCCGCGGTCGACGCCGCCCGCGGTGCCCGCGGGTCCGGGCAGGAGGTCGTTGTGGCGGGGGGTCTGGTCGTAGATCCGGGTGATCCGGCAGGTGCTGCCGTTGCAGAACTGGTCCTGCGCCTGGGCGTTGGCGTAGCCGCCGGTGGCGAGCAGGCCGATGTCGGTGCTCGCGCCGTCGGAGGCCCGGGTGACGCGGTACAGCGGGCCGTCGTAGGCGGCGAACAGGGCGCGGGTGGTGCTGTGCGCGGCCACGCAGGGGGTGCCGCCGGAGGCGTACAGGTCGCAGGGCTGGGCGGTGGCCGCGGCGGCGGTGCCGGGCAGGCCGCTGAGGGCGGCGACGAGCAGCGCCAGGACGGTGGCGGCTGCGCGCGCGTTGCGCCACAACTGCCGTACGGACGAAATGAATCGGCTGGACAAGGTGCGCTCCTTCAGGTGGGGGTGCGAGGGGCGGTACCGGTGTCGCGGGTGGTGCGGGCGGGGCCCGGCTCCGCGGCCGGTTCGGCTGTCGGGTCATCGGCGACCTTGTATTCTCACGTTGTAGTAGCGGCGTCGTGGCGAGGCCGGCCGCGCTCCCTCGCGCCGGTCGGCGGGAGGAGGGTGCGGGCGTGTCCGTGCCGGGTGGCGGCGCTGCGGCGCCGCGGTTGAAGGACGTGGCGGAGCTGGCCGGGGTCTCGGTCAAGACCGTCTCGAACGTGGTGAACGGGACGGTGCCGGTCGCCGAGGCGACCCGCGCCCGGGTGCAGCGGGCCGTCGACGAGCTGGGCTACCAGCCGAACGTGACGGCCCGCCGGCTGCGCACCGGCCGCAGCGGGGTGATCGCGCTGGCCTTCCCCGAGCTGCCGTCCCCGTACTTCGCGGAGCTGGCGGTGGAGGTGATCGCGGCGGCCCGCCGGGTGGGCATCACGGTGCTGATGGACGACACCGGCGGCGACCCGGCGGCGGAGCTGCGGATCGCCTCCGGCCTGGGCGACCCGATGATCGACGGGGTGATCCTCAGCCCGCTGGGCCTGGACCGGGCGGCGCTGCTCTCCCGCTCCCGGGAGATCCCGCTGGTGCTGCTCGGCGAGGCCGACCTGGGCCCGGTCGCGGACCGGGTGCACATCGACAACGTGGCGGGCGCCCGCGAGGTGACCCGGCACCTACTGGACGAGGGCTACCGGCGGATCGCCGCGATCGGCTGGCAGGACCCGGCGCCGCGGGCCACCGCCGAGCAGCGCCTGGCCGGGTACCGGGAGGCGCTGGCGGACGCCGGGCTGCCGCTCGACCCGGAGCTGCTGCCGCCGGTGCGGGCGTACTTCCGGCCGGACGGGGCGTCCGCGATGCGGCGGCTGCTGCGGCTGCCCGAGCGGCCGGACGCGGTGTTCTGCTTCAACGACCTGCTGGCGCTGGGCGCGCTGCGGGCCGCGCACGAGGCGGGGCTGCGGGTGCCGCAGGACCTGGCGATCGTCGGGTTCGACGACGTCGAGGAGGCGGCGTACGCGATCCCGTCGCTGACCACGGTGGCGCCCGACAAGCGGCTGATCGCCGAGCTGGCGGTGCGCTGCCTGGAGGAGCGGATCGAGCGCCGCTACACCGGCCCGGGGCGGCGGGTCACGCCGGGCTTCCGGGTGGTGGTGCGGGAGAGCAGCACGCTGGCGCGCTGAGCCGGGGCCGGTCACGGCCGGTCCGGCTGCGGGAAGCGGTACTCGGTGGTGCTGCGCCGGGTGGTGCCGGGGCGCAGCACGGTGTCGGGGTAGTCGGGGCGGTTGGGCGAGTCGGGGAAGTGCTGGGTCTCCAGGCACAGGCCGCCGTGCCGGGGGTGCGGGTCGCCGTCGAGGGCGTTGCCGGTGTAGACCTGCAGGCCCGGTTCGGTGGTCCAGACCTCCATCCGGCGGCGGCCGTCCGGCCCGTGCAGCCGGGCGGCGCGGCGCAGCGCGCCGGGGGCGGGCGGGGCGGTGAGCACGAAGCAGTGGTCGTAGCCGCCGGCCCGGCGCAGTTGCGGGTGGGGGTGGGCGAGGCGTTCGCGGAGCGGGTGCGGGGTGCGCAGGTCGAAGGGGGTGCCCGCGGTGGGGGCGGGGGCGCCGAGCGGGATGGCGTCGGCGTCGACGGGCAGGTAGGCGTCGGCGTCGACGGCGAGGCGGTGGTCGAGGACGGTGCCGCCCGGTCCGGCGAGGTTGAAGTAGGCGTGCTGGGTGAGGTTGACGGGGGTGGGCCGGTCGGTGCGGGCGGTCCAGTCCAGCCGCAGGGTGCCGTGGCGGTCGAGGGTGTAGCGGGCGGTGACGTGCAGGGCGCCGGGGAAGCCCATGTCGCCGTCGGGGCTGTGCAGGTCGAGGCGGAGTTCGGCGCGGTCGGGGGCGGCCCGGGCGGTGGCGCGCCACTGGCGGCGGTGGAAGCCGTCGGGTCCGCCGTGCAGGGCGTGGCCGCGGTCGGTGGCGGGGACGCGGTGGGTGCGGCCGTCGAGGTCGAAGCGGCCGCGGGCGATGCGGTTGGCGTAGCGGCCGACCAGGGCGCCGAGGTAGGCGGTGTCGGCGGCGTAGCCGTCCAGGGTCTCGTGGCCGAGGACGACGTCGGCGGGGCGGCCGTCGGGGTCGGGGACGTGCAGGCGGTGCAGGATCCCGCCGCGTTCCAGCACCTCGGCGCGGACGCCGGTGCCGGAGTCGAGCGTCCAGCGGGCGACGGGGGTGCCGTCGGGCAGGGTGCCGAAGGGCCTGCGGGTCACGGTCGGGAGCGGCAACGCGGTCTCCTTCGTCGGGGGTCGGCGGGTGGTCAGGCGCGGTGCGCGGCGCGTCCGGCGGTGGACTCGCGGACGACCAGGGTGTGGCCGGGCAGGATGCGGCGGGGCGGGGGCGGGGTGCGGTCGGGGGCGGCCTCGATCCGGGCGATCAGGCAGTCGACGGCGAGGCGGGCGATGGCGCTCTTGTCCGGGGCGATGGTGGTGAGGGTGACGGCGCCGTAGCGGCCGTCCTCGATGTCGTCGAAGCCGACCACGGCGACCTGGTCGGGCACCTTGACGCCGCGTTCGGCGAGGACGCGCAGCGCGCCGAGGGCGACCAGGTCGTTGTAGGCGAAGACGGCGTCGGGGGGTTCGGGCAGGTCGAGCAGCCGGGTCATCGCGACGGCGCCGTCGAGGCGGTCGTAGCCGTCGGTGGCGATCACCAGGTCCTCGCGGGGGGTGCGCCCGGCGGCCAGGAGCTCCTCGCGCCAGCCGCGCAGCCGCAGGTGGGCGGGTTGGCGGCGGCTGTCGCGGCGGGCGCCGACGAAGGCGATCCGGTGGCGGCCGAGGCCGAGCAGGTGGCGGACGGCGAGCCGGGCGGCGGCGACGTTGTCGATGGCGATGTGGTCGAACGGGGCGTCGTACTCGCGTTCGCCGAGCAGGACCAGCGGCGGCCGGTCGGGGCGGTGCAGCAGGTCCTCCCGTTCCAGGTGGATGGGGCTGAGGATGAGTCCGTCGATGAGGTGGGAGCGGAAGCCCTGGGAGACCAGGGTCTCGTTGGCGCGCAGTCCGGCGGTGTGGTCGAGCAGCACGGTGTGGGCGTGGTGGGCGGCGGCGTCGATGACGGCGGTGGCGAGGTCGGCGAAGTAGGGGTTGCCGAGTTCGGGGACGGCGAGCGCGATGATGCCGCTGCGTCCGGTGCGCAGGTGCCGGGCGGTGGCGTTGGGGCGGTAGCCGAGCTCGTCGATGGCGCGCCGGACGCGGTCGCGGGTGCCGGGGCGCACGTGCGGGTAGTCGTTGACCACGTTGGAGACGGTCTTGGCGGACACTCCGGCCCGCAGCGCGACGTCCTTGAGGCTCACGCCCATGGGCCCTGGTCCCTCTCGTTCGGTTCCGGTCGGATCGGCGCGCGGCGCGGGGGCCGGGTGGCGCTCACTCGTCCCGGCGTCCCCGGTCGAGCAGCGCCTGGGCGAGCACCACGGCGGCGAGGAAGGCGCCGTTGACGGTGTCGGTGACGGCGGAGCCGTACTGGGAGGCGGAGCGGTCGATCAGGTTGTGGACCACCGACAGCAGCAGGACGCCCGCGACGGTGCCGCCGACCGAGCCGCTGCCGCCGGTGAGCAGGGTGCCGCCGATCACCACCGAGGCGATGGCGGTGAGTTCGTAGCCGACGCCGACGGTGGTGACGCCGGAGCCGAGCCGGGCGGCGCCGAGCGCGCCCGCGGCGCAGGCGAGCGTCGCGGACAGCACGTAGACGAGCGTCTTGGTGCGGGCCACGGGCAGGCCCATCAGGGTGGCGGCGTGCTCGTTGCCGCCGATCGCGGTGGTGGTGGCGCCGAACCGGGTGCGGGTGAGCAGCAGCGCGCCGAGGCCGAACAGCGCGGCGGAGACCAGCACCGGCGTCCAGGTGCCCTCGCCGAGCGCGCGGAACGCCGAGCCGGGCGGTACCAGGTGGGTGGTCGCGCCCTCGTCGGTGACCAGTTGGAGCAGGCCGCGGGCGCCGAGCAGCCCGGCCAGGGTGACGATGAACGGGGCCGTGCGGGCCCGGGCGACCAGCAGTCCGTGCACGCAGCCCCAGGCGGCGCCGACCGCGAGCGGCAGCAGCAGCGCGGCCCAGGTGCCGTACCGCTCCGCCGCCCAGGCGGCCAGCACGCCGCCGAGCGCGTACATCGAGCCGACCGACAGGTCGATGCCGCCGGTGAGGACGACGAAGGTCAGGCCGAGGGCGAGCAGCCAGACGAAGGCGTTGTTGCCGAGGATCGCGCCCAGGTTGTCGGTGCTCGCGAAGCCGGGCGAGAACGCCGAGGCCAGCAGCACCAGCAGGGCCAGCACGGTCAGCGCGCCGTGCCGCTGGATGCGGGCGGCCAGCCGCTCGGCGGGGCTCTCCGCGCTCCGGCGGTCCGCGGTGAGGACGGTGGGGCTCATCGGGTACCACGCTCCTGGGAGGCGTAGACGGCGACGCAGATGACGGCCG
This sequence comes from Kitasatospora phosalacinea, assembly GCF_000717185.1. Classification (GTDB taxonomy): domain Bacteria; phylum Actinomycetota; class Actinomycetes; order Streptomycetales; family Streptomycetaceae; genus Kitasatospora; species Kitasatospora phosalacinea_A. The sequence continues at coordinate 9,234 of NZ_JNYE01000106.1, read as the reverse complement.
CCTCGACGATCTTGGTGAGTGAGCCGGGCACGTCGTGCTGGGTGAGCACGGCGGTGGTCAGCTGCATGAACAGCGCGCCCGCGACGGTGCCCAGTACCCGGACGCTGCCCCCGGCCAGCGGGGTGCCGCCGACCACGACGGCGGTGATCGCGTCCAGTTCGATGTTGCGGCCCTGGTTGGCCGGGTCGGCCTCGGCGCCGTGCCCGACGATCAGCGCACCGGCCAGCGCGGCCAGCACCCCCGACAGCAGGTACACCGTCAGCAGCACCCGCCGCACCGGCAGCCCCGCCAGCCGGGCCGCCCGCCGGTTGTCGCCGACCGCGACCAACTGCCGCCCGAACGTGGTGCGGTGCACCAGCACCGCGGTCAGCGCGACGCAGGCGGCCGCCAGCCAGGCGGTCAGCGGGACGCCCGCGAAGGCGTCCGCGCCGAGGGCCAGCAGCGTGCCGTCGGTGACCGGTTTCGCGGACGCCCCGTTGAGCAGCGAGGCGACGCCGCGCAGCCCGATCATCAGGGCGAGCGTCGCCACGATCGGCTGCACCCGGGCGAACGCGACCATCGCCCCGCCCGCCAGCCCGCTCAGCGCGCCGAGCCCGGCCGCCACCAGCAGCGCCACCGGCAGCCCCCAGCCGATGTACAGCGGGATCACCGCGGCGGCCAGGGCGATCACCGCGCCCACCGACAGGTCGATGCCCTCGGTGCCGATCACCAGCGCCATCCCGAGCGCGACCAGCAGCGTCGGGGCGACCTGGAACAGCTGGATCCGCACGTTCCCGGCCGACAGGAACCCGGCGTCCAGCACCACCGCCGCCAGGAACAGCACCGCCAGCGCCGCGTACACCCCGTACTGCCGCAGCACCCGCAGCACGGGCGCCGCACCGCGCAGGGCCCCCGCCGGGGCGAGGGCGCTCACCGCTGCGCCCCGTTCGTCCCGTCGCCGGCCGGGGGCCGGGTCTCGTGGGCCAGGGCGGCGAGCAGGGCGTCGGCGTGGACGCGCTCGCCGGTGAGTTCGTCGACGGGGGTGCCGTCCTTGAGGACCAGGACGCGGTCGGACCCGGCGATCAGCTCCTCCGCGTCGGAGGAGACCAGCAGGACGCCGAGGCCGTCGGCGGCGAGTTCGTCGATCAGGGCCTGGACCTCGGCGCGGGCGCCGACGTCGATGCCGCGGGTGGGCTCGTCCAGCAGCAGGACCTTGGGGGCGAGGCAGAGCCAGCGGGCCAGCAGGACCTTCTGCTGGTTGCCGCCGGAGAGGTCGGCGACCTTCTGCTCGGGGCTCGCGGCCTTGATCCGCAGCCGGGCGACGAACCGCTCCACGACCTCGTCCTGCCGGGCGCGGGAGACGATCCCGGCGCGGGAGAGCCGGGGCAGCGCGGCCAGCACGATGTTCTCCCGGACGGAGCGGCCGGGCAGCAGCCCCTCGGCCTTGCGGTCCTCGGGCAGCAGCACCACCCCGGCCCGGATCGCGGCGGCGGGGCTGCGCCGGGTGAGTTCCCGGCCGTCGACCTCGACCCGTCCGGCGTCGGCGCCGAGCGCGCCGACCACGGCCTTGGCGGTCTCGCTGCGGCCGGAGCCGAGCAGGCCGCCGAGGCCGAGGACCTCGCCGCGGTGGACGTCGAAGCCGACGCCGTGGACGCGGTGGCGGACGGTGAGGCCGCGGGCCCGCAGGGCGGGCGGGGCGTCGGCGTCGGGGGTGTGCCGGGCGGGGCGTTCGCGGGCCGCGACGAGGGTGCGGCCGAGCATCAGCCCGACCAGTTCGCGGCGGGGCAGGTCGGCGAGCGGGCCGGTGTGCACGCCCCGGCCGTCGCGCAGCACGGTGACGTCCTGGCAGAGGGCGTAGAGCTCGTCCATCCGGTGGCTGACGTACACGACGGCGGTGCCGCGCGCGGTGAGGTCGCGGACGACGGCGAACAGGGTGTCGACCTCGTGGGGCTCCAGCGAGGAGGTGGGCTCGTCCATCACGACGACCTCGGCGTCCACCCCCGCGGCGCGGGCCAGCGCGACCATCTGCTGGGCGCCGAGGCCGAGTTCGCGCAGCGGCCGGGTGACGTCGGCGTCCACGCCGTAGCGCCGCAGCACCTCGGCGGCCTCCCGGTTCATCCGGCGCAGGTCGAGCAGGCCGCGGCGGCGCGGTTCGCGGCCGAGGTGCAGGTTGCGGGCCACCGACATCATCGGGACGAGGTTGACCTCCTGGTGGATGCTGGCGATCCCGGCCCGCTGCGCCTCCAGCGGGGTGCGGAACTCCCTTTCGCTGCCGCCGAGTTCGAGCTTCCCGGCGTCGGGTCGGTGGACGCCGGTGAGCACCTTGATCAGCGTCGACTTGCCCGCCCCGTTCTCGCCGACCAAGGCGTGCACCCGCCCCGGCCGGAGCGTCAGCCCGACGCCCCGCAGGGCGTGCACGCCCGCGAAGCCCTTGTCGATCCCGGTCGCCACCAGCACGGGCGCGGGCCTCCCGGCCGGCCCGCCGGGCCGTTCCGCCTGGGCCATGGGTTCCTCCTCCTGCTCTTCCTCTGCTCGGACGGGTGGGGGCCGGGGGCCGCGGGCGGGCGGCCCCCGGCGGCGGGGCCGGTCAGTACACCAGGCCCTGGTCGAGGGCCTGCCGGGCGTTGTCCGCGGTGAAGTGGCCGTCCTTGATGATCACCTTGGGCTGGACCCCGGCCGTCCCGTAGAAGTCCTTCAGCGACTGGAAGGCGAGCGGGCCGAACCGCGGGTTGGTCTCGATGTCGGCGACCAGCTGCCCGGCGACCACGCCCTGCACGGCCTGCTCGATGCCGTCGATGGAGACGATCTTGATGTCCTTGCCGGGCGTCTTCCCGGCCGAGCGCATGGCCTGGATCGCGCCGAGCGCCATGCCGTCGTTCTCGGCGTACACGGCGGTGATGTCGGGGTGGGCCTGGAGCAGCTGCTCCATCACCTTCTGGCCCTCGGTCTGGTCGAAGTTCGCCGTCTGCGAGGCCACCACCTGCATGTCCGGGTACTTGGCGGCGAGCCGGTCGGTGAAGCCCTTCGTCCGGTCCGCCGACACGTTGTTGCCCGGGGTGCCCTGCAGGACCGCCACGTGCGCCCGCCCGCCGGTGGCGCCCGCCAGGTCGTCGGCGGCGATCCCGGCCTGGCCGTAGAAGTCAGAGCCGATGAACGCGACGAAGTCGCTGCAGGCGGTGCCGCCGACGCTGCGGTCGATGGTCAGCACCGGGATCTTCTTCGCCTTCGCCGCGGCCAGCGCCGGACCGAGGCCGTCGGAGTTCTCCGGGGCCACGATCAGCACCTGGGCGCCCTGCGCGATCATGTCCTGGATCTGGGCGTTCTGGGCGTTGACGTCGGCGTTCGCGTTGCGCTCGATCAGTTTCACGCCCAGCCGCTGGGCCTCCGCCTCGATGCTGGCGGTCTCCGCGGCCCGGAACGGGTTGCCGGTCGACTCCGACTGCGAGAACCCGACCACCGCCTTGCCGCCGGCCAGGTCCAGCTTCGGCGCCCCGTAGGCGTCCGCGGTGCAGCCCGGCCTGGCGGGCGGCGCCGCGGGCGAGACCACCTGCTGGGCGGCCGCGCTGTTGTCGGGGGCGGCCGCGGTGCGCCTGGACGAGCCGCCGTCGCCCTGGTTGGTGCAGGCGGCCGCCGAGGCGCACAGCCCGGCCAGGAGCAGCGCGGCGACGACGGACTTGGCGCGCGGGGTGGGATTCATACGCCCGATCACATCCTTGACTGCGAGGGACCGGCTGCCCGCCGGTTTCCAACGTTGCAGAGGGACAATGGGCCATCTGTCGAGACAGTGTCAAGCACTTGCGCACCGACTCCCCGCACTTCCTCCCCGCCCTGAATTAACGTCAACTCGCTTACACCTGCGCTGATATGCGGCCACTCCGAGGGCCACGCCCCGATCCCGGCGGGAGGTCTGGACAACACGGGGGTGCCCTGCTGTGATGCCTGCACGGCCAGATTTCCAACGTTGTGAAACCGGCTTCCTGACATGGACACCGGTGCGCCCGACCACGCCCTGCCGCACCCGGCCGCACCCGGCCGCACCGTGCCCGGCATGCCCGCCGCTCCCCGGGGTAGCCGGTCGACGCGACGGGCGGCAGGGCGCCGTCCGGTGCGAGAAGGGGACGTGACCGACGTGACCGACGTGACCGACGCAACCGACGTGACCATGACGCAGAAGATCGTGAGCGGCTACGACGGCTCCCCACAGGCCCGGGCCGCCGCGCGCTGGGCGGCCGCGGAGGCCGAACGACGCGGCGCGGAGCTCACCCTGCTCCGGGTCTGGCCCTGGCTGGGCACCGCGGACCCGGAGGGGCCGGGCGCCGATCCGGCCCAGCAGGCCGAGCACGAGGACCTGGAGGCGCTCGCCGCGGACGTCCTCGCCGCCCACCCCGACCTGACGGTGACCACCCAGGCGGCCGCGGGCGACCCGGCCGACCTGCTGGTCGCGGCGGCCGCCGCCTACGACCTGGCCGTCCTCGGCTCCCGGGCCCCGGGCGCCGTCGCCGACCTGCTGGGCAACTCGGTGGCCCTCTCCGTCGCCGCCCGCGCCGCCTGCCCGGTCGCCCTCGTCCGGGAGCACCCCGCCGACCGGGACGCCGCGCTCGCCGCCGCCCCGGACGGCGAACTCGCGGTGGCAGCCGCCACCGCGGGCGCCCCGCCCGTCACCGTCCCCGCCGCCGCACCCGCCGCCGCACCCGCTGTCCCGCCCGGCAGCGCGCCGGAACGGCCGGAGATCGTGGTCGGGCTGGCGGGCGAATCCTCGCTTCCCGCCGTCGAGTTCGCGCTCGCCGAGGCGGCCCGGTCGGGCGGCCGGGTGCGGGCGGTGCACGGCTGGGAGATGGTGCCGCTGCTGGCGGCCGCGCCCGGCTGGCTGCCGCCGGACCCGGACGCCGACCACCACGGCGAGCGGCTCGAAGCCGACCTGGACCAGCTCCTGGCCCCCGTCCGGGCCGCCCATCCGGACGTCGAACTGCAGGTGGAGGCGCGCCTCGGCGGCGCCACGGGCGCGCTGGTCTCCGCGGCCGAGCACGCGGACCTGCTGGTGCTGGGCCGCCACCCGCACCTGTTCGGCTCCCGCCTCGGCACGGTCGTCCACGCCGCCGTCCAGCACAGCACCGCCCCGGTGGTGCTCGTCCCGCACGACTGACCGCCCCGCCCGCCCCTTCCCGCTCCGCCCTCCCCTTCCTGCTCCGCCCTCCCGGAAGAGCCACCGCAGCCCCGGGAGGGCGGACCCATGCCCGACCGCCGGGCTCAGCGCACCAGCTGCCCCCGCCCACGGGCCTTCGGCCCGGCCCAGCGGGCGAGCAGTTCGCGGTCCTCGTCCCGGCCCGCGGCGACCACGTTGACCAGCCGGGAGCGGTACGCGGGAGCGAGCAGCGCGGACGGGGCGCAGGCGGTGACGGTGCGCCGGGCGGTGTCCACCACGTGCACCTCCTCGTACGCCTCGGCCAGCAGGTGGGCGAACTCCTCGGCGCCGGCCCCGCACCGGGCCAGCTGCGGCGGGCAGAACTCGGCGAACAGCACCGGCCGGTCGCGGACCAGCAGGCGCTGCGCGCCGCGCAGGGCGTGCACGTCGTAGCCCTCGACGTCGATCTTCAGCACGTCGACCGGGCGCGGCCCGCCGTGCTCGGCGAACAGCGCGGGCAGCCGGGCGTCCAGCGCGACCTGGCGCACCTCCGTCCCCGCTCCCCCGCCGGTGCCGACCCGGTGCAGGCCGATGTCCGCGGCCAGTTGCAGGGTGGTGCGGCCCTCGCACGGGCCGACCGCGTGGGGTTCCACCCGGACGGTGAGGCCGGGGCGCCCGGGGTTGCGGCGCAGGTTGGCCTCCAGCCGGGCCAGGTTGTCGGGGGCGGGTTCGTAGCAGACCAGCAGGCCGTCGGCGGGCATCGCCCGGGCGGCCAGGCAGGCGTACGCGCCGAGGTTCGCGCCGACGTCGACGACGGTGCGGCTGCGGGCGCACAGTTGCTCGAACGCGTCGAGTTCGCGTTCCTCGTAGAAGCCGCCGAGCAGGCCCGCCGCGATCGAGGCGCTGGCCGTGGGCACCGCCAGCTCGGTGCCGCGGAAGGCGGCCAGCACCTCGCCGTCGCCGTGGCCCGCCTGCACGCACCAGCGCACCACCGTCCCGGTCAGTGGCAGCCGGCCCACCGCGGTGCCCTTGAAGCACCGCCGGCCCGCCCGCACCACGGCGTCCGCCGCCCACCTGCGCAACTCTCCTGCCATCGCTCCGCCCTCTCCTCGGCGCCGCTGCCGGCGTCCTGCCGTCGTGGCGACCAGGTATCGCCGATCGGGCCCGTCCGGGCGGACGGCCACCCCGGACGGACCGTGCGGACCACCCGGGCAGCGCAGCGGCCGCCGGGCCCTCCGGGTGAATCGCGTGCTGACGGAGCGTCAGCGAACCGTTGACGGTCAATGGCTGTGCGGGCAGCCCGGGCGAACGCACCCGGGTCCGACCCCCTTCCCGTCAGGAGCTTCCATGACCAGTCCCCCCAGGGGCGTGCTGCGCTGCGGCGCGGCCGCCCTGCTGTTCGTCTCCGGCGCCGCGCTGGCCGCACCCGCCGCAGCGGCCGCGCCGGCCTTCGACGCCCTGGCACCCGCCGTCGGCAGCTACCCGGTCGAAACCGGCACCCTGAGCGCCTCCGGCCGGACCACCGGCCTCGTCCCGGGCAGCAGCGTCACCGTCTCCGGCGGCGGCTACCAGCCCGGCGCCACGGTCGTGCTGACCGTGGAACCGGGCGGCGCCCCGCTCGGCAAGGCCACCGCCGACGGCTCCGGCACCTTCACCGCGACGTTCACCGTCCCGGCCGGGACGTCCCCCGGCACCTACACGGTGCGGGCCACCGGTCCGGACGCCCGCGGCGGCACCCGGGTCGACAGCCTGACCGTGGAGGTCAGCGGCGAGGGCCACGGCGGCAAGGGGCACGACGGCAAGGGCGGCCGCCACCTGGCCGACACCGGTGGCGCCGCCACCGCCTCGGTCGGCTGGAGCGGCGGCGAGGCCGCGGGCGTCGCGGCGGCCGGGCTGGCGCTGGTCGCCGGTGCGGCACTGACCGGCCGGCGGATGTACCGCAGGTCGCGCGGCTGAACGGGCGGCGATGACCCAACCTCCGGCATCCGCCCACGCGGTGACCGCCGACGGGCCGGTGGCCCGGGACTCCGCTGCGGAGCCCCGGGCCACCGGCCCCGGTCTGCCCGTCGGCCCGGCCGCCGCCCTGGCCGGCGTCCTGCTCGCGCTGCGCGGCCTGGCCGACCTCGGCCTGCACACCGCCGCCGGGCACCTGCTCGGCCCCGACCGCTACGGCGCGCTGGCGGCCCTCCTCGGCCTGCTCGCCGCGGTCGGCGTCGCCCTGGCCGCCGTCCAGACCGTCGTCGCCGCCGCCGTCCTGCGCGCCACGGCCGAAGACGCCACTGCCGGTTTTGCAGACGTCCCGTCAACTCGGTTTTCCACTCGGGCACTTGACCTCGCGCCGACTCCTCCCGACCCCCGTCCGCTGCTGCGCCGGGCCCTGCGGTACGCCGCGCTGGCCGTCCTGGTGACCGCGCCCGCCGCCGTTCCGCTGGCGCACCTGCTGCGGCTTTCCGGGCCGCTGCCGGTGCTGCTGACGCTGGCGGTGCTGGTGCCGAGCACGGCGGTCGCGGTGCTGTGGGCGCACGCGCTCGGGAGCCGGGGGCCGCTGGCCGCGTCCTGGCCGCTGCTGGGCGGGGCGTCGGTGCGGGTCGGGGCGTCGCTGGTCGCGCTGCGCTGCGGCGCGGGGGTGACGGCCGTGCTGGCGGCGACGCTGTTCGGCGAGTGCGTGACCGCGCTGCTGCTGGCCCGGCGGCTGCCCGCCCGGTCGGCGGGCGCCCCGGTGCTGCGGGTGCGGCCCCGGGTGCTGGTGCGGGCGGTGACCGGGTTCGCCGGGCTGTGGGTGCTGACGGGGGCCGACCTGCTGTGCGCCCGGCACTGGCTGAGCGCCGAGTCGGCGGGCGGGTACGGCGCGGGCGCACAGCTGGCCAAGGCCTCGCTGGCGTGCGCCAACCTGATCGTGCTGCTGCTGCTCGGTCGGCTGGCCTCGGCGGACCGCCGCACCGCGGCCCGGGCGCTGACCGGCGCGCTGGGCGCCGCCGTGCTGGCGGGGGCGGGCGTGGCACTGGTGCTGGCGGCGGGCGGCAGCACGGTGCTGCCGCTGGTGTTCGGCCCGGGTTTCGCCGTCGGCCCGGGGCTGGGCCTGCTGCTGGGCATCGACGCGACCGCGCTGCTGGTGCTGACCGTGCTGCTGCACTACCGGGCCGCGCACGGCGGCGCCCCGCTCGGCGGTTGGGCGGGGGCGGCCGCGTTCCCGCCGCTGGTGGCGCTCTTCCCGGCCACCGCGCAGGGCATCGCCGCCGCGCACGCACTGGCCGTCCTGACGGCCGTGGCCTGCGCCCTGCCCGGCAGCGACCTGCGGACGGGACCGGGTCCTGGTCCGGGTCCTGGTCCGGGTCCGGGTCCGGAGAGCCGCGGGGCGCTGCCCGCCGCCCGGGTCGAGCACGAGCTCGACCGGGCCGCCCGGGTGGAGATCAGCGTGGTCGTCCCGTACTACAACCCGGGCCCGGCCGTGGCCCGGCACCTGACCGGGCTGCTGCGGGTGCTGGACCGGCACGGCGCCAGCTACGAGGTGCTCGCGGTCGACGACGGGTGCACCGACGGCAGCCGCCGCCGGGTCGCCCGGCTCGGCCACCGCCGCCTGCGACTGCTCGGGCACGCCGCCAACCGGGGCAAGGGCGCCGCGCTGCGCACCGGGTTCCGGCAGTGCCGGGGGCGCTGGATCGCGTTCATCGACGCCGACGGCGACCTGCCCGCCGAACTGCTGCCCGGCCTGCTCGACACCGCCCGCCGCGCGGGCGCGGACGCCGCCGTCGGGGTCAAGCACCTCCAGCACGGGCGCGTCCGGCGGCTGTGCTCGGGGGCGTTCCGGCTGCTGGCCCGGGTGCTGTTCCGGCTGCCGGTGCGCGACACCCAGACCGGGCTGAAGGTGTTCCGCCGCGAGGCCCTGGCCGGGGTGCTGCCGCTGTGCCGCGAGGACGGCTTCGTCTTCGACCTGGAACTGCTCGCCCTGCTGCACCGCCACGGCCACCGCCGGATCGCCGAGGTCCCGGTCGCCGTCCGCCCCCGCACCGGCAGCACCGTCCGCCCCTCCACCGCCCTCCGGATGCTCACCGAAGCCCTCCGCCTCGGCGCCCGCCTCCACCTCACCCCCCGCACCGCCCCCGCCCCCGCCCTCACCGATCCCCGCCCCGTCC
>NZ_JNYE01000105.1 GCF_000717185.1 Kitasatospora phosalacinea | reverse complement strand
AGGCAAATGCACGGCCGAGCCAGGTTCCCTCTGCTCCGCCACCGCATCCTCCTCCAGTGACCACCACAGAGCGCTACCACCGATTACGGGACAGAGCCCGTGTTCTCGTTGCGTTCCTCCGCCCTGCCCGCGCGGCGGGGCCTGCTGTACGTCGCCCTCGCCGCCACCGCCTGGGGCACCGCCGGGGCGGCGGCCGCGCTGCTGTTCCAGCGCAGCGGCCTGGGCCCGCTCGCCCTGACCTTCTGGCGCTCGGTCGGCGGCGCGGCGGTGCTGCTGGCCCTGCGCCCGTTCACCGGCCGGGCGGCGCGGCCCGCGCGGCCGTCCGTGCCGCGGATCCTGCTCAACGGCCTGGGGCTGACGCTGTTCCAGGCCGCGTACTTCCTGGCGGTCCGGCACACCGGGCTGGCCGTCGCCACCGTCGTGACGCTCGGGTCGGCGCCGGTGCTGGTGGCGCTCGGCGGGCGGCTGCTGATGGGTGAGCGGCTGGGCCGGGCCGGGCTGGCCGCGGTGGCCGGGGCGGTGCTCGGCCTGGGCGTGCTGGTGCTCGGCGGTGCTGCCGCGGGCTCCGGCGGCGGGGTCGAACCGGTGGGCCTGGCCTGGGCGTCGGCCTCGGCGGCGGGCTACGCGGCGATCACCGTCGCCACCCGCCACCGGGCCTCGCGCACCGGCGCCGCCGACGATCCGGCGGCCACCACCCTGTGGTCGTTCGGGGTCTGCGCGGTCTGCCTGTTCCCGTTCGCGCTGGCCGAGGGCCCGCTGCCGTCCACCGGTTCGCTCCCCGCGACGCTGCTGCTGCTCGGCTACCTGGCGACCGTCCCGACCGCGTTCGCCTACGCGCTGTACTTCGCGGGCGCGGCCGTGGTCCGGGCGGCGACGGCCTCCGTGGTGGCGCTGATCGAGCCGCTCAGCGCCACCGCGTTCGCGGCGGCGGTGCTGGACGAACCGCTGACCCCGGCGGCCCTGTTGGGCACCGCGGTGCTGCTGCTCTCGGTGACGGCCCTGGCCCGGTCCGAACTGCGCACGTCCTGACCGCCGGTGGTGGGCCGCTGCTTCAGCGACGGGCCGCCCCGGGCCGGGGCCGATCCGTCGGCGCAGCAGCCGCGCGCCGTCGGGCTGGACGAGTTCCCGCCCCGTGCGGTGGCGGTGGGTCGGGCGGAAGCCCGGGAGCGCGGCGAGGCGGGCGCCGTCCGCGGGGTCCCGGACCTCCGGGCCGTGCGGGGACGCCGAGAGGAGCGGGCCGTCGGCGCCGGAGAACCGGCCGTCGGGTCCGCCGGACGCGGCGGTCCCGGCGGCCCGCCCGCGGCCCACGCCGCCGGACCGGGCTCAGCCCTCCCGTCCGGCGGCGGCGTCGATCTCGGCGATCAGGCCTTCGATGCGGGTGCGGATGGCGTCGCGGATCGGGCGGACGGCGTCGACGCCCTGGCCTGCCGGGTCCTCCAGGGTCCAGTCGCGGTAGTGCTTGCCGGGGAAGTAGGGGCAGGCGTCGCCGCAGCCCATGGTGATGACGTAGTCGGAGGACTCGACGGCCTCGGTGGTGAGGATCTTCGGCTGCTGGTCGGAGATGTCGATGCCGACCTCGGCCATCGCGGCGACGGCGGCCGGGTTGACCTCGCGGCCGGGCGCGGAGCCCGCGGAGCGGACCTCGACGCGGTCCCCGGCCAGGTGGGCGAGGAAGCCGGCGGCCATCTGGGAGCGGCCGGCGTTGTGGACGCAGACGAAGAGCACGGAGGCGAGCGGCGCGGCGGTCATCGGGGATGCTCTTCCTGGGGAGGGGTGGGCCGACACGGTCGCACCGGCCCCGGCTGACGTGAAAGTATCAGCCCATGGTGATGTCAGTCGACACTGAACTGTTGCGCGTGCTGTCCGACCCGCTCAGGCTGCGGATCGTGACCCTGCTGGCCCGCGAGACCCTGTGCACCACGCACCTGGTGGAGGAGACCGGCGCCCGCCAGACCAACCTCTCCAACCACCTGAAGGTGCTCCGGGACGCGGGCGTCGTGGACACCGAGCCGTGCGGGCGCTTCACGTACTACCGGCTGCGCCCGGAGGTGCTGGAGTCGCTGTCCGCGCAGTTCGCCGACCTCGCCGCCACCGCCCGCGCCAACGCCGACACCAAGAGGTCCTGCTGATGCCCCGCACCGTCCCCGTCCCCGACCCCGCGACCGGACCCGAAGCGGCGTCGGTCGCCGGGAAGCTGTCCTTCGTCGACCGCTACCTGGCGGTGTGGATCCTGGTCGCGATGGCCCTCGGCCTCGGGCTGGGCCGCCTGGTCCCCGGACTGGACGACGCCCTCGCCGAGGTCGAGATCGGCGGGATCTCGCTGCCCATCGCGCTCGGCCTGCTGGTCATGATGTACCCGGTGCTGGCGAAGGTCCGCTACGACCGGCTCGACACCGTCACCGGCGACCGCCGCCTGATGGCCTCCTCGCTGGTGATCAACTGGCTGGTCGGGCCCGCGGTGATGTTCGCCCTCGCCTGGCTCTTCCTGGCCGACCTTCCCGAGTACCGCACCGGCCTGATCATCGTCGGCCTGGCCCGCTGCATCGCCATGGTCATCATCTGGAACGACCTCGCCTGCGGCGACCGCGAGGCCGCCGCCGTCCTCGTCGCGCTGAACAGCGTCTTCCAGGTCGTGATGTTCGGCGTGCTGGGCTGGTTCTACCTCGACCTGCTCCCGGGCTGGCTGGGCCTGGGCGAGGGCGAGCACCTCGACGTCTCGATGGGGAAGATCGCCCTCAACGTCGTCGTCTTCCTCGGCATCCCGCTGATCGCCGGATTCCTCACCCGCCGCCTGGGCGAGAAGAAGCTCGGCCGCGAACGCTACGAGAGCGACCTGCTGCCGAAGATCGGCCCCTGGGCCCTGTACGGCCTGCTGTTCACCATCGTGATCCTGTTCGCCCTCCAGGGGAGGACGATCACCTCGCAGCCCCTGGACGTCGCCCGCATCGCCCTCCCCCTGCTCGCCTACTTCGCGCTCACGTGGTTCGGCACCTTCGCCCTCGGCAAGGGCCTCGGCCTCGGCTACGACCGCACCGCCACGCTCGCGTTCACCGCCGCGGGCAACAACTTCGAACTCGCCATCGCGGTGGCCATCGGCACCTTCGGCGTCACCTCCGGCCAGGCCCTCGCGGGCGTCGTCGGCCCGCTGATCGAAGTCCCGGTGCTGATCGCCCTGGTGTACGTCTCCCTCGCCTGGCGCAGGAAGTTCGCCGCGGGGCGGGTCAGCGGTTGAGGTCGAGGAGCTGGGCCAGGCCCGCGAGGACGGACGGCTCGACGCGGTAGTACACCCAGGTGCCGCGCCGTTCGGAGGCGAGCAGTCCGGCCTCGCGGAGCTTCTTCAGGTGGTGGGAGACGGTCGGCTGGGAGACGCCGACGTCCTGGATGTCGCAGACGCACGCCTCGCCGCCCTCGTGCGAGGCGACCTTCGAGAACAGCCGCAGCCGCACCGGGTCGCCGAGCGCCTTGAACATCGCGGCCATCGTGACCGCGTCCGCCTCGGAGAGTTCCGCCGAGGTCAGCGGCGGGCAGCACGGCACCGCCTCCGGCGCGAGCACCGGCAACTCCATCCTCGAATTCGACATACGTCTATGTTGACATCCATCGATCCAGCGGGCAAGGTCGGAGCCGACAGCACATCGACGTCCGTCGAATCAGGCGGGTCGCGGCGAGGCCGCACCGCCCAGCGCGAAGAGGAGAGAACCGCCATGACCTCCGACACCACCGGCCTGCCCGTCCTCGTGATCGGCGCCGGACCGATCGGCCTGGCCGCCGCCGCCCACCTGCTGGAGCGCGGCCTCGAACCGCTCGTGCTCGAAGCCGGGCCGTCGGCCGCCACCGCCGTCCGCGGCTGGTCGCACGTGCGGCTGTTCTCCCCGTGGGCCGAGGTCGTCGACCCCGCCGCCGAGAAGCTGCTCACCCCCACCGGCTGGACCCGGCCCGACGGCGCCGCGTACCCGACCGGCGGCGACTGGGTCGCCCGCTACCTCCAGCCGCTCGCCGACGCCCTCGGCCGCCACGTCCGCTACGACGCCCGCGTCACCGGCGTCGCCCGCGCCGGGCGCGACCGCATCGTCGACGCCGACCGCGAGCAGCAGCCCTTCACCGTCCACGTCACCCGCGCCGACGGCACCGAGGAACGCCTCCTCGCCCGCGCCGTCGTCGACGCCTCCGGCACCTGGTCCACCCCCAACCCGCTCGGCGCCGACGGCCTGCCCGCCCTCGGCGAGCGCGCCGCCGCCGACCGCATCTCCTACCGCGTCCCCGACCTGCGCGACCCCGCCGTCCGCGCCCGCCACGCCGGCAAGCGCACCGCCGTCGTCGGCACCGGCGCCTCCGCGTTCACCGCCCTCGCGGCCCTCGCCGACCTGGCGGAGCAGGAGCCCGGCACCCACGCGGTGTGGGTGCTGCGCCGCGGCCTCACCGGCTCCACCTACGGCGGCGGCACCGCCGACCAGCTCCCCGCCCGCGGCGCCCTGGGCCTCGCCGCCAAGGCCGCCGTCGAGCACGGCCACGCCACCGCCCTCACCGGCTTCCGCACCGCCGCCGTCGAACCGTCCGCCGACGGCCGCCTCACCCTCGTCGCCGAGGACGGCACCCGCACCGAAGGCCTGGACGAGGTCGTCGTCCTCACCGGCCTGCGCCCCGACCTGTCCTTCCTCACCGAACTGCGCCTGGGCCTCGACGACCGCCTCCAGGCCCCCGTCGCCCTCGCCCCGCTGATCGACCCCAACCAGCACTCCTGCGGCACCGTCTACCCCCACGGCGCCGCCGAGCTCTCCCACCCCGAGCAGGACGCCTACCTCGTCGGCATGAAGTCCTACGGCCGCGCCCCGACCTTCCTCGCCCTCACCGGCTACGAACAGGCCCGCTCGGTGGCCGCCGCCCTCGCGGGCGACCACGAGGCCGCCGCCCGCGTCGAACTCACCCTCCCCGAGACGGGCGTCTGCGGCGGCGCCGGCCTCTACGACGCACCCGCCGAGGAGCAGAACGACGGCTGCTGCGGCGCCCCCGCCGCCCCCCAGCTGATCACCCTCGGCACCGGCCCCTCCGGCCCGTCCTGCTCCCCCACCGGCGGCTGCTGACCCGGCGCCGACCCTCTCCCCGCCCTGGCCGCACACGCCCTCCTCGCCGGCACGGCGCGGGTGGCCCCGGCCACGAGCAGCGGCACCGGCCCGCCCTCCGCGCTGCTCCGCCGTACGCGCCGCGGCCGGGCCCGGCGCGCCTCGCCCGCCGCGGGTTGCGCTCAGATGTGCCCGGCTGCTTCGGCGGTGCCGGAGAGGACTCGGACGCCCCCGCGGCACGCACGACCTCACCCGGGCCGTCCCGGGTGCCGGTGGGGTGGTCGCTGTCGGCCCACCGCGGGGGTCCGGCCGGTGGTGAGGTGGCTGAGTCCTTCGCGGGTGGTGGCGACGACGACGCGGTCGCCGTCGGCCAGGACGCGGGCGGGGTCGGGGTTCCAGAGGAGTTCGGGCGTGGTGGTGTAGGGGTCGGCGAGGTCGGGGCTGCGCCGGTCGGGGTGGGCGAGGTCGAGGGCCAGGATGCGCCAGGCGCCGGGGCGGTGGGCCCGGGCGACGGTGCGGCCGGACAGGTGGGGGTTGGCGGTGGTGTCGAGGGCGGCGACGAGCAGGACTTCGCGGCCGACGGCGATGGCGCCCAGGACCTGGCGGCCCATCATGGCGGAGGCGAAGGCGGGGGCGGCGAGGAAGGAGACGCTGCGGCTGCGGGTCTCGGCGTGCGGGTAGGAGTCGCGCAGGGCGCGGTAGATGTCGCCGGCGAAGTCGTCGTCGAACAGGCGCAGGACGACGCGCAGGCGGGGGTCGGACTCGCGGGCGGCGAGGGCGGTTTCGAGGTTGGTGCCGTCGTCGCTGGTGAGGGCGAGCAGGGCGCGGGCCCGGCCGGCCTTCGCGGCGTCGAGGACGCCGTCCTGGGTGGCGTCGCCGATCACCACGGGGACGTCGTGGGTGCGGGCGCGGGCGACACCGGCGGCGGTGGGGTCGCGGTCGACGCAGACGACGGGGACGTCGAGTTCGCGCAGCCGGTCCAGGACGCGGCTGCCGACCCGGCCGAGGCCGACCAGGACGACGTGGCCGGACAGGTTGCGCGGGGGGCGGCGCAGGGCGGTGGCGGTGCGGAAGGTGCCGAGGGCCTCCAGGGCCAGGGCGATCAGGAACGGCATCAGGAGCATCCCGGCGACCGCGGAGGCGATCTGCAGGGTCTTGCCGGTCGGTCCGGCGTCCTCGGCGGGGTCGGCGATGCCCAGGACGTCGAGGACGACGAGCCAGGCGGCGTGCAGCGGGGGCCGGCCGGTGAGCCGCCAGCTCGCGGTGGTCAGGGCGAGGACCAGGGCGGTGAGGGCGGCCAGCGCCCAGCGCAGGCGCGGGGTGAACAGGTCGGCCAGGGGCAGGCCCGCGAGGGCGGGACGGCGGCGGGGCCGGGGCGGCGGTTCGGCGCGGCCGAGGAGTTCCAGGACGGCGCGGGGCCGGTCGGCCCCGACGGTGCCGGGGTCGGGCAGCAGGTGGTCGGCGGGGTCGGCGCCGGGGTGGGGCGGGGCGGCGAGGACGGCGAGTTCGGTGCCCTCGGGGCGGGCGCCGGGGTCGAGTTCGGCGACGCGCAGCAGGCGGCCGTCGATGTGCAGGGCGTGGGAGCGGCCGCCGAGCGCGGCGGCGACCAGGGCGGGGGTGGCCGTGGCGGAGGCCGACAGCACGGTGGTGGACGCCTCCAGCGCGGCGGCGGACAGGCCGGGGTGGCGGGCCAGGACGGCGCGGTCGAGGAGCTGTTCGACGCGTCGGCCCAGGCGCCGGTTGAAGACCCGCACCACCAGGCGCAGGTCCGGGTTGAGGCGGCGGGCGCGCAGGGCGGCGTGCAGGTTGGCCTGGTCGTCCTCGGAGGTCAGGGCGAGCGCGGCGGCGCGCTCGACACCGGCCGCGGCCAGGGCCGCCTCGTCGATCTCGCCCGCTTCGACGACCTCCACGGTGCGTTGCGGGTCGGCGGCGAGCGCGGCGATCCTCGGCCCGTGGCCGTGCAGCAGCGAGGGGACGAGCACGACGACGCGCTGCCCGTAGCGGTCGGCGAGTTCGACCGCCAGGCGGTGGGCGAGCGCGTCGCCGCCGCAGACCACCATGTGCCCGCCCGGTGGCGGAGCGGCGCTGGTGGCGCTGGTGGCGCTGGTGGCGGCGCGGGGGCCGGGCCGCGGTGCGGGGCGGGCGTGGCCGGTGGTGCCGGGTGGGGTGCTCACCGGTGCAGTCTCCTCACTCGGCAACCCGGGTGGTCGGCTCCGCCGGGATCGTTGACGACCTGTCACTTCGACGGACGGCGCTCCGAAGCCGCCGCCCGGCCGTAGGCGCGGCCGGGCTCCCGCATCCCGGCGGCGACCGGCACTCCGAGGGCGGTAGGACCTGCCGGACGGCCGGGCGGCGCCGCGGACCACGGTCGGGGTGTGCGCCCGCAGCGCTGCGCGCAGGCCGACAGCGAGTGCCCGGGCCTCGCTCGCAGCAAGCGAGTTCACCCCGGCGAGGTCGACGACGAACCGGCCGGGGCGGCGGTGCAGGGCGGTCGGCAGGCGGTGCGGTGTGCCGGGGCGGTTCACCGGCCACCGGCCGGAAGCCGGCAGCGGAACGGCGGGATGGCAAGGGCGTGGTGAGGGGGCATCGGGTCTCCGGGCATGAGGGGGTCCTCGTGCCGACCAGGCTTCCCGGCTCACCTGGCGGCGATCGTAGCCGGTGGCGGTGACGGCGGCGAGGGGCTGTGCGGGCGGCCGTGCGGGCGGCTGCCCGGCCGTGTTGGCCGCAAAGGGTCTGTCAAGGAGCCGTAAGAGTCGTATAAAGTCACTCCCGGTGTGCCGGGAAGCCTGGTCGGCGAGCAAGGGGACAGCCCTCTTGTTCCCCAGCCGATCCGGGGGTTCCCTTCGTGGTGCTCGTCGTCGTGTTCGGGGCCGCGCTGCTCGTCGCGGTCCTGCTGTCGGGCCTGGCCGCCCGCACCGTGCTCTCCACCTCCCTGCTGTTCCTCGCCGCGGGCGCCCTGGCGGGCGACGGCTTCCTGGGCCTGATCCACGTCGCCCCGAACAGCCCGGTCGTCGCGGTCACCGCGGACCTGGCGCTGTTCGCGGTGCTGTTCACCGACGGCATGCACGTCGCCTTCCCCGCGCTGCGCGCCGCCTGGCGCGACCCCGCCCGGGCGCTGGGCCTGGGCATGCCGCTGGCGTTCGTCGGGATGGCGCTGGTGGCGCACCTGCTGGTCGGGCTGGACTGGACGACGTCGTTCCTGGTGGGTGCGGTGCTGGCACCGACCGACCCGGTGTTCGCCTCGGCGATCGTGGGCCGCAAGGAAGTCCCGGCGCGGCTGCGGCGGTTGCTGAACGTCGAGTCCGGGCTGAACGACGGGCTGGCGCTGCCGGTGGTGCTGGTGCTGATCGCCGCGGCCGGTCCCGCCTCGCCCGACTTCGAGGCGTCGCTGCCCGCCATCGGCCTGGAACTCGTCGGCGGCCTGGCCCTGGGCGTCGTGCTGCCGCTCGCGGTCAACGCCCTGGTGCGGGTGCCCGGGCTGGGCGCGGAGACGAAGCTGCAGCCGCTGCTGCCGCTGGCCTGCGGCGTGATCCTGTACGCGGCCTGCCACCTCACCCACGCCAACCCCTACCTCGCCGCGTTCTCCGCCGGAGCCGTCCTCGCCTCCGTCGCACCCGAGTCGAAGACGTCGTTCGAACCGCTGGGCGAAGCCCTCGCCGAACTGGCGAAGTTCGCCGCCCTGCTGGTCTTCGGCGCCCTGCTCACCCCGCACCTGTTCGGCAGTCTGCCGCCGGGCGGGTACGCGGCGGTGCTGCTGGCGATCGTGCTGATCCGCCCCGCCTCGCTGCTGCTCTCCCTGGTGCGCTCCCGGATCGACCGGCGCGAGCAGCTGGTGGCGGCCTGGTTCGGCCCCAAGGGCTTCGCCTCCGTCGTCTACGGGCTGCTCGTCCTGCAAGCAGGAATCCCGCAGGGCGAGCGGGCCTACACGCTGATCGCGGTGTGCATCGCCGCCTCGATCGTCGTGCACTCCAGCACCGACGTCCCGATCGCCCGCCTCTTCCACGTCGACGAACCCGAGCCCGGAGCGGCCCCGCTCCCGGCACAGCCCCGCACCCGCACCCCGGAGGCGCCCGATGCGCGCACGTGACCTCGCCGAACCCTTCCCCACCGTCGCCCTGGACGACCAGGCCCTGGACGCCGCCCGGCTGCTGGCCGAGCACCGACTGCCCGGCGTGCTGGTCGTCGACGGCCCCGGTGCGCCCCGCGCCGTGCTGCCCGCCTCCCAGCTCGTGCGCCTGCTCGTCCCCGGCTACGTCATCGAGGACCCCTCGCTGGCGGCGGTGATCGACGAGGCGCACGCCGACCGGCTCTGCGAGGAGCTGACCGGGGTGCGGGTGCGCGAGTGCCTGCCCAAGGACGCGCCCGCGCCGCCGGTCGCCGACGCCGAGGACACCGCGGTGGAGGTCGCCGCGCTGATGGCCCGCACCCGCAGCCCGCTGGTCGCCGTCGTGGAGCGGCCCCCCGGCAGCCGGACGGCCGCCACCGGACGGCTGCTCGGCGTGATCACCGCCTCGAACCTGCTGCACCGACTCCTGGGGGCCTCGTGAACGACTGGCACGCCTGGGCGGCGCTGGCGGTCTTCGCCGCCGCCTACGTCCTGATCATCACCGAATGGGTCCACCGCGTCGCCGCCGCCCTCGGCGGCGCCGCCGCGATGCTCGCCCTCCGCGCCACCGACGACGAAGCCGCGTTCTTCTCCACCGACTCCGGCATCGACTGGAACGTCATCTTCCTGCTGATGGGCATGATGATGATCGTCGGTGTCCTCAAGCGCACCGGCCTGTTCGAGTACCTGGCCGTCTGGTCCGTCAAACGCGCCCGTGCCAAACCCTTCCGCGTGATGGCGATGCTGGTGGTCATCACCGCCGCCGCCTCCGCGCTGCTGGACAACGTCACCACCGTGCTCCTCGTCGCCCCCGTCACGCTGCTGGTGTGCCAGCGCCTGGGACTGAAGGCCGCGCCGTTCCTGATCGCCGAGGTCTTCGCCTCGAACATCGGCGGCACCGCCACCCTGGTCGGCGACCCGCCGAACATCATCATCGCCAGCCGGGCCGGGTTGAACTTCAACGACTTCCTGGTCCACCTCGCCCCGCTCGCCGTCGTCCTGACCGCCGTCCTGCTGGTGATGTGCCGCTTCCTGTTCCGCGCGCACTTCACCTACGACGAGCGGCGCGCCGCCGAGGTGATGGCCCTCAACGAGCGCGAGGCGATCCACGACCGCCGCCTGCTCGCCCAGGGCCTGGCCGTCCTCGCCCTCGTCATCGCCGGGTTCGTCCTGCACCCCGTCGTCCACTACGCGCCGTCCGTGGTCGCCCTGCTCGGTGCCGGGATCCTGGTCGCGATCTCGAAGGCCGAGGTCAAGGACGTCCTCGCCGAGGTCGAGTGGCCGACCCTCGCCTTCTTCGCCGGACTGTTCGTCATGGTCGGCGCCCTCATCGAGACCGGCGTCATCGAAACCGTCTCCGAGGCCCTGGCCGACGCCACCGGCGGCAGCCCGCTGGGCGCCGTCATGCTGCTGCTGGTCGCCTCCGCGATCCTGTCCGGCGTCGTCGACAACATCCCCTACGTCGCCACCATGGCCCCCATCACCGCCGACCTCGCCCACACCGTCGGCCAGCCCTACGGCACGGTGCTCTGGTGGGCCCTGGCCCTGGGCGCCGACCTCGGCGGCAACGCCACCGCCATCGGTGCCTCCGCCAACGTCGTCGTCCTCGGCATCGCCGAACGCAACCGACAGCCCATCAGCTTCTGGACCTTCACCCGCTACGGCCTCCCCGTCACCGCCGTCACCGTCGCCGTCTCGGCCCTCTACCTGTGGCTGCGCCACTTCGCCCTCGCGTGAGCGCCTCCGGCCCGCCGGGGGTGGAGGACCGCCGCCTACCAGCCGAGCGGTTCGGGCTGCTTGCTGGGGGCGGCGGGTTCGGCTCCGGCGTCGGCGAAGGCGCGCAGGGCCTGGACGAGGCCGGTGCGCTGGCGGGCGGGCATGGCCTGGACGATGCGGCGGATCTCCTCGCGGCGGCGCTCGGTGGCCTCGACGACGGTGCGGGCGCCCTGCTCGGTGAGGGCGGCGCGCACCTCGCGCCGGTCCTCGGGGCGGGTGTCGCGCACGACCATGCCCGCGGCGGTGAGCCGTTCCAGCATCCGCATCGCGGTGGACGGGTTGACGGCGAGGTGCTCGGCCAGCCGCGAGAGGCTCATCGCACCTCTGGAGTGCAGCAGCACGAGCATCCGGAACTGAGGGAGCGTCAGCGACTCGGCGACCTCGCCGAGCGAGCGCGCCGAGATGGCGACCAGGACCCGGGAAGCGGTCAGGACCGCGGTGACCAGGTCCTCCTCGAGGCCTCCCGGGTGCGGGGCGTCGGGGTCTGATGGCGAGTGATCGTCCGGCATGGGTCCTTTCTACATCCTGACCCCCGGCGTGCGGAGCCCGGAGTGCGCCCCGTGCGCCCTCCCGAAATCCGCCTTTCCGGGTGTCGTGTCTGGTGCGCCCGGCATTTTCTTTGCATAATGCAAAGGTCTTCTTGGCGCCGGCCGTCCGCTCGCACGGGTGCTCCACCGGTCGCGGCCTCGGGGACCGGGCTTCCCCCTGGAGCGGTGCGACGCCGCCGGGTTCGCGGTACTGGTCGCCACCCGCCGCCACCTCGTCTCCCGGAACGGCGAACTGCGCCTGGTCCTGCCCGCCGCGGGCGCCCCGGTGCGCTCGGCGCTGTCCGCGTTCGGCGCGCACCAGGTGTTCGACATCCACCCGAGTGCGCAGGCGGCCGTCCTGGACTCCCGGCCGGCCGCTCCCGTCCAGCGCCGCGCCGCCGCGCGGGAGCACCGGGCCCGGGCCTCCGTACCGGGTGCCATACCCCGCCAGCGCGGCTGAACAGCTCCGCCCTCAGGCCGACTCGTCCGAGCGGCGGCGCAGCAGCATCATCGCGGCGTCGTCCTTGAGCGGTCCGGCCGCGTAGGCGGCCACGTCGCGGCGCAGCGCCTCCAGCGCGCCGTCCGGGTCGTCGACCGCCAGCAGGCCGGCCCGCTCCAGCAGCGGGTAGAACTCGCCGGTGTGGTCGCGGGTCTCGGTGACGCCGTCGGTGTAGAGCAGCAGTTGGGTCGGCGCGCACGACCAGCGGTGGCGGGTGGCCGTAGTTGAGGAGGGTGACGGTGCCGTCGGCGGTGATCTCGGCGAGGATCGCGCTGACGAACTCCTCCCCTTCCAGGCGCCGGTTGAGGGCGGCGCCGAGCACGACGGCGGCGGTCTCCACCGCGTCCGGCGAGGGCGACGGTGGCGCGCCTGCCGCCGAGCATGCCGTCGTAGCAGGCGGCGGCCGTGCACAGGACGAAGGCCAGCGCGCCGACCAGCAGGGCGCGGCGGACGGTGCCGCTGACGCAGGCGAAGGCCGGGCCGATGGAGAACAGGGCGAGGTAGCCGACCTCCGGTCCCGCCGAGAGTTCGACCGCGGCGACCGCCGCCATCGCGGCGAACGGCAGCACGGGCAGCAGCAGGTCCACTCCGGTTCCGCGGGGCTGCATGATCCCCCTTTCCGGCGGCCTGGTTCACCGCCACCGCTACTTTTGCACTATGCAAAGTGACTGCACAAGGCCCGTCGCCGGTTCCCGTGCGTCAGCGCGGGGGCGGTCCCGAGCGGTGGTGGAGGGCTGCCAGGACGGTCCGGCCGGCGACCCGGCCGAGCGCTTCGGCCACCGGTGCGGCGGGGCTGACGGCGGCCATCGGCGACAGGTGTCGGCGTACGGGTCGACGTGCACGAGCGTGTACGGGGACACGTGCACAGCTCCAACGGTCTCGCGCCGTGGGGACCTTCGGATTGCGACCGCGGTGGACATCGAGCGGTCAGCGGGAGATCGGGCTCGCGTCCGACAGGAGGCCGTCGACGTCAAGGTGTGCTGACCGGACTACCTCCGCGACTGTTGGCGGTACCGACCGGGGGCCAAGCCGTACTCCCGTTTGAACGCTTTGGCGAAGGCGAATTCGGAGGTGTATCCGGTGCGCTGCGCGACGGTCTGCACCGGCTTGTCGCTGTCGCGCAGCAGTCGCGCCGCCAGCGTCATCCGCCACCAGGTCAGGTAGCCCAGCGGCGGTTTGCCGACCAGCGAGGTGAACCGGCGGGAGAAGGCCGCCCGCGACAGTCCGGCTTTCGCGCCCAGCGCTTCGACCGTCCACTGTGCGGCGGGTTCCTGGTGGATATGGCGCAGCGCTTCGGTGATCGCTGGATCGCGCAGCGTCGCGGCCCATCCGGTGGCCGGGCCGTCGTCGGTTTGCTCGTCGAGCCAGGCCCGCAGGATGTACAGCAGCATGATGTCCAGCAGGGCCGATACGACCGCTTCGGTTCCGTGGTCGGGGTTGGCGATCTCGTCGCCGAGCAGGTTGACGGCAGCGCGTAGCGGCGTGCGGTGGCCGAGACGTGCCGGAAGGTGGATGACTTCGGGAAGCTCTTCGAACAGCGGATGCGGCCGGGTCCGGTCGAGCGTGTACGCGCCGCACAGCAGGACCGTCGGAGCCCCTTTGCCGTCGTCGGCACTGGGCGCCGTCTCCCCCAGGGACGCCGAGCGTGCGCCGGTCAGGGGCGTCGACGGACTGTCGGCCAGAGCGTGCCCGCAGCCGTGCGGAAGGCACACCACATCGCCCACGCCCAGGGCGATCGCGGCGCCCGTCGGCGGGATCAGCCAGCACGTCCCTTCCAGCACCACGTGGAAGCCGGCCCCGGAGAACGGCTCGGCCCGCACTCCCCACGGAGCGTGCTTGCGGATTTCAGTGGAATGCGGGCGCCCCATACGCATGACGCCGATCGCGTCGCTGAGCACATCCATCGTCAGATCGTATCGCCAGGCCGCTGCACGCAAGACGACCAGACAGGAAACGGAGACGGTGGGCCATGGAGAGCGGCACCTGGCCTCCATACGCTGAGTGCGCCAGACAGATTGACCGATCGGTCTACCAGAAGGGCAGCACATGAGCCTGTACACCGCCGTCGCGACCGCGACCGGCCGCGACGGCCGCGCCGTCAGCTCGGACGGCAAGTTGGACGTCGAGCTGGCCCTCCAGGAGGAGTTGGGCGGGACCGGAGTGGGCACCAACCCCGAGCAGCTCTTCGCGGCGGGCTACGCGGCCTGTTTCGCCACCTCCATGCAGCTGGTGGCGCAACAGAAGGAGATCGACGTCTCGGGCATGTCGGTCACCGCCGAAGTCGGCCTCGTCCCCAACGGGCAGGGCGGCTACCAGCTCGAAGTCAGCCTGCGGACGAAGCTGCCGGACAGCCTGCCCCGAGAAGTCGGTCGCACGCTCATCGAGGCCACCCACCGGGTTTGCCCGTACTCCAACGCCACGCGCGGCAACATCCCGGTCGAGCTGCTCGCCGAGTGACCGCCGCCCGCTGAACGCCACCTGGACCGCAACCGCCGGAGTGCGCGGTCCAGGTGGCGTCGTCCTACCCGCCTGCCCCACGGCGCGGGGCAACGCCCATCGGTCCTGAGACCAGCTCGTTTCGCACCGAGACCCCTGTGTGCGTTCGGGCCCACCCGGCTGTGCACGTTCGCCTGTACGCCGACAGCAGGATGATCGCGGCGGCGGCCGGGGCGCGGGCCGCACCCGCGAAGACCGCGCCCGGCATCGCGCCCATGAACGGGGACGGCGCGAACACGCCCCCGCGGGTGGGAACCGGTCGGACGCGGCCCTCCGTCGCCCCGCGCGGAGGTGCGGTGCGGAAGCGGAGGTGCGGTGCGGAATCAGTGGGCGCCGGCCAGCTCTCCGGAGAGCCTGCCGTGCAGGTCGGCGCTGGGGGTGTTGAGGCCGGTGATCTCCACGGTCTTGCCGCGCTGCCCGTACTTGGTCTCGACGGCGTCGAGGGCGGCCACCGAGGAGGCGTCCCAGACGTGGGCGTCGGTGAGGTCGATGACGACCCTGTCGGGGTCGTTCGCGTAGTCGAACCGGCCGACGAGGTCGTTGCTGGAGGCGAAGAACAGCTCGCCGGTGACCCGGTAGACCACGGTGCCGCCCTCGGGGTCGGCGTGGGCGGTGACGGTGGCGAGCGCCCGCGAGGAAGGTGGACAGGCGGGTGCGGGCGCCGGACACCTTCACGTTGATCATGGTCTGGCCGATCATCGCGCAGCCGCCCATGCCGCCGAAGAAGCCGGTGACGATGTTGGCGATGCCCTGGCCGATCGACTCGCGGGTCTTGTCGGAGCGGGTCTCGGTGATGTCGTCGACCAGCTTGGCAGTCATCAGCGACTCCATCAGGCCCACCAGTGCCATGGCGAGGGCGTAGGGGGCGATGACGGTGAGGGTGTGCAGGGTGAACGGCACGTCGGGCAGGCCGGGCACCGGCAGGGAGGAGGGCAGCTTGCCCTCGTCGCCCACGGTGGGCACCGCGATGCCCGCCCCGACCGTCATGACGGTGAGGACCACGATGGACACCAGCGGCGCCGGAACCACCTTGGTGACCCTCGGGAACAGCACCATCAGGGCCAGGCCGCCGACGACCAGCGGGTAGACCGCCCACGGCACGTCCACCAGGTTGGGGATCTGCGCCATGAAGATCAGGATCGCCAGGGCGTTGACGAAGCCGACCATCACCGAGCGCGGCACGAACCGCATCAGCTTGGCGACGCCGAGCGCACCGAGCACGATCTGGAAGACACCGGCGAGGATGACGGCGGCCACCAGGTAGCCGAGGCCGTGCTCGCGGTTGAGCGGGCCGATGACCAGGGCCACGGCACCGGTCGCGGCGGAGATCATCGCGCGGCGGCCGCCGACGACCGCGATGGTGACGGCCATGGTGAACGAGGCGAACAGACCGACCCTCGGGTCGACCCCGGCGATGATCGAGAACGAGATCGCCTCGGGGATCAGCGCGAGGGCGACGACCAGGCCGGCCAGCACCTCGGTGCGCCAGACCTTCGGGTCGGACAGCCAGTCGGGCTTGAGACCGGCGAGGCGCGCGGCCGGGGACACGGTGGGAGAGGACAAGGACGGTTACCTGTCGTGCTCGGGCACCCCTTCGGACAGGGCCGGGGCGCGAGGAAGGGCGACGCGGAGGGCCGGGCCGGCGCGCCGCGCGCGGCCCCGCGGGGGCGCGGGGCCGGAAGTCTGGAGGGGGAGGAGCCGGTGCCTGCGCGAGCGGGCGCGGCCTCGCCTCAGCGGAGGCGGAGCATCACGGCGGGCAGGCGGCGCCGGGCGGCACGGGCTCGCGCACGCGTCCCTCCTGCGGGGATCGGGTCTTCACCGGGGCGGCGTCGGCCCCGGCACGGCGAACGGCGGGGCAGCGGTCGGCCACCCTCACCACCGGGAACTCTACCCTAACGTTAGAGTAGGAAGCGGGGAGCCGGGTCGGAACCGACCGGCCGCGACGAGAAGGGTCAGGAGACCACGGGCGTGGACGGCACACACATGCAGATCGGCGAGGTCGCCTCACGGACCGGACTGTCCCTGCGCACCATCCGCCACTACGAGGAGACCGGCCTGGTCGTCCCCTCCGCCCGCTCCCAGGGCGGTTTCCGCCTCTACACCGAGAACGACGTCCAGCGCCTCATGGTCGTCCGCCGGATGAAGCCCCTCGGCTTCACCCTCGACCAGATGCGCGACCTGCTGGAAGCCACCGACCGCCTCGACGCCGACGAGACCCTCGACGTCCACGAGCGGCGGGCACTCCTCCAGCGCGTGCGCGGCTACGAACAGGCCGCCACCGAACAGGTCGAGAAGCTCCGCGTCCAGCTGGCCCGCGCCGAGGACTTCGCCCGCACCCTGCGCACCCGGCTGGAGCGCGACACCGCCGTTCGCCCCTGACCCGCGGATCGACGCGCGGTCAGCGCAGGGTGGCCGCCAGGGCAGCGCCGGCTTCGGCGGTGGTGGCGGGGACTTCGTTCTGCCAGGCGGGGTCGCGGACGACGGCCTGCCAGGCAGCCGCGGTGAGCGGAGGGGCGGGGCGGTCGGCCAGGCCGAACGGGTGCTCCTCCGACGGGGCCGGGCCGTTGCTCACGACGAGGTCGACGGACGTCCCGTCGGCTCGCTCCAGGCGGACCTTCCTGAAGTAGTAGCCCCCGTCGGGGCCCACACCGGTGACGGCGCTGACCACGGTTCCTGCGGCATCGGCGGTGCTGGTGCACCCGGCCGGTTCGGCCCCCTCGGGGCGGGTGCCGTAGTCGGTCAGGTCCAGCTGATCGCAGTTCCACGACATGGCCTTCGGATCGGGAGGGCTCACGACGACAAGGATGTGGGCGGCGCCCCGGCCGTCGTCGTACTCCACGCTGAAGGCGGTCGCGACGTCCCGGGTCGCCTCGAACGGGCCCGCCCGGAACTTGCTGAGCTTCCCGCCGGGAGGCAGCAGGCCGGCCAGGATCTGGAGCATCGCTTCGGCGGTGACCGGCACCGTCGCCGGACTCGGCTCCGCGGAAGTCGCGGTAGCGGCGGGCGACGTGCCGGTGACCGCCGGACTGCTGACCGGACGGGGCATCACCACCGCGCCCGTGGTCGCCAGCGCAGCCACCACCACCACGGTGGCGCCGAGGGTCCACAGGCGCCGACGGCGGCGGAGCCGGCGGCCCTGGGCTCCCGCCTCGGCGACGATGGCGCCGATCGGCGAGGCGAGGCCGTCGACGCTCTCGCCGAGCAGGCGGCTCAGATCGTGCTCAAGGTCCATGGCCTGGTTCCTCGTTGTCGGCTCGGGGGGATGGTCGGTCAGTCGGTCAGGGCCGGAAGAGGGTCTCGCGGTCCTCGCCCAGGATCTCCCGCAGCTTGGCCAGCGAACGGAAGTTGAGGCTCTTCACGGCCCCGGGGGACATGCCGAGCATGTCGGCCACGGCCTCGATGCTGTGGTCCTCCAGGTAGCGCAACACCACCACCGCCCGGTTGCGGGGCGGAAGTTGCTTCAGGGCAGCCACCATGACCAGTCGCAGCTCGCCGCCGTCACCCGACGCGGACGCCCGCTCCGGCAGCTCGGCGGTGACGACCTCGGACGACTTCCGCAGCCGCTTCTGCGAGAGGTAGGTGCGCAGCAGCACCTTCCGGGCGTAGGCATCGATCGTGGATCCGTCGTCGCCACCACGCCGCAACCGGCCCCAGACCGAGAACATCTTCGCCAGCGTGGTCTGCACCAGGTCCTGGGCCTGGTGCCAGTCCCCGCACATCAGGTAGGCGACCTGGAAGAGTCGGTGGGCCCGGCTGCTCGCGAACTGCTCGAACTCGAGCCCCTGCTCCATGCCGCCGCTCCCCGTGCCGTAACGATGTCGCCAGTACTACGCACTGACGGCCCGCCAGGTTACGCGGGGGAAGCAACTTTTCGATCACGACGCATCAGCACGCGCGAACATGATCGTTTCGGCTGTCCGGTGCCCCAGGACTCGTCCCGACCGCTCCAGCCGTCCGCACCGACGGGCACCCGTCGGCTCAGGAGCGGCGCTCTCGTGCCCGTCCCGGCGCCCACGGCTTCCGGCTGCCGGCGCTATCCGGATCCTGCCCCTGGAGCGGGGTCCGGCCCCCGCGTCCGTCCGGACGCGGGGCGCTGCGGTCCGGCGGCGAGGGCGCGGTCGATCTCGTTGATGGCCCTGGCCGCTTCGGCCAGGCGGGCCTTGGCGGCGGCGACCTCCGCGAGCAGGCGGGCGGCCACGTGGTCGGCGTCCTCGTACCCGCCCGGCTCCCCAGGGTCCGCGGGTGTGCTCTCCACGCCACCGCTCCTCGCAGTTTCGGCTTCTCCGGGCGGCTCGCCCGTCCCCGGGGAGCGCGGCGCGGGATCTTCGGCTTCCGAGGCGGTCGAGCACGGCCCTGGGGAGGCGCGCCCGACCACCCGGGCTCATTTTATTGCACAGTGCAAAGAATGGACAAGCCCGCACCGGTCGGACACGACTCCTGAAACCCAGCACGGCGGCGGCCGCGGACGATTCTGGCTCGCCCAGCAGCCCTGCGACCTCGCCCGGATCCGCCCCACCGCACAGACCGGCACCACCGTCCGGCTGCACGCCGGACCGCCCGGTTGATCCGGCACTCGAAGCGGGCCGACCGGAACGCCGCCACTGCGCTGCGCGGCAAGGACGACGGCCCCCTGCCGACGGCGCCCTGCCGACGGCGCCCTGCCGACGGGGGCCGCCTCACGGCCGACGGGCCGCGGTGAAGCCGCTCCCGACCGTCCCCCGGCGCTGCGCCTGAGCCGTGGTGAGCGTGCCGCGGAGCTCGGCGAGTTCGAGGAGCCGGGCCTCGGCCTCCTGTCCGAGGGCCTGTGCTTCGGCGCGGTAGCGGTCGGGTGACCAGGGCCTGGAGTCCGGCGGCGAGGGCGTGGAGCGCGGGGGCGGTGCCGAAGGTTGCGCCGGCGCGGCCGAGCGAGCGGGCCCGGACGGTCCGCCGTGCTCGCCGTCGTACCGGCCTTCCCCGTCGCCGAGGCCCCGGCCACCGGCGCCGAAGCCCTCCACGGCGATCGCCCCCGCACCGGGGAAGGTCGAACTCCGTATCGACGGGTTCGCTCCGTCCCGCACGACACGCCCCACCGGAAAGGTCGCCGAAGGCACGCGGCTGCCCGGAGTGCAGGCGCCTCACCTGCTACGTCGCCGTGTCGGGGCCGGCGCAGTGCCTTACGACCGCCGCAGGCGCGGGGCGGGGTGGTCCGCGACGACGGTGGCGCTGCCCGGGGCGATCTCGGTGAAGCCGGCGTCGCGGACGACCGGGAGGCGGCCGTCGGTGAGGGCGGGCCAGGCGGTGGTGGGGGCGGTGCGGACGGCGAGGGGGAAGTCGTCGGCGGCCCACTTCTCGCGTTGGGCCCCGTCCAGTTCCCACCAGGCGAGTTGGGCGGCGTGGCCGGTCTGGGCCATGGTCTTGCCCGCGCTCATCTCGAGGGCGGGGTTGAGCCAGAGCACGGGGACGCCCTCGGGGACGGGGCCGGGCGGTTCGGGGTCGTCGAGGTCGGTGCCGGAGACCTGGAGCTTGGCGAGTTCCTTGGGCCAGCCGTCCAGCGGGATCGGCGGGAAGACCCGGACCTCGGTGCCGCCGGGGCCGGTGACGGTGATGCCGGGCAGTTCGGCGGCCTTGCGCCACTCGCCGCCGCGGGCGCGCCGGACGACCTTGCGGATCCGGGCGTCCTCCCAGGCCGCGACCCGCTCGGCCCACTCGCCGTCGGGGTCGGTGACCCGGGGGTCGGCGAGCAGGGTGAGGACGGCGCGTGCCGAGGTCTCCAGGGCGTCGGTGCGGGCGGGCGGGTCGGCCCGCTCCAGTCGGACCACCAGCGGCAGCACGTACTGCGGGCGGGTGTCGCGGTCCTCGGCGTGCCCGCCCACCGCGGGGGCGGGCACGTCGGCGGCGGGCACGTCGGCGGAGGACGGCCGGGCGGGCGGGTCGAAGGGTGAGCTCACCTTCCCAGGATGCCAGTTCAGCGGCGGTAGCCCCGGCCGGGGTCGCGTTCCTCGGCGTCCTCGTAGCCGAGGAACCAGCCCTCGGGGTGGGTGGCGGCGAGGAGCCGGTCGATCCGCTGGCCGGCGTCGGCCTCGCCGTCCTCCTCGTCGGGGCCGTAGACGCCGAACAGTTCGTCGGTGCAGCCGTCCCAGTCGTAGTCGTACAGGTCGGCGGGCAGGTCGCCCATCATGTCGGCGACGGATTCGGGCTGGGCGCCGAGCAGGGCGCGGGAGTCGGCCAGGGCCAGGCGCAGCGCGACGTCCTCGGCGGGGCAGCGGGGCAGCGGCCACTCGCCGATGGCGAGGTCGTCGGCGAGGTCGTCGAAGGCGCGGGCGAGGGCGCGGCGCCAGCCGCGGTGGAGGTTCCAGGTGCGTTGCGGGAGGCGGCCGAAGACCGTCCACTCGCCCTCGTCGGCGACGGTGACGGGGTCGTCGCCGTGCTCGTCGAGGTCCTCGTAGGCGGCGTCGGAGAGGCCGATCAGCTGGGTGTGGAGCAGGCAGGCGGTGCGGGGGGTGAGGGTCCAGTCGCCGGTGTCGCCGTCGTCGTCGAGCGGGAAGAGCTCGGCGAAGTCGGGGGCGAAGTCGTCGGTGACGCTGATCTCCAGGGTGCCGCCGAGCGCTTCGATGCCGGGCAGGGAGGCGACCAGCCGGTCGGGGTGGAGGAGGGCGCCGAGGGCCGCGTTGGGGTCCTCGGCGACTTCGCGGAGCAGTTGGGCGCGCTGGCCCTCGGGGTCGATGCCGGCGAAGTCCAGGTCTTCGACGGCGGCCCGTGCGGCGGCCCGCAAGGCCGGCCAGTCGGTGATCCGCAGGCCCAGGACCACCGTGGCCTCGATCTCCTGCGCGCCGGATTCCTCCGCCGCGTGCGGCCCGTGTGGATGATCGTTTCGCTCGCCCATGCGACAAGGTTGACAAACCCGGTGCCCGGTGTCCATCAGCTCTTCCGATCCGGTGTCCGGCGCCGGTGGCGCGCGGGCGCGGAACGGGTTTCCCCGGCGCGCCGGGGTGGCCGACGGGCGGACCGGGGCGGGAGGCTGGGGGCATGAGCGAACTGAACGATTTCGGTGGCGGGCCGGACCCGTCCGGCGGTGTGCTGGTGGTGACCACGAACGACGTCCCGGGGCACCGGGTGGTCAAGGTGATCGGCGAGGTGTTCGGGCTGACGGTGCGGTCCCGGCACATCGGGTCGCAGATCGGCGCGGGTCTGAAGTCCCTGATGGGCGGCGAGCTGAAGGGACTGACGAAGACGCTCGTCGAGACCCGCAACCAGGCCATGGAGCGCCTGGTCGAGCAGACCAGGGCCCGGGGCGGCAACGCGGTGCTGATGATGCGCTTCGACGTCACGGAGGCCGCGGACGTCGGCACCGAGGTGTGCGCGTACGGCACGGCCGCCGTGATCGAGCCGGTCGGCTGACCGTCCGTCCACGGCGGCGGCCCCGGAGCGCACCGCTCCGGGGCCGCCGGGCCCCTCCCGGCTACAGCGGCTACAGCATGACGAGCAGCCGGGTGCCGGGCACCAGCTTGCGGTTGACCGAGGTCGACTGGACGAAGACGGTGTACGCCGGGTTGTCGCCCGGCTTGACGGTGGCCTCCGTCGCGGGCAGGCCGAGCAGCCCGCGGGCCGCGGGGCCGGAGAACACCCGGCCGGTGAGCCCGCCGGTGACCGGGTCCTTCTCGGCGACGGCGAGCTGCTTGCCGCCCTGGATCTTCTCCCGCTTGGAGAGCTCGTAGAAGGAGCAGCCCGTCCGGTACGGGTGCCCGGCGCCGGTGACGAACTCGCGCAGCGGGGCCTGCCGGTCGACCGGGACGAGCACGTACTTGTCCGCCTCCAGCGCGTCCAGCTGGGCCTTCACCTCGTCGGCGCTGAGGTCCTGCCCCATCGTGAACAGCGACCTGGTGCCGCGGACGCCCTTCTCGCGGCCGCGCAGGAAGCTGGTGGCGGCGGTCTTGACGGTGTCGATGGCCTCCTCGACGCCGCCGGTGGAGTCGGCGTCCCAGATCGCGATGTTGCCCGCGGGGAAGCCGTACTCCTGGGCGGTGCGCTTGGCCAGCGAGTTGGGAACCAGGATCGCCGACGTCCAGTGCTCGGGGAGGTCGTCCAGGGCGCCGCGGATGCGGTCCATCCAGCCGCGCAGCACGGCGGCGCCCTGGGTCTTCTTCATCCGGGTGTGCATGGTGCCGTGCTCCGAGCAGCCGGAGGCGTTCTCCTCGCCGTCGGTGACGACGACCTGGAGGAAGGAGTGCTCGCCGTAGCCCTCCCACACGTTCTTCAGGTCGTCGACGGATTTCACCGCCGCCTCGATCAGCGCCGTCGCGCCGTTGTCGACCGCGTAGAGGCCCTTGAGGGACGGCAGGTGCTTGACGTCCATGTCCCACACCAGGTTGTGCACCTCGTGGTCGAAGGCGTAGAGGCTGATCCGGGTCTCGTGGCCGAGGCGGTCCGACTCCTCCTGCAGGCCCTTCACGAACTCGTCGACCACGCGGACGAGTTGGGCCTCGTGGCGCCGCATCGAGCCGGACTTGTCGACCACCAGCGAGACGTGGTTGACCTTGTGCGCGATTCGGTTCGCGGAAACGTTCGCGGACATGCTCGACCCCTTTTCCAACGCCATTCCCGACGCCATTTCCCGGCGCCCCCTCCAGCGTTGTTCCCACACTACGGCGGGCCACTGACAATTCCGCCGGGCCTGACGGACCGTCCCCCGCCCGGGAATTCCCGGTGGGGCGGGCCCGCCGCCGTCCGGAGAATTCGGCTGCGGCGAGGTCGGTCGCCAGGGAGTTCCCGCAGTTGTCGGTGAAGGTCGCCGACGGCCGGTCGACGGCGACCTCGACGAGTTCGTCGCACCGCAGGTGCACCGGCCGGCCCAGCTCGCCCCCGGCGCCGATCCGGGCGGAGAACCCGTCCGGCCCGGTCGACCTCGTCGGATCAGCGCGCGGCGTCGGGCGCCCGGCGGGCGGCGGGGTCGGCGGGGGCGTCCGCCCCGGACGGTTGCCCCTCGTTCGGGGAGCCGTCGCCGCCGGGGCGGGGGGTGCGGCGGGGGCCGGTGGCCGGGGAGAGCGCGGCCGCGGTGAGGGCGAGCAGCAGGACGGGGACCATCGCGGCGCGCAGGCCGTGCCGTTCGCCGAGCAGGCCGAGCAGGGGCGGCCCGGCCAGCAGGGCGACGTAGCCGATCCGGGAGGTGAGGGCGATCCGGGCGGTGGTGTCCGGGCCGGACTCGCCCGCGGCGGAGAGGGCCAGCGGGAAGCCGAGCGCGGTGCCCAGGCCCCAGAGCAGGACGGCGCAGCCCGCGGCGGCCGGGGAGTTCGCGAAGGAGACCAGGGCGATGCCCGCGGCGGCGAGCAGCGCGCCGCCGCCGAGCACCGCGGGGCGGCCGAGGCGGGTCACCACGGGGCCGCCCGCGAACCGGCCGACCGCCATGGTGGCGGCGAAGCCCGCGTACACGGCGGAGCCGAGGCCGGCGGGCATGTCGTGGCCGTCGACCATCAGCAGCGGCAGCCAGTCGGTGGCGGCGCCCTCGGCGAGCGTCACGGCGAACACCACGCCGCCGATCAGCAGCAACTTCGGGTCGCGGTACGGTCGGCGCGAGCCGTGCGGTCGGCCTCCGGGCGCCCGCGGCTCGTCCGCGTCCCCGCCCCCGGCCTGCGTCCCGTCCCCGGCCTGCGTCCCGTCCCGCCCCAGGCCGGGGCGCAGGCCCGGCAGCGCCCAGCCGAACAGGCCGGTGACCAGCAGCAGCACCGCCGCCAGGTGCCAGGGCACCGGGAGCCCCGCCGCGGCCCCGGCGACGCCGAGGACGGCGCCGATCACGGTGCCCAGGCTGTAGCAGCCGTGCAGGGCGGGCAGGACGGGGCGGCCGTACTCGCGTTCCACCACGGCGCCGTCGACGTTGCTGGCGACCTCGGACAGGCCCATGCCCGCGCCGATCAGGAACAGGCCGCAGGCCACCAGCGGCGCGGAGGCGGCGGCCGCGCCCAGGGCGGTCACCGCGACGCTCGCCAGGACCGCGCACATGCCCGCGACGACCACGGGGCGGGTCGCGAACCGGGCCACCAGGGCGCCCGCGACCAGGATGCCGAGCATCGAGCCGACCGCCATGCCGGAGAGCACCAGGCCCATCTCGGCGGTGGACGCCCCGAGCCGGTCGCGGACGTCGGGGGTGCGGGTCACCCAGGTGGCGAGCGCCAACCCGGGGATCGCGAAGCACAGTTGCAGGGACAGCCGGTGACGGCGGACCGCCCGGGCCGGGCGTGGGGGCGGGGGCGGGGGCGGCATGGGGCGCGGGTCTCCGAGGCAGGACGGTCCGGGGTCCCACGTACCCTAACCACCGGCCGCGCCGCGGCCGCGGGCGGGGCGGAACCGGGGGTTCCGCGGGTGCCCGGCTCCTCGGCGGCCGCTCCGCCGGTCAGCTGCGGAATAACGATTGACACTGGTCAGGGGCGCGTTGGAGGCTCGCAGCGCACCGCTTCGCCCCGACCCCAGGAGCCCTCCCGTGAGCACCGTCCTGCGCCCGCCCGTCCACCGACCCGCGCGGGTCGCGTACGCCACCTGCCGCGGGGTGGAGGACGTGGAGGCGATCCCGGTGCTGGCGGCGTTCGCGCGGCTCGGGGTGGAGGCGGAGGCCGCGTACTGGAACGACCCGGGGGTGGACTGGGCGGGGTACGACCTGGTGCTGGTGCGCAGCGTCTGGGACTACATCCTGTACCGCGAGGAGTTCCTGGCCTGGACGCGCCGGGTCTCCGCGCTGACCCGGCTGGCCAATCCGGCCCGGGTGCTGGAGCGCAACACCGACAAGACGTACCTGCGCGGCCTGGCGGAGGCCGGGCTGCCGGTGGTGCCGACGCTGTGGGTCGCCCCGGGCGGGCCGGTGGACGCGGCCGCGGCGCTGGGGGCGGTCGACTGGCCGGAGGTGGTGGTGAAGCCGACCGTCTCCTCCGGCGCGCGGGACACCGTCCGCACCGCCGACCGGGCCGCGGCGCTGGCACAGGTCGCCGCGCTGACGGGGGCCGGGCGGACGGCGATGGTGCAGCCGTACCTGGCGATGGTGGAGGACGAGGGGGAGACCTCGCTGCTGTACCTGGGCGGGGAGTTCAGCCACGCGGTGCGCCGCGGGCCGATGCTGGGCGGCGGCTTCGCGGACGTCGCCCGCGAGCCGGACACCGACCAACTGGCGCTGGCCGCCCGGGTGCTGGCGGCGTCCGCGGCGCCGGGCGAGCTGCTGTACGCCCGGGTCGACCTGGTCCGGCTGCCGGACGGTTCGCCCGCGCTGATCGAGCTGGAGCTGACCGAGCCCCGGCTGTTCCTCGACCTGTGCCCGGGCGGCCCGGAGCGGCTGGCCGCGGCGGCCCGCGCCCTGCTGCCGGGGAACAGCCGGCCGCGCCCCGGTGTTTCACCGGTGTGACCGTTGAACGTGCAAGTACCGGGTCCGCGGGCGCCGTCCGGGGCGCCGTCCGGGGCGCTGGCCGGGGCGCCGTCCGCGAGGTGGACGCGCTGGTGATCGGCGCGGGCCAGGCCGGCCTGTCCGCCGCCTACCACCTGCGCCGCCGCGGTTTCGCCCCGCACACCGGCTTCGTGGTGCTGGACGCGGACGACGCCCCCGGCGGCGCCTGGGCGCACCGCTCCCCCTCGCTCACCATGGCGACCGTGCACGGCTTCCACGACCTGCCGGACTTCGAGCTCCCGGCCACCGACCCGGCCACCGAGGCCCGGATCGCCGTCCCCGGCTACTTCGCCGCGTACGAGGCGAAGCACGCGCTGCCGGTGCTGCGGCCGGTGAAGGTGCTCGCCGTGCGCGAGCGGCCGGACGGGCGGGCCGACGGCGGGCCGGACGGGCGGCTGCTGGTGGAGACCGACGCCGGGCGCTGGGCCGCCCGCGCCCTGCTGAACGCCACCGGCACCTGGACGCGGCCCTTCCTCCCCCGCTACCCGGGCCGCTTCGCCGGGCGGCAGCTGCACTACGCCGACTACCGCGGCCCGGCCGGGTTCGCCGGGCAGCGGGTGGTCGTGGTGGGCGGCGGCGCCTCCGCGGTGCAGGTGCTCTCCGAACTCGGCGCGGTCGCCGAGACGGTGTGGGTGACGCGCACCCCGCCGCTGGTCCACGAGGGGCCGTTCACCGAGGAGTTCGGCCGCGGGGTGGTCGCCGAGGTGGACGCGCGGGTGCGGGCCGGGCTGCCGGTGCGCAGCGTCGTCTCGGTGACGGGCCTGGGCCCGAGCGTGGCGTACCGCCGCGCCGAGGAGCTGGGCGTGCTGCACCGCCGCCCGATGTTCGACCGGCTCACCGAGCACGGAGTCGCCTGGGGCGACGAGGAGTTGGCGGTGGACGCGATCGTCTGGGCGACCGGCTTCCGCGCCGAGCTCACCCACCTCGCCCCGCTCGGCCTGCGCACCGCGGGCGGCGGCATCCGGATGGACGGCACCCGGGTCGCCGACGACCCGCGCGTCCACCTGCTCGGCTACGGGCCCTCGGCCTCCACCGTCGGCGCCAACCGCGCGGGCCGCACGGCCGTCAACGAGGTGGTCCGGCTGCTGCGCCCCGCCCCGCAGCCCGCCGCGGTCTGAGGGTCCGCCGCGGCGGGCCTGCGGGCCCGGTGCCGAGGTCGGCCACCGCGGCGGCGTCGAAGCGCACCGTCGGGGCCGCCGACCGCGGCCCGTCCGGCTCAGCCCCGCGCGTCCGGCTCCGCGGCCGCCTCGGTGAACCTGGCCGCCAACTGCGCCACCGCCGCCCGCAGTTCGGGCCCCTCCAGGACCCGGAACGGGAACGGGACGGCCGCCAGCCACTCCCCCGCGTACATCGCCGGGTTGCGGGTGCTGCCCTCCAGCACGCACCC
Organism: Kitasatospora phosalacinea; assembly: GCF_000717185.1. Classification (GTDB taxonomy): domain Bacteria; phylum Actinomycetota; class Actinomycetes; order Streptomycetales; family Streptomycetaceae; genus Kitasatospora; species Kitasatospora phosalacinea_A. The sequence goes on along the minus strand of NZ_JNYE01000105.1, from coordinate 16,194 downwards.
CTCCCCGTCCGGCCGCAACCGCCCCATCGCCGGGCCGACCCAGGGGGCGACCCGTTCCGCCGGGGCGTCGAAGCGCACCCGGGTGCGGAACGCCCAGCCGCTGCCCAGGTGCTCCTCCAGCGCGGCGACGGGGTCGAGGCCGTCCGGCATCGTGAACGGCGTGCCGGACCGCTCGGCGGTCCGGACGCGGTCGATCCGGTAGGTGCGGACGGCGTCCGCCCGGTGCGAGTGGCACAGCAGGTACCAGCGGGCCCGGCGCACCACCACCGCCCACGGGTCGACCTCCGCCCGCCACTCGTCGCCGTCCCCGCTGCGGTAGCCGATCAGCACCCGCCGCCGCGCCGCGATCGCCTCCACCAGCGTGCTGGCCACCGCCGGGTCGGGGTGCGCCGGGTACGGGTCGGGCGCGGCCGCGGCGTGCGCCCGCAGCGCGGCGGCCTGCCGCCCGATCGCCTCCGGCAGCGCGCGCACCACCTTGCCGAGCGCGGCCCCCACCAGGTCCTCCGGGTCGGTGGCGGCGGGCCGCCCGTCCAGCACCGCCATCACCAGCCCCAGCGCCTCCTCCTGCGTGAACGAGACCGGCGCCAGCCGCGCGCCCCGCCCCAGCCGGTAGCCCCCGTACGGCCCCCGCTCCGACTCCACCGGCACCCCGGCCTCCCGCAGCACCGCCACGTACCGCCGCGCGGCCCGGTCCGTCACCCCCAGCCGCTGCGCCAACTGCTCCGACGTGGTCCCCGGCCGTTCCCGCAGGATCTCCAGCGCGCGCAACGCCCGCGCGGTGGGGCTGCTCCCAGTGCTCGACACACCGACAGCGTAGAAGAAACGCCTCCCGGGGCCCGGGGCCCACCGGCGGATCCGTGCTGTGCAGTGGCCCCTGGTCCGTCCCCCTGCGGCTGCCGGAAAGTGCCCGCCGATTCAGGAAGCCGATCGTCCTGAACCCTTCCTAGCATGGGCAGTGACCTGCTCGAACGGGCCGTGCGCGGCCCCGTTGAACGGAGGAGACCCCATGGACGTCCTGCTGATCGGCGGCCTCTGGCTGAACGGCGCCACCGCCTGGGAGGCGGTCGTGCCCGCCCTGGTCGAGCGCGGGCACCGCCCGGTGCCGCTGACCCTGCCCGGGCAGGGGGACGGGCGGGCGGACGCGACGCTGGCGGAGCAGCTCGCCGCGGTGGTGGCCGCGGTGGACGCGGCGGAGGGGAAGCCGCTGGTGGTGGGGCACTCGGCGGCCTGTTCGCTGGGGTGGATGGCGGTGGACGCCCGGCCGGGCGAGGTCGCGGGGCTGGTGCTGGTGGACGGGTTCCCGCACCAGGACGGGCACCCGTACGCGGACCTGTTCCCGGTGGTCGACGGCGCGGTGCCGTTCCCGGGGTGGGAGCCCTTCGCGGGGTCGACCAGTGCGGACCTGGACGAGGGGCTGCGGGCCCGGATCGCGGCGGAGGCCGTCCCCGTCCCGGAGGGTGTCGCGCTGGCCCCGGTCCGGCTGTCGGACGGGCGGCGCCACGGCGTGCCGGTGACGATGCTGTGCGCCGAGGCCTCGCCGGAGCAGGTGCAGGGGTGGGTCGCGCAGGGCGCGGCCCCGGAGGTGTCCCGGATGGAGCGGGTCGAGTACGTCGACCTGGACTCCGGTCACTGGCCGATGTTCAGCCGTCCCGCCGAGCTGGCCGCCCTGATCGACGCGGCGGCCGCCCGGAGTTGAGCCCGGGCCCGCTCAGCGGTCGTAGTCGACGGTGACCCGGTCGGAGACCGGCCGGGCCTGGCAGGTGAGGACGTACCCGGCCGCCAACTCGGCCTCCTCCAGGGCGAAGTTGCGCCGCATCTCGACCTTGCCGTCGCGGACCAGGGCGCGGCAGGTGCCGCAGACGCCGCCCTTGCAGGCGAACGGCAGGTCGGGGCGGGCGCGTTGGGCGCCGTCGAGGATGGAGCGGTCGCGCGGCAGGGCGAGGGTGCTGGAGCGGCCGTCGAGGACGAGGGTGACCTCGCTGGCGGCGGCGTCCGGCCCGGGTTCGGCGTGCCGTTCCTCGGGCCGCTCGTCGTCGGCGTGGAACAGCTCCTGGTGCACCCGCCCGGCGGGGACGCCGAGTTCGGCCAGCAGCTGCTTCGTCCCGAGCACCATCCCGTACGGTCCGCACAGCCACCAGTGGTCGACGGCGGGGGCGTCGACCAGGGCGGTCAGCAGGGCGGTGACCCGCTCGGGGTCGAGGCGGCCGCTGAGCAGTTCGGCGTCGCGGCTCTCCCGGGAGAGCACGTGGACGAGTTGGAAGCGCTCCAGGTAGCGGTCCTTGAGGTCGGCGAGTTCGTCGGCGAACATCACGGTGTCGCTGCGCCGGTTGCCGTACAGCAGGGTGACCCTGGAGTCGGGGTGGCCGGCCAGGACGGAGGCGGCGATGGAGAGCACGGGGGTGATGCCGGAGCCCGCCGCGATCAGCACGTGCTCGCCGGGTTCGGCCGGGTCGGCGGCGAACGCCCCGGCGGGGGGCAGGACTTCGACGACCTCGCCGGGTTCGGCCTCGCTCACCAGCCAGTGCGAGAACAGCCCGCCGGGGACTTCGCGGACCGCGATCCGCAGCGGGCCGCCGACCGGGGAGCAGAGCGAGTAGGAGCGGCGCTCGTCGGCGCCGTCGACCGTCCGGCGCAGGGTGAGGCTCTGGCCGGGGCGGAAGGCGAACTCGGCGGCGAGGTCGGCGGGGACGTCGAAGGTCACCGCGACGGCGTCCTCGCAGAGCCGTTCCAGGGTGCCGATCGGCAGCGGGTGGAACCGCGGGCGGCGGACGGCCATCAGATCTCCTTGATCCGGTCGAAGGGTTCGCGGCAACTGCGGCACCGCCACAGCGACTTGCAGGCGGTGGAGCCGAACCGGGAGAGCTCCTCGGTGTCCGCGGAGCCGCACTGCGGGCAGGCCACCGCCCGCCTGGTCGGGGCGAGTTGCAGCAGCCCGCCGGGGTGCGGGGGCGCGATGCCCGCCGCGGCGAGCTTGCGGCGGCCCTCGGCGCTGATCCGGTCGCTGGACCAGGGCGGGTCGATCCGCAGCCGCACCCGTACGTCGGCGAACCCGGCGGCCCGCAGCCTGCGGGCCACGTCGGCGGCCATCTCGGCGACGGCCGGGCAGCCGGAGTAGGTGGGGGTGAGCCAGGCGGTGACCGCCCCGTCCGCCTCCGCGACGTCCACCTCGGCCAGCACGCCGAGGTCTTCCAGGGTGAGCATGGGCAGTTCGGGGTCGGGCACGGCGGCGGCGACCTCCCGGGCGCGCTCCCGCAGGGTGCTCACCACGTCGCCCCCGGGTGCGCCCGGGCCACCACCTGCAGTTCGGCGAGCAGCGGCCCCATCGCCTCGGTGTGCACCCCGTGCCGCCCGGCCCGCCCGTTCACGTACGCCCGGCCGGGGAGGTCGGGGACGGGCAGCGTGGCCTCGGCCAACACCTGCTCCAGGCTGGCGAGTACGGGCTCGCGCAGCTGCAACGGGTCGACGCCGAGCCGGAGTTCGACCTCGTGCGGGGTGAACAGCTCCTCCAGCCAGGGCCAGAGCGCGTCCAGCGCCGCCCGCATCCGCCGGTGCGACTCCTCGGTGCCGTCGCCGAGCCGCACCGCCCAGGAGGACGCGTACTCGCGGTGGTACGCCAACTCCTTGACGCCGAGCGCCGCGACGGCCGACAGCACCGGGTCGGCGTGGCCGACGAGGCGCCGGTACAGCTCCTCCCGGGCGGTGGCGAACAGCAGCAGCCGCACCACGCACTGCGCGAAGTCGCCGTTCTCCAGCTCCACCAGCCGCACGTTGCGGTACGCGGACTCCTCGCGCCAGTAGGCGAGTTCGTCCTCGCCGCGGCCGCTGCCGTCGAGCTGTCCGGCCCGGGTGAGCAGGCGGCGGGCCTGGCCGAGCAGGTCGAGGCCGAGGTTGGCGAGTGCCACCTCCTCCTCCAACTCCGGTGCGCGGGTGATCCACTGGATCAGCCGCTGGGAGAGCACCAGCACGTCGTCGCCCAGCATCAGGCAGTACGCGGCGAGGTCGGCCGGGTCGATGCCCTTCGGCGCCGCCGCGTCCACCCCCAGCAGCGGGTCGGCGAACCCCGTGCCGTACGCCCAGCGGGCCTCGCCCTCCGGCCCCGGGCCCGCCTCGGTCAGCGAGAGGTACACGTGGTCGTCGCTCATGTCGCCTTCCCTGCCAGTTCCTTGGCGGTTTCCTGACGGTTCGTCAGATGTGCGGGACGTCCTCGGGGATCGGGTAGAACGTCGGGTGCCGGTACACCTTGTCCCCGCTGGGCGCGAAGAACGGGTCCTGCTCGTCCGGGCTGGACGCGGTGATCGCGTCCGAGCGGACCACCCACAGGCTCACCCCCTCGTTGCGCCGGGTGTACAGGTCGCGCGCCGCGAGCAGCGCCATCTTGTCGTCGGCCGCGTGCAGCGACCCGACGTGCACGTGGTTCAGCCCGCGCCGGGGCCGCACGAACACCTCGTACAGCGGCCAGGAGGCCCGTTCCCCGCTCATCCCGAACTCCTTTCCCCGGAGGCTTCCTCGGCAGCTCGCTTGGCGGCGTACGCCGAGGCCGCCTCGCGCACCCAGGCGCCGCCCTCGTGGGCGGCCCGCCGCCGCTCGATCCGCTGCGCGTTGCACGGGCCGTGGCCCTTGATCACCTGCTGCAGCTCGGACCAGTCCGGCTCGCCGAAGTCCCAGCTGCCGCGCTCCGCGTTCCAGGCCAGCTCCGGGTCGGGCAGCAGCACGCCCAGGTGCTCGGCCTGCGGGACGGTCATGTCGACGAAGCGCTGGCGCAGCTCGTCGTTGCTGTGCCGCTTGATCCGCCAGGCCATCGAGCGCTCGCTGTTCGGCGAGGCCCCGTCCGGCGGGCCGAACATCATCAGCGAGGGCCACCACCAGCGGTCCACCGCGTCCTGCACCATGGCGCGCTGCGCGTCCGTCCCGGCCGTCATCGTCATCAGCAACTCGTAGCCCTGCCGCTGGTGGAAGGACTCCTCCTTGCAGATCCGCACCATCGCCCGGGCGTACGGCCCGTAGCTGCACCGGCACAGCGGGACCTGGTTGCAGATGGCCGCGCCGTCCACCAGCCAGCCGATCACGCCGACGTCGGCGAAGGTCAGCGTCGGGTAGTTGAAGATCGAGGAGTACTTCTGCCGGCCGTCGACCAGCTTCTCGGTCAGCTCGGCGCGGTCCACCCCGAGGGTCTCCGCCGCCGCGTACAGGTACAGCCCGTGCCCGGCCTCGTCCTGGGCCTTGGCCAGCAGGATCGCCTTGCGGCGCAGCGAGGGCGCCCGGGTCAGCCAGTTGCCCTCCGGCTGCATGCCGATGATCTCCGAGTGGGCGTGCTGCGCGATCTGCCGCACCAGCGTCGCCCGGTACGCCTCCGGCATCCAGTCCCGCGGCTCCACCCGCTGCTCGGCGGCCACCGCCGCGTCGAACCGCGCCTGCACCTGAGCCTGCGCCTCCACGACCCACCTCCCGACTGACCGTTCGGTCGGTTCCATTCTGTACACAGGGGTCGGGCGGTGGCAAGGAGGTCACGGACAGGAGCGATCAGGGGCCCGGGGAACGGCGGGTCCGAACTGCCGGCGGCGGAGCCCACCGGAGGTCCGTGCTGCTTCGGGCGGTACGAACGGAACCCGGAGCAGCGGCACGCACCGGCAGTGCACCGCCAGCAGCCCCGGGCCCGCCGTCCCCCTGGCCCCTGGCCCCTGGCCCCTGGCCCCTGAAGGACCCGCTACCGCTCGCGCAGCCTGGGCAGCGGCACCGCCAGCAGGGCGGCCAGCAGGGCGATGCGGGGGCCCAGTTGGTCGATCCGCAGGTGCTCGGTGCGGGCGTGCGGGCCGGCGCCGACCGCGCCGAGGCCGTCCAGGGTCGGCAGGCCCCTCGCGCCGGCCAGGTTGGTGTCGCCGGCGCCGCCCGCGGGTGCGCCGTCGAGGTGCTGGCCGAGGGCGGCGGCGAGCGAGCGGACGTGGCGCAGCAGCGGGTTGCCGGCGCGTTCGGGCCAGGCGGGGCGGCTGGAGAGGACCTCGGTGCGGACGTCGGCGCCGGGCCGGTGGGGGGTGAGGTGGGCGAGGGTGTCGAGGGTGCGGTGCTGGGCCTCGGTGGTGGAGAAGCGCAGTCCGAGTTCGGCTTCGGCGCGTCCGGCGATGACGTTGGCGCGGGTGCCGCCGTGGATCCGTCCGGTGTTGAGTTCGGTGCCGGGTTGGCGGGCGAGGCCGCGGACGGCGATCAGCTGGTCGACGAGTTCGTCGATCGCGGAGACCCCGTCGGCGGCGTCGTTGCCCGCGTGGGCCTCGCGCCCGGTGACGGTGAGCCGGACCCGGGTGGAGCCGCGGCGGGCGGTCTTGAGGCGGCCGTCGGGGTGCCCGGGTTCGAGCCCGAGGACGGCGGCGGCGCCCCGCAGGTGGCGTTCGACCTGGCGGCGGCCGTCGGGGCTGCCGACCTCCTCGTCCGAGACGATCACCAGCCGGACGGGCCGGTGCGGCCGCTGCCCGAGGTCGGCGAGGAGCGCGAACGCGCCTTCCAGCAGGGCGAGTCCGCCCTTCATGTCGAGGACGCCGGGGCCGGTGAGCCGCCCGTCGCGCTCCTCGACCGGCCAGTCGGCGAGGGTGCCGACCGGCCAGACGGTGTCGTGGTGGCCGACCACCAGCAGGTGCGGGAGGTCCTCCTGCTGCCCGGGCCAGTCCAGGACGAGGTGGTCGCCGTGGTCGCAGCGCTGCCGGACGGCGGTGGCGCCGGTGGCGGCGTAGCCCGCGGCGAGTTCCTCGGCGAGCGAGTCGAGCCGGACCGCGTCGCCGGAGGGGGACTCGATCCGGGCCAGGTCGGCGCAGCGCTTGCGGACGGCCGCGGCGAGGGTCCGGGCCCGGGTGGTGAGGGTGCGCGGGAGGCCGGGCAGTGCGGCGGTCGGGGTCACCGCCGTTGCGGCGGTGGGCAGTTCGGCGGGGTCCGCGGCCGCGGGTCCGGCGGCCGGGGCAGGTCCGGCGGCGGGTGCAGGTTCGGCGGCGGGTGTTCCGGCCCGCGCTCCGGCGGGTGTTCCGGCCCGCATTCCGGCGGGTGTTCCGGCGGCTGTTTCGGCGGGTGCTTGCAGTGCTTCGGCGGGGTGCGGCTCGGGAGCCACGGTATGGGGACTCACTGTTCACCCCCGGCAGGTCGCGGGGCACCTGACGGTATCGGTGGGGCGAGCGGCCGGGGGGTCCTGCGCGGCGTCTGGCTCGTTCGCGTCGTACGGTGCGACCTGGGGCTGGGCAACACTGCGTCCTCCTCGCTCGGTCCGCGGCTCCGGCTCGGCCCGGAGCCCGGGGACGTCGGTCTCCGTTCCTCGGTGCGGACGGGCACCGAGGCAGGGGACCGATGAGCGAGCCTAGAAGATCGGTTCGCCTCCCTGCGAGGTGGCCTGCCGCTCAGCGCGTCGCGGCGGGTCCGGGGGCGCACGCCCGGCGGACGGCGTCCGCCGGGGCGCGTGCACGGGCCCGGGCCTGGAGCGGCGAGCGGGACGCGATCTTCCGAGTGCGTCCTGCTCCCACCTTGGACCCACGGGGGCGGTTCGGCAGCACGAACCGCCCACGATCGAGCGAACCCCGTCCGATGGGTGACAGCGAATCAGCCTTTGGTACCAGTCGGGTGGCGCCCGGAGTCGTCGACCGGGTGACACCCGGCGTTCAGCTCCCGGACGGAAATCCGTTCGCGAACCTCCCGTTCCGCTCGGCAGGATCAACCCTGCCGATCCCCCCTTCTTCCCCCTCCCCCGGAGCCTCCCGTGTCCGCCCTCCGCCCCGTCCCCCGTCCCGTCCCCCGCCCCGCCTCGGACAGCCTGCACGGGCTGGCCCTGGGCGACGCGTTCGGTGACCGCTGGTTCCACCCGCCGGTGGACCAGGCCTCGGCGGAGTCCGCGGCCCGGATCGTCCGTCCCGCGCCCTGGCACTGGACGGACGACACCGCGATGGCGCTCGTCCTGGCCCGGCACCTGCGGGCCCGCGGCGAGGTCGAACCGGCCGCGCTGGCAAGGGAGTTCGCGGCCGAGTACACGGCCTTCCCGCACCGCAAGTACGGGCCCTCGATGCACCAGGTGCTGCGGGCGGTGCAGGACGGGGCCGACCACGTCGCGGTCACCTCCGCCCTGTTCGGCGGGCAGGGTTCGCACGGCAACGGCGCCGCGATGCGGGTCGCCCCGCTCGGCGCCTGGTTCGCGGACGACCTGGCGGCCGTCGCCGAGCAGGCCGCCCGCTCGGCCGGGACAACGCACGCGCACCCGGAGGCGGTGGCGGGCGCGCAGGCGGTGGCGCTGGCCGCGGCGCTGGCGGTGCGCTCGCGCGGGGCGGCCGCGCCGGGGCGGGCCGAGTTCCTGGCGGAGGTCGCGGGCCTGCTCCCGGAGGGCGACGTGCGCTCCGGGCTGCGGATCGCGGCCCGCTTCCCGGCCGGGACGAGCGTGCGGCACGCCGCGACGGTGCTCGGCTCCGGCTTCCGGGTCTCCGCGCAGGACACCGTCCCGTTCGCGCTCTGGTCCGCGGCCGGGCACCTGGACGACCTCACCGAGGCGCTGTGGCAGACCCTGGCGGGCTGGGGCGACATGGACACCACCTGCGCCGTCGCGGGCGGCGTGGTCGCTGCCCGCACCGGTCTCGCCGACGCCCCGGCGGACTGGCTGGCCGCGCAGGAGCCGCTGCCCCCGCTCTGACCCGGCCGGGCTCCGCCGAGCCCCGCCGGGCCCCGTACCGCGCCCTACTCGCGTCCCCGGGGCGGGGGGACGGGCTGCGGGCGGTAGCGGGCGCTGGTCGCGCTCCAGTGCAGCAGCGCGTGCACGAAGCGGACCAGGGCCCGGACGTAGCAGCGCACTTGGGGCGGCCAGTGGGAGCCGCGGGCGATGCCCTCGGCGAGGAACTCCAGGGTGGTGAGTTCGGCGTCGCAGAGCGCGGCGACCCGGGCCGCGGCGGCGTCCCGGGGCAGCCGCTCGTGCACTTCGAGGGCGCTGAGCAGGTTGTTGCCGTGCCCGGCGGCGGTCTCGACCCGGTAGGAGCAGAGGTCGTTGGCCCAGCCGACCAGGTGGTCGAACCGGGTGCGCAGGTCGACGAGTTGGGGGTGGCCGTGGAACTGTTCGGCCAGGTCGAGGCGGTGCGCGAGCTCGACCGCCCCGGCGGCGCAGCGGGTGGCGCCGTCCTGGTCGCGGTGCGAGAGGTACTGCGGGACGGTGGGGGTGGCGCCGCGCAGGCGCAGGAAGTCGAGTGAACTCTCCAGGTAGCTGCGGAAGTCGGCGGTCTGGCGGGCCCGCCAGGACGGCCCGGCGAGGGCGATGCTGTCCTGCCAGAGGGTGCGGAAGGCCCGGGCCAGCGGGGTGCCGGGGGCGGGCGGGGTGGCGCCGGGGCCGAGCTCCGGGCCGAGCAGGGCGGCGAGTTCGCGGACGGTGCGGTCGGGTTCGTCGGACGGGTCGCCGAGCCAGTGCCGGTCGAACCGGTCGTCGAGGATCCAGCCGAGCAGCAGCCACTGGGTGGCGGCCCGTAGTGCGGGGCCGGGCGGGAGGTCGCCCCAGCAGTGCGCGGCCAGCTCCAAGTGGCCCTGTTCCAGGAGCCGTTCGACGCCCTCCCGGTCGAGCAGCCCGGTGCCGGACAGCCAGTGCACGGCCTCCTCGCGGAGCGCGTCGGCGTGCGGGTGGGGGCCGGGGGCGGGGATCCGTTCGAGCAGCCCGGCGAGCGGTCCGGCCGGGAGGCGGTGCGCGGTGGCGGGGCTCATGGCGGGGTCCTCCTCGGGGGTGCGCATCCGGCGCGCGCGTCGGGCGGGTGCCTCGGTCGGGTCCGCGCGTCGGACGGGTGGGTGCGTCGGACGGGCGCCCGGGGCGTCCGGGTGCCCTGGACGTCCGGGCGGGCCGGGCGACTTCGGAACGGGCGGCCCCGGGCCGGACCCGCCGGTACGGACCCGCGGAACGGGTCCGCCGCAGCGGGCCTGCCGGCACGGGGCCGTCGGAACGGGTCCGCCGCCCGACGGGACGAGTCTGCTGGACCGTCCGGGCCGGGCGGCGCAGAACCGGCGGCCGTTCCCCCACCCGGCGGATCCCCCAGCTCATCCGATGATCCGCCCGCTACTGCCCCGCGTCCTTGGGCCGGGCCGCGATGCTGCACCGGCCGTCCGCGCAAGAACGTTGCAGCCGACCCCGGGAGAGCGTCTGCAGCAACCCGATCGTCCAGCACATCGGGCAGCCCCGCAGGGCGAACAGCCCGACCGGGACCAGCAGCAGGGCGGGCAGCCCCAGCACCGGCAGCAGGGCCAGGCCCGCCCCGATCGCGCCGAACCCGGCCGCACCGCGCAGCAGGTGGCGCGGCAGGGTGGCGCTCGCGTAGTCGGGCCCGCCGACCGGCGACCGCCACCCGCCCGCCGGGCCTCCCCCGCTGCCCCCGCCTCCACCCACCGGGCCGCCCCCGCCGCCCGTGCCGCTCCCGTTCACCGCACGCCGCCCGGGACGCCGCTGAGTTCGGCCCGGACGGCCGCCCGGGCCCGGTGCAGCCGGGACTTCATCGCGGCCGTGCTCAGCCCGAGCGCGTCCGCGACGGCCCGCCCGCCGAGGCCCTGCAGGTCGCGCATGATCAGCACCCGGCGCTGGTCGGCGGGGAGCGCGGCGATCGCGGCGGCGACCCGCTCGGTGTCGAGCCGCCGCAGCGCCTCCTGCTCCGCCGAGTCCGCCACCGCCCCCGTCCCCGTCCCGCCGGGCAGTTCGGCGAGCGGCGGCCGCGTGGCCCGGATCCGGCGCAGGCACTCGTTGCGGACGATCCGGAACAGCCAGGACGCGAGCGCGCCGCTGGCCCGCAGCATGCCGATCCGCCGGTACAGGACGATCAGCGCCTCCTGCGCGGCGTCCTCCGCGTCCTCCGGGCTGGCGCACAGCGAGTGCGCGAACCGGCGGACGTTCGGGTGCGCTTCGGCGACCAGTACGGCCAGCGAGTCCCGGTCGCCGCTGCGCGCCGCGCGGATCACCTCCTCGCCGGGCCAGGCGGTCTCAACCACGGCTCCCCCGCCTCCGCTTGAGCACCAGCACGCAGCTGCAGAGCAGGACCGCACCCGCGCCGACCAGAACGGCGACCACCATGTTTCTCTCCTCCGGGCTGTTCCGTGCCGTCCGGCGCCCCGTGCACCGTCCGGCGTGATGCCCATAAGAGGCACGGGCCGCCGGAAAGGATTCACCCCGGTTCCCGGCGGCCCTCCGAAGGCCGTCCCGCGGCCGCAGACTCAGCCGCAGCCGCAGGCCCAGCCGCAGCCGCAGCCGCAGGCCCAGCCGCAGACTCGGACCCGGCCTCAGGCCGCGCGCTCGGCCGCGCTCCGCTCCACGCAGAACTCGTTGCCCTCGATGTCCGCCAGCACGACCCAGCCGGTGCCGTCCGGGCGCCGCTGGTCGTCCACCCGCACCGCGCCCAGGGCGACCAGCCGCTCGACCTCCTCGTCCCGGGTCCGCCCCTGCGGCTGCAGGTCGAAGTGGATCCGGTTCTTGCCCGCCTTCTCCTCCGGCACGGTCACGAACAGCAGGCCCGCGGCCTCGATCAGCGCCTGCGGGTCGCCGGGGAAGTCCTCCTCGTGCAGCGGCTGGCCGAGCACCTCGGACCAGAACGAGGCGAGGCGGTAGGGGTCGAGGCTGTCGATGGTCACGTGCTTGATCACAGAAGTCATGCCCCGGATTCTCAACCCTGGCGGTAAGGACCGGCAACCGGGTTCCCTCCTGTCACCGCCCCCTCCCGCCCGGCGGGGGCGCGGTGTTACGGTGCGGACCATGTCCGAGACCACCCTCACGGCCAAGGCCGAACTCGACCGGCTGACCAGCGAGTTCTTCGGCGCGTTCGACAACCGGCACGGCGGCCCGGCCGACGTCGGGCGGCTGCGGCGGCTGATGCTGCCCGGCGGCGTGATCGTGGTGACCTCGCCCGCCTACGCCGCGTACGGCGTCGAGGAGTTCATCGCCCCGCGCGAACTCCTGCTCTCCGACGGCCGGTTGACCGACTTCCACGAGTGGGAGGTCGACGAGCGCACCGAGATCGCCGACGGGGTGGCCTGCCGGATCGGCACCTACCGCAAGTCCGGCCTGCTGAACGGCGAACCGTACGAGGGCGCCGGCACCAAGACCTTCCAGTTCGCCCGCACCCCGGACGGCTGGCGGATCACCGCCTTCTCCTGGCACGACGAGCCGTGACCCGCCGCCAGGACCGCACCGCCCCTCCGGCCCCCGCCGGGCACGCCGCCTCCACGGGGCCCGGCCGGACGGCCGGGCGGGAGCGCTGAAGGCCGGGCAGCCGAGGACGTACCCGGCCGCGCACAGTTCGGCGCGCCCCGCGGGGGCGACGGCCGGCGGGGCGCACCGGCCCCACCCTCGGCCCGGTCGAACCCGCCGACGCCAGCACCTCCCCGCCCCCGCCCCTCCTCGTCCCCGTCCCTCCCCTCTCCTCCCCTCCCCCGCGTCTTCCCTCGCGACGGTACGGTCTGGGCGGAGGTGCAGCGGATGAGCGGATCGGCCGGGCGGGTGCTGGTGGTGGACGACGACGCGGCGATCCGGCGGAGTCTGGAGCGCGGGCTGCGGTTGAGCGGCTTCCGGGTCGCGGTCGCGGCGGACGGGGCGCAGGCGCTGGCGGCTCTCGCCGCGGATCCGCCGGACGTGCTGGTGCTGGACGTCGGGATGCCGGGCCCCTCCGGGACGGAGGTGTGCCGGACGCTGCGGGCCCGGGCGGACGACACCCCGGTACTGATGCTCTCCGCGCTGGACGAACTCGCCGACCGGATCGCCGGGTTGCAGGCGGGCGCCGACGACTACCTGGTGAAGCCGTTCGCCCTGGAGGAGTTGGTGCTGCGCCTGCACGCGCTGCTGCGCCGCCGCCCGCCGCAGCCCTCGGACCTGATCCGGGTCGGCCCGCTGCGGATCCACCCCGAGACCCGTCAGGCGTTCTGGGAGGGCACCGAACTCCGCCTGACCAGGCGCGAGTTCGAGCTGCTGGCCCAACTCGCCCGGAACACGGGCATCGTGCTCTCCCGGGAGGTGCTGCTGGACCGGGTCTGGGGCTACGACTTCGAGGTGCGCAGCGACGCCGTGGACACCTTCGTCTCGTACCTGCGGCGGAAGTTGGAGGCCGACGGCCGCCCCCGGACGGTGCACACGGTGCGCGGGGTGGGGTTCGTGCTGCGGGCCCCGGACGGGGGCGGGGCGGTCCGGTGAAACTGTCGACCAGGATCGCGATCGGGGCGGCGGCGCTGGTGCCGCTGCTGGTGGTGGCGGCCGGGGTACTGCTGCTGCCGCTGGTCGGCACGGACCTGCACCGGCGCCAGGACGCGCAGTTGAGCGCCCGGGCGGCCGCTCTCCTGCCGAACGCCAGGGGGCTGCTCGCAGCGGACGACCGGGGCCGCCCGAGGGTGGAGCAGAACCAGCAGCGCAAGCTGACGGACGCGGCGCTGGACGCGGGCGTCCGGGTGACCGCCGCCGACGGCACGGTGCTGCTCTCGGCGGGCCCGCAGCCGGACGATCCGCGGCTGCTCCCGCGGACGCCGGGCGGAGGGGCGGTGACGGTCCGCGAAGGCGGCTCCGCCTGGCGGGTGTTGACGGTGAAGGTGATCAGCGGGAGTGCCAGCGGGAGTGCCGGCGGGACGCTGTGGGTACTGGCCCCGGCCGGGGAGCCCGCGGACGAACTGCGGGCGGTGCGACGGCGGGTGCTGCTGGTGGCGCTGTTCGCGGCGCCGCTCTCGGGGCTGGTCGCCTTCGCGCTCGCCGAACGGGCCACCCTGTCGCTGCGCCGACTGGGCCGCCGGGCGGCCGCACTGGACCCGCGCTCCGGGCACACGGCGTTCGCGCACGCCCGGACGGGTACCGCCGAGGTGGACGAACTGTCCGGTACGATCGCCCTGTTGCTCTCCCGGTACGACGAGCAGGCGGCCCGCACCACCCAGGCCCTGGACACCGCACGCTCGTTCTCCTCGGCGGCCTCGCACGAGCTGCGCACCCCGCTGATGAGCCTGCGCACCAACCTGGACGTGCTGGCCGCCCACCCGGGCCTGCCGGAGGACGAACGCGCCGAGGTGCTCGGCGAGTTGAAGCAGGACCACGTCCGGATGCTAGATCTGCTGAGTGCCCTCTCCGCACTGGCCCGGGGCGACCTGGTGGAGGTCTCCGCGTTCGGCCCGGTCGACCTCGCGGAACTGGTGGACACCGCCGTCGCCGAGGCCGCCCGCCGCCACCCCGGCACCGTCTACCGCACCGAACTACCTTCGGAGGCACGAGTGTTCGGCTGGGACGCGGGCCTGCGCATCCTGCTCGCCAACCTACTGGGCAACGCGGCCGTCCACGGCCGCCCCACCGACCGTCCCGCCGACCGCCCCGCCGAGGTGGACGTCCGCCTCAGCGTCGCGGACGGCACCGCCCGCCTGACCGTGGACGACACCGGCCCCGGCGTCCCGCCCGCCGAACGCGCCGCCGTCTTCCACCGCTTCCACCGCCGCCCCGACAGCCCGGGCTCCGGTCTCGGCCTGACCCTGGTCGCCCAACAGGCCGCCCTGCACCGCGGATCGGCCCGCCTCACCGACCGCCCCGACCCCCCGGGCTGCCGGCTGGAGGTCCGCCTCCCCCTCCTCCTCCCCGACACCCCGCCCGCCGCCCGCCTCCCCTCCCCCCGCGACTGGCTGAGCGACCGTCCGGGCAAGGCCTAGAAGACTGATGAAGATCGCAGTCGTCGGTTGCCGTGGGCGACGAGCCAGGCGACGGCGCGTTCGACCGGTGGCCGCCAGCGGCGGTAGGCGGCCTGCCAGTCGGGGTCGGTGGCAGCCCGGCGGGAGGCTGCGAGCAGGTCGTGGTGGGGGCGGATGGTGACGATCCGTCCGGCCTTGGCGGTGCTGCACCGTTCCCGCAGCGGGCAACCGGTGCACTGCCCGGTGAACAGTGCCTTGCGCTGCATCTTGTGTCCGGACGGATCGGACAGGGGGACGGTGCGGCCGGCCGGGCAGGTCACCGTGCTTGCGGCCGTGTCGATGGCGAAGTCGTCGAGGCCGAACCCGCCGGGAACGGCGGTCTTCAGTGGAGCGGGCTTGAGGAACCCCCGGTGCCCGGCGTGCTGTAACGCCTGGTGGGTGGGGCCGGTGGAGTAGGCGGTGTCGCCGAACGCGTCGACCGGCTCGTCCTCGGCGCCGGGGAAGTCGACGCCGGAAGTAGGCCAGCAGCGACGAGTCGAACGCCGTGTCGTGCAGACCCAGCCCGCAGGCAGCCTTCCACCGCAGATCGCAGCGCAGTTCCAGGACGGTCGCGAAGTCCGACAGGCCGTGCAGGGCCTGCAGCGTGATCGCCGCGGCCAGGATCTGCGGCGGCATGCTCGGACGGCCGTTCGCCGACGGGTACATGTCCGCGAACATCCCCGCCGGGAACAGTCGGCCCCGGTGCTCGGCCAGGAACGCGAACACACTCCCCCACCGGAATCAACTCCCGGCAGGTCTCCCGCACATCCGGCCCGACCGTCTCCCCGGCCCATTCCCCCATCGCCACGAAACGAGTCCGGCCCCACCACTCACACGGCGGAGCCAGAACCCAACGTCTTCATCAGTCTTCCAGTGCCAGGTCGGGGCAAGGCTGGGACACGGTGCGGGCGCCGTCGGGCGCCGGTTTCGGCCGGCGCGGCCGAGCGGGACCGAGTGGCCGAAACGCGACCTCAGTCGCCCGAAGTAGCAGGCTTTGCAAGGTAGTTCAGGATGAAAGATGGCTCCGCGAAAGCGTCGCTGCTACCGTTCGATCCATGATGGTCAACATGCCCCCCGGGCTCGGCAGGCCAGCGCGGGACAACTGGCTCATGCTGCTGTCGTCGGTCGACCCATCGGAGAGCGGCAGGCGAGCCTTCGACGGCTTGTACACCAACTTCGGTGCTCGCGTGGACCTTTCGCCCGGCGATTGGGTTCTTTCGGTCGTCGGAGAATCGGACCCCGTCGTCCAGGTCCGCCTGTACGAGGTGTCCGCCAGTGGTCGTCTCGCGGAGCGTGGTTACTGGGCCGCGTCCGCCCAGCCCAATTGGATCCTTGAGGTGCGGGACAGCATCGCGGCTCTCGTCAATCCGAGCTATGAGGCGCTCATGCGGGCATACGAGAGCCCTGAAGGACGGGCGGCGATGGAGCAGGTCCGCAAGCGCCTCAACCCCTAGAAGACTGATGAAGATGTTGGGTTCTGGCTCCGCCGCGTGAGTGGTGGGGCCAGACTCGTTTTGTGGCGATGGGGGAATGGGCCGGGGAGACGGT
>NZ_JNYE01000104.1 GCF_000717185.1 Kitasatospora phosalacinea | reverse complement strand
CGGTAGGGGCGGGCGGGCGGGGGCGTGCGGGCGGGCCGGGGAGGGCCGGGGCGGGCCGACGGGTCGTCGGGCGGAAGCAGAAGGTGATCCCACCCGCGCTCGGTGAACACGGAGTGGAACCACCTTCTGCCCGTTCACGTCACACGGCGGACGCCACGCCGTCCTGGAGCTCGGGCTCCTCGGCGGCCGGGGCCGCGGGCGGGCGCCTGAAGTTCAGCACGACGAGCATGATCAGCACGATGCCGACGACGGTGGCCCACATGGCGGTGCGCACCCCGTCGGAGGTGGCCACCCGCAGGGCCTCGCCGGTCAGCCCCTCGTGGCCGGAGTTGGCGATCGCCACCAGGACGGCGAGGCCGACCGCGGCGCCGACCTGCTGGCCGGTGGAGGCGACGCCCGAGGCGATGCCCTGGTCCTCGCCCGCGACGCCCGTGGTCGCCGCGGCGTACATGGCGGTGAAGATGGTGCCCTGGCCGAGGCTCAGGATGAGGACCCCCGGCACCAGTTGCAGGTAGGTGCCGTTGGGCGAGACGGAGAAGGCGAACGCGATGGTGCCGATCAGGCCCAGCAGCAGGGCGCCGAACAGCGTGGCGCGCACGCCGAAGCGGGTGGCCAGCTTTCCGCCGGACAGGTTGCCGATGAGCACCCCGACGCAGGGCAGCAGGAAGGCGATGCCGCTCTTGGTGGCGGAGTAGCCGTGCACGCTCTGGAAGTAGAGGGTGAAGAAGTAGGGCAGTGCGCCGAAGGTCCCCATGAAGACGAAGGTGACCACGGTGCCGGTGCTCAGGTTGCGGTTGCGGAACAGGCGCAGCGGCAGCAGCGGGTCGGGGCCCCGGCCCTCGATGGTGAAGAAGACGGCGAGGATGACCACGGCGATCGCGGCGGTGACCAGGATCGTCGGGGAGGTCCAGCCGGATTCGGGGCCCTGGACGAGGGTGAAGACCAGCAGGGTCGATCCGACGGTGGCGGTGAGGGCACCGGGCAGGTCGAACTTGCGTCCGCCGATGCCCCGGGGGGCGTCCTTGGGGATGATGGCGAAGGCGAGCAGCATCGCGCCGCCGGCCAGCGGGACGTTGGCGAAGAAGATCGACGCCCAGCCGAAGGCGCCGGTCAGGACGCCGCCGAGCAGGGAGCCGAGGATCATGCCGCTGCCGCCGGCACCGCCCCAGATGGCCAGGGCGCGGTTGCGTTCGGGGCCCTCGGCGAAGGTGGTGGTGACCAGCGAGAGGGTCGCGGGGGCGAGGAAGGCGCCGCCGATGCCCTGGACCGCGCGGGCGACGATCAGGGTGGTGGGGTCGCCGGCGAGTGCCCCGGCGAGCGAGGAGACCGCGTAGAGGAACAGGCCTAAGGTGAACATCCGGCGGCGGCCGAAGAGGTCGGCGGCGCGGCCGCCGAGCAGCAGGAAGCCGCCGAAGGCGACCGCGTAGGCGCTGACGACCCACTGGAGGGTCTGCGCGGAGAAGCCGACGCCGGTCCGGATCTCCGGCAGCGCGACGAAGACGATGCTGTAGTCAACAGCGTAGATGCACTGGGCGAAAGCCAGCAGTGCCAGGATCAGGCCGAGGCGTCGGCGGGGTGGCGCTTCGGCGCCGGCGACTGCAGAAGGCATGGGTGTGCCTTTCCCTTCCGGGTTTTTCGAGTACTGGTCAGTGGTGCGGGGGGTGCGACGGGCCGGTGCCGGTCGGCGGGGCCGCGCTGGTGGTGCTCCCGCCGGTCGGGCGGGGCCGGTCGGCGGCCGGTGCGGTGTGCGCGGTCTGCGCGGTCTGTCTCATGGGTGTGCTTTCGGTGATGGGTGCGGGCGACCCGGTCGGTCGCCCGGAGGCGGTTCGGTGTCCTGGCGGGCGGCGGTGTCCGCCGCCCGTCGTCCTGCCGTTCCGTCATGGCTCGAGGAGGTGGTCGTGGAACCACTGGGCGAAGGCGGCGTCGAGCTCTTCGCGCTCGTCCCGGTCGTCGGGGAGGTGGCCGCGCGAGAGGCGGATGAAGCGCACGGGCTTGCCCAGGTCGGCGAGCTTCTTGTGGAGCTGCTCGGTGGCGTTGATGGCGACGGTGGTGTCGCCCTCGGCGTGGGCGAGCAGCAGGGGCGCCCGGATGGCGGCCGCGTGGGTGAGGGGACTGGCCTCCCGGAGCCTGGCCAGGTCCTGCGGGTCGTCGACGTCGCCGATCCACTCGGTGACGCGGCGGCTCCAGGTGGGCGGCAGGGCGCGGATGTCGGTTTCGAGGTCGGCGGGCCCGCAGATGGCGATGCCGGCGCGCCAGTGCTGGGGCAGCCGGGCCAGGCAGCTGAGTGCGGCGAAGCCGCCGTAGGACATGCCGTGGACGCCGAGGCGGTCGCCGTCCACCCAGGGCAGGGCGCGCAGGTAGTGGGCGGCGGCGTCGAAGTCGGCGAGGTCGCCGCGGCCCCAGTCGCGGTAGATCAGGCGCTGGTAGGCCAGTCCGCGTCCGGTGGATCCGCGGACGTTGGGTGCCAGGACGGCGATGCCGGCGCGGACCAGGCGCTGGATCAGCGGGTCGTGGACGGGCAGGGCGGCCCATTCGGGACCGCCGTGGATGGTCAGCACCGCGGGGACCGGGCCGGTCGCGGCGGGCGGGCGGTAGAGCAGGCCGGTTATCTCCAGCCCGTCGGCGGAGGTGAAGCGGACCGTCCGCGGGGTGACGAGGTCGTCGGGCAGGTCCGCGCCGAAGCGGGTGAGCTGCTGGGTGCGGCCGGTGTCCGGGTCGACGGAGAAGAACTGGGTGGCCCGGTCGGGGGCGCCGACCTGGGCGAGGAGGTGCCCCGCGGAGCTGAAGCGGGGGACGAAGCCGTCGTAGCCGAAGGGCTGGGAGGCGAACCCCGGCAGTTCGATGCGGGTGCCGGGGGCGTCGGGGGCGGCCGGGGCGGCGCACAGGACGGTGCGCTGGTCGTCGGGCAGGGCCCACATGACCCGGTGGGGGCCGACGACGACGTTCTCGATGTCGGCGTCCGGGGTGGCGATCCACCGCAGGGGGAGGCCGGGTGCGAGCAGGGCGACGCCGAGGTGGTCGCGGCCCTCGGTGGTGCACAGGTAGATGCCGTCCTCGTTCCAGCCGCCGGGCTGGTACTTGGCGGGGCCCTCGTGCGGGGTGAGGTGCTGGACGAGGCCGGTGTCGAGGTCGCAGGCGTACAGGTCCTGGTCGGTGTTCTGGTGGAACTTCAGGACGAGGAGCCGGCGGGAGTCGGGGGAGAAGCAGACGGGCAGGTAGCGGTCGTCGCCCTGCAGGACCATCGTGCAGGCGCCGGTGGACAGGTCGCGCACGTAGACGTCGAGGCAGGTGGCGTCGCGCGCGCTGGTGGCGTAGGCGAGCAGGCGTCCGTCGGGGCTGTAGGGGGTGCTCGCGGTGGAGTACGGCACGCCTATCTCGCGTCGGACGCCGGGCTCCTGGGCTATCCACTCCACGTCGCCGGTGGCGGGGTCGATCTCGGCCAGGCGGTAGTCCTGGCCGCCGGTGACGTCGACCACGGCGAGCAGGCGGCTCTCGTCGGGCCGCCACGCCAGGCGGGTGACCGCGCCGTCGACCGGGAGGATGCGCCGTTCGCCGTCCCAGGTCTGGAACCAGGGCTGCGGGCGGCCGGAGTCGTCGCCGACGTACGCGAAGCCGTCCTTCGCGGGCCAGGCTCCCCAGAGGGTCATGAGTGGGCCGCCAGGGCGAGTTGGATGGTGGCGGCGGCGACGATCCCGCGGCGGAACCGGCCGAGGTCGAGGTTCTCGTCGGGCGCGTGGTTGGCCTCGTCGGCGTTGGCCAGCGGCACGCCGTAGCAGGGGCAGGAGAGCACGTCGCTGAGGACGGCCATGGGCAGGCTCCCGCCGAGCGAGGGCACCAGCAGGGGCCGCTGGCCCAGGACGTCCTCGACCGCCTGGAGGATGGTGGCGGTGTAGGGGGTCTCGGGCAGCGTGGTGGAGGGGGCCATGGCGGCGCCGGGGACGAACTCGACGCCGGGGGCGTGCTCGGCGACGTGGCGCCGGATGGCGTCGGCGACCTGCTCGGGGCTCTGGCCGCCGACCAGGCGGGCCTCGCAGCGGGCGACGGCGACGTCGGGGATCACCGCGCGGTGGTCGCCGGAGTCCTCGCAGCTGAGGGAGTTGACGGTCAGGGTGGGTCGGGCCAGCCGTTCGTGGAACCCCAGGGCGGTGGGCGGTTCCATGCCGGTCGCGCCGATCTCCCGGAGCGTCGCGGCGACGTCGACGGGGAGGTCGGCCAGGGCGGCGAGCTGTCCGCCGGTCAGCGGGGCGACGGGGTCGGCGAAGCCGGGGACGGTGACGGTTCCGTCGGCCGTGCGCATGGTGGCCAGCAGCTGCACCAGCGTCCAGGCGGGGTTGGGGGCGATTCCGCCCCAGTTGCCCGAGTGCAGGGGCCGGTTGGCGCCCCGGGCGCGCAGTTCGAACATCAGGATGCCGCGGACGCCGAGGACCACGCTGGCCCGGCCGGAGTCGTGGACGGGGCCGTCGCTCCAGATCACCAGGTCGGGCCGGCCGACCTGGCGCACGGCCGCGGCGAGGTTGGGGCTGCCGATCTCCTCCTCGCCGTCGAGCAGGACCGTGACGCGGCAGGGGAATCCGCCGGTCAGTTCCCGCAGGGCGCGCAGGCCCAGGAGCTGTGCGAGGTGCTGCCCCTTGTTGTCCCCGGTGCCGCGGCCGTACATGCGGCCGTCGCGGATGGAGGGGACGAAGGGGGGCGAGGTCCACAGTTCCAGCGGTCCGGCGGGCTGGACGTCGTAGTGGCCGTAGATCAGGACGTGCGGTCCGGGGCCGTCGGCGGTGCCCACGAGGGCGGGCCAGCCGCCGGTGTCGACCTCGCGGGCCTCCAGGCCGGAGGCCCGTAAGAGGCGCAGGCCGTGGGCGGCGGCTTCGGCCATACCCTCACCGGTGCGGCTGACGCTCGGCCGGGAGATCCAGTCCGCCAGCTCACCGTCCAGATCGCGGGCCTCGACCCACTCCTGGAGCTGCTTGATCACAGACCCTCCAACCGATTGCACAGAATGAAATCGATACGCAGTCAAGCAAACTGACGGCGCGTTGGCAAGGTAGAGTCCAGTCCGTGGAAGCGAGCATCGAAGACCTCAAAGCCCTCGGACACCCGGTACGCTGGCGCATCCTGCGGCTGTGCCTGGACCGCGCCTTCACCAACAAGGAGCTGTCGGTCGAGCTCGACCTCGCTCCTGCGACCACCCTGCGCCACGTCCGCGCACTGGTGAAGACCGACTTCCTGGTGGCGGAACCGGTCTGCACCGGCGAGCACGGCGCGCTGCAGCGGCCCTACCGGGCCACCGCGCGCACCCGGGGCCTGATCATCCCGCCCGACGACTCCGGTCTGGCCCAGCAGGTCGACCTGGCCGTACTGGGCGCCCACCGGACCGAGTTGATAGCCGCGGGCAAGGACTCCGGACGCGGCGCCAAGCGCGGGGTGCTGCGGCTGCGGCCCGAGTCGGTGGACGCGCTGCACCGCCGGATCGAGGCCCTGATCGCCGAGTGCGCCGACGAGCCCGACGGCGAGCCGTTGAGCTACCTGTGGTCGCTGGCCGCCCGGCCGCCGCTGGATCCCGACCCCCGTGAAAACAACGGGTCAGGCACGATTGACCGATTGCCGTGACCAATGCTTGACTCAATAACCATTCGAGTGAAACGCCCGGAGCCGCCACGGCGGCTGGAGGGGCGACAGCATGCTTTGCTTCCTCGAACGTGCGCGCCGCTGTCCGGGTCGGGCAATCCGCCGGCCCGGGCCATTGGTGCGGCACAGGCTGGGCGGGGCGGTTCCGCACACCCTCGGTACCGAATCCGGGGAAACCCGAAGCACTGAATCCGGAAAAGGTTAACGAATGAAGATTGTCATTGCCGGCGGCCACGGGAAGATCGCCATGCGGTTAACCCGGCGACTCGCGCACCGGGGCGACTCCGTCGTGGGCATCGTGCGCAACCCCCGCCACATCGAGGACATCAGGAAGCTCGGCGGGGACGCCGCCCTGCTCGACCTCGAACGCGCGACGGTGGACGAGGTGGCCGCGGTCCTGGCCGGAGCGGACGCCGTCGTCTTCTCCGCCGGCTCGGGCAACAGCGCCACCGCCGCGCGCCGGGACAAGATGGACCGCGCCGCCGTCGTGCTCGTCATGGACGCGGCCGAGAAGGCCGGCGTGCGCCGGTTCCTGCACGTCAGCTCCATCAACGTCGGCTGCGCCGAGGACCGCGGCATCGGCGAGGGCTACGCCGTCTACCTGCGGGCCAAGCACGCCGCCGAGCAGCACATCTTCTCCCGCACCGAGCTGGACTGGACGGTCCTGCGGCCCGGCGTGCTCACCGACGGCGGCGGCGAGGGCACCGTCGAACTCACCGCCGGCGCCAGGGTCGCGCCCCGGCACGCCAGGTTCGACCAGGTCGCCCGGGAGGACGTCGCCGGCGTCCTGGAGGCGCTCGTCGACCGGCCCGGGACCGCCGGCCGCATCTACGTGGTGGTCGGCGGGTCGACCCCCATCGAGAAGGCGGTCGACGCCGCCTAGACCGCACCCCGTGTCCGCGCCGCCCGGGCCCCGGGCGGCGCGGCACCGGCCCGAAGCGGATTGCCGGATTCGGGTCCGGCACCGGGAATCCGCGAATGCCCGTCGGCCGCGGTCCGTGAACCACGGACCGGCCGCGGGCTCCGGCGGGAGCGGCACGGAACGCCGCGCGAACAGCGGCGCCCTGCGCCCTGCCGGAAAACCGGACGGACGGAATTCCGTTTGCTCCCCGCACGGTCACATTCCGGGCGGGGACCGCAGCACGAAATGTCTCCTTTCAGCATGCAGGGGGGGTTCCTTGTGGTGCAGTCAATTGCCGAGACAAGGCCGGCGCACCGGGTCGGCATCGTGGTCACCGGCAGCGGTACCGTGAAAGCGGAACGGGCGAACGAATCCGCCGCACACCGATTAGGCTCCCTCGCGCTGGCCGAGCCGCCACCCCACCGCCCGGGGGACGCCCCGGTCGGCTGCACCCACTGGGCGGTGACCGCGGCCGCCATCTCCTCCTGGGAGGGCACGGCCGCCGGTGCGGCCGCCCGCCCGGGAACGGAGGACGGTGCCGAGGGCCACGCGGCCCGGGACCACTGGGCCGATCTGCTGTTCCTGGACGGCTGCGCCGCCGAGGGCGCCGCCCCCGAGACGTCCCCGTCCGAACGGCACGCGCTCGACGCGGGGATCCGGCCGACGGCCACCACCCTGGTCGTCGCGGCCCGGGCGCCCGCCGCCGACCCGCCCGAGCCGGGCCGCCCCTGGTTCGCCGAGATCGGCTACGCGCACTGCTTCGCGCTGCTGATGGCGGGCCAGGTGCGCCACGCGTGCCGCATCGCCGAGAACGGCTACCGCGACGAGGTGGCCGCCGGGAACACCGCGCGGGCCGACGGCTGGCTGGCGATGCGCGGCCGGGTCGTCGACACGGTCGGTGCCGCGCACCCGTTCGGATTCCCCGCCCCCCGCCTCATGCTGGCACCGCGCCCCGCCGCACTCGCCGTCTTCGGGGACCAGGCCGCCGCCGACCGGGACGGGCAGCACCGGAACCGCCTCTTCCAGCCCTGGTCGACGCTCAGCCGGGCCTGGGCCACCGCGGCCTGCGGGAACACCACCCTCGCCGCCCGCCAGGCCCTGGCCGCCGCCGAAACCGCCATGGCCCTGGGCCAGTACGCCGTCGAAGCCACCGCGAGCTACGACGTGGCCCGGCTGGGCAACCCCCACGCCGTCCGCCACCGCCTGGCCGCGCTCACCCACCTGGTCCCCGGACCGGTCGTGCCGACCATGGCCGCCGCGGCGGCCGCACTGTCCCGCTCCGACCCCGCGGCCCTGGACCTCGTCACCGCGAAGTTCACCGAGCTGGGCATGGACCTGCTCGCCGCGGAGACCGCCACCGCCGCGGCCGCCCTGCGCCGCACCTGCGCCCCTCCCAGCACCCTCGCCTGTCCCACCGCGACGACCCCGCTGCTGCAGCTGACCGCACCCCTGGTCGGCCTCACCAGCCGCGAACGGGACGTCGTGCTCCTGGCCGCAGGCGGCTTCACCAGCCCCGTCATCGGACACCGGCTGGTGCTGTCCGCCCGCACCGTCGACAACTACCTGGGCCGCGCCTACCAGAAGCTCGGGGTGGCCAGCCGCCGCGAGCTGGGCCCGCTGGTCGTCGGCGACCGCATCCAACCGCCCGTCCACGTCGAAGGGAAACAGCGATGACCTCCATGAGCGACCTCGAGAAGATATCGGCCAACCGGGAAGGCTTCAACCTGCGAGCACGGGCGCACATGCAGTCCTCCTACTACAGCGTCGAAAGGTTCAAGCAGGGCCACAACATGCTGCGCAAGCTGGAGCAGGAGGAGCTCGGCGACGTCAGCGGCAAGACCCTGCTCGAACTCCAGTGCCACATCGGCGTCAACTCGCTCTCGCTGGCCCGCCTGGGCGCGAAGGTCACCGGCACCGACATCTCCGACGAGGCCATCGACATCGCCCGCGAACTCGCCTCCGACCTCGACCTCGACGCCAGCTTCGTCCAGGCCAACCTCTACGACCTGCCCGACGTCCTCGACGGCCAGTTCGACATGGTCTTCACCGGCTACGGCACGCTGTCCTTCCTGCCCGACATCGACCGCTGGGCCGAGATCGCGGCGCAGTACGTCAAGCCGGGCGGCACCCTCACCGTCGTCGAGATCCACCCCATGCTGACCCTCTTCAGCGACGTCGACGGCGAACTGCGGCTGGCCCGCTCGCTGTTCAAGTCCCGGGACGTGCACCACGAGATGTCCTCCAGCTACGCCGACAAGATCGCCGACGAGGTGGAGGTGGAGACCCACAGCATCTACGGCTGGCGCTGGAGCGTGGAGCAGGTCCTCAACGCCCTCGTCAAGGCCGGGCTGACCATCGAGCGCGTCCGCGAGGCCCCCTACGACGCCCGCCAGCGGCTCCCGCTGATGGTGCCCGACGGCGAGCACAACTGGCGCATCCCCGGCGACCCGATCCCGCTGTCCTTCTCCTGCACCGCCAGGCGGCGGTGACCGCGCCATGGCAGAGCAGATCGTGGCGACCCCGCAAATCCGCGAGTACGTGCGCGCCGTCTCCCTGCGCGAGGACCCCCTGCTGGCCGAACTGCGCGAGCAGACCGCCGGACTGCCCGGCGGCTCGGCCATGCAGGTGATGGCCGAGGAGGGCCAACTGCTGGCGCTCCTGGTGGGCCTGACCGGCGCCCGGTCGGTCCTGGAGATCGGCACCTTCACCGGCTACAGCACGCTGTGCATGGCCCGCGCGCTGCCGCCGCAGGGCACGCTCGTCACCCTCGACCTCAACGGGCGGTGGCCGGCCATCGGCGCCGACTACTGGCGGCGGGCCGGCGTCGCCGACCGCATCGACGTCCGGATCGGCGACGCGGCGCAGACCCTGGCCGACCTCCTCGACGAACGGGGCAAGGAGAGCTTCGACCTCGTCTTCATCGACGCCGACAAGGCCAACTACGGCGCCTACTACGAGGCCGCGCTCGGCCTCACCCGCCCGCAGGGGCTGATCGTGATCGACAACACGCTGTTCTTCGGCCGGGTCGTCGACCCCGACAGCCACGACCCGGACACCGTCGCGGTCCGGGCCCTCAACACGGCACTGCGCGACGATCCCCGCGTGGACGTCTCCATGCTCACCATGGCCGACGGCATCACGCTGGCCCGCAAGCGCTGACACCGCGGCCCCGGAGACGGGCCCGGTAGCCAGGGAGTCCCCCGACAGCCCGTCGGGGGACTCTTCCGCGTGCCCGGCACTCCCGCCGCGTGCCGCCCGGGTGCCGCGACGAGGACGGCCCCGCCCGCGGGCCCGCGGCCCGCACACGCCTGCGCCCCTGCCCGCACACGCCTGCGCCCGCACACGCCTGCGCCCGCCCGCTCCCGCCGGTGGGCGGGGACGGACGGGCGCGGGCGCCGCTGCCGGTGCGCGCCCGCAAGGCGCGCCGGAGGGGGAGCGACGGGTCAGGGGGCGGCGGTCAGGGCGACCGCGGTCAGGCGCAGGGTCTCGGGCGCCGGCCGGGGGGCCGGCGTGATGTGCAGCCGCTGCGTCTGTCCGCCCTCGGGCTGGGACAGCTGGGCCAGGCAGGCGCAGAGCTCGTCGGTGAACCCGGCGAACCGGTAGGCGACCTCCATGACCCGGTTGCGCGCGGTGGGCCGGAAGTCCGCGATCAGGTGCGCACCGGCCGCGGCCGCTTCGCCGACCAGCCAGTTCAGGACGGTGGCGCCGGCGCCGAAGGAGACGACGCGGCAGGAGGTCGCCAGGAGCTTGAGGTGCCAGACCGAGGGGCCGCGTTCGACGAGGGCGACGCCGACGGCGCCGTGCGAGCCGAAGCGGTCGCTCATCGTGACGGCGAGGACCTCGTGCCGGGCGTCGTCCAGCAGCGCGCGCAGGTCGGCGTCGGAGTAGTGGACGCCGGTGGCGTTCATCTGGCTGGTGCGCAAGGTGAGTTCCTCCATGCGCGAGAGGTCCTCGTGGGTGGCCCGGCGGATCTCCATGGCGAGGTCCAGGGAGCGCAGGAACTCCTGCGAGGGGCCCTCGAAGGACTCCTGCTCGGCCTGGCGGCGCGCGTTGGCCTGGTACATCTGGCGGCGGCGGCGCGAGTCGACGGTGACCGTGGCCGGGGTGAACTCGGGCAGGTCCAGCAGCCCGGCCGCGGCCTCGGCCGGGTAGCAGCGCACCTGCGGGAGGTGGAAGGCCACTTCGGCGCGCTCGGCGGGCTGGTCGTCGACGAAGGCGATCGTGTGCGGGGCGAACTTCAGCTCGTCGGCGATCTCCCGGACGGACGCCGACTTGGGGCCCCAGCCGATCCTGGCCTGGACGAAGTACTCGGCGAGGCCGAGGTCCTCCAGGCGCTGCCAGGCGGGCCGGTGGTCGTTCTTGCTGGCGACGGCCTGCAGGATGCCGCGGGCGTCGAGGCCGAGGACGGTCTCGCGGACGCGGCTGTCCACGGCGACGTCGTCGCCCTCGAGGAGGGTCCCCTTCCACAGGGTGTTGTCGAGGTCCCAGACGACGCACTTGACGGTGGGGGGCGGTTGGTCGGACGGCTGCGGTCCGCTCACTGCGCCGACTCCTTTCGCGCGGTGGTTCTCCCGGTGGCCAGGGCGTGCCTGGCGAGTTCGAGTTGGCAGATCTCGCTGCTGCCTTCGATGACCTCCATCAGTTTCGCGTCGCGGTAGGCGCGGGCGACGACGTGGCCGTCGACGGCGGCGGCGGAGGCCATGGTCTGCAGGGCCGAGGCGCTGCCCTGGACGGCCTGGGTCGCGCTGACGTGCTTGGCCAGGACGGTCGAGATGACCAGGCTCGGCGAGCCGGCCTCCCAGTGCTCGGCGGCCTCGCGGCACACGCCGGTGGCGATGCGCTCGGAGGCGTAGAGCTCGGCGATCCGGCGGGCGACGAGCTGGTGCTCGCCGATCGGCCGGCCGAACTGGCGGCGCGTGGCGGCGTGTTCGGTCACGGCGGCCAGGCAGCCGCGCAGGATGCCGACGCAGCCCCAGGCCACGGACATCCGGCCGTAGGCGAGGGCGGTGGTGATCAGGAAGGGCAGGGCGAGCGCGGTGCCGCCCAGGACGTTCGCGGCGGGCACCCGCACGCCCTCCAGGTGGACCTGGGCGTGGCCCGCCGCGCGGCAGCCCATCGGGTGGGCGACCTTCTCGATCCGCACGCCCGGGGTGCCGGAGGGGACGACGACCGCGACGGCGCCGTCCCCGCTCCTGGCGATGACGACGATCAGGTCGGCGTAGGCGGCGGCGGTGATCCAGGTCTTGCTGCCGTCGAGGACCACGCTGTCGCCGTCGTGGTGCGCCCGGGTGCTCATGGCACCCAGGTCGCTGCCGGCGTCGGGTTCGCTGAACGCGACGGCCGCGAGGCGGCCGCCGGTCAGCTGGGGCAGGAAGGCGGCGCGTTGCTCGGCGGTGCCCAGGCGCTGGATGGTCCAGGCGGCCATGCCCTGGGAGGTCATGACACTGCGCAGCGAGCTGCACAGGCTCCCGGCGTGGGCGGTGAGTTCCCCGCTGTCGCGGCTGGTGAGGCCGAGGCCGCCGTACTGCTTGTGGACCTCGGCGCACAGCACCCCGGCGGCCCCCAGTTCGCCCAGGACGGTGCGGGGGATCTCGCCGGCCGTGTCCCAGGCACCGGCGTCCTGCCGCACCAGGTCCCAGACGTCCCGGTGTCCTGGGACCGGCGCGTCAGACATCGGTGCCGGCGGCCTGCGCCTGGAGCCGGCCGACCAGGGCGGCCATGCTCTTGACGGTGCGGAAGTTGGACAGCTGCAGGTCGGGACCGGCGACCGTGACGGCGTAGGTCTGCTCCAGGAAGACGACCAGCTGCATGGCGAACATGGAGTTGGCCAGGCCGGTGGTGAACAGGTCCTGGTCGGCGTCGGGGGCGGTGCGGGTCTCCTCGGCGACGAAGCGGGTGATCTGGTCGATGACGGCGTCGGTGTCGAGGGGCGCCTTGGCGGTGTGCTGCTCGGGGGTCATGACTGTGCCTCACTGTAGGAGTAGAAGCCGCGGCCGCTCTTTCGGCCGAGCTCGCCCCGCCGGACCTTCTCGAGGAGCAGTTCGCTGGGGCGACACCGCTCGTCGCCGGTCCGGGCGTGGAGTTCTTCCAGGGCGTCGACGAGGTTGTCGATGCCGATCAGGTCCGCGGTGCGCAGCGGGCCCGTGGGGTGGCCGAGGCAGCCCTGCATGAGGGTGTCGACGTCTTCGGCGGTGGCGGTGCCCTCGCTGACGACGCGGGCCGCGTCGTTGATCATGGGGTGCAGGAGCCGACTGGTGACGAAGCCGGGTGCGTCGCGCACGACGACGGGGCGACGGCCGATCCGGGTGAGGGTGGACAGGACCCGCTGGACGGTCGGGTCGGTGGTCCGGGGGCCGCGGATGACCTCGACCATGGGGATGAGGTAGGCGGGGTTCATGAAGTGGGTGCCGATCAGGCTGCCGGGGTCCTTGACCCAGGCGGCCATCTCGTCGATGGGGATGCCGGAGGTGTTGGAGATGACCGGGGTCCCGGGGGAGACGAGCGCCGAGACGGCGGCGAGGACGTCGGCCTTGCGGTCGGGCGCCTCGGTGACGGCCTCGATGACCACGTCGGCGTCGGCGACGTCCTGCAGCCGCAGGGTGGTGCGCAGGCGGCCCGGGGCGGTGCCGGGGGGCAGCGCGCCGATGAGCTGGCCGTGGCGCAGGCCGTGGCGGACCGCGGTGGCGGCGCGGTCCAGGACGCCCTGGTCGATGTCCACCAGGACGACGGGCAGCCCCTGTCCGACGACGAGCGTCGAGATTCCGGTGCCCATGACGCCCGCACCGACGATGGCGATCAACGGCTCGTCCATGACGCTTCCTCCAGACCCAGGGGTTCGTAGCTCTCGGTGTCCGGGCCGATCCAGTAGCGGGTGCGCTGGAAGGGGTAGCCCGGGAGGGACACCCGCCGCGGCCGTGCGGTGCCGCGGACGGCGTCCCAGTCGATGTCGGCGGCGGCCTGCCACAGGGTGCCGAGGGTGTCCAGCAGGGTGGCGAGGTCCGTCCGGCCGGTGTCGGCGGAGCCGAGCGAGGGCAGCACCGCGAGCTGCCGGGCGCCCTCCTGGAGGCCGGGGGCCGGGGCGGTGCGGTCGGCGGGCCCCATGACCAGCAGGACGTGGTCGGCCAGGGCGGACGCCTCGCGCAGGGCGTCGGCGAAGGGCGCCGGAGCGCTGAGGTGGCGGGCCCAGCCGGCCGGGTCGGCGGTGTCGTCCGCGGTGGCCCAGGTGCCGGTGGCCGCGGTGGTGTAGAACAGCCGGGGCGGCCCGGAGACGCGGCCCACCGCGTCGGCGGCGAAGGCCTCGGCGTGGGCGTCGGCGGCGCCGGGGTCGGCGGCGGTGCGGGCGCGCGCGAGGGCGGCGGCGGCGGTGACGGCGAGCGCGTCGGGCAGGTCCAGGACCCCCGCCAGGCAGGCCGCCACGTACTCGCCGTCGCCGTCGCCGATCACGGCGGCGGGCTGGACCCCCCAGGACTGCCACAGGCGGGCCAGGCCCCACTGGAGGGCGAAGGCGGCGAGGGCGGTGGCGCGCGGATCGGTGCGGGCCGCGTCGTCGCCGGGGCCGGACGCGGTGCGGGAGCCGTCCCGGGCGGCGGGGAAGAGCAGGGTGCGCAGGTCCTGGCCGAGCAGCGGACGGGCCAGGTCGGCGCAGTGGTCGACCTCCCGCGCGAAGACGGCTTCGCTGCGGTAGACCTCCTCGGCGGCCCCGGGGCGGTGACCGGCGCTGCCGGGGAGGACGAAGACGCTCCGGACGGCCTGCGCGGACCCGGCGCCGGGGGCGGCCGCCCCGCGCAGGGCGGCGACGGCCTCGGCCCGGTCGCGGCACACCAGGTGGCGGCGGTGCGCGAAGGCGCGGCGGCCGACCTGGAGGGTGTGGGCGACGTCGGCGAGGTGCAGGTCCTCGTCGCCCTCCAGCCGCTCGGCGAGGGCGGCTGCGGCCTCGTCCAGGGCCTTGGGGGTGCGGGCGGACAGCACGAGCAGGTGGTGCTCGCGCGGGCCGGGTGCGGCGGGGCGCGGCGCGGGGGCCTCTTGCAGGACGATGTGGGCGTTGGTGCCGCCGACGGCGAAGGCGCTGACGCCGGCGCGGCGCGGGGTGGCGCCGCGGGGCCAGGGGCGGGCGGTGGTGGGCACGTAGAAGGGGGTGCGTTCCAGCAGGAGCGCGGGGTTGGGCGCCTCGTAGTTGATGCTGGGCGGGATCTGGGCGTGCTGGAGGGCCAGGACGGCGCGGGCGAAGCCGGCGGCTCCGGCGGCGGCGTCCAGGTGGCCGATGTTGGCCTTGGTGGAGCCGATGGCGCAGTACCCGCGCTCCTCGGTGCCGAAGGCCTTGGTGAGGCCGGCGAGTTCGATCGGGTCGCCCAGCGGGGTGCCGGTGCCGTGGGCCTCGACGTAGCCGATGCTCTCGGCGCTGACGCCCGCGACGGCCTGGGCGGTGGCGATGACCTCGGCCTGGGCCTGCATGCTCGGGGCGTTGAAGCCGAACTTCGAGGAGCCGTCGTTGTTGAGGGCGCTGCCGAGGATCAGGGCGCGGATGTTGTCGTTGTCGGCGAGCGCGTCGCTGAGGCGGCGCAGGGCCACGACGGCGACGCCGTACCCGGGGACGGTTCCGCTGGAGGAGGCGTCGAAGGGGCGGCAGTGGCCGTCGCGGGCGAAGATGCCGCCGGCGACGACGGGGTAGCCGCCGATCAGGGGGATCGGCAGGGCGACCCCCCCGGCCAGGGCCATGTCGCACTCGTGGCCCAGCAGGGCCTGGCAGGCGAGGTGGATGGCGACCAGGGAGGTGGAGCACGCGGACTGGACGGTCATCGCCGGGCCGCGCAGGTCGCACAGGTAGGCGGCCCTGGTGGCGAGGAAGTCCTTGTCGTTGTACGGGCGGGCGGAGAAGGCCGCCAGGGAGCCGCGGAAGCGGGCGTTGGCCAGCAGGTTGAGCGGCAGGTACTTGTTGGCGAAGCAGCCCCCGTAGACGCCGATGGAGCCGTCGAAGCGGGCGGGGTCGTGGCCGGTGTCCTCCAGGGCGTGCCAGACGGACTCGGCGAAGATCCGCTGCTGGGGGTCGCTGATCTCGGCCTGCTCGCGGGTGTAGCCGAAGAAGTCGGCGTCGAAGCGGTCGGCGCCCTCGATGACGCCCGCGGCGGGCACGTAGTCGGGGTGGGTGATCATCTCCTTGGGCCACCCGGCGTCGGTCAGCTGCTCGGTGCTGAAGCGGGAGATGGACTCCACCCCGTCGCGCTGGTTGCGCCAGAACGCGTCGGCGGTGGGGGCACCGGGCAGCCGGGTGGTGAGGCCGACGACTGCGATCGGTTCCATGGTGTCTTCTGTCTCGGTACTCACCCGAGGCCCCCTCGTGCTCGTTGCCGTGTCGGTGTGGTGGTGGGCACGCTCACGCTCCTGTCCTGCCGGCGCGGCGTGCGGCGGAGTGCTTGGCGCCGCGGCGGGCGGCGGCGCGGGCGGCGGCGCCCGCGGCCGGGCTGTCGTCGTCGGATCCGGGCGCGCGGTCGATGGCCTGGGCCAGGGCGCGGGCGGAGGGGTAGCGGAACATGTCGACCAGGGACAGGGCGCTGTCACGCTGTTCGAGCAGCCGGGCGCGGGCGACGACGACGAGCAGCGAGTTGCCGCCCAGGGCGAAGAAGCTGTCGTCCAACCCGACGCGTTCGACGCCCAGGACGTCCCGCCACACGTCGGTGACCAGGCGTTCGGTGTCGTTGGTGGGCGGGGCGTAGGCGGTGGTGCCCTCGGGGCGGCTCTCGGTCAGGTCGGGCAGGGCGTTGCGGTCGACCTTCTTGTTCGGGGTCAGCGGGACGGCGTCGATGGCGTGGACGGCGCCGGGCAGCATGTAGCCGGGCAGCCGGGTGGCCAGGTGGGCGCGCAGTTCGGTGGCGGTGGCGGTGCGCCCGGCGGCGGGCACGTAGTAGGCGATCAGGCGTCCTTCGGCACCGGTGCCGCGGATGACGGCGACGGCGGAGCGCACGGCGGGGTGCTGGGCCAGGGCGCTCTCGATCTCGCCGAGCTCGATCCGGTGGCCGTGGAACTTGACCTGGTCGTCGAGGCGGCCGAGGAACTCGAGGGTGCCCTGGGACGTCCAGCGGGCCAGGTCCCCGGTGCGGTAGAGGCGGGTGCCGGGCGTGGTGGAGAAGGGGTCGGGCTGGAAGCGCTCGGCGGTGGTGTCGTTGCGGCCGAGGTAGCCGCGGACGACGCCCTCGCCGGCCAGGAGGAGCTCCCCGGGGACGCCGACGGGGCACAGGCGCATGTCCTGGTCGGCGACGTAGGCGCGGACGCCCGCCAGCGGCCGCCCGATGGTGGCGGGGCCCTGGGCGGAGGCGGGGGAGGTGGTGGCCCACACGGCGGCCTCGGTGGGCCCGTACATGTTGTGGACGGTGCCCGCGACGGTGCCGGCGAGGGCGTGGGCGAGGTCGGTGGGCAGGGCCTCGCCGCCGACCAGCAGCCGGGTGAGCCGGGGCAGTTCGGTGCGGGTGTCCTGGTCGGCGAGCAGGGCGCGGGCCAGGGAGGGCGTGCACTGCAGGTGGGTGACCCGGTGGGTGCGCAGCTGCTCGGCGAGGGGCTCCTCGGCCTCGGCCAGGGCGGCGCTCCGGCGTTCCTCGCTGATGTCGCGGACGGTGACGAGGTGGGCCAGCGCGTCGAGGGCGGCCTTGTCCTCGACGCCGAAGTCGACCAGGCAGGCGACCTCGTCGGCCCCGGCGGCCTTCATGCGGTCGATCATGTCGGCGCAGACCTGCGGGGTGCCCAGGAGGCTCGCGGTGGCGAAGAACCGCTCGAAGGCCCGGTCGACGAGCGCGCGCAGCTCCTCGGGCGGCAGGGCCTTGAAGTCCTCGGCGCTCCCGGTGGTGGCACCGAGGGAGGCGATGAGGTCGAAGGAGGTCTCCAGGTAGCGGCTCATCGGTTCGCGCACCAGCTCGCGGACCTCTTCGAGGTCGGTGCCGACGAAGGTGTGCACCATGACCGCGACGTGGCCGTCGCCGGGCCCGTGGCCGTGTTCGCGCCAGGTCCTGCGGTAGAGGGCGATCTTCTCGGCGAGCTCGTCGAGGCTGTGCCCCAGCAGGTGGGTCAGGACGCCGGTGCCGGCTTCGCCCGCCATCCGGAAGGTCTCGGGGTGCTTGGCGCTGGTGAGCCACACCGGCAGCCGGTCCTGGACGGGCTTGGGGTAGATGCCGACCTCGACCTGGGCGCCGACGCCGTTGCGGCGGGTGGTCTTCTGCCCGCTCCACAGGCTGCGGACCTCGGCGAGGCCGTCCAGCATCAGCTGCTTGCGGGCGGCGTAGTGGTCGGGGGCCAGGACGAAGTCGTTGGCGTGCCAGCCGGAGGCCAGCGAGATGCCGACGCGCCCGGCGGAGAGGTTGTCGACGGCCGACCACTCCTCGGCCACCCGCAGCGGGTCGTGCAGGGGCATGACGACGCTGCCCGCGCGGACGTGCACGCGTTCGGTGACGGCCGCGACGGCGGCGGCCATCACGGAGGGGTTGGGGTAGAGGCCGCCGAACTGGTGGAAGTGGCGCTCGGGGGTCCACACGGCGGCGAAGTTGTTGCGGTCGGCGAACTTCGCGCCCTCCAGGAGCAGGCGGTAGCGGTCCTCGGGGCTGGCCTCGCTGTCGCTGCCGAAGTAGAGGAGGCTGAAGTCGATGGGACGGGAGCGGGCCCGGAGGTCGGGGCCGCCGGCGGCGGGCGCGGCGCGCAGGGGCGGTTCGCGGCGCAGCACGATGCGGTGGCCGTGGGTGAGGGCCCACAGCAGTTCGACCACCGAGATGTCGAAGGAGACGCTGGTGAGGGCGAGCCAGGTGCTGGGTTCGTCCTCGCCGAAGGCCTCGCTCATGCCCGCGAACAGGTTGGCCACGTTGCGGTGGGTGACCATGACGCCCTTGGGCCGGCCGGTGGAGCCGGAGGTGTAG
Source organism: Kitasatospora phosalacinea (assembly GCF_000717185.1). GTDB lineage: Bacteria > Actinomycetota > Actinomycetes > Streptomycetales > Streptomycetaceae > Kitasatospora > Kitasatospora phosalacinea_A. Next base: position 10,267 of record NZ_JNYE01000104.1, on the reverse strand, counting down.
ATCACGTAGGCGAGGTTGTCGGGCGTCACCTCCGGGCCGGCGGCACCGTCGCCCCGGTCGTCGGTGCGCCCGTCGCCGGTGGGCCCGTCGTCGCCCTGCTCGCCGGGGACCACGACGCGGGCGGCGCCCAGGCGTCCGGCGGAGGCGGCGTTGGCCGGGTCGGCGACCACCAGGCGCACGCCCGCGTCGGCGACCATGAACGCCAGGCGGCCGGAGGGGTAGTCCGGGTCCAGCGGGAGGTAGGCCGCGCCGGCCTTGAGGATGCCCAGCAGGGCCACCATCAGCAGGGAGGTGCGGTGCAGGTGGACGCCCACCGGTTCGTCCGCCGCCACGCCCAGGCGGCGCAGCCGGGCGGCGAACTGCTCGGCGCGGTCGTCGAGTTCGCGGTAGGTCAGGGTGGCGTCGGAGGCGATCAGCGCGGTGGCGTCGGGAGTGGCGGCCACGCGCTCGGCCAGCAGCCGGTGGACCAGGGCCTGGGAGGTGTGCGCCCGGGGGCCGGCGTGCCATCCGGCGAGGACGTCCAGCTCCTCGGGCGGCAGGACGGCCAGTTCGTCCACCGCCCGGTCGGGGTCCTGCGCGGCGGCGGCCACCACCTGGGCGTACCGGTCGGCCAGGCGCCGGGCGGTGGCCTCCTCGAACAGGTCGGTGCTGTACTCCAGGCGGCCGGTGGCGCCGTCGGGCGTGCGGGTCAGGCTCAGGGTGAGGTCGAAGCGGGCCGCGCCGGTGTCGCCCAGGACCGGGCTCACCCGGCAGCCCTCCAGGTGCAGTCCGCCCTCCCGGTCCTCGTGGCGGTAGCTGAACAGCACCTGGAAGAGCGGGTTCTGGGCGAGGTCGCGGTCGGGGTGGAGCTCTTCGACGAGTTTCTCGAAGGGCAGGTCCTGGTGGGCGAGGGCGCCCTTGACCTCCTCCCACAGGCGCCGGACGAGCCCGCGGAAGGTGGGACGGGCGGCCAGGTCGCAGCGCAGGACCAGGGTGTTGGTGAAGAAGCCGATCAGCGGGGCCAGTTCGGGGCGCTCGCGCCCCGAGACGGGCGTGCCGACGACGACCTCGTCCTGGCCCACGTGGGCGCGCAGCAGGACCGCGAACGCGGCCAGCAGGACGCTGTAGAGGGTGGCGCCCTCGCCGCGGCCCAGTTCCTCCAGGCGCCGGACGGCCTCGGGGGGCAGGGCGAAGGTCAGCGCGGCACCGCGGTAGCTCTGCACCGGCGGGCGGGGGTGGTCGGTGGGCAGGTTCTGGGCGGGCATGCCCGCCAGGTGCTGCTTCCAGTAGCCCAGCAGGCGGCCGAGTTCGGGCCCCGCCAGGGTCTGCTGCTGCCAGTGCGCGAAGTCGGCGTACTGCATGGGCAGTTCCCCGGGCTCCTGGCCCCCGCCGTCGAGGGCGGCGCGGTAGTGGGCCTCGATCTCCTTGCCGAGGGTGCCGACCGCCGGGGCGTCGCAGGCCAGGTGGTGGACGGTCAGCAGCAGGCGGTGGTGCTCGGGGCCCAGGCGCAGCAGGCGGGCGCGGATGACGCGTCCGGCGACCAGGTCGAAGGGGACGGCGGCCTCCTCGTCGGCCAGCGCCGCGGCCAGCGCCGCGACCTGCTCCGGGCTGCGGCCGGGGCCGGTGAGGTCGGTGACGGGGACGGTCACGGGGGCGGGCGCCAGCACCACCTGGTGGGGGGTGCCGGCGACCGAGCGGAAGGCGGTGCGCAGGATCTCGTGGCGGCGCGCGGTCGCCGTCAGCGCCCGCTCCAGGGCGTCGGCGTCCAGCGGGCCGGTGATGTCGTAGCCCAGCGGGACGTTGTAGACCGAGCTGCCGGGCTGGAGCTGGTCGAGGAACCACAGGCGCTGCTGGGCGTAGGACAGGGGGGCGCGGTCGTCCTCGCCGGTGCCGGTCTCCAGGGGGGTGCTCACTGCTGCCCCCCGTCTTCCTGCGGGGCGGCGGCGCGGCGGGCGCGCGGGAGGATGGGACCGGCACCGCCGCCCGCGGCGGCGGCGTCGACGGCCTCGGCGAGGCCCGCGACGGTGGGCCGCTGCAGGAACACCGCGATGGGGACCGCCGTGGCGAAGGCCTCGTTGACCTGCGCGACCAGGCGGGCGGCGAGCAGGGAGTGGCCACCGGCGCGGAAGAAGTCGTCGGTGCGTCCCAGGGGCTGGTCGCGCAGCAGCGCGGAGGCGATCTGCGCGACGCGCTCCTCGGTGGGGCCCTGCGGTTCCTGCCGTTCCCGGGCGGCGGCCGGGACGTCGGCGGCGAGCGCGGCCAGGGCGTCGTGGTCGACCTTGCCGTGCCCGGTCAGCGGCAGCCTGTCCAGCAGCAGGATGCGCTCGGGGACCATGTAGACGGGCAGGCGGTCCTGGAGGAAGGCGGTGAGCTTGTCCTCGGAGGTGCTCTCGCCGTGGCCGTGGGTGCAGGCGTAGGCCACCAGGGTGGTGTCGGCACCGGGGGCCGCGGCGCGGGCCAGCACGGCGGCGTCCTTGACGTCGGGGTGCTCCCGCAGGATGGCGGCCACCTCGCCGGGCTCGATCCGGAAGCCGCGGATCTTGACCTGCTCGTCCGCGCGGCCCAGGAACTCCAGCTGGCCGTCGGGCAGCCAGCGGACCAGGTCGCCGGTGCGGTAGAGGCGGGCGCCGGGGGTGTCGGAGAACGGGTCGGGGACGAAGCTCTGCTCCGTCAGGTCCGGGCGGTTGACGTAGCCGCGGGCCACGCCGGCGCCGCCGACGTGCAGCGCGCCGCGCACGCCGGTGGGCACCGGGCGGCCCCGGTCGTCCAGGACGTGGGCGGTGGTGCCGGCGATGGGACGCCCGATGGGCGGCCGCGGGGCGTGGGTCTGCGGGGCGGAGGTCTGCGGGGGCACCAGGGCGGCGGTGGCGACCACGGTGGTCTCGGTCGGCCCGTAGTGGTTGTACAGGTCGAAGGGCAGGCCCCGGGGCGGTGCGGCGGGCAGGGCGTCGCCGCCGGTGAGCAGGCTGCGCAGGGCGGTGTCGGCGGGCCAGGCCTCGTTCAGGACGGCCGCGGCGATGGGGGTCGGCAGGAACGAGGTGGTGATCCTCTCCTGGGCGAGCCAGCGGACCAGGGGCGCCGGGTCGGCGCGCAGGTCGTCGGGGACGACGTGCAAGGTGGCGCCGGCGGCCAGGGACGGCCAGATCTCCCACGTGGAGGCGTCGAAGCCGGGGCTGGCGAACAGGGTGGTGCGGTGGGTCGGGTCGAGCGCGTACTGGGCGGTGTGCCAGGCGACGAGGTTGCTCAGGCCGCGGTGCTCGAGGGCGACGCCCTTGGGGCGGCCGGTGGAGCCGGAGGTGTAGATGAGGTAGGCCAGGCGGTCGGGGGTGAGCGCGTCGGCGCGCACCGCCCCGCCGTCCGCCGCGTCCGCCGTGCCGGTCCCGTCGACGGGGGCGGCCGCGTCGACGACCAGGACGTGCAGGTCCTGCTCGGTGTGCGGCAGTTGCGGGCGGGTGCGGGCGGTGGCCAGGACCGTGCGCGCGCCGGCGTCCCGCAGGATGAAGGCCACCCGCTCGGCGGGGTAGCTCGGGTCCACGGGCAGGTAGCAGCCGCCGGCCAGCAGGACCGCGAGCTCGCCGACCACCAGCTCCGCGGAGCGCTCGGCGTACACCGCCACCGGCTCCTCGGCGGCCAGGCCCGCGGCGCGCAGCTCGGCGGCCAGGGCACCGGCCCGCTGCCACAGCTGCGCGTAGCTGAGCCGTCCGCCGCTCCAGCGCACCGCGTCGGCCTGCGGACGCTGCTCGACCTGGCGGGCGATCAGCTCGGTCACCGGCAGGCCGGTCGCTCCGGCGCTCTCCGTGCTCCCGGTGCTCTCCGCGCTCCCGGCGGCCGGGGTCTCCCGGGCGGGGCCGAGGGTCCAGCCCCGGAGCTGCTCCGACTCGTCGTCCGAGAGCAGGCGCAGGCTGCCCACCGTGCTGTCGGGACGCTCCATCGCGTCGGAGAGCAGGGTCAGGTAGTGCCCGATCATCCGCTCCATGGTGGCCTCGTCGAACAGGTCCGAGGAGTGCTCCCAGATCATCGCCAGGTCGTCGTCCTCGGGCCGCGGGGCCCGGCCCATGCGCTGCTCGGCGCGCGGGATCACGATCACGTTGAGGTCGGACTTGGCGGACTTGTTCGAGCGCTCGGTGACCTTGCCGGTCAGCCCGCCGAAGTCGATGTCCGGCACCGCGGAGTCGTGGAAGCTGAACATGACCTGGAACAGCGGGGTGCGCGAGGGGTCGCGGGACGGGTCGATCGCGTCGATCACCGCGTCCACCGGGGTGTCCGACCAGGCCAGCGTCTCGGCCACGCTCTGGCGCACCTGCGCCAGCAGGTCGCTGAAGGGCTGGTCGCCGGAGACCTTCGTCCGCAGGACCAGCGTGTTGACGAGCATGCCCAGCAGCGGTTCCAGCTCGGGGAGGTTGCGGTTGGCGGCGCCGGTGCCCACCAGCATGTCCTGCTGCCCGGTGTAGCGGTGCAGCAGCGCGGCGAAGCCCGCGTACATGGTGGTGAACAGCGAGATGCGGTTCTCGCGGCTGAAGGCGCGCAGGCGGCGGGCCAGCGGGGCGGGGACGAGGATCCGGGGCGCGCGGCCGCGGAAGGTCATCACCGGGGGGCGCGGCCGGTCGGCGGGCAGCTCCAGGGTGTCGGGGGCGCCGGCCAGCCGGGCGGTCCAGTGGTCGACGTGCGCGCGCAGCACCTCGCCGCTCATCCAGTCGCGCTGCCAGATGGCGTAGTCGGCGTACTGGACGGGCAGTTCGGGCAGCGGGGAGGGCTGGTGGGCGGCGAACGCCGGGTACAGGGCCCGCAGCTCGGACAGGAACACCGACAGCGACCAGCCGTCGTGGACGAAGTGGTGCTCCACGTGCAGGAAGGTGTTGTTGCCGTCGCCGTGGCGCAGCAGCACCCAGCGGGCCAGCGGGGGCTTGGTCAGGTCGAAGGGCTCGCGCAGCTGCGCGGCCACCGCCTCGTCGGCCTGGTCCGCGGGGACGTCCAGGACCAGCAGCGAGGCCTCGGCCTCGGCCAGCGGGCGCTGGTAGCCCACGCCGCCGACGGAGACGAACGTGGTGCGCAGGACCTCGTGGCGGCGGACGATCTCGTTGAGCGCGGCGTGCAGGGCCTCGACGTCGACCTCGCCCTGCAGGGACACGGTGGCCTGGAAGTTGTAGGCGAGGTTGCCCGGGGAGAGCTGCTCGAAGAACCAGACCCGCTCCTGGGGCAGGGACAGCGGGACGGGGCGGTTGCGCGCGGAGCGGCGCAGCGGCGGCGGGGCGGGGGCCGGGGCCCCGGCCGCGCCCGTGCCCGCACCGGTGCCGTCGGCGTGGCGGCGGTCGACGATCTCCCCGAGCGTGGCGATGGTCGGCGCGCCGAACAGCTCCGGCACGCTCACCACCACGTGCAGCTCCGCGGCGATCCTGGCCGCCAGGCCCGCCACGAGCAGCGAGTTGCCGCCCAGGGCGAAGAAGTCGTCGTGCACGCCGACCTCGGCGCCGCCCAGCAGCCCGGAGACGATGCGCGCCAGCGCCGCCTCGGTCGCCGTGCCCGGCGCCGCCGCGTCGGCGGCCAGCCCCGACGCCGAGCGGTCCGGCGCGGGCAGCGCGGCCCGGTCGACCTTCCCGTTGGGCGTCAGCGGCAGCTCGGAGAGCGCGACCACGGCTCCCGGCACCATGTAGGCCGGCAGCCGGGAGGCGACGAACTCGACCAGCTCGGCGGTGGGAACGGCGCTGACGACGTAGCCCACCAGGCGGGCGTTCGGCTGCCCCGAGTGCTCGACCGCCACGAAGGCGTCCCGGACGCCGGGGTGCTGCTTGAGGACGGTCGCCACCTCGCCGGGCTCGATGCGAAACCCGCGGATCTTGGCCTGGTCGTCGTAGCGGCCGATGTACTCGAACACGCCGTCCGCGCGGCGGCGCACCTTGTCGCCGGTGCGGTACATGCGCTCGCCGGGCACGGTGATGTCCGGGACGAACGCCGCGGCGGTGGCCGCCGGCTCGTGCAGGTAGCCGCGGGCCACGCACGCGCCCGCCAGGCACAACTCGCCGGCCTCGCCGTCGGGGACGGGGTCCAGGCCGTCCAGGACGTAGCACCGCACCCCGTCCACCGGCAGGCCGATCGGCGGGGGCACCGGCCCGCCGGGCAGAACCTCGCCCGCCGTCACCTTCACTGTCGCCTCGGTGGGCCCGTACAGGTTCACCACCGCGAACGGCAGGCCCTCGGGCACGCCGCGCTGCATCGCCGAGCCGCCGGTGTGCAGGGTCCGCAGCACGGTGTGGGCGGGCCAGGACTCCTCCAGGACCGCCTCGGCCAGCGGCGTGGGCAGGAACGTGACGGTGATGCGCTCGTCGGCCAGCCACGCGGTCAGCTCCGGCGGGGAGGTCCGCACCCGCGCGGGCGGCACGACCAGCGTCGCGCCCGCGGTCAGGGTGAACCAGATGTCCTGGACCGACACGTCGAAACCGGGGCTGGCCAGCAGCGTGCTGCGGTCGTCGGAGCGCGTGAGGTACGTCGCGTGGTGCCAGCGCATCAGGTTCGCCAGGCTCGCGTGGCTGACGGCCACGCCCTTGGGCCGGCCGGTCGAACCGGAGGTGTAGATCACGTAGGCCAGCGAGGCGCCGTCGACCGCGGGCGGGGGCGGGGGCGGGGGAGCGGAGCCGTCGGGGACCTCGCGCTCCAGGTCCACCAGGACGACGTCCTCGCCGAGCGGCGCGTCGGTGGCGGCCAGCGCGGCGGTGGTCAGCACCGCCACCGCGCCGGAGGCGTCCAGGAGCTGACGCACCCGCGCCGCCGGGTGGGCCGGGTCCAGCGGCAGGTACGCCCCGCCCGCGAGCAGGACCGCCACCTCCGCGACCACCAGGTGCGCCGACCGGTCGGCGTACACGGCCACGACGCTGTCGGGGCCCACGCCCCGACCGGTGAGGTCGTCCGCCAGGGCGTGGGCGTGCGCGGCCAGCGCACCGTAGGTCAGTTCCAGCTCACCGTCCTGTACGGCGACGCTGTCGGGTGCTTCGATCACTCGGGCGTGGAATTCGTTGAGGACCATGTCGCGCGTCATCCTTCACTGCCGGGAGAAGTGGGGGACTGGAACGGGGATTACTCCGAGGCCCGACGCAGGCTCAGGGGGCGCATGTCCGTCCACACGGTGCCGATGTGGGCCAGGCAGTCGGTTTTCGTGCCGGTGACGCCGGCGTGGTGCCAACCGGGGGGCAGGTCCCGGCCGGCGGGCCAGATCGAGTACTGCTCCTCGTCGTTCGAAACGACGGTGTAGGACTGGGGAGAATCGTCCACGGGGTTCCTCCGGATAGGCGAACAATGCGACGACACCCACCACCCGCACGCCCGCACGCCCGCCGAACCGCGCGCCTGACCGGCACGGCGGGTACGACGGACGGGCGCGGCCGGCATCGGGCAGGCCGGAGAGCACGGGAACGCCGCACGTGCCGGGCCCGTCACCGCGCTCCCCATCGAGCACGACACGGACAGCACGCGGAAACGGCCGCCCGCCCGGACATCCGCCCCGACCGCCGACGAACCACCGCCCCCACGCGTTCCACCCCGTCAGCATGGATCGCCCCCCGACCCGCCGATAGAGTAAAGCGGCTACTCCCCCCGCCCGTTAAAACGAGAATTGAACCGGAACACCACAAAAAACCGCCCCCGGAAACGGACCGGCCGCCACATCACACCCGTCACACCGAACCCATCCGCCACATCCGTCCCGCAGCGGGCGAATACCGGGTTTTCGGTCCGGGAAAACCGGGGACGGGCGGACCGGCCCGCCGATATCCGCACCGGCCGATATCCGCGTCGCGAGGCCCGTTCCGGCGCCCGCCCGCCGCGTGGTCAGCGGGGAGCACGGCACGCGCATGCGGACGGGCCCGCGGCGGAGACGCAGGAGAGAATGGGAGAGCGCTCTCCCGAATGAGCACCGCTGTGCCCTCCGGAGCCGTCCGGAGCCGGTGCCGCGGGAAGGATGCCGATTCGACTCTTGAACGGAAGGCGCCTCGGTCGCCCGGGGGATCCGCCCGTCGGACCGCCCCGGTTCCGCGCAGGTCGCCTGCGGCCGGGGGCGCCCCGCCCGTCCGGGCGCAACTCCGCCCCGGCGCCCCGGCCTGGCGACGCGTCAGCCTGCTGCTGAGTCAATCTTGTGTGGCACGGGGGAGCTACCCGCGGTCCGTATTGCACCGAACGCCTGCTTCGGTGCCCGGATACCGGTCCATGGTGCACCGATTGACGATCAATGTTTCAGAACCCGTTCACTTCATTGACGTGGGCGCAACACCGGCGCAATCATCGCGAGATGAGAGAGCGCTCTCTCAGTCAGACCACTCCAGGAGAGATGCTGTGACAGGTAGCCCCCCACCTCGCGCCCTCGCCGCACACCGCCTCCTCCACCGAGAACGGCGGCACCCCGGCCTCCGCCGCGGTCGACGGCAACACCGGCACCCGCTGGTCCTCGGCCGCCGCCGACCCGCAGTGGCTCCAGGTCGACCTCGGCGCCACGGACACCATCACCTCCGTCGTCCTCACCTGGGAGGCCGCGTACGCCAAGGCGTACCAGGTCCAGACCTCCACCGACGGCACCACCTGGACGAACGTCTACACGACCACGACCGGGCGGGGCGGCGCCGAGACCCTGGCCGTGAACGGCACCGGCCGCTACGTCCGCGTCCTCGGCACCCAGCACCGCCTCCTCCACCGAGAACGGCGGCACCCCGGCCTCCGCCGCGGTCGACGGCAACACCGGCACCCGCTGGTCCTCGGCCGCCGCCGACCCGCAGTGGATCCAGGTCGACCTCGGCTCCTCGCAGAACGTCTGCGGCGTCCAGCTGTCCTGGGAGGCCGCGTACGCCAAGGCGTACCAGATCCAGGTCTCGCCGGACGGCGCCACCTGGAGCACCGTCTACTCGACGGCCGACGGCCGCGGCGCGACCGAGCTGGTCACGCTGTCCGGCACCGGCCGCTACGTCCGCGTCCTCGGCACCCAGCGCGCCACCCAGTACGGCTACTCGCTCTGGGAGTTCCAGGTCTTCACCGGCGGCGGGGGCGGCAACCCGGGCGGCGGGAAGACCCTGCTCTCGTACGGCAAGCCCGCCACCGCCTCGACCTCCCAGGACAGCGGCAACTGCCCGGGCTGCACGCCCGCCAAGGCCTTCGACGAGGACCCGGCGACGCGCTGGGCGACCAGTGACACCAACGGCTGGGTCGACCCGGGCTGGATCGCGGTCGACCTCGGCGCGACCGCGCACGTCACCCAGGTGGTGCTGCAGTGGGACCCGGCGTACGCCAAGGCGTACCAGATCCAGGTCTCCCCGGACGGCAACACCTGGACCAGCGTGTACTCCACCACCACCGGCAAGGGCTTCAAGGAGACCCTCGACGTCGACGGCACCGGCCGGTACGTGCGGATGTACGGCACCCAGCGCGCCACCCCGTACGGCTACTCGCTGTGGACCTTCGACGTGTACGGCACCGGCGGCAGCCCCACCGCCCCGCCCGCCCTCCCGCCGAACCCGGCCAACCCGCCGCGCCTGGTGTGGAGCGACGAGTTCAACGGCGCCGCGAACACCAAGCCGGACCCCGCCAAGTGGAGCCAGGACCCGGGCAACGGCCAGAACGGCGAGCTGGAGCTCTACACCAACGGCGACAACACCAACCTGGACGGCAACGGCAACCTCGTCATCGAGGCCCGCAAGGAGGCCAACGGCCAGTACACCTCCGGCCGGATCAACACCCACGGCCACCTCGACTTCACCTACGGGCACGTCGAGGCCCGCATCAAGGTCAGCGGCACCCAGGGCCTGTGGCCCGCGTTCTGGATGCTCGGCTCGAACTTCAAGTCCGGTACGCCGTGGCCGAACTGCGGCGAGATCGACATCATGGAGCACGTCGGCAAGGTCGCGGACTCGGTGTACTCCACCCTGCACGCCCCGGCCTACAACGGCGGAGGCGGCTACGGCTCGCCGTACACCCTCGCCGGGTCGGACTTCGCCTCCGACTTCCACACCTACGCCGTCGACTGGGACTCCACCCACATGACGTTCGCGGTGGACGGCCACAACTTCTTCACCGTCGACCGCTCGACGCTGGAGCAGACCCGCGGCCCCTGGGTGTACGACCACCCCTTCTACATCATCCTCAACAACGCCGTCGGCGGTGACTGGCCCGGCAACCCCGACGCCACCACCGTCCTCCCGCAGAAGATGATCGTCGACTACGTCCGCGTCTCGCAGTGACCACGGGCTCCGGGGCCGGCCGGTCCGGTCCCGGAGCTCCTCCCCGCTCCCACCCCCACCTCCCACCCCCCCCCCCC
>NZ_JNYE01000103.1 GCF_000717185.1 Kitasatospora phosalacinea | reverse complement strand
TCCGCGAGCTGCAGCTGGTCCTCGCCACCTGGGCAGGACACTGCCCGACCTGCCACCGCGACATACCCGCACTCAGGCGAACCTGACCAAGCCCTACTATTGCTCCGTACCGGAATGCCGGTGGTGCAGTTCCAGCCTCCGAGGCTGATGAATCCGCCGGCGTAGTAGCCGCAGCAGCCGGGAATGTCGGCGTAGCGGCTCGCGGGCCTGGAGACCTGGCCGTCGGTGCTCAGGGTGACCGGTACTCCGGCGACCTCGGAGATGCTGTCGGCCGTCGAGGCCGAGGAGACGGGGCCGACCGAACGCGCTGCGGATGCCGCTGCGGCACCGGTTGCCACTTCGAGGCCCGAACCGTCGACGGCGACAGCGATGCTGGTGATCCGCTGGGTGGTGGCCACGCCCTGGGTGACGAGCCGCTTGCGGGCGTCGTGCAGTTGCTTCTTCGAGTACTTCGCGGCAACGACCCTGACCAGGGAGAGGTCGATGCCCGGATGGCGGCGCTTCGCCTCGGCCAGCAGCACGTCGGCACTGGCCGGTGCCGTGACGTACACCTTCACGCGGTGAGCGGAGGTGTCGAGTTCGACGCCTGCGTAGGTGTCTTCTCCGCGGCCCCGGCCCACTTCGTCCACAGCTCCTGCCACGGCCCGTAGCGGGTTCAGCAGTCTGTCCTGCTCGGAGTGCGGTAGCGCCGCGATCTGCTGCGGCGTCAGATGTCCGTCCGACGCGGTGCTCGCTGTCGCTGCCCCTGCACCGGCGAACAGCAGGCTGCCGCCCAGGCAGGCGACGGCAAGAAACGCCGTGAGCTGTGTATTCGCGCTACGCGTCCTATGTTTCACTGGGGTCCCCTCGCATGAAAAGCCCATGTCGTCCGAATCTGCGGACGCCCCTCCCGGGCGCCAGCCGACCGGGGAATGATCGGCCCCGGGGCCGGTAAGCCGGACGCCAGACTAGCGATCGAATCCAGATGAAGGTGCGGAACTATCCGTGGTCCTGCAAAGTGGGATGCGGCATTCCGGGGGCAAGAGGGAATTTGTGGCAGCCGACGCCCCAATTTCCACCTCCAGGGCATCCGAACCCTTTTGGGGTCGGACCCCGTGAATCCGCTCGAATCGGTCCTCGCAGGGCAGCGGCCAGGGGGTGGGTTTTCGGCTGTGGCGGAGGAGGCTGCTGCGAACACCGGCGGGCGGGGCGGGCCTGGCGTGGGACGACGGGCGGGAGGGTTCGGCGGGAGGGTTCAGCGTTCGGGGCAGGTGCAGAGCGGGGCGAAGGCGCGGGTGGCGGCCGCGGTGAGGTCGGCGGCGACGGTGGGGGGCGGGTCGCCGGCCAGGATGCGGCGGCGCAGTTCGCGCAGGGTGGCGCGGTGCAGGCCGGTGAGGGCGCCGGCCAGCAGGGGGGCGTCGGGGGAGCGGGGGGCGAGGGCGGTGGCGAGGGCGGCTTCGGCGCGTTCGCCGATCTCGCGTTCGCGGGCGCGCAGGGCGGGGCTGGCCTCGACGGTGCGGAAGAAGGCGGCGGAGCCGGGGGCGAGGCCGATCGCCGGGTCGGCGCGGCGGAGGGCGCCGCACAGGTCGTCGCGGACGGCGGCGGCGGGGCAGCAGGTGCCGGGCGGCAGCGGGTCGACCAGGGCGGCGAGGTGCCGTTCGACCTCGTCCTGCCGGTCGAAGAACAGGTCCTCCTTGGTCGGGAAGTAGTTGAACACCGTGTTGGTGGAGACGCCCGCGTGCCGGGCGACCTCGGCGACGGTGACCCGGTCGAAGCCGTGCGCCAGGAAGAGCGGCAGCGCGGTGTCCGCGATGGCGGTGCGGGTCTGCTGCTTCTTGGTCTCGCGAAGGCCCATGCGCCCATCGTACGGAATGGTAGGGTCGCTGAAAAATTGATGTGACACCAAGATTTTCCGCGGAGCGCGAGGAGAGCGACATGACGGACCGGCGGCGGGAGTTCACCTTCGGCATCTACCCGGGCGGGCTGCTCGGCGACGAGCACGGCCTGGTCCACCCCGTCCGGCCCGACGACCCGGTCCGGATCGCGGAGGCGCTCGACCTGCTGCAGGGCGCCGAGCCCGGCTTCCGGGTGCGGGTCTACCGCTCCTTCGCCGCCACCGTCCCCGCGCCGCCGCAGACCCCCGACGGCTGGGAGGCGTACCTGGGGCGGCCCGGGCGGAGGGTCGACCTCGTCCTGCAGTTCCGCGAGCCGACCGGCAGCCGGGCGGGCTGGGAGGCGTACGTGCGGGGGCAGGTGCGCGAACTCGGCGGGCGGCTCGGCTCGGTGCAGGTGTGCGAGGAGCCGAACGCCGACCTGCCGGTGCTGGACGGCAGCGTCCCGGGTGTGCTGGAGGCGCTGGTGGCGGGGGTGGTCGCGGCCAAGGACGAGGTGCGCGCGCTCGGGCTGGACGCCGCCGTCGGCTTCAACGCCGTCCCCACCCTCGCCCCGGACGCGCCCTTCTGGCCCGCGCTGGGGGAGCTCGCCGACCGGCGCTTCCTGGACGCGCTCGACTACGTCGGCCTGGACTTCTTCCCGGACGTCTTCCGCCCCGTCCCCGCCGGGCGCCTCGCCGGGGCCACCGCCTGGGTGCTGCACGGCTTCCGGCACACCGACCTGCCGAAGGCGGGCATCCCGGCCGACGTCCCGGTCCGGATCTGCGAGAACGGCTGGCCGACCGGTCCCGGCCGGTCCGAGGAGGCCCAGGCGCGGGCCCTGGAGACGGTGATCCGCACCGTCGCCGCCCGGGCCGGGGAACTCGGCATCAACGGCTACGCGCTGTTCGCGCTGCGCGACGCGGACAGCTCCGGGGCGAGCCCGTTCCACCGCTTCGGCCTGCTGCGCGACGACCACACGCCCAAGCCCGCGTTCGACACCTACCGCCGCCTGATCGCCGAACTCGGGCCGGAACTGAACCGCGAACGCCGGGTCGGCGGCCCCAACTCGCCTGTGCGGGAGCCGAGTTAGACGCATGGTGATGTTGGTCACGCCGGCGCCGGGGGTCGGAGTGCCTGACGGTCCGTCAACTTCCCTGACCGGAAAGGGCGGAGGGCGGTCGAATGCCGTCCGGTGTGGCCGCCGTCACGTCCGCCCGGCCGGTCCGGGGTGAACCACCGCTGGTCAGCGGGGGGACCGGCCCCGGACCGGCTCGGGCGCCGTGGCTAGCATGGGGGGCGCCTCGGCGCGGCCAACCCTCACCACGGCCCGCCTCCAGCTCGGCCTACCCTCAGCTCGGCCTACCCTCGAAAGTTGAATTGTGACTGTCAACGACGACGTGTTCACGGACTGGAAGAACCGCGAGGAGCTCGCGGAGACGATGATCCCGATCATCGGGCGGCTCCACCGCGAGCGGGACGTCACCATCCTGCTGCACAGCCGTTCCCTGGTGAACAAGTCGGTGGTCAGCATCCTGAAGACGCACCGCTTCGCCCGCCAGATCGCCGGTGAGGAACTCTCGATCACCGAGACCTTCCCCTTCCTCCAGGCCCTCGCCGCCCTCGACCTCGGCCCGTCCCAGATCGACCTCGGCCTGCTCGCCGAGGCCCACCGCGCCGACGACCGCGGCCTGTCCGCGGCGGAGTTCACCGCCGAGGCGGTGGCGGGCGCGACCGGCGCCGACAAGCTGGAGCGCCAGGCCCCGCGCGACGTGGTGCTGTACGGCTTCGGCCGGATCGGCCGCCTGGTCGCCCGCCTGCTGGTCGAGAAGGCCGGCGGCCTGCGGCTGCGCGCCATCGTGGTCCGCAACGGCGGCGGCGACGACCTGGTCAAGCGCGCCTCGCTGCTGCGCCGCGACTCCATCCACGGCCAGTTCCAGGGCACCATCACCGTGGACGAGGCGACCGACACCATCGTCGCCAACGGCAACGCGATCCGGGTCATCTACTCCAATGACCCCAGCGAGGTGGACTACACCGCGTACGGGATCGACAACGCCATCCTGATCGACAACACCGGCCGCTGGCGCGACCGCGAGGGCCTGTCCCAGCACCTGCGCCCCGGCATCGCCAAGGTCGTGCTGACCGCCCCCGGCAAGGGCGACGTCCCGAACATCGTGCACGGCGTCAACCACGACACCGTCAAGCCGGACGAGCGGATCATCTCCTGCGCGTCCTGCACCACCAACGCGATCGTGCCGCCGCTGAAGGCGATGGACGACGAGTACGGCGTGCTGCGCGGCCACGTGGAAACCGTCCACTCGTTCACCAACGACCAGAACCTGCTGGACAACTACCACAAGGCCGACCGCCGCGGCCGCTCCGCGCCGCTCAACATGGTCATCACCGAGACCGGCGCCGCCTCGGCCGTCGCCAAGGCGCTGCCCGAGCTGAAGGCCAAGATCACCGGTAGCTCGATCCGCGTCCCCGTGCCGGACGTCTCGATCGCCATCCTCAACCTGCAACTGGCCCGCGAGACCACCCGCGAGGACGTCCTGGAGCACCTGCGGGAGGTCTCGCTGACCTCCCCGCTGAAGCGGCAGATCGACTTCATCGACTCGCCCGACGCGGTCTCCAGCGACTTCATCGGCTCCCGCCACGCCTCGATCGTGGACGCGGGCGCGACCAAGGTCGAGGGCGACAACGCGATCCTCTACCTCTGGTACGACAACGAGTTCGGCTACTCCTGCCAGGTCGTCCGGGTCGTCCAGCACGTCTCCGGCGTCGAGTACCCGACCTTCCCGGTCGTCTCGACGCACTGACCCCGCACGTCCAGCGGGCCCCGGCCGACCGGTCGGGGCCCGCTGCCGTCTCCCGGCGCTACGTCGGCTCCCCTTCTCCGCAGGCCTTCTCCGCACGCTTCCTGGCGTAGGCGCGAGCCGCCCGGACGCGGTCCCCGCAGCGGGTCGAGCACCAGTGCCGGGCCGCGTGGGTGCGGACGTAGAACCGGCTGCACGGGGCGCCCCCGCAGCGGGCCAGCCGCTCGGCGTCCGGGCCGGTCAGCAGGTCGGCGGCGTCGGCGGCCAGCCGGGCCATCGCCCGGTCGGCGATCCGGTCCGCCGGGTGCGGCAGGCTGCGGTGCAGCCCCTGCTCGGCGTCCCAGCGCAGCAGCGCCACCGCCGGGGCCGCCGTCAGCGCCTCGTTCACCGCCGCCAGCGCCCCCGGCGGCGCGGGGCGCCCCGCCACCCGGGCGTCCAGCAGCTCCCGCACCGCCCCCCGGAACACCCGCAGCCGCACCGTGCACGGCCCCAGCACCCGCCCCGCCTCCGGCGCGAGCCCGTGCTCCACCAGCCACCCCGACGCCGCCTCCGGCCCGCCGAGCAGGTCCAGCGGTCCGCTCGGCAGCGTCAGCAGCGAGTTGGCGAAGTCCAGCGCCGGGTACTGCTCGGCCCCGGGCGCGGGCGGCGGCGGTGCGACGTGGTCCGCGACGGCGGAGGCGGTGGCGGTGGTGGCGCGCTGGCTCATGCTCCTCATGGTAAACGCTCGTGTTGCCCGTGAGGAGGGGTGCCGGGTTCACTTCACGGAAAAGCTTGCGATTCTCCGTGAGGAGTCGCTAGATTCATCTCACGGAGAAAGTTGAAGTTCCCCGTGAGGGGATCGCCGATTCGCGAGGTGCGCCATGACTGCTGTCCCCACTGTCCGGGTCTTCGGAGGCCCCACCGCCCTGATCGAGTACGGCGGCCTGCGCCTGCTCACCGACCCGACCTTCGACGCCCCCGGCGACTACCCGCGCGGCGGCGGCCGGTTCCTCACCAAGACCCTCCCCGGCACCGTCGACCCCGCCGACCTCGGCCCGGTCGACGCCGTCCTGCTCTCGCACGACGAGCACCCCGACAACCTCGACCACGGCGGTCGCAAGCTGCTCGCCGACGTCCCGCGCACCCTCACCACCCGCGGCGGCGCCGCGCGCCTCGGCGGCACCGCGCAGGGCCTCGCCCCTTGGCAGGAGGTCGAGTTGGGCGGCGTCACGATCACCGCCGTGCCCGCCCAGCACGGGCCCGACGGCTGCGAGCCGGTCACCGGCGAGGTGATCGGCTTCGTCCTCACCGGCCCCGGCCTGCCCGTCGTCTACGTCAGCGGCGACAACGCCTCGCTGGAGGTCGTCGAGCGGATCGCCGAGCGCTTCGGCCCCGTCGACACCGCCGTCCTGTTCGCGGGCGGCGCCCGCACCGGCATCTTCGACAACGCCCTGCTCACCCTCGACAGCACTCGCGCCGCCGAAGCCGCCCGCATCCTCGGCGCCCGCCGCGTCGTCCCCGTCCACTTCGACAGCTGGGCCCACTTCACCGAGGGCCGCGAACCCCTGCTCGCCGCCTTCGCCGCGGCCGGGCTCGCGGACGTACTCGAACTGGCCTGAGCGCAGCCGAAAGCCCCCGGGGTTCCCTGACGGGACCCCGAGGGCTCGTGACCCGGCGTCAGGCGGTGCGGAACTCCCCGGTGGTGGTGGCGGTGAGGAAGGCGGACCAGGCGTCGGGGGTGACGTGCAGGCGGGGGCCGTGCGGGTCCTTGGAGTCGCGGATGCCGATGGTGTCGTGGGTGGTGGCGAAGTCGGTGCAGACCTCGATGCAGTCCCCGTTGCCGCTGGCGTCGCTGTAGCTGGACTTGACCCAGGCGGCACCGCTGCTCAACAGGCCGGTGCCGGAAGGGTCTTGGGTACGGGCCATGCTCAGATCTCCTCCTGGACGCGGTGGAGCCACTCCCGGGATGCTTCGGGCGCCAGTGCTCTCACCTGGAGCAGATTGTAGATGAGGGAGAAGTCCCGGACCTTGGGCGCGTGGTCGATGAGTTGACCCGCGTCGGAGCCCTCCACGTAGGCCATCCGGGGGCCGTCCGTGAAGTCCAGCAGGGTGGTCGATCCGCCCAGTGCCCCGTGCCCTCCGGCGGCGAAGGGCAGCACCTGGACGATCGAGTTCTCGCGCTCGGTCAGGTCGAGGACGCGTTGGATCTGCCGGCGCATGGCCTCCGGGCCGCCCACCGGCCGACGGATGACCGCCTCGTCCAGGACGACCCACATCAGCGGCGGGTCCGCCCGGGCCAGCAACTCCTGACGGGCCTTGCGGGAGGCCCACTTGCGGGCGATCTCCTCGTCGGTGGCGCGCGGGTTGCCGAGCCGGATCAGGGCCAGGCCGTAGTCGTCGTCCTGCCACAGGCCCGGGAACGTCCCCGCCGAGTACTTGCGCATCTCGTAGGCGAGGCGTTCAAGCTCCACGTAGCGCCGTGACCAGTTGGGGAAGCTCTCCCGGAGCGAGAGGTTGAACAGGTGGGCGAACAGGCCGTCGGCCTGGAAGAACCGGTCCAGCTCGTCCGGCAGGTCGAGCGGGACCGGGCGGTCGGCCGTCTCCACGTCGGCGATCACGGTCTTCCCGCGCCGGAGTTCGTCGGCGAGCATGGCGAGGGAAAGCCCCTGCTGCTTGCGGAGTTTGCGCAGCTGGAAGCCGAACAGGTCCCGCGCCGAGCGGTCCGGGTGGAGCACTCGTTCCGGCTGGGCCATGGCGCCCCTCCCTCGGTTCGTGACTGGGGTGCAGAGTGCGCTGGCCCCGAACTCAGGTTAGCCGCAAGCGGTTACGCACAGGGGTCGGAACGTGACGAAGCGTCAAATGCGCGCTCCGGATCCTCGTCGGGTAGGTTTCGACGGGCCGGGACCGGCCCGGCCGGGGGAGGGGTCGTGCAGGTGCTGACGCTGGCGGAGATCGCCGAGGACCCCCGGCTCCTGACCTCCCGGCTGCGCCTGCCGGGAGGGGCCGAGTTCCTGTTCCGGCCGCTCGAACACGCCGACGCGGAACGCCTGGCCGCGTTCCTCGCCGCGCTCTCCCCCGCGACGCGGCGCTTCAGCACGTTCGACGGCCACGACCTCGCGGCCGCACGGGAGTCGTGCGAGGCGATCGCGCGCCACGACACGCTCAGGATGGTCCTGACGGAGCTGCCGACCGGCCGGATCGTCGGCCTGGTCGAGTTCAGCCTCGCCCTCACCCCCTCGGACCTGGCGCGCTACCGGGACGCGGGCATCCGGCTCACCGAGCGGACCGACTGCCGGTTCGGTCCGACCCTGGCCGACGACCACCAGGACGGGGGGCTGGGCACCCTGCTGCTCCCGCACGTCGTGGAGGTCGTGCGGCGGCTCGGCAGGTCCAGGGTCGTCCTGTGGGGCGGAGTCTCCGCCGACAACCTCCGCGCCGTCCGCTGCTACGAGGAGAACGGGTTCCGGCGGGCGGGCTCCTTCGTCGGCGCCGACGGCCGGACCTCGTTCGACATGCTGCTGGACCTGCCCCCGGTGCCGGGCCCGTCCGGACCGGTGCCGTCCGCACCGCTCCTGTGCGAGGGCGACCTCGCCCTGTCGCCGCTGGGGCCCGACGACACGGACGCCCACCTGGCCGGGGAGGACGAGCTGCTGGTGCGCTGGTTGAACGGCGGGCCGGGCACCCGCGAGGGCACCGCCGCGTACCTCCGCCACTGCGCGCAGCAGTGGGCCGACGGCGGGCCGCTGCGGGCCTTCGGCATCCGGGTGGGCGCCCGGCGCACCCTCGCCGGGACGATCGACCTCCGGCTGGAGGAGCCGGACCTCGCCCCCGGGCAGGCGAACATCGCCTACGGGCTCTACCCGGCCTGGCGCGGCCGTGGCCTGGCGACCCGGGCGGTCCTGCTGCTCTGCCGGTACGCCGCGGCGCAGGGCGTGGCCGAGGGCGTGATCCGGGTGGACCCGGGGAACCCCGGTTCGGCCGGTACGTCCGCGACCTCTCCGCTCCGCTGCCTCCCGGAACGCCGTCCGCCGCCGACCGCTGACGGCGCTCCGGCGCTTCCGGGCCGCGGTCCGCGCAGTCGGGGGCGGGTGCCAGGATGGGCGGGCCGGACGGGCGGGTGCGAGGAGGCGCGGGTGGCGGGGCGTGGTGGGCGGTGGGCCCGGGGCGTGGTCGCGGTGGCCGGGCGGCAGCGGGGGGCGGCGCGGGCGCTGGTGGCGGACCACGCGGCGGCCGTGGCGGAGGTCGCCGCCGCGCACCGGGAGGTGTTCGAGCGGCTGGTGCGGGCCGAGCTGGAGGCGATCCCGGTCGAGCGGCTGAAGGACGTCACCGAGGGCCGCCTGCAGATCGGCACGCTGCGCGCCGTCGGCTACGCCACCGTCGCGGCCGTGCACGCCGCGACCCGGCAGGACCTGCTGCGGATCCCCGGCATCGGCGGCCCCACCGCCGCGCACCTGCTCGGCGCCGCCGGGCAGATCGCCACCGCCGTGCAGGAGGGCACCGCCGTCCGCCTCGACCCCGCCCACCCCGACGCCGGGACCACCGCGCTGGTCGCCGCCCTGCACCGGCTGGTGCTGGCCGGGCCCGCCGCCCGCCGGGCCGCCGCCGAGGCCGCCGATCTCGACGCCCGGTACGAGGCCCCGCTGGCCGAGGCGAAGTACGCCCGGGGCAGGCTGCGCGGCCTGCTGGCCGGGGCGCAGAAGCGCGAACGGGCCTGGCACGCCGTCGAGTTGCTGGCCGCGGAGGGGGAGCGGGCGGCGGTCGACGGGGTGGAGCTGCGGTTCGCCCAGGCCTCCGCCGACCTGCTGCGCCCGCCCGCCGGGGAGGTGGAGGCCTGGGTCGAGTTCGAGCACCGGGCCGCCGAGTTCTACGCCGAACTCGCCCTGCTCGCCGAGGACGGCCGACTCGCCGGACCGACCGCCACCGACGGCCGGGCCGCCGCCGAGGGCCACCTGCCGGACGGCCTCGCCGAGCAGGTCCGCGCCCAGCCCTTCGACGACCGCGGCTGCACCGTCTCGCTGCGCGGCTACCAGGCGTTCGGCGCCCGGTTCGCGCTGGCCCGGAAGAAGGTGGTGATCGGCGACGAGATGGGCCTCGGCAAGACCGTCCAGGCGCTCGCCGTGCTCGCCCACCTGGCCGCGGAGGCGGCGGCGGCGCGCTTCCTGGTGGTGTGCCCGGCCTCCGTGCTGGTCAACTGGCAGCGCGAGACCGCCGCCCGGACCACCCTCGCCGCGCACCGCTACCACGGCCCCGACCGGGAGGCCGCCCGCGAGCGCTGGCTCGCCACCGGCGGCGTCCTGGTCGCCACCTACGAGTCGCTGCGCACCCTGGCCGACGACCCGGTGGCCGCCCTGGTGGTCGACGAGGCGCACTTCGTGAAGAACCCGGCCGCCCTCCGCACCCGGCTGGTCGCCGAGCGGGCCGCCCGCACCGAACACGTGCTGTTCCTCACCGGCACCCCGATGGAGAACCGGGTCGAGGAGTTCCGCACCCTGATCGGCCACCTCCAGCCCGACCTGCTCACCGGCCTCCCGGCCGGACTCGGCGCCCTCGGCCCGCTCGCCTTCCGCCGTGCCGTCGCCCCCGCCTACCTGCGCCGCAACCAGCAGGACGTGCTCACCGAACTCCCGGACGTGGTGCGGGTCGACGAGTGGGACGAGCTCTCCGCGGCGGACCGCGCCGCGTACGCCGCCGCCGTCGCCGAGGGCAACTTCATGGCGATGCGCCGCGCCGCCTACGCCGACCCCGCGCACTCCGCGAAACTCCGCCGACTGCGCGAACTCGTCGCCGGGGCGGCCGAGTCCGGGCACAAGGTGGTGGTCTTCTCGTACTTCCGGGAGGTGCTCGCCACCGTGCGCGCCGCCCTCGACGCGCCCGGCGCCGCCACCGGCGTTGGAACGGGCCTCGGCACTGGCGTTGGAACGGGCACCGGCACCGGCGTTGGAACGGGCCTCGGCACCGGCGTCGTCGTCGGCACCGTCGCCGGTTCGCTGCCCGCCGATCAACGGCAGGAACTGGTCGACGCGTTCACCGCCGCCGAGGGCCACGCCGTGCTGCTCTGCCAGATCCAGGCCGGTGGGACGGGCCTCAACCTGCAGGCCGCCAGCGTGGTCGTCCTGTGCGAACCGCAGCTCAAACCCACCCTGGAGGACCAGGCGGTGGCCCGCGCCCAACGGATGGGCCAGGTCCGCCGGGTCCGGGTGCACCGGCTGCTGGCCACCGACAGCCTGGACCGCCGACTGGTCGAACTGCTGCGCGGCAAAGCCGAGTTGTTCGACCACTACGCCCGCCGCAGCGACCTCGCCGAGGCCGCCCCCGAGGCCGTCGACATCTCCGACCGGGCGCTCGCGGTGCGGATCGTCGAGGACGAGCAGCTCCGACTGGCCGGACCCGCGGCCTGACGGTCCGTCAACTCCGTGCCGACATCCTGCCGGTGTTCGCGCCGGTCGGCCCGCTGCGGTGCCGCCCCGCCCGCCGCCGGGGCGAACGCGTCCTCCCCGGGTTCGAGCCGCGTGAGCCGCGTGAGCTGCGTGAGCCGCACGAGCCGGGGTCGACGGCTGGTGGTGGGAGGCGGGCGATGGGCGGGTGGCCGGTGGGTGGTCAGCCCTCGGGCGGGGCCAGGGCCTGCACCGCGGCGTAGTCCGGGACCGGGGGCAGTCGCGGGAGCGCGCCGTTCGCGCGCAGACCGACCGCGGCGTCCACGGCCGCGCCGAGGGCGAGCCGGAACAGCAGCGAGCCGAGACTGACCCGGCGCACCCCGAGCCCGGCCAGGCGGGCGAGCGAAGGACCGTCCGGGGTGGCGAGCACGTTGAGCGGCAGCACGGTCGCGTCCACCGCCGCCGCGATGGACGCCGGATCGGTCAGGCCCGGCACGAAGACGCCGTCCGCGCCCGCGTCCCGGTAGGCCGCCAGGCGGAACGCCGTCTCCGGGCCGCGGCCCCCGCCCAGCCAGTGGGTGTCGGTGCGGGCGTTGACGAAGAGCCGGGGCACGGCCGACTTGACCGCGGCGACCTTCGCCGCGTGCAGGTGCACCGGGGTGAGGCGGCCGTCGGCGCGGCCGTCCTCCAGGTTGACGCCGACCGCGCCCGCCTCGGCGAGTTCCGCCGCGAGGTCGGCGACCTCGGCCGGGTCGTCGCTGAATCCGCCCTCGAGGTCGACGGAGAGCAGGAAGGGCCCACCGCCGATCCGGCGCGCGAGCCGCAACGTCTCGGCTCGGGTCCGGCCGGCCCCGTCCGGCAGCCCGGCCGCGGCGGCGACGCCCAGGCTGGTGGTGCCGACGGCGGGGAAACCGGCCGCGGCCAGCGCGGCCGCGGAGGCGTGGTCCCAGGCGTTCGGCAGCAGCAACGGCGCGCCGGGGCGGTGGTGCAGCGCACGGAAGGCGGCGAAAGCGTTGGCGGCGGAAGCGTCGGCGGTGCTCATCCGCGCCCCTCGGGAGCGGTGGCGGTGCCGAGACGGCCGACGGCCCCGGCGTAGTAGTCCAGAGAGCCGGCGACGTGCGTGGCGAGCAGCCGGAAGGACCAGCCCCGGCCGGGGGAGCGGTCCAACTGCGCGTCGTCCGCCGCCCCGAGGCGGTCGGCCCAGATGCGGCCGAGCCGGACGAGGCGGCTGCGTGCCTCGTCGAGGTCCTCCGCGGTGAACGGTGCGAGGTCGGCCGGGGTGGTGGTCGCCGACGCGTGCCAGTGGTCCGGCTGCGGCTCCCGGCCGACCAGGCGGGCCTCCCACTCGGCGAGGTGGTCGACCAGGTGGTCGGCGATCCGGCGGACCGCCTTGTGCGGGGTGTAGACGCGGCCGTCCACCACCAGGGGCCGCCCGTCCCACGCGGTCCAGGTCGCGGCGAGGTCCAGCGCCCGGGCGACCGCACCGGTGACCTGCGCGGCCGGGTCGTCCCGCTCCAGCAACCCGGCGGCGAGCGCCACGGCCTGGGCCCGACCCGGGCACCGGTGCGGGCCCGCCCCGAAGGCGAGCGGGCCCGGATCGTCGTGGACGCCGCCGACCGGGGCGTCCGACTCCGCGGCGGTGACGTCGACCAGCACCACCTCCCCGGCCCGGAGGTCCAGCCCGCCCACGCGGACGTCGGCCAGCGCCCGTCGGCGCAGCGCGGTCACCGGCGGGTCCTGCCGCAGCACTTCGGCGAGGAGGGCGTCCGCGCCGCCCGGCGGGAGGCCGTCGGGCGCGGCCCGGCGGGCGTGCTCGACCAGGCGGGCGGTCGCCTCGCACGCTTGCACCAGCAGCCCGATCCGCTGCGCGGCGGCCTCCAACTCCTCCAACTCCTCCAGGCCCTCCGCGCGGTCACCCTGGCCGGTCCGGGCGGTGCGGGCGAGCAGTGACGCGACGGCTCCGTCGACGGCCTCCGCCCGGGAGGGCGCCGGTTCCTCGCCGAAGTATCCGGCGGAGACCGTCACGACCGCATCGGCCACGGCGCCCGGATCCGGCAGGCCCAGCGCCTCGGCCAGGAGGCGGACGACCGTGTGCCGGTCGTCCGCGCCGACCGCCGAACCGGCGGCGGCCTGGCGGAGTTCGCGCAGGTCCAGCCCGGCGAGTTCGGCCTCCGCGCGGGCGCGGCGGCGGGCGTGCGCCCGGGCGTCGCCGGTGAAACGGGCGACGGAGGCGCGCAGCCAGGCCAGGGTGCCGACGGGCGCGTCCGTCGCGTCGGCGGCGGGTTCGGGGACCAGCAGCGGCTGGTGGAGCACGGCGCGGGCACCGGTGTGCGTGGTGACCCGGGACGGGCGGGCGGACGGGTCGGTGATCGTCATGCGGCCCACGCTAGGCGCGGGACACTTCGGCGCCCGCCGAACCGTGGGCAGGGCATGATGGCCCCATGTCCGTGCAACCCCTGGCCCGGCTCGCCGGGCTGCTGGCGGACCCCACCCGGGCCGCGATCTGCCTCGCCCTGCTGGACGGCCGCGCCTGGACGGCCGGTGAACTGGCCCACCACGTGGGGGTCGTGGCGTCGACCGCGAGCGAGCAGTTGTCCCGGCTGGTCGCCGGAGGGCTGCTGGTCGAGGAGCGCCAAGGTCGGCACCGCTACCTGCGGCTGGCCGGGCCCGGAACCGCCGCGCTGGTCGAGGACATGGCGGCGTTCGCGGCGGAACCGGGCTCCGCGCCCGCACCGCGCAACCTGCGGGACAGCGTCCGCCGCAGTGCCGAGGCGCGTGCCCGGACCTGCTACGACCACCTCGCCGGCCGCCTCGGTGTCGCCCTCGCCGACGCCCTGCTCGCGCGCGGTGTCGTCGCGGACGACACCGGCCTGACCGTGACCGCACCGGGCCGCGCCTGGCTGGCGGGCATCGGGATCGACCTGGACCGGGCGCGCCGCGGCTCCCGTCCGATGGTCCGCAGCTGCCTCGACTGGACCGAGCGCCGTCCCCACCTCGCAGGCGTCCTCGGCACGGCGCTCCGGGCCCGTGCGATGGACGGCGGCTGGCTCGCACCCGTGGGCACCGGCCGGGCCCTCCGGGTGACCCCGTCCGGCGCCGACGCCCTGCACGAGCTGTTCGGCGTCACCCTCGACTGAGCGCCCCGGCCGCCCCGCTCCATCTCGCGCAGGTGCTGGGTCAGCGCCTCTCGCTCACCCCGGACAGGCCGCGGCGCAGTCCGGCGAAGCGCCGGACCCGGTGGGCGTCCGGCTCCCGGAGGACCAGGCCCTTCCACCTGCCGCCCACCACGTCGAGCGCGGCGTCGATGCCGCAGACGTACGGTCCGCGGCGCGGTGCCCTGGTCATCGTCGACTCCCGCTGGCGGAAAGGTGAGTGCCGCAGGAAGCAGAAAGCAGTGCGCCCTCCCGCTTCAGGCGCCCAGGCCCCCGAAGAGGGTCAGCAGGAGGCGGTCGACGTACTCGTGGGTCAGGGGCTCCTGGGTGATCAGGAAGCGGAAGTAGAGCGGGCCGGAGAGGACGGCCATGGCCAGGTCCAGGTCGAAGGCGGGGGACAGCAGGCCCTGGTCGCGGGCCGTTCGCAGGCGGGCGACGGTCAGCTCGGTCTGCGGGGTGATGAAGCGTTCGTTGAGGGCGGCGGCCAGGCCGGGGTCGTGCTGGGCCTCGCCGATCAGGGCCCGGTACAGCGGGCCGAAGGGCGGGTTGCCCAGCAGGTCGACGGCCGCGTGGATCTGGGTGCGCAGGTCGGCGAGGAGGTCGCCGGTGTCGGGGTAGTCCAGGACTGCCCCGTGCAGGTGGAGCAGGGAGTCCAGCAGCAGGGCGCCCTTGGACGGCCACCTGCGGTAGACGGTGTGCTTGCCCGCCCCGGCCCGGGCCGCGATCGCCTCGATGCTGAGCTTGGCGTAGCCGATCTCCCGGCCCAGTTCCAGGGTGGTTCGCATGATGGCCTCGGTCCGGGCGGCGCCGCGAGGGGAATCGGTCATGTCCCGCATCCTATCGGCACGGCACGTGCCGTACTTGACGAACTCCCGGCCGGTGCACTTTGCTTTTCGGCACGACACGTGCCGTTCTGGTGCGTGCGGTTCCGACAGGGGAGTGCATGGACACCGAGGTGATCGTCGTCGGCGCGGGTCCGACCGGGCTGATGCTGGCCTGCGAACTGGGGCTGGCCGGGGTGCGCCCGTTGGTGCTGGAACGGCAGGCCGAGCGCTCCGACACCCCGAAGGCCGGGGGACTGGGCGGACAGGTCCTCGAACTGCTGCGCCACCGCGGCCTGTTGGAACGGTTCGAGGCCGCCTGCACCGGACCCGCCCCGGCCCCGAAGTTCCCGTTCGGCGGCATCCACCTCGACCTGACGGGGCTCGCCGACCCGCCGCTGCGCGCCCTGCCCCTCCCGCAGCAGCGCCTGGAGGAACTGCTGGAGCAGCGCGCCGACGAACTCGGGGCGGAGGTCCGCCGCGGGCACCGGGTGACCGGGATCCGCCAGGACGGGACGGCGGTGACCGCCGAGGTGCTCGGCCCGGACGGACCGTACCGGGTGAGCGCCCGCTACCTGGTGGGCTGCGACGGCGCCCGCAGCCAGGTCCGGGAGCGGGCCGGCATCGCCTTCCCCGGCACCGCCTACCCGGAGGTCACCGGCTGGCCCAGGTCACCCTCCCCGACACGGTGACGGTGCTCGACGGCGGCGACCTCGACGTCCCCGGCCTCGGCACGGTCCGCGCGGGCTTCACCCGGACGGAGCGCGGCCTGCTCGGGGTCGGCACGTCGCCCGGGTCACCCGTGGTCTCGCTCTACACCACCGAGGAGGAGGGCACCGAGTACGACGACGACATCCCGATGACCGTGGCCGAACTCCAGGGCAGCCTGCGCCGCGTCCTCGGTGCGGAGATCCCCGTTCGCGAGGCCGTCCGGCTGTCCCGGTTCACCTTCAAGGCCCGGCACGCCGAGCAGTACCGGAGCGGGCGGATCCTGCTGGCCGGTGACGCCGCCCACCTGTTCCCCGCGACCGGGGTGGCGATCAGCGCGGGCATGCTCGACGCGGTCGACCTGGCCTGGAAACTGGCCGCCGACCTGCACGGCCGGGCCCCCGACGGCCTGCTCGACAGCTACCAGGACGAACGGCGCTCCGCCAACGCGCGCACCATGCTGCACACCCAGGCCCAGGTGGCGCTGCGCCGCGGCACCGACCCCGCCGCCGAAGCGCTCCGCGAACTCCTCCAGGAACTGCTCGCCGACGAACAGCCGCTGCGCCGCACGGCGGCACTCGTCGCGGGCGCCGACCTCCGCCACCCGGTGCCGGGGCCGTCCGACCACCACCCGATGGCCGGGTCCTTCCTCCCCGCCCCCACCGCGCCCGGCGGGCGGGGAACGGCCGGCCCCGCCCCGCTGCTGCCCACCGCGCGACCCGTCCTGCTGGACCTCGCCGACCGCGCCGACCTCCGCCGCGCGGCGGAGGGCTGGCGCTCCCGCGTCGACGTCCGCGCCGCTGCCACCACCGCGGACCGCGCCGCCGACGCCGTCCTGGTCCGCCCGGACGGACACGTCGCCTGGGCCGCGGCCGTCGGTGAGCCCGCCGAGCGGGCCGCTCCGGCCCTGCGCGCGGCGCTAGCCCACTGGTTCGGCGCCCCCGACGGCGACGCCTGACGTCCCGTCCCCGACGCCCCCGTCCCGTCCCGCCCCGAGAGGAAGCCACGATGCCACCCGTACCCGCCGACCCGACCCTGCTGCACCCGATGCCCGACCAGCCCCGGGTCGTGCTGCTCAAGCCCCTGGTGACCTCGCCGCTGATCGAGGTCGGGGAGTTCAGCTACTACGACGACCCGGTGGACCCAACCGCCTTCGAGCACCGCAACGTCCTCTACCACTACGGCCCCGAGAAGCTCGTCATCGGGAAGTTCTGCGCGCTCGGCGAGGGCGTGCGGTTCCTGATGAACGGCGCCAACCACCGGATGGACGGCCCCTCGACGTTCCCCTTCCCGATCATGGGCGGCTCCTGGGCCGACCACTTCGACCTCCTCACCGGCCTGCCCGGGCGCGGTGACACCACGGTCGGCAACGACGTCTGGATCGGGTACGGGGCCACGGTGATGCCCGGCGTCCGGATCGGGCACGGGGCGATCGTCGCGGCCGGTTCCGTGGTGGTCGAGGACGTGCCAGACTACGGCGTCGTCGGCGGCAACCCCGCCCGGCTGCTGCGGCGGCGCTACGACGACGCCGACGTCAAGCGCCTGCTCGCGCTGGCCTGGTGGGACTGGCCCCTGCCGCACCTCACCGCGCACCTGCGCACCGTCATGTCCGGCACCGTCGACGAACTGGCCGCCGCCGCGCCCCGACCGGCCCCCGGGGGTGCGGCATGACCAGCAGGTTCACCGAACTGGTCGTCGACTGCCACGACCCGGAGCGGCTCGCCGCCTTCTGGTGCGCGGCCCTGGACTTCGCGGTGATCGACCGCGGCGAGGGCAAGGTCGAGATCGCCTCCTGGGAACCGACCGCCGAGGACGTCCGGGCCCGGCAGATGCCGCCCACCCTGCTGTTCCTCCGCGTCCCCGAGGACCGGGCCGGGAAGAACCGGCTGCACCTCGACCTCAGCCCGATCGACCGCAGCACCGCCGAGGAGGTGGCCAGGCTGCTGGCCCTCGGCGCCACCACCACCGACGTGGGCCAGGGGCCGGGCCGCAACTGGGTCGTGATGGCGGACCCGGAGGGCAACGAGTTCTGCGTCCTGCGCACCCTGGCCCCGCAGGAGGAGTCCTAGGGAGCGCATTCGGTCGTGACCAAGGGGTTGTCCGTGCGAGGTCTTTGACCCAGATCATCGCGCCGCGTAGGAACCGACGCCAGCAACGGCGCGGGCCCAGCCGGGGCCGACCGCTCCGGCCGGGCCCGTGCCGGACCCGGTACGCCGACTTTGCACAGCAGGGGCTCGGCCGACCGGGTAAGGGATTCTCACCCGTCGGTCGGCTCCCGCTGCCGCGTTCCTGCGGACCCGGGGAAGTCGGGCCGCTCTTTCGAAACCGGGCATCTCGAACATGTTGCCCCGGTACCGCGCAGCGTCCGGGACGGGGACACCGGTACCCGCCTCGCCCGCCCGAGACCCTCCGGGGGACACGGTGAGCGCAGCGCCCCTGCACGGCCACCACGACGACCGTCAGCCGATCCCGCGCACCCAGGCCGCGGTGGCCGCGGTCCTGCCCCCGGCGCAGCGGATGGAGTTCTACCGGGAGATGGGCGAGGCCGACGACCAGGTGATCGGCGGGGTGCCGCGTCGGTGGTGGTTGCGGGCCGAGCTCTACCGCGATGCGGAGGGCGACCGGATCCACGCCGCCGTCCAGGCCGGCACCGCCCCGGGCACCTCCGCTGCTGCCGAAGCCCGGTGGAGGGCCGAGGGTCCCGCCGCCCTAGCGGGGGCGCCCGGCCCGGGAGAGAACGGGTGGGCCGGGGGCGGCGGGACGTGGAGTGACGAACCCCGCGACAGAGCCTGCCCGGCCCCGCTCACGTTCCGCTAACGTCCCACCGACGTGCACAAACGTCCGCCTTCCGGGCCCGACTTGACGGCTGGTCGGACGGCGGGGGAGGGTACGCCGGGCGGCCCGCGAGGGCCGTCCGGCAAGCCGGCAGGGGGAGCGGACGGGGGGAGCGATGCACACGCTCGCCGAAGTGCGGGACGAACCGATGACGGCCGACGGGCTGGTGCTGCGCCGACCGCGCCCCGGCGACGCCGACCTCGTGCACCGCGGCACCCACGACCCGCTGGTGCGCGAGTTCCTGCAGGCCGTCGTCCCGCACCGGGACACCGCCGCCGCCGAGAAGTGGCTCACCGACATCCCCCCGATGCTGTGGGAGACCGGCCGCGCCGCCTACTTCGCGCTGGAGGACGCCGCGACCGGCGTCCCCGTCGGCTGGGCCGAACTCGTCGACCTCGACCCGGAACGGGAGAGCGCCGAGGTCGCCGTCTGGCTGCTGCCCGAGCACCGCCGGCTGCGCACCGCCAAGGCCGCGCTGCGCCTGGCGTGCCGCTTCGGCTTCGAACGGATCGGCCTGCGCCGGATCGACGCCTACGCCGCCGCCGACAACATGCCCAGCCAGCTGACCGGAGCCGCGATCGGCTTCCGCCGGGCCGGCTACCGCCCGGCGCTGTTCCGCAGCTCCCGCACCCACCGGCTGCACGACGCCGTGCACGCCACCCTCGTACCGGAAGACCTCTGCTGACCCTCGGGGCTCCCAACCTCCCCGCACCGAACCAGGAGTGACACCATGTCAGGAAGCGTACGGCTGGAAGACGGCGGCCGCGGCGAACTGCTGATCACCGCCGACGGCACCTTCCGGGCCCTTCGCGCCGACCGCGAGCGGACCGGCCGGACCGACCCCGCGCTGCTCCGCCGCGTCCTCGCCGGAACCGCCCAGCTCCCCGCCCCCGCGCCCGCCGACGCGCCCGCCACCGGGCGGCGGCTCACCGTCCAGGGGCAGCCCGGGCAGCCCGACCGGCAGTGGACCGACGGCACCGCCGCGCCCGTCCCCGCCGACGCGGCCGTGCTCGACGCGCTGCTCGCCCAGGCCCTCGGCGAGGCCGACCGCCCCGCCGCGCTGCCCGCCGCCCTGGCCCGCACCGAGCCCGCCGCCGGAACCGCCCGCAGCGCCGCCGCGGTCGGCACCGTGGCGGGCCGGGCCGCGTACGCCCTGGTCGAGGCCGACGGCGCGTTCGGCCTCACCGCGCTGGACGACGCCGCCCCGCTCGGCGGCTCCGACGCCGACGCCGGGCTCGCCCCGACCGCCGTCGCGCTCGGCGAGGCGGGCGGCCGCTCGCTGTTCGCGGTCGGCAGCACCGACGGCTCGGTCCAGGTCTGGGACGCCGCCACCGGCGCCGTCGCGCACGGCACCACCGGCGGCGAGGGCGCCCAGTCCGTCGCCGCCCTGGTCTGCCGGGACATCCCGGTGGCGTTCTCGGCCGGGCAGGCCGGCGACCTGCGGGCCGTCCGGGCCGACGACGGCCGGGTGCTGGGCACCCTGCCCACCGGCGGCCGCGGCGCGACCGCGCTGCGCGCCGCGCACTGCGCCGGGGTCGACCTGCTCGCCGCCGCGTCCCCCGACGGCACCGTCCGGGTCTGGGACGCCGGGAGCGGCGAGCTGCTGCACCTGCTGGTCGGCCACCGCGGCGAGGTGCTGGCGCTGGCCGTGCTCACCGTCGACAACCAGGCCGTGCTGGCCTCCGCCGGACAGGACCGCCGGATCCGGCTCTGGGACCTCGCCACCGGCCAGTCGGTCGCCGAACTCGACGGCCACACCGCCACCGTGACCGGCCTCGCCTTCACCACCCTCGCCGACCGGCCCGTCCTCGCCTCCTGCGCGCTGGACGGCACCGTCCGCACCTGGGACGTGTACGACGGCCGCCCGCTGCACGGCTGGCCGGCCGGGGAGTGGCTCACCGCCCTCGCCGCCGTCGGGGACGCGCTCTACACCGGCGACGAGACCGGCAGGATCACCGTCTGGGACGCCGCCACCGGCACGCCCGCGCCCCGGGCCGTGCCCGCCGGACGCCCCGGCAGCCCGCTCACCGCCCTGGCCGCCGGCGCCCTGCACGGCCGTGCGGTGCTCGCCGCCGGGTTCGGCGACGGCGCCGTCCAGGTCTGGGACGCCGCGACCGGCGGCCTGCTCCTCGACCTGCCAGGCGAGGGCGGCCCCGTCCACAGCCTCGACCTCACCGCCGACCTGCTGCTCTGCGGCACCGCGGCGGGCGCCGTCCGCAGCCACCGCCTCACCGACGGCACCGCGCACCCGCTGCCCGTCCCGCACGCCGGGCCGGTCGCCGGGCTCGCCTTCACCCCCGGCGAGCAGCCGCTGCTGGCCTCCGCCGGACGCGACGGCGCGATCGCCGTCCGGGACGCCGCCACCGGCGCCGACAGCCGCCGGTTCGCCACCGGCTGCGGCCCGTTCACCGCGCTGGCCGCGACCGTCGCGGGTGGCCAGCCGATCCTGGCCACCGCGGGCGAGGACCTGGCGGTGCGCCTGTGGCACGCCGTCAGCGGCGCGGCCGGGCCGGTCTGCACCGGGCTGCCGCAGGCCGCCGAGGTGCTGTCCTTCGCGGTGCTCGGCGGCCGCCCCGCGGTGATCGCGGGCGCGGGCGACGGCACCGTCCTGGTCTGGGACGTCCAGGACGGCAGCCGCACCGCCGAGTTGGCCGGCGGCGGCACGGCCGTCCGGGCCGTGGCGGGCCGCGAGTTCGACGGCGAGGCGCTGCTCGCGGCGGGCGACGCCGCGGGCACCCTGCGGCTGTGGCACCTGGCCAGCGCCTCCCTGCTCAACGAGGCCGCGCTGGACGGCACTCCGCTGGCCATCGACCTCGACGAGGCCGGTGTGCGCATCGTCACTCCGGGCGGAGCGGTCAAAATCTGACACGAACCATGCGCAGAACATTCACGATCGACCCGGAGTGAACACTTCCGGTCTTTACTTCCCTTACGGGTTCATGCCGTGAATTTACCTGATGCATGCCTTCCGGACTCCGCCGCGACGTGAGCCGGTGCCAGGCTCGGCGCCGGGGTGACGTCACGTCACCCCGGCACGTCCGCGCGGCGGGAGCGCTCCCAACTGCGGGTTAAGGTGGGCACGGAACGGGCCGGTGCAGTACGCGCCGGCACCTCCCGGCTGCCCTCCCCCGGCGCTCCGGCACGTCCGGCGCAGACCGCCGGTGCAGGGGCGTGCCGACCGGGGGCGGTGGAGCACGGAGGGTGGGGAAAGTGGCGGACAAGACGGTCTGGATCGACCTCGACGAGGTCGAGGCGGCGGCCAAGAAGATCCTCGGACTGCTGGACGAACTGAACGGTCCCGCGAACCAGTTGGCGGCCAAGGTCAAACAGGTCAAAGAGACCGTCTACGGCACCGACCTGGTCGGCAAGGCGATCCAGGGCGGCAGCTCCTCGGTCGGCGGCATCGCCGAGCACCAGGAGCAGGTCCTCGAAGGCATCCGGGTACTGATCCAGAACGCCACCGCGGTCGGCGAGAACCTGCAGTCCATGGTCGCCAGGCACCGTGCCAACGACGACCAGCAGGCCGCCGCGCTCGGCGGCGTCATGGGCACCGGCACCATGCCGGCCGGACCGGGCCTGGCGAGCGCGGAGGGCTACGTGTCCGCCGGGACGCCGACGCTCACGCCCCAGCACGTGATGGCGCCGCTGGCCGAGCACCGGACGGCGCCCACCGTGGGGCACCTGCCGTTCGTCGCCGAGGGCCAGCCGCTGCAGCCCGCGCAGGCGCACCTGCCGCTCGCCCCCCGGGGCAGGCTGCTGGAGTCCGAGGAGGGGGAGCTGCCGCGCCTCCCCCTCGCGCCGATGGAGTCCGCGCCGCGGGAGCACACGGAGCAGCTGCACGGCCGTCCGGTGGACGCCCCGCCCCCGCCGCCGCCCATCGAAGGGCTCGGCGACATCGACCCGGGCGACGGCTACCACTCCGCCGAGGTGCCCGACCTCGACTACAACACCCCGCCGCCGCCGCCCTACATGGGGCCCGGCATGTGGACCCCGACGGGGCACGGCATCTGACGCCGCCGGGCGGGCCACCCGCCCGCCCCCGCCGGGCCGTCCGCCCGGCTCCGTCTGGCCGTCCGCCGGGCTCCGTCGACACCGCCCGGCTCTGCCGTCACCGCCGGGCGGGCGACCCGCCCGTGCCGGGCCGTCCGTCCTGCTCCGCGCCGCGCCCTCCGCGCTGCTCCTGCTCCGTCCGCGCCGCCGCGGGCCCCCTGCCGACCCGACCGCACCCCTCCGGAGACCCGCTGCCATGATCGAGCTGCCCGCCGACCTCGCCGAGGTGCTCAAGACCCTCCAGAGCAACGAGCAAGGCGCCGACATCGTCTTCCCCGACGGCAACGAGGACCTGCTCGCCGAGCTCGCCGCCGCCTGGGCCAAGTGGAACGAGGTGGCCGACAGCCACGTCGTGGCGATCGTCGAGGCCGCGAACCGGGCCATGGCGAGCATGTCCGGGCCCGCCGCCGACAGCTTCGCCCAGTACCTCAAGAAGTTCGCCGGAGGCGAGGGCTCGCACGTCAGCACCACCCTGCAGTCCGGGCACGCCATGGCGAACTCGATGCAGGGCGCGGCCCAGGCGGTGGGCGACGCCAAGACCGAGATGATCCGCGAACTCCAGTACGCCAAGGACTACATCGCCGCCCACCCGGCCGGCAAGCACGACGACATCGCGAAGTCCGAGGGCGTCAAGCAGGCCGTCTCCCTGTACCACCAGTACGTCGGCCAGGTCAGCGGCAACGTGGACGCCACGCTCCGGACGAACGCCGACCACATCGCCGACATGACCGGCATGGGCCAGACCTGCTCCCTCAACGGCAGTACCGCGAGCGGGAGTTCGGGTGCCGGAGGGGTCGGCGGCGCGGGCGCGACGGGCGGCCCGGGCGGCATCGGCACGATGAGCGGCGGCGTGGGCGCCAACCTGCCCGGCGGCCTGTTCGGGACGGGCGCGGGCAGCGGCCTGCCCGGCGGCGTCCCCGGCGACCCGTCCGGCTTCTCGCTGCCCGGCCTGGACGGCAGTGGCGCGGCCGGGGCGGGCACCCCCGGCGGGACCGCCGGGGCCGACTTCTCGCTGCCGGGCCTGGACGGCAGCGGCGCGGCCGGGGCGTACGGCGGCTCCGGGGCGTACGGCGGTTCCGGGACGTCCGGCGGCTCCGGATCCTTCGGCGGGTTCGGCTCGGTCGGCAGCCCCGCCGACTTCTCCGGGACGGGCAGCACCTCCGGCTCCGGCGGCGCCTCCGGCCTGGCCCCCTTCAGCCTGCCCGCCCCGAACCTCCCCGACTTCGGCTCCGACACCGGCGGCAGCAGCGGCGCCCCCGTGTTCAAGCCGCTCTCCAGCAGCACCGGCTCCCTGGGCCTCGACAGCATCGGCAGCATCGGCGACCTCGGCACCACCACCGGAACGCCCGGAAGCACCTACAGCCCGAGCTCGATCTACGGCACCGGCCCCGGCACCGGCAGCATCGGCGGCAACCCGCTCGGCAACCTCGGCACCACCCTCGGCAGCACCCTGGGCACCCTCGGCAGCACCGGCACCAACACCGGCCGCGCCGGACTCACCCCGTTCAACGGGACGGGCAGCAGCCCCTACGGCCTCGGCGGCTCCTCCGCCCGCGGCCTCTCCGGCGGCGCGGGCGGCACCGGCGCCTCCGCGCTGCGCGGATCGGGCGGCGGCATCGGCGCGGGCAGCGCCCTGGCCGGACGCACCGGCGGCGCAGGAGCGGGCGGCGTCTCCGGGGCCGGTTCCGCGGCCGGCCGGACCGGAACCGGCCCCGGAGCCGGTGCCCTGGCGGGCGGCGCGACCTCCGGCCGCACCGGCGCCACCGGCGCCTCCGGAGCGGGCCACATGCCCGGCGCCGGCGGGGCCGGACGCGGTGGCGGCGGCAAGGGCGACCGGCACGGCAACCGCTTCGTCAGCCCCACCCGGTTCGGCAGCGAGGGCGAGGAGGAAGAGGAGCTGTACGGCGACGCGGGCATCCTCGGCCAGGCCGGCGACGTCGACCCCCGCGACCGCCACTGGCAGCGGGCCCGCCGCCGCTGGCTCGACGACGCCCGCGCCGACGGCACCTTCGCCACGCCCGAACCCGAAACGGCCCCCGCCGCGGCCGCACCCGCCAGCGAGAGCGAGGTCCTCAACCAGCTCGCGGGCGTCCTGCTCGGCGGCGGCGCGACCGTCACCGGGACGGACGGGACGGGCGACGGCGGGGCGGGCGCTACGGGCGACGACCGGACCACCGCCGTCGCGGACACCGCCGTTGCCGCCACCGCCGTTGCTGCCACCGCCGATCAGGTGACGGCACGTCAGGAGACCCCCGTGACGGCGGCGGAGACCTCCACCACGGCGACCGGGACCACCGGCGGCACCGACGACGCCTACCTGGAACGCGCCCGCAGCGCCGCCGCCCGCCGCGGCCACCCCGCAGCGGGCCCCCCTCCGCGAGGAGGGCGGCTACCAGGTGCCCAGCCCGTTCCTGCGCGCCGCCCTCTCCCGGCTGGCCGCGCCCGCCGCCGACTGACCGCGCGCCGCCGTCGCCCGCACTGACGAAGGAACCCCCTGATGAGCAACGACGAGCAGGCCCGCCGGTACGTCGAGGCCGAGACGCCCGCCGAACCCGCCTTCACGGCCCGGCTGATGCCCGAGGAGTCCGTCGCGCCCACCCCGTTCCGGGTCGGCACGGCGATGCCCGACAGCGTTCCGGCCGAGCCGTTCCTGCGGGCCACCGAGGCCACGCCGGTGGAGCCGTTCCAGCGGGCGGCGGAGGGCGTGCCGTTGCAGCCGTTCCAGCGGGCGACCCCGGCCACGCCGGTGGAGCCGTTCCAGCGGGCGACCCCGGTCGAACCGTTGCAGCCGTTCCAGCGGGCCACCGAGGCCACGCCGGTGGAGCCGTTCCAGCGGGCGGAGGAGGCGACGGCCCCGATCCAACCCGCGCACGTCATGGGACGGCCGGTGCAGCAGGGCGTGCCGATGACCGCCGCCTCCCCGCGGACCGCGGACGCCAAGAAGCGGGGCGACACGGGCGGTGCCGGGACGGGCTTCCAGGTGGACCCCGAGCAGTACCGGGCGGCCGTGTCGCCGATGCTCGCCGCCTACGAG
The DNA here is from genome assembly GCF_000717185.1 of Kitasatospora phosalacinea. Lineage (GTDB taxonomy): Bacteria > Actinomycetota > Actinomycetes > Streptomycetales > Streptomycetaceae > Kitasatospora > Kitasatospora phosalacinea_A. Next base: position 16,519 of record NZ_JNYE01000103.1, on the reverse strand, counting down.
CAGGTCGCCTCGCTCTCCCGGTCGTTGAGCGCCTTCATGTCCTCGATGGAGGCCCAGAACCCCTGGGGCAACGACGAGTCGGGCAAGAAGTTCGCCGAGGGCGAGAAGGGCTACCTGCAGTACAGCCACGCCACCATGACCGTGCTCAAAGGCCTGCCCGACGAGCTGAAGTACATCGCCGACGGCCTGAAGGCGATGGCCGCCGGCTACGAGAGCGCGGACGAGGACGTCACCGCCGAGCTCGACGGTATCGAGAGCACCGCGCCGCTGCCCACCGCACCGTCGCTCCCGTCCGCCCCCGTCCACCCCATCATCTCCACGCGACCCGTCCAGAGCGGAAGGCACTGACCCCATGGCTGTCGAACTCCCGGAGCCGCTCCAGTGGGTCCTGCTGCTGCTCGCCGGAACCCGCTGGCCCGAAGCGGACGAGGACCAGCTCCGCGACATGGCCGACCGCTGCCGCAGGGCGGCCGAGGAGCTCAAGGACGCCACGCAGAGCGCCGACTCGACCATCAAGCGCGCCCTGGACGGTCAGAAGGGCAAGGCGGCCGAGGCCCTGGGCAAGCACTGGGAGGGGTACACGGTCGGCAAGGGCACCCCGGAGGACCCCGGCCGACTGACCGGCACGATCAACTCGCTCAACGGCATGGGCGACATGCTGGAGCAGGTGGCCAACTCCGCGGAGACCGCGAAGATCCAGATCATCGCCCAACTCGGCATCCTCGCATTCGAGTTGGCCACCGCCGAGGCCGAGGCCCCGTTCACCGCGGGCGCCTCGCTGCTCCAGGTGCCGGTGATGATCGCGGCCAGTCGGACGGTCGTCTCGCAGCTGCTGAAGAAGCTGCTCAAGGAGACGCTCGAAATGGCGGCCAAGCAGGCCGCCCAGATGGGCGCGATCAACCTGCTCGCCCAGGGCATCGAGGTGGCCGAGGGCCACCGCAAGAGCATCGACCTGAAGGAACTCGGCCAGAACACCCTCGGCGGCGCGGTCGGCGGCGCCTCCGCCCACCTGCTCGGCAAGGGCATCGGCGCCGCGGGCAAGAAGGTGGGCGCCGAGAACGCGCTCAACTCCACCGTCGGGAAGATGGGCACGGGCGCCGTGGTCGGCGTCGGCGCGGACGTCTCGACCCAGCTCATCACCACCGGCCACGTCGACGGCGGCTCGCTGCTCGGCTCCGGCCTCTCCGGCGGCGCGGGCGCGGGCCTGCACGCCGGAGCCTCCAAGCTCAAGGGCGCCGCCGCCCCGCCCCCTCCCGCCGCCACCCCGAAGCTCGACCTCCCCGGCAGCAACGGCAGCAGCGGCGCCGGGCACGACGGCCCGCCCACCTTCACCAAGTCCACCCCCAGCGACAGCGCCTACCACGGCCCGACCGGGACGTCCTCCTCCACCGGCGGCAGCAGCCGCGGCAGCGGGGCGACGGAGACCACCGGTACCGGCGCCGACTCGGGCTCGGGCACCAGGGGCGAGAGCGGTACGGGCTCCGGACTCGGACTCGGGACGACCGCGGGCGCCACCGCCGGACACTCCGCCGGGCACTCCGCCGGGACGGGAGGTGCGGGCGAGTCGAAGGTCAACGGCCTGGCACCGTTCGGCTCCGGCCACAGCAGCCCGACCCCGACCCCGACCGCGTCCACCGCCACGCACGGGACGGACTCGCCCACGCCCACGCCCGTCCCGCACGAGCAGGCTTCCACGCACGTCCAGGAGCAGCCGGCACCGCACGCAGAGACCCCGGCCGCCACCCCGCAGCCGCACCAGGACGCGCCCGCACCGGAGCCGGTGGCGCAGCAGGTGCATGAGGCCCCGGTGCCGCGTCAGGAGCCTGCGGCGCAGGTGCACGAGACGCCGACCCCGCGTCCGGAGCCCGTGGCGCAGCAGATGCACGAGACGCCGCTGCCGACGCCGGAGCGCGGTGTGCTGCAGCCGGACGCGACGACCGCGCCGCCTGCCGAGCACGTCGCCGCGCAGCCGCACGAGACTCCGGTGCCGCGCCACGAGCCCGTGGCTCAGCCGCACGGGTCGACCGCGCCGCCCGCCGAGCACGTCGCCGCGCAGCCGCACGAGGCGACGACGTCGCGCCAGGAGCCCGCGGCGCAGCCGCAGTCGCAGCAGTCCGGGGTGCCGAACCTCTCCGGGGCGCTCGGTGCGGCCGGGCGGTTGGCCGGGGGCGGGGAGACCCACCTCGACGGGGGGACGCGGTTGGCGGCCGGTCCGACGGCGACCCGGACGGCGGGGCCGGACCCGCTGCCCGGGCAGGTGGTGCCGGACGGCCTCGCCGAGGGTGCGCCGCCCGCGAACGGTGCCGCCGCGCAGAACCCGGCGGCGGGCGGTTTCGCGCCCGGTGCGATGGCTGGCGGCAGCGCGATCGGGCACGGCGGGAGCGGTGCGTCCGGGCACCGGTCGGCGACGCCGCCCAGGTCCGCGGTGCCCCGGCAGACCGGTGCGCCCCTGACGGGCGGTCCGGTCCAGGGCGGTCCGGTCCAGGGCGGCACGATCCGTCCCGGTTCCGGACGGCAGGGCGATGGCGGCAGCCGTTCCCACACCCAGGAGCAGCGCCGTCGCGAGCAGGAGCAGGAGCAGCGTCGGCACGAGTTCGCCACCCGTGAGCACGACACGTCCGGGACGCCGGTCGAGTCGAAGCGCGACGTGCCGACGATGGGCCAGCAGGAGCGCCTGCACACCATCGGCGGTCTCAAGCCGGAGGAGCGGCGGGCGCTCGCCACGGACAGGGAGTTCGTCGCCGACCTGCGCCGGAACTCGACCCCGGACGAGTTCGCCGAGTCGGCCGCGCACCTGCTGGTCGAGGTCGACCCCCGGACGGTGCAGAGCGGGGCGTCGCGCCACGAGGCGCAGCAGCAGATCGCCCGGCTGCTCCGCGACCCGGCGGTGGCCGAGCGGCTGCTGACCAACGGGGTCGAGGTGGTGGTCGTCCCCAAGGACGTCCGGATGACCGACGTACCGGCCTTCGAGAGCCTCAAGAACCAGCAGCTGGGAGGCGATTCGGCGCACGGCCGCGGCTGGGACGACGTCCGCGGCTCGGGCGGCCGCAAGGTGGCCGTCACCGAGGAGAACCTGCTGGGGGAGCGGACCACGATCGGCGGCGAGCACAACAACTACGCCGACGGCTACTCCACGACCACGCACGAGTTCGCGCACGCCGTCCACAAGTTCGGCCTCTCGCCGCAGGACAAGGCGCTCGTCACCGAGTCCTTCAACGGGAAGCGCGACGCGGACGGCGACCGCACCGCGCAGTGGGCCGACGGGCAGCGCCGGGACACCCAGGGCCGGGACCGGGAGAACTACAGCTCCACGGACGAGAGGGAGTACTTCGCCCAGGTCACCAACGCCTACCTGTCGACCAACCACGGCCGCGACCCGCTGACCGGCCAGGACCGCAACAACGGCGCCCACTGGGCCGGGAACCACGAGCAGCCCCTGCACGACCTCCTGGGCCGCCTGTACGGCCAGGACCCGCTGGCCGTCCACACCGGCGGCCCGGCCAACCAGCGCAACCGGACCGAGGCCGAGTCGGGCGTCGGCGACTTCTTCCGGATGGCGGAGGGCCAGCCGCACGACGCCCCGGCCCCGCACGACGCCCCGGCCCCCCACGAGACCCCGACCCCCCGCGACACCCCGGAAGGCCGACCGCAGCCGGAAGGCCAGCCGCACGGGACGCCGCGCGAGGAGCCGGCTCCCGCGCCGCCGACCAGGGGCGGTGCGCCGGAGCGGGAGGGCCGGACCGAGTTCAACCGGCGGATGCTCGATCTCGCCCTCCAGGAGCACCCGGGCGAGGACCTCCACATCCCGCTGGGCGGCGGCGGTCACCTGACGGCCACCCCGCACGGCGACGGCAACACGTTCTCCGTCCAGGAGCACGGCGGGGACGGCAAGCCCGTCGGCCCGCCCACCGACCACACCGCCGCCGAGCTGTCGGAGCGCGGGACGCCGGTCACGGTGAAGCCGGGCAACGTCTGGGAGCCGCGGACGAAGCCGCTGTCGGACCCGAACGGCCCGGACAACCTCACCCTGGTGTTCAGCCCGTACGAGCACTCCTTCGCGCACTACTCGTACCGGCCGACCGGGAAGAAGGACGGGGAGGAGAACCCCCACCTGACGGTCGACAACGCCCTGGCCACCCTGTTCGCCAAGATGTCCCCGAACGACGGCACGCACAGCACCGCCTCGGAGTTCCTCGACGCCCGCGCCGACTCGCAGCAACTGGGTCGGAAGGACAAGCCGATGGACAAACGGGACTACAACAACCTCCTGCAGGAGCACGGATACGCCCCGGTCGACAACCTGCACTTCTACCCGTCCGGGTCCGCCGCCGGGAAGAAGGGCGGCAAGGCCGCCGGGCAGCCCGCTGACGTCAACCTGGCGGAGTTCTCCAAGTTCGTCGACGACTCCCTCGGGAAGGTCGGGGCGGACGGGGACCTGCGGAAGGTGATCAGGGACTCCACCGCGGACCTCGCGGAGGGCAAGGAGATCAAGGGCGGCAACGGCAACCAGCCGCGGCCCAAGCACGTCGACCGGCCGATGGACTCGCTGGTCATCGACGGGGACAAGAAGCCGGACTTCGCGCGGTTCGTCACCCAGGTGACCACCCGGACCGGGGCCCGGCCGGTGCCGCCCCTGCTCGACAAGCTCATGCGCGACCACGACAACGCGCTCCCGCTGACCCGGGACGAGTACGGCCTGCTCAAGGACAGGCTGTCCCCCGAGCTCCGGCAGCGGATCGAGGACCACTACACGGCGACCGAGCGCCCGTTGCGGGAGGCCGAGGCGGAGCTCCAGGACGTCAAGAAGCGGGGCAAGGCCGCGGAGGAGGCGTTCAAGGACGGGAAGAAGAGCAGGTCCGAGTACCGGGAGGAGCTCAAGTCGCTGCGCGGGGAACTGCAGGCGGCGCAGGAGAAGGTCCGGGTGGCCGAGGACGAGGCGTCCTACCGCGCCACCCCCGGCACCGGCGGCTCGACCCAGGTGCACGAGGCCATCGCCGAACACCACTGGCGCGACGTCAACGCCTGGGTCCGCGACCCGCTCAACGAGAACCAGAACGCCCCGCACGACAACGGCGAGGGCCCCTCCGCCTCCCCGCCGCCGCCCGCGCACGAGGTGACGTCCACCCGCGGGGGCACGTCCGCCCACGACGACGTCCCGTCCCCGCCGCCGCCCGGCGCGTCCGAGCGCCGGGTCGACCCGGACACCGGCCGGATCCTGCCCGACCCGGCCGAGGTGGCCAGGGTCCAGCAACTGCTGGCCGACCGCCCCCAGGGCGAGCCGGTGCAGGTCGGCATCTCGTACCGCACCGACAGCCGCGGCGGCGCCTACACCTCCCACGACAAGCAGTCCTGGGAGGGCGCCAAGCCGGTGGAGCAGGTGCACGCCGAACAGGGCGAGGTCCGAAAGGGCCAGCCCGACGGCGAAGGGGTGCCGTGGGTGCAGCAGGACTCCCTCCCGCCGCACTCCGAGGGCAGCGCGGCCTCGCCGCCCGCCCGCCTGGAGGACCCGGCGCAGCACCTCCGGGACAAGGACGTGCTGTACATCCCGGGCGCGGCCAACGCCAACGACCACCAGGTCGCCGGCCCCGGGGTCGGCCCCGGCGCGAAGGAGCAGGCCGAGGCCAAGGACTTCAAGCGGGTCACCGACCCGGTGCCGCTGGAGCAGAAGCGGGACGACCTGCGCAACGAGCGGCAGCGGCTGCTGGACGAGCGGGCCGCGCTGCAGGCCAAGCAGGACCGGATCGCCCGGCAGGAGGCCGACGGCACCCCGCCGGAGACGCTCACCAAGAAGGAGCGGGGCCGCCTCACCAACAACCCGCGCGAGCTGGAGAAGGTCGAGAAGGCGCTCCCGAAGGCCGAGAAGGACGCGGCCAACGCCCGCCGCACCTACGACGAGCACCGCCAACGCGCCTCGTACGAGCTGAAGCTGATCGACCACGCGCGGATGACCGGCATGCCGATCCTGGCCGTCTGCGGCGGGTCCTGGCGGCTCGCCGAGAGCTACGGCGCCTCGATCGGCACCTTCCCCAAGCACGAGCGCGGCCAGCACCAGGACGGCACCTGGGACCTGCGGCACGGCATGACCACCGAACCCGGGACCTTCCTGGACGGTGCGATCAAGCACGGCACGGACAAGGACCCCTCGGGCGCCGAACCCGTCTTCCAGGTCAACAGCACCCACTGGGCCGCCGTCCTGGAGGCGGAGGGCCTCCTGACCAGCGGCCCGGGCGACTCCCCGCTGGTCGTCTCGGCGCGGGCGCAGGGCACCGACTCGAACTCGGTCGAGGCGTTCGAAGGACGGCACGGGGCCCCGGTGGTGGGCATCCAGTGGCACCCGGAGGGCAACCTGCCCGGCATGCCGGGCAGGGAGGCCAACGAGACGCTGGTGCCGCACGACGACGCCTCCGGGCTCAAGCACCGGCAGGAGACCGAGCAGGGCCGCCAGGCCGACAGTATCTTCCAGGCCATGACCCAGGCCGGACAGACCTACCGCCGCCGCCAGAACCTGGTCGAGCAGTTCAACGAGACCCACCAGCCCGGGCACTACCCGGACGACCGCGAGGGCCAGGGGCAGCGCCCCGAGCACGAGGAACCGCAGACCTGCGGCCCGTGGACGGCCCAGGACCACGAGCGGATCGCCGAGACGCGCGCGGAGACCGAGCGGCAGCGCGAGAGCGGCGAGCCCCGCGACCTGACCGAGGGCCAGCAGCGGCTGGACGAGCGGCGGGCCGAGGAACGGCAGCAGGAACTGGACGCGCTGAAGGACCGTCGCCTGGTGAGCGGCGACGAGGACCTCCCCTCGCCGCCCCCGCCCGGCGAGAGTTCGCGGGACGGCGAGAACGCGCGGGACGGTCAGAACGCGCGGGACGGTGAGCAGAAGGCGCTGCAGAAGGCCGGGCTGGACCTGGGCGGGGACCCGGACCGGGTGATCACCCGGCTGACCGAGCGCTTCGGCCCGCAGGACGCCGGGGCGGCCGACCGGGTGCGCGAGGCACTGGCCGACGGCGCCGACTTCGACCGGGTGCTCGGCGCCCACCTCGGCCGGGAACTGCACTCGGACGGCACCGGCGAACTGGTGCACGCGATGCAGAACGGCGCCAGCGCCGAGACCGTCCACTACCTCTTCGGCGACGGCGAACGGACCCCGGCCGTGGACGGCCAGCTCGGCCGCCACCCGGAGTGGGTGGACCCGCGCGAGCTGGGCCGCTGGCACATGGGCGTCAGCATGCAGGGCCGCAACGAGCCGATGGTCCGGCTCAACGAGGGCCTCGCCAACGGCGAGCACGGCGGCGGGTCGCTGCTCTACCTCGGCGGCGACGCCGACCTGGAGCACCCGGTCTTCACCACCGGCAGCAAGGACCTGACCATCGTCTCGACCGACCCCAACGTCCCCGACCGGACGCAGTTCCTCGACAGCAAGGGCGCGGCCATCCAGGAGAAGCTGGAGCGCCTCGCCGACGGCCACACCGTGGTCAAGGAGCCGATCGGCAGCAACGGCACCCACTTCTCGGTGCGGGACGCCGACAACAACTCGCTGATGGACGTCCGCTTCCACGCGATGACGTACGACGAGTTCCTGCAGGGCACCGGCGCGGGCCGCCAGTTCGACTTCCTGATGGAGAAGGACTCCTGGTTCGGCAGCTGGGAGGACCCGCGAGGGGGGACGCTGAGCGACGCGGACATCGTGCAGCGGCTCGGTGCGGCGGTGAAGGACGGCGGCCACTGGATCGGCGGCTTCGAACCCGGCCTGAGCGCGCACACCGAGCAGCTCTTCCACGACCGCACCGGCGACTTCACCCTGGACGCGAAGACCCCGTGGGGCGGCCAGGAGGAGCTGCACGTCCGACGCCGGGTGGACCAGCCGGAGTCCCGGACCCAGCAGGGTGACGACCCCGAGGTCCTGGAGACCTGGGACATGGTGAACCAGCTCCTCAAGGGGGAGTACCCCGTCCCGGTCGGCATGAGTGTCGACTACTTCCACGAGACCGTGGTCCAGTCGGTCGTCGAGAACGCGCTCAACTACCTGCCCGAGAGCCAGCGCCACCCCGCCGAGCTGGCCACCAGGCTGGCCGACTGGTTCCGGCGGGAGGGCGGTGACGGGCAGCCCGACCCGGCCACCATCGAGGCGCGGCTGCGGACGGCCGATCCGGACGAGGACGCGTCCCCGCCGCCGCCCGCCCAGGAGCAGCCGCCCGTCCACGAGCAGCCGCCCGTCCACGAGCAGCAGCAGCGGACCGGCGAACTCGTCGACTACCTCGGCGGTGAGCCGAAGGTGCACCCGCCGATGAGCAACTCGCTGCTCCAGAAGGTCAACCCGCACCCGGCGGCCGGGCACGGCGGCGACCTGGCCGCCCGGGTCGAGCACGTCGAGGCGTACCGGGACACCCACTTCGGGCAGCCCCGGGTCTCCGCGACGCCCGCACCCGGCACCGCCCCGTGGCAGCGCGCCGAAGCACCCGCCCTGTTCGGCCAGGGGCCGGACGCGGTGCAGAAGCTGACGGACCAGGTGCGGGCGGGCGGCCCCGGCAGCTTCGCCACCGTCCTCGGCGCCGGGGCGCACGGCGACGCCCACGCCGTCGCCCTGGTCCACGACCGGGACGGCACGCTGCGCTGGGCCGACCCGACCAACCACCAGGTCACCCCCGCCAGCGGCGGACTGCCCGCGGACTTCCGCCCCGACTGGACGGTCTGGGCCTCCGTCGCCGACCCGCACGGCACCACCGTGTCCGGGCCGCACGACCCCGGGTTCGCGGAACGCTTCGGCGCCCCCGCGGGAACCGGCGCGAGCACCGACCGCACCGGCCGCACCGACCTCGACACGACCCCCGGCGGCCGCAGCACGCCCGAACCCGCCACGACACCGGAACCGGCCGCGACCACCCCGCACGACGAACACCCGGCCCGCCCAGAGGACACCGCGAACCCCGCGGCACCCGTCCGCCCCGACGCCGCCCCGGCGGGCACCACCCACCCGGCGGGCACCACGCCCCGCGCCCGCTCCGCCTCCGCCCCGCCGCAACTGGGCCGTCCCACGGCCGCCACGCCGAACGGCGGCAGCACACCCCACGAGAGCCGACCGGCCTCCCCGACCCCGAAGGGCGAGGAGCCGACCCCGGCGGTCCCGAAGGCGGAGCCGAACTCCTCGGCTTCGAAGGCGGAGTCGGCCGTCGTGCCTCCGAAGGACAGGTCCGTTCCGGCGGTCCCGAAGGCGGAGTCGGCTGTCGTGCCGCCGAAGGACGGGGCCGTTCCGGCGGAGCCGAACTCCCCTGCGCCGAAGGACGAGCGCAGCGGTGCCGAGCGGGAGTTCCCGCCCGTCGGGCCGCGGGTGCCGGTGCCGATGGACGGGCTCTGCCTGCTCCACTCGATCGCCGTGAGTGCGCCCGGACACGCGGGCGGCGGCAGCCCGGTCCGGGACCTCCAGGGCGCCGTCGAGCGGCACTTCAGCACGCTGGCCCCGGAGCAGTGGCCGAGCGAGGTCGTCTCCAACTACCGCAACGACCTGATCGCCCGGGGCGGGCTGGGTACCGAGGAGCTGCTCGGCTACCTCCCCGCCGACGCCCGCCCGAACTTCGCCGGGATGGACCCCGTCCAGTTGCGGCGGACCGTCGGCACCCACCTCACCGAGAACTCCCCGCCCCCGTCCGCCCGCGAACGCGAAGCCCTGCTGCGCACCGTCCGGGACTGGGAGGCCCGCTGGCGGACCGACGCGGGCGAGATGCTCCCGGCCGCCGCCGCCCACGCACTGGGCCTGCGCCTGCGGGTGGTCGGCCACGACGGCGTCGCCCGGGCGGTCTTCGGACCGGCGGGCGGGCGGCCGGTGACGGTCTACCGCCAGGACGACCACTACGACGGCAGCGGCCCGGCGGACCCCGTCGCGCACGCCACCCCGGAGCCGGAGCAGAAGAGCACCGTCCCGGAGCCCGAACAGAAGAGCACCACCCCGGAGCCGGAGGCCAAGCCGGACGTCCAGGACCCCGCCGCGGAGCCGGTGGCCCCGAAGGACCGGGCGAACCCGAAGAACACCGGTCCGCGTCCGATCGCGGGCGACGACCTGGTGCTCGGGCTGACCGAGCACGAGACGGCCGTCCGGGCGAAGGTCGTCGAGGTGATGGCGGCGGCCGTGCCGGGTGACCGGGCGGAGGCCCGGGCGTTCGCGGACGCGTACTTCGGTCCGGCGACGCTGCGTCCGATGCTCGGTGCGCTGTCCCGGGGCGAGGTGTGGACGGCCCCGTTCGAGAAGAACGGGTGGAGCGGCAGCGTCAGGCTGAGCGGGGAGGTCGTCCGGTCGACCCACCGGGGGACCGAGAAGATCGAGTTCGAGGACGGCGCCGACCGGACGGTGGTGACGGGCACCGCGCACGACGCGCAGTGGCAGTCCAACATCGGCGTCCAGGCGCGGCACTCGGCCGGGATCGCCGAACCGTTCGAGCTGGCCGGCTACTTCCACGACCGGGGCGAGGGCGAGGTCGACCTCGCGCTGGGCGGCATGGTGGCGCGGTCCAAGACCTCCGAGACCGCCGACGTGTTCGAGTCGCAGATGCGGCTGGAGCTGGACTTCGGCGACCTGCGGCACGACGGCTCCCCGGTGCGCACCGGTTCCGCCCGCACCGAGACGGTGGACCTCGGCATGACGGTCGCCGTCCCGCCGCGTGCCGACGCCGGGTCGGTCGGCGAGCTGCGGACGCCCCCGCAGCGCCTGCTGGGCGGCCGGGTCGGCGGGCCGGAGATCGTGCTGGACCTGGTGCCGCGCGACTCGGCGGACCAGCGGCCGGTGGAGGCGCTGCTCGACCGGGTCGAGGCGGCCGGGCAGCGGGAGTTCGGCGAGAAGTGGCCCGAGCTGCGGGAGAAGGTCCTCGCCGAGGTCGACTTCAACCGGCTCCAGCAGAACCTGAAGAGCATGACGGCGGGCGAGCCGGTCACCGTCGCGCTGACCGACCGGCACGGCCGGACCGTCGCCAGCATCGACATCACCGCGCGGGTCGGGGAGCTGAAGCAGACCGGCACCACCAAGGAGACCGAGTTCAACATCGGCACCACCGTGCAGCAGGTGCACAGCACGGTGACCAACCGCGGGCACGCGGGCCAGCTCGGGGTCGGCAACGTGTTCAAGCCGGGCGGCGGCGCGCTGCTCGGCGGCAGCACGGCCGGGCGGCTCGGCCGGGACCGGATCGCGATCGAGGGCGACAACCGGACGGCCCAGCTGACCAGCAAGTCGAAGGTGCCCGGCGTCCGTTACGAGGGCCCGGTCCACTTCGACCTGGCGTTCAACGGCCGGGGCGTCGCGCACCCGGCGGGTTCGGCGGACGTCCGGCTGCTGGTGGACCGTGCGGACACCACGGAGCCGGTGGCGGCGGCCGAAAAGGCCCCGGAGGCCCCGGAGACGCAGAAGGCCCCGGAGGCCCCGGAGGCCCCGAAGGAGCAGAAGGCCCCGGAGGCCCCGGAGACGCAGAAGGAGCAGAAGGCGCCGGAGCCGCAGGAGACCCCCGCGCCGCCGGAGTCGGTGTGGCGCGGCGGCGACGGGACGGGCGGGCTCGGCGAGACCGTCGTGGTCCGTGACGTGGAGGGGACGGCCGCGCTGCGGGCGGCGGTCGACGCCAAGGGCCGGCAGCGGTTCGGCGACGAGTGGGACGGCATCCGCGACCACGTGCTGCGCGGGCTCAGCCAGCCGAACGTGGCCGCCCGGCTGACCGGGATGACCCGGGGCGAGCCGCTGCAGGTGAAGATCCCGGGCAAGGAGGACCTGGTCGTCACGGCGACCGCCCGGGTGGAGTCGATGACGTACCGCCGGGAGGACGGCAAGGCCGAGCTGAACACGGTCAGCGAGACCGGCGCGTTCAGCGTGGACCGCAGCCTGCTCTCCCGCACGGTCGTGGGCACCGGCCAGCTCGGCGGCCCGGTCGCCAAGGGCACGCCCGGCGCCGACCTGGTGGCCACCGGGTCCAGCCAGCAGCGCAAGCGGGCGGGCGGCCAGGGCCGGCAGGCCGACCGGGTGTACGCCAGCGGCAAGTACGGTGCGCCGCAGGTGATCTACGGGTCCCGGATGGCCGTGGACGTCCACTTCGGCCGCCCCGGCGAGGCGGCGACCGCCGCCCCGGACGTGTCGGCGCCGGTGCGCGTCGAGGTGGGCATGGACGCCCGGGACACCGTCAAGGTGCGGGCGCAGCGCGGCGAGGACGGCACGGTGGCCTTCGGTCCGCCGAGCAAGGACGCCGAGTCCACTGCGGGTGGGGGCAGTCCGGCGCCGAAGCCGGAGGCCACCCACACCGCGCCGCGCCGGATGCTGGAGCAGCACGAGCTGAACGCGTCCTACGTGGTGCACACCCTGAGCGGCGCGGACAAGGTGCGCAGCACGGTGGAGGAGCTGATCCGCGCGAAGCACGGCGAGCCCGCGGACGAGGTGAACCGGAAGATCGACTCGACCTTCGAACGGGGCGCGCTCAAGGCGAAGCTGTCCCAGCTGACCCGCGGCGGCAAGCTCACCGAGACGGTCTCCGGGAAGACCTGGACGGCCGAGATCACCGTCACCGCCCGGGTGGAGGGCGCGACGTACCACTCGGCGACGGACAAGTACGAGTTCGAGTCCGGCACCCGCACCTCCAGCGGCCAGGGCAGCGTGCAGGACCTGCGCAACCGGCACGACGGCGGCGGCCAACTCCGGTTCAGGACACCCGTGGTGAACGGCGCGGGCGGCTACACGCACCGGTTCGACCGCAGCTACGGCCAGGGCGTGGAGACGGTCGGCTCGGCGTCCAACCGCGGCAAGCACGTGGAGCCCGCGGTGCTGTTCGACGTCAACGCGGCGTACGACGTGAAGGTGGAGTTCAAGCGGCTGGGCGTGGCGGACGGGTCGGTCACCCGGCCGGTCGGCGCGGTGGCCCGGGTGGCGGTGCCGACCCGGGACGCCGAACCGGTCGGCGGGGCGACGGCGCGCACCACCGTGAAGCAGCCGAAGGGCTTCGTCGAGGGGCGGCGGCTGGACTCCTCGGCGATCGTCACCGACGTGCACGCGCTGCCGGGGACCCGCACCGGCGACCCGGGGGCCCGTACCGGCGACCCGGGGCGGACGCTGGGCGAGTCGCTGCTCTCCCAGGTGGAGTCCGGCTGGAAGCCGAGCCGGTTCCGCCGCGGCGGCGAACGCACCGAGAGCGCCGGACGTCCGGACGGCGCACCGAAGTCGGTGCGCAACCCGTTCGCCGACGACTGGTCGGGCATCCGCCGCGAGCTGGACGCGGAACTCACCCCGGACCGGCTGCAGGCGCGGCTGAAGGGCATGACGGCCGGGGACGAGATCGTGGTCCGGCACGGGCGGACCGAGGTGCGGGTCTCCGCGGTGCTCCGCGACCGGCTGGAGCACCTGGGCGACTCGGGCACCACCGAGTTCAACACCGGCACCGACGTGCAGCGTTCGTTCGCGGACAGCGGCGGCAGCGGCAACAGCCACCAGGGCCTGGCCGGGCTGACCGGGGCGGTGCCCGTCGGGGCCGCGCCGGTCTCGGTGACGCTCGGCGCGACCGGCACCGGTGGCAGCGGGCACGAGCACGCGGACGTCCGCACCAGCAGCACCGCGGCCGGGTCGGCGACCAAGGCGAAGCTGCCCGGCAGCGCCTACCGGGGCGAGGCGGAGCTGCAGTTCACCATCACCCGGCGGCCCTGGTTCGGTCCGTCGGTCCACCAGCGGCGCACCGCGGTGGTCGGGTTCGAGACCCTCGTGGAGACCGGCGAGACCGTGCCGGTGGCCGCGGAGCCCGACGCCGCCACCGCACCGCCGCGGACCGTCCCGGCCCAGGCGCCCGCGCCGGTCACCGTCCGGGTCCCGCCGGAGCGGGTCTGGGAGACCGGCCTGCGCGACACCGACGTGCTGCGGTTCCTCGAGGACGCGGGCGGCATCCAGGACCTGCTGCGGCTGCGCGGAGCGGAGTACTTCGGCAGGTCGGCCTGGCAGGAGATGGCGCCCGTGGTCGGGACCGTCGCCGCGCACAGCCACGTGTCGGCGCTGTTCGGCACCGCCAGCCAGGGCGCGGAGATCGCGGCGAGCGTCCCGACCGGGCGGCTGTCGCTCGGCGGCGGCAAGGGCGTGGAGCTCGGCCTCAAGGTCGTCTCGCTGGAGCACCGGACGGACGACAGGGCCGTGGAGTCCAGCCCGTCCAACAGCACCTCGTCCGGGGTCGGCCACGCCGACCTGTCGGCGCGCAACGCGGGCCTGCAGGGCCTGGTGGGCGCGTCGGTCACCGGCGACGTCACCCACAACGCCGGGATCACCGGCGGCGCCCAGCGGCTGTGGCGGGAGGGCGGCAGCCACGCTGACACCGGCCAGACCGTCTCCAACGGCAAGTACGCCGTCCCGATGGCCCGCTACCGGGGCGCGGCCGAGGTCGAGGTGACCTTCTTCGACAACGACCGCAAGCCGGTCACCGAGAAGGGCGTCGTCCCGTTCACGGTGGACATCCCGCTGGCCGAGACCACCGCCTCCGAGGTGCCGGGCGACCACTACCTCGCCTTCAGCGGCGACCGGCGGAACGGCGAACTGCGGTTCGGCGAGAACGCCCGGCTGCTGGAGGACGTCCACCGGACACTGGCCGCGGACGGCGACGCGGCGCCCTTCGACCACACCGCCCGCACGCCCGCCGAACGCGAGCAGCTGGCCGGCACCGTGCGGCTCGGACGGGCCGTCTACGGCGGGGAGTTCACCGCCGGGACGGCAGCCGGGGAGGCCCGGATCCGGGCCGTCCACCGGCTCGTCGAACTCGGCGGCGGCACCTCCACCGGCGCCTCCGCCCTGCTCGGCGACCTGCTCCGCACCCCGGAGGGCACCGCCGCCGACGCCGGGCAGGCCCGCCAGGTCATCGACCACCTCGCCCGGCGCACCGCCGACGGGCCGGTCACCCTGGACGACCTGTACGAGGGCGCCCGGGACGGCTGGTCCGCGCAGCAGCCGTACGAGGTCCACCGCGAGACGTGGACCGACCACGGCCCGGCCAGCGAACTGGTCACCGCCGCGATGGCCACCGCCGTCGACGCCCTCGCACCGCTGCTCCGGGGCGCGGCGCCCGGCCCCGGACAGCTGCACCTCACCGTCAGCGGGACGGGCCCCGAACTGCCGCTGCACCGGGAGTTCCCGCTCGACGGCGACCCGGCGGACCGGATCAGGGAGATCGAACAGGGCACCTACCTGAAGCCCGGCACCCGCCCGAGCGAGGTCACCGTCCGGGTGGCCGGGAAGCCCGGGTCCGGCCAGGACTGGGACTACCGGGTCACCGCCCGCGCCGACCGCAGCCGCGAACTGACCCTGCGCCACCGCACGCCCGCGGCGGCCGGGGCGGCCTCGGAGGCCGTGTCGGACGTGTCGGAGGCCTCGGCCGCGTCGGACGCGGGGCAGCAGGCGGAGGTCGCCCGCCGGGCCGCCGCTGCCGCCCGGGTCGACGCGCTGCGCGCGTTCACCGCGGGCCTGGGCGCGCCCCCGGAGGCGTCCGCCTGACCGAACCGGAGAACGACAGGTCCGCCGGGCCCCTGCCCGGGCCCGGCGGACCCACCGGGTCAGGGACCCGGTGGCATGCACCGGATAACGACCGGATAACCTCCCTGACCGGACAAGGCACCACGTGGGGGGTACACGGTGAAATTCCGGCTGCTGGGCGCAGTCGCGGCCGACGGGGCCGACGGCGCACTACACCTCGGACCGGAGAAACGGCGCAGCCTGCTCGCCCTCCTGCTGCTGCGCCGCAACCGCGCGGTGTCCGTCGCCCAACTCACCGAGGCGCTCTGGGTGGACGAACCGCCCGCCAACGCCCGCACCGTCGTGCAGAGCCACGTCTCGCGGCTGCGCGCCCTGCTCGCCGCCGCGCACGCCGACCGGCACGGCGTCCGGCTCACCACCGCGGGCGACGCCTACACCCTGCACCTGCCCGAAGGACTGCTCGACGTCGAGCAGTTCGACGCCCTGGCGGCCGCCGCCCGCGGCGAACGACGCTCCACCGAAGCGGTCGGCGCCCTCGAACGCGCCCTCGGCCTCTGGCACGGACCCGCCCTCACCGGCACCGTCACCAGCGCCCCGCTGGCAGCCTGGCGGCAGACCCTGGAGGAGAACCGGATCGCCGCCGTCGAAGCCCTCGCCGACCACCTCCAGCGCCTCGGCGACCCCGCCCGCGCCGCCGAACTGCTGCGCACCGAAACGGTCGCCCACCCGCTGCGCGAGTCCCTGGTCGCCGCACTGATGCTCGCCCTCTTCCGGGCCGGACGGCAGTCCGACGCCATCGACTGGTACCACCGCACCCGGGACGCCCTCGCCGACCGCCTCGGCGTCGACCCGGGCCGCGCCCTGAACACCGCGTACGAGCGCATCCTGCGCGGCGAGTGCGACGAGCGCGGCGAGGGCTCCGGTGAGGCGGACGCTCCGCGGCAGGCCGCAACGGCAGCGCCCGGCACCCCGGCACGGCCCACCCCGAGCCGAGCCACCCCCACCCCCGCCCCGGTGGCCGGGCCCACCCCCGCCACCCCGTCCGCGCCCGAGCCCGCGTCTGCC
>NZ_JNYE01000102.1 GCF_000717185.1 Kitasatospora phosalacinea | reverse complement strand
ACACACCCCCACAACAACGAACGCCGGTCTCCGAGACAAGTCTCGGAGACCGGCATCACCGACCGCAGTCGATCAGTCGCAATTCACCAACAGCATCCGCAACTGCGGTCCGGGCCCTCGGCGTTTCCCGAGAAGCCAGGCCGCCCTACTATATGGCGAGTATGGTGGCATGTATGGCAACCAAGAAGGTCACCGTCACCCTCCCCGAGGAACTGCTGGACGAGATCCGCGCGGACAGCGCCGATCGCGGCCTCTCCGCCTACGTCGCCGAGGCCCTCCGGGCCAAGCGCGACCGCGACCGCCTGCAGGAGCTGGTCGTCTGGTTGGAGGAGGAGCACGGGCCGGTCAACGGTGACGAACGGGCTGCCGCCTACGCGGAGCTGGACGACCTCGATGCGGAGCACGACCGGCGCCGTGCGGCCCGTGGCAAGAGCCGCGGGGCGGCCGCGTGAAGAAGCCCGCCGAGGGAGTCCGGCGGCCGCGCGTCTTCGTACTGGACAGCGAGGCCCTGTCGCTCGCGGTCCGCGGCGACCGGATGATGATCGCCCGGCTCGATCTCGCAGCTCGCGGCGAGGCGGAGGTCGTCACCTCGCCGATGACCCTGGTTGAGGCGTACGACGCGCGCACCACGGAGCAGCGCTGGGACTGGGTGCTGTCACGGGTGAACGTCGCCAGGCTGGGCAAGGACGAGGCGCGACAGGCGCGCCGGCTGCTGGCGGATGCCGGCCTGCACGGGCACGAGTGCGCGATCGACGCCGTGCTCGCCGTGGTGGCACTGCGGCAGCGGGGCCAGGTGACGGTCTTCACCTCCGACCCGGAGGATCTGGAGAGGCTGCTGCCGGACCACGTCGTGGTGGTGAAGGTCTGACCTTCCGAGTCCTTCCGGACCCGCGGCCCGCACTCCGCTCAGCTCTACGGAGAGCGGTCCGGTGTCGAGGCGATCACGGATCGGCGAACACCCGTTCCGGGGAGCCGGGTCAAGGCTTCGATGTCGGCTGCACCCGCTTCACCTCGATCCACCGTCCGGGAGCGTGCCGTCCATCAAGGACGTGGACCTCGATCTCGGATGCATGATCAGGTTCAGTGACGGCCGCAAGACCGTAGTCCAGGCCCTGGGCGACTCGTTCGGCCCGGTGGACCGCCATGCCTCGCCGCGGCAGCCCAAAGACACCGATGGCTGACCGGCAGCAGCCGGCAGCGGATCGATCGAGCCGCGGGCACCAGGCGTCGTGGTCTCAGTGGGGGCCGAGGGGGCTTCAGGCGGGGAAGTCCTCCGGGCCCGCCTTGCGGGCCTCCGCCGAGCAGCGCCGAGAGCTCGTGCTTGCCCGCCCGTCGGCGGATCGCCCCCCGGCCCCTGCCTTCGGGCGGGGAGGGGCTGACCCTGCGGGCGGGTGCGGGCAGGTGCGGGCGGGTGCGGGGTGGTCAGAGGTTGTACATCCCGCGGTAGGGCTCGGCGATGCGCTCCTGTCGGGATCCGAAGTCGACCAGGACGGCGCTGTCGCCCTCGACGCCGATGACCCGGCCGAGGCCGTAGGCGTCGTGGGTGACGCGGTCGCCGACGGCGAAGTGCTTGCGGGGCGCTTCGGCCTTGGCCTTGAAGGGGCTGGTGGGCAGGTGTCGGCGAACTGCTTCAGGCTTTTTCATCCAGTCCAGTATGCGCCGTGCAGGGCCGCCGGCGCCCCTTTCTGACGGCCCGAATTCCGGATGACCGAAATGCCGGGTGTGTCGAACGGCACTCCCGGCGGGGGCGGGGGCCGGCGGGATCGGCGGGTTGCCCGGTGCGCCGTGGCACCGTGGCGGATCGGGCCAACCGGCAGGGGTGGCAAGGGCGTTGGGGTCCGGGCGGCACCGGGCCCCGGCCGGGCGGGGTGGTGGCCGCCAAGATCCGGGGCGAAATGTCCCCCCACTGCGGGCTCGGGGCTGCTACAGTCGAAGTAGTTGCGGTAGTGGTCCCCATGAACTTTGTGTGCGCCTGCGTGATGTATCGCGGGCGTATTTCTGTTTTCCGGATGTTTTTCGGGCGGGTGCTCATCACGGTGACTCGGTGCTCGTATCGTGCGGGTTCCGGAAGGTCCCTTGAAGGAGATTTTTTACATGGCTAATGGCACCGTGAAGTGGTTCAACGCGGAAAAGGGCTTCGGCTTCATCGAGCAGGAGGGTGGCGGCCCGGACGTGTTCGCCCACTACTCGAACATCAACGCCAGCGGCTTCCGCGAGCTGCTCGAGGGCCAGAAGGTCGAGTTCGACGTCACGCAGGGCCAGAAGGGCCCGCAGGCCGAGAACATTCGCCCGCTGTAGTTCCCACTGCCACGGCAACCGCCTGGCAGCGAGGGGCCCGCGCCGCGCACATGGTGCCCGGTGCGGGCCCTTCGGCTTTGTGTCGGCCCGGTGGCCGCCGCCTCCCCCGAGCCCCGAGAAGGGTCTTCCGCATGAACCGCTCCAGCCGTTCTCCGCGCCGACGCTCCGGTTCGGGGCCCGTACCCGGCGGCGGTGCGGGGTCCGCCTCCCGGCAGGAGTTCGCGGTGCCGGTGTGCACCGTGCCGGCGCTGCCCGCGGTCGGTTCGTTCGAGGAACTGGACCTGCCGGGGGAACTGCTGACGATCCTGGCGCGGCGGGGCGTCACCGCCCCCTTCCCGATCCAGGCCGCGACGCTGCCGAACTCGCTGGTCGGACGCGACGTGCTGGGACGGGGCCGCACCGGCTCCGGCAAGACGCTCGCGTTCGGCCTCGCCGTGCTGGCCCGCACCATCGGACGGCAGGCCGAACCGCGGCAGCCGCTCGCACTGGTCCTGGTGCCCACCCGTGAGCTCGCGCAGCAGGTCACCGAGGCCCTCACCCCGTACGCCCACGCGGCGCGCCTGCGGATGGCCACCGTGGTCGGCGGGGTGCCGGTGCGCCGCCAGGCGCAGGTGCTGAACCGTGGCGCGGAGGTCGTGGTGGCCACGCCCGGCCGGCTGGGGGACCTGATCGAGCGCAGGCTCTGCCGACTGGACCAGGTCGCCGTCACCGTCCTCGACGAGGCCGACCAGATGACCGACCTGGGCTTCCTGCCCGAGGTCACCGCGCTCCTGGAGCAGGTCGCCGAGGGCGGGCAGACGATGCTGTTCTCCGCCACGCTGGACCGCAACGTCGACAGCCTGGTGCGGCGCTTCCTGAAGGACCCGGTCACCCACTCGGTGGACCCCTCCGCGGGGGCGGTCGGCACGATGGAGCACCACGTGTTGCACGTGCGGAACACCGACAAGGACGCCACGATCGCGCACATCGCCTCCCGCGACGGCCGGGTGATCATGTTCACCGACACCAAGGACGGCGCGGACCGCCTGGTCCGGGCGCTGCTCACGAACGGCGTGCGGGCAGCGGCCCTGCACGGCGGCAAGTCCCAGCCGCAGCGCACCCGCACCCTGGAGCAGTTCCGCAACGGCCAGGTGGCCGCGCTCGTCGCGACCGACGTCGCCGCCCGCGGCATCCACGTCGACGGCCTCGACCTGGTCGTCAACCTGGACCCGCCCGTCGACCACAAGGACTACCTGCACCGCGGCGGACGCACCGCCCGGGCCGGCGAGTCCGGCACCGTCGTCACCCTGGTCCTCCCCAACCAGCGCCGCGGGACGGCCCGGATGATGGCCTCGGCCGGCGTCGCCCCCGTCACCACCGAGGTCCGGGCCGGCAGCGAGGACCTCGCCCGGATCACCGGCGCCCGAACCCCCACCGGCGTGCCCGTCACGATCCCCGACCCGGTCGTCGAACGGCCCCGCCGCCCCCGGCCCACCGCACGGAACCGGTTCGGCCGCCCGGGCGCTGCCGGCCGCACCCGCCAGGTCTCCGGCGGCTCGGGCGGTACCGCGTCCCGGGCGTAGGGCGTAGGGCGTGGGACCTGGAACGTGGGTCGTACGGTGAGCTGCTGCGGACGGCCGTAGGGGCAGCAGGCCGGTCGGCAACGGGCCTGCGCCTTGGGTGAGTTGGACCGACCGGCGGACGGATTCGGCGTGGTGCAGCGTCTCGGCTCCGGGCGGTGGGGCTGCTGACCGGTGCCGGGGTCCGACGTCTCGTCCGCGGTTCTTCTCCCGGCGGGCGGCGGACAGTTGACGCGGCGTCGGCAGCGGTGTCGGCGTCGGCAGCGGCAGCGGCGGGGAGTCATGCCGAACGGCCCGCACGCTGCTGGAAAAGTGCAGCGTGCGGGCCGTCCCACCGCCCGCGGGGCGGTTGCGGGTTGCTCCGCGGTCTGTGTCCCCCCGGGGGGACAGGTCCGCGGGTGCGCCCGGTCGGTCAGACGTGGCGGTGGTGGTGCCGGCCGCCGGTGACCAGTCGGTAGAGGACGAGGAGGATGACCGAGCCGGCGACGGCGGCGACCCAGGTGGAGAGGTCGAAGAAGCCGTCGATGGAGTCGACGCCGAAGAGGACCTTGCCGAGCCAACCGCCGAGCAGGCCGCCCGCGATGCCGATGAGCATCGTGATGATGATGCCGCCCGGGTCCTTGCCCGGCATCAGTGCCTTCGCGATGGCGCCCGCGATCAGTCCGATCAGTATCCAGGCGAGGATGCTCATGTGTTTCTCCCGTTCCTGCGGGTGCGGACAGTGACGGGGATCGTCTTCGCGGTGGCGGGATTTTCAAACCCGGTTCGACGGTGGAACCCGAACGGGCGGCGTCAGCCCGGGCGGTTCCAGGCCGCCATCTCCTCGCGGAAGGTCGGGCAGCCGACGATGTCCGTCCGGCTGCACCGGAGGGCGTGGGTGAGGAGTTGGTGGGCGTGGTCGAGGTCGGTCCTGCGCTGCTCGACCTCGGCGAGCTTGGCGCGGATCATCGCCTGGCGGCGCGGCTGGTCCTGCTGGAACTCCCTGATCTCGGCCAGGCTCAACCCGGCCTGCTGGAACGTGCGCAGCAGCACGATCCGCTGCACGGCCTGCGGCGGGTAGCGGCGCTGTCCGCTCCGGCGCTCGGGGGCGGGCAGCAGGTCGTGGCGCTCCCAGAAGCGGATGGCGGAGGCGGGGACGCCGGTGGCCTCGGCGAGCTGACCGATCGTCATGAGCACGTTCCACCGCTCCTTTTCCGCGTCCTCGAACGCCGTACCGGCCCCGGGTCGGCGCTTGACTTGAACCTTAGTTCAAGTCGCAGAGTGGCCGACAGGTGCGGTGGCGGCGAACGGGCCGTCACCGGAAGGACGTCGGAAGGACGCAGCAGACGATGGAAACGATGGACGCGACCGGGGCGACCGGGGCGACCGGGACGCCCGAGGCGCGGAGCCGGGCCCACCAACTCGTCGAAGCCGCGCGGCAGCTCTTCGCGGCCGGGGTGATGTCGCACTCCGGCCACGCCAACCTGAGCGCCAGGCTCGACTCCGACAGCTTCCTGCTGTCCCCGGGGTTCGTCCGCGACCTGGAACCGCACCAGTTGGCGACCGTCGGCCTCGACGGGCGGCTCCTGGCCGGTGAACTGCGCTCCGTCAGCGCCGAGATCACCACCATGCACGGCGTCGTCTACCGCGCCCGGCCGCAGGTGGGCGCGATCGTGCACACGCACTCGCCCGCCGCGACCGCCTTCGCGGTGGCGCACCGGCCGCTGCCGTGCCGCACCGAGCCGATGCTCCGCTTCGGGCAGCCCGAGGAGGTGCCGGTGGTGCCCTGGGGGCCGCGCGGGTCGGACGTGTCGGTCCGGGGCATCGTCGACGTCCTGGAGCGGCGCCCGACGACGTCCGCGGTGCTGCTGGCCAACCACGGGCTGCTGGTGTTCGGCCCGGACGCGGCGGCCGCGGCCCACCTCGTGGTGGCGATCGAGGAGAGCGCCGAGGCCGAGATCGCCGCCGCGGCGATCGGCGGGGCCGTGGACTTCCCCGCGGGCGCCCTGGAGGCGGTCCGGGCCTCGATCGCGCGGGTCGCGCCGTGACCGGCCGTACGGGACGCGCCGTGGCCGGCCGTACCTCCGCCGAGCGTTCCGAGGCCCTGCGGGAGCGCTACCGTTCGACGCTCGGGGCCGTCCCCCGCGGCGTGGAGGACCGGCTGCGGGTGGCCCTGGCGTTCGGACGGCTCCCCACCGAGGAGGCGTTCACGGCGCTGCGCGACGTCGTGCTGGCGGACAATCCGCTCGGCGGCCGGGTGCAACAGCTGGTCCACTTCGGCCAGTTGCTGGCCCTCGGCCGGGCGGAACCGGCCCGGATCCACGCCCGGGGGGCGCTCCACGCGGGCGCCGCGGTCACCGACCTGATCGGGGTCGCCGAGACCGCGCTCATCACCTCGGGCACGCCGGCCTACGCGCTCGGCCTGGAGATCGTCGTCGAGCTCCTCCCGGACGACCACGACCACGACCGGGCCGACTGACCGTCGGCTGACTGCCGACCGGGGTGCGGGGCCGGGTGCCTTCGGTGGTCAGGCGTCCGTCCGCCGGGTCGGGGCGTGCGATCCGTTCATCGGGCCCGCGCAGCGGGTCGCGGGCCGCGGGGCAGGTGATCGCCGCGGCGTACGATGCGCGGCGTGGAGGGAGAACGGGGGCGGGACGTCGGGCCGCGCGTGGTGCGGGTGCTGGTGGTCGCGGTGGTTGCCGCACTGGCCTCGGCACACCTGTTGAAGGGGCTCGGGCGGGTGCCCGCGGAGCCGGTGGCGGGGGTGGCGGTGGTGGCCGGATGCCTCGCCCTGGTGGCGTTGCAGTCGCGGCACCACCGGGACCACCCCGGTTGGGCGGGCTGGACCGCCGTGGAGCTGGTGGTCGCCCTCCTGTTGGTCGGTCCGCTCGGCGTGTCGGTCGGGCTGCTGTGCCTGCCCACCGCCTCTCTGCTGCTGGAACGCCGACTGCTGCCACTGCTCCTGCTGATCGCCGGGGCGGGGCTGATCGAGACGGTCCGGGGCACGGGTCCGCGGGACGCCGTCGACCTGCTGCTGACGATCGCGCTCGGCGGCGCCATGCTGTACGCCGTCATCACGCTCGCCCGGTTGGCGGACCGCGTCCGGGCCGCCCGGCTCGCCCTCGCCGCGTCCGCGGTCACCGACGAACGGCTGCGGATCGCGTCGGGGCTGGTCGGCGCCCTGGATGCGGGGCTGGCCGGGATCAGCGATCTGGCGGCGCGCCGGAACACTTCGGTGCCGGACGAACAGACCCCGCCAGCACACCACCACACTTCGCTGCTGGACGAACTGATCTCGTCCGCACGCCGGACCCTGGCCGCCGCCCGGGCCACCGCCGCCAAGTTGCGCAGCCTCTCGTTGGCCCCGGAGGCGGCGAGTGCCCGGGCGCTACTGGCATCGGCGGGTGTCGCGGCGGATCTGCGGATCGGGCACCGCGAGCCGCTCGGCCCGGCTGGGACGGTGCTGGCGACGGTGCTGCGTGAGGCGGTCACCGCGGTGGTGCGGGTCGGGGACGCACGGCGGTGCGAGGTGGCGACCGAGGAGCGGGCCGGGCGGGTGGTGCTGCGGGTGGTGAGCGACGGCGTGCCGACGGCGGCGCTCGGTGCGGATCTGCTGGACGGTCTGGCGGAGCGGGTCCGGGCGGTCGGGGGCCGGTTGACGGCGGGCCTGGAGGCGGACGGGCGCTTCGCCGTGGAGGCGTCGGTGGCCGCGACGCCCGCTCCGCCGCCCGTGGACCCGCCCGAGTTGCGGACCGCGCTCGGCCTGTACTGGTTCCTGCTCACCGTGTTCTGCCTCCGGGTGCTGATGTTCGTCCCGCCGTCGCAACTCGCCCTCGGTGTGGTGTGCACGGCGGTGTTCTGCACCTTCCAGGCCCGTTTCTCGATCCTGGACGCGACCCGGTACGCCCGCCCGGCCCTGCTGGCCTCGACGGTGCTGGCCCTGCTGCCGCTGCCGTGGCTGGGCCGGAACTGGATCGGCGCGGCCGGGATCCTGGCCGGTTCGCTGCTGTTCGCGCTGCCGCTGCGGGCGGGTGCAACGGCGGCCGGCGCGGTGGCGGTGGCCGCCGGGGTGATCGGCGGAGCGGTCGGCGGGGACGGATTCTGGTCGGTGCTGCTGACCACCGTCAGCGCGCTGGTCACCTGCACGGTGGTGTACGCGGTGCTGCGGCTGGTCCGGCTGGTGCGGGAGCTGCAGCAGGCCACGGCCGGGCTGGCCCGTGCCGGGGTGGTCGCCGAACGCCTGCGCGCCGCACGGGACTTGCACGACCTGCTGGGGCACGGCCTGGCCGCGATCCTGCTGAAGGCCGAGCTGGCCCGGCGGCTGGTGGAAGCCGATCCGCCACGCTGCCGGGCCGAGTTGGCGGACATCGGGCGGCTGGCCGAACGCGGGCGTGCCGAACTCGGCGCACTGGCGGGCGACGGCCCCCGGCTGATGTTCGGCAGCGAACTGGCTTCGGCGGCAGCGGTGTTGGAGGCGGCCGCGATCACGGTGGAGCTGGAGGAGGAGCCGGTGCCGCCCGAGACGGGGGCGGTGCTGGGTGTGGTGCTGCGCGAGGCGGTCACCAACGTGCTGCGGCACAGCCGGGCCGAGCACGTCCGGATCGCCGTCTCGACGGCCGCCGGGACGGCCCGCCTGGAGGTGGAGAACGACGGCGTCCCGGAGGGCGTCACCGCGCCCGGGTCCGGGATCGGCGGCCTGTCGGTCCGGCTCGCCGAGGCGGGCGGCACCCTGACGGCCGGTCCGGACGACGGCTGGTACCTGCTGCGGGCCGAAGTGCCGCTCCGCACCGAAGCACCGCTGCACGCCGGGGCCCCACTGCACACCAAAGCCCCGCTGCCCGCCGGGACCCCGCTGCACTGACCCGGGCTGACCCGGGCGGGACGGGGCGGGACGGGGCCGGTCAGAGCCAGCCCGCGTCCCGGGCGATCCGTACCGCGTCCGTCCGGTTGCGGGCGTTCAGCTTGCCGACGACGGCGGTCAGCACGTTGCGCACCGTGCCGGTGGACAGGTGCAGCCGGGCGGCGATCTCGGGCGGTTCGGCGCCCTCGGCCAGTTCCCGCAGGACGTCGTTCTCGCGCGGGGTGAGCGGATTGTCCGCCAGGTCCCAGGCGGCGACGGCCAGCGCGGGGTCCAACACCCGCCCGCCAGAGCCGACTTGGCGGATGGCGGCGAGCAGGTCGGCGGGCGGGGCGGTCTTCAGCAGGAAGCCGTCGACCTTGGCGTCCAGGGCCCTGCGCAGCAGCCCGGGGCGGCCGAGCGAGGTCAGCATCAGCGTGCGGCAGTCCGGGAGTCGCTGCTTCAGCGCGGCGGCGGCCTGCAGACCGTCCAGTCGTCCGGGCATCTCGATGTCCAGCACCGCAACGTCCGGCCGGAAGACCATCGCCCGCGGGACGACGTCGTCGGCCGAGTCGGCCTCCGCCACGACCTCCAGGTCGGGCTCCAGTCCGAGCAGGGCCACCAGGGCGCCGCGCACCACGTGTTGGTCCTCGGCCAGCAGGAGTCTGATCATGTCCCGACCCTACCCGTGACGAGGTCACGGGTAGCGCGTGTTCCCGTCCCTGGGAAGGGAGTTCGCAGGTCGGCAGGCTGGAGGCATGAGCGAAGCGATCACTCTGGACGCCGTGAGCAAGGTCTACGGCAAGGGGCGGGGCGCGGTGGCGGCCCTGCGCGAGGTGACGGTGCGGCTGCCCCGGGGCGGCTTCACCGCCGTGATGGGGCCGTCCGGTTCGGGCAAGAGCACCTTCCTGCACTGCGCGGCGGGCCTCGACCGGCCGTCCTCGGGCACGGTGCGGCTCGGCGACACCGACCTGTCCCGGCTGAGCGAGACGGAGCTGACCGAACTGCGGCGCGAGCGTGCGGGGTTCGTGTTCCAGTCGTTCAACCTGATCTCCGCGCTGACGGTCGAGCAGAACATCACCCTGCCGCTGCGGCTGGCCGGGCGGCGGGCGGACGCCGGGCGGCTGGCCGAACTCGTCCGCCGGGTGGGCCTGCAGGAGCGCACCGGTCACCGGCCGGGCCAGTTGTCCGGCGGCCAGCAGCAGCGGGTGGCGATCGCCCGGGCGCTGCTGCCCGGCCCCGAGGTGGTGTTCGCCGACGAGCCGACCGGTGCGCTGGACACCATGACCGCCCGCGAGGTGCTGGCCCTGCTGCGGCAGACCGTCGACGAGCTCGGCCAGACCATCGTGATGGTCACCCACGACCCGGTGGCCGCGTCCTACGCCGACGAGGTGCTGTTCCTGGCCGACGGCCGGGTCGCCGACACCATGACCGACCCGACCGCGGCGAAGGTCGCCGACCGGATGATCCTCCTGGGAGCGTGGAACCGATGATGCTGGGACTCGCCCTCGCCACCCTCCGGCACCGCAGGGCCGGTTTCGCGGGCGCCTTCGTCGCCCTGTTCTGCGCCGCGGCCCTGGTCTGCGGCTGCGGGACGCTGCTGGTCACCGGCCTGTTCGGCACCGTCCGGCCGGAGCGCTGGGCGGCCGCGCCGGTCGTCGTCTCCGGCGACCAGGAGGTGCACGCCACCGTCGACAAGGGCAAGGGGAAGACCAAGGAGAAGGCCAAGCCGATCGCCGGGCGGGCCTGGGTGCCCGCCGCCCTCGCCGAACGCATCGCGGCCCTGCCGTCGGTGCGCGGCGTGGCCACCGAGGTGACGTTCCCGGTGCTGCTGCCCGGCGGACCCACCGACGGTTCCTGGGGCCACGGCTGGGAGTCCGCGCCGCTGGCCGGGCTCACCCTCGCCGCCGGACGGGCGCCCGCGGCCGCCGACGAGATCGTCCTGGACGCCGCCACCGCGGCCCGCACCCACCTGGCGCCCGGCGCCACCACCACCGCCCGGACGGCCGCCGGGGCGCTGGGCCTGCGGGTGGTCGGCGTCACCGCCCAGGGGTTCGACAGCCAGGCCGCGGTGTTCTTCGCCCCCGACCGGGCCCGGGCGCTGGCCGGGCACGACGGGCTGGTCAGCGCGATCGGCGTCTTCCCGGCCGACGGGGCGTCCGCCTCCGGGACCGCCGCCGACGTCCGGGCGCTGCTGGCCGGCGCCGCCGCCGACCCGACCGGTCCGGCCGCCACCGGCATAACCACCACCACTACGAGCGCCACTGGTGCAGCCACCACCGCTACGACCGCCACCGGTCCGGCGGCGGTGGTCCGCACCGGTGACGACCGCGGCCGGGCGGAGTTCCCCGACGCGGCGGGTGCGGGAGTGCGCCTGGTCAGCACCGGCGCCGTGCTGGCCGGTACCTCGCTGCTGGTCGCGCTGCTGGTGGTGGTCGGCACCTTCGGCCTGTCGATCCAGCAGCGGCAGCGGGAGATCGCGGTGCTGCGGGCGGTGGCCGCCACCGGTCGGCAGGTCCGGAAGATGATCGGCGGCGAGGCGCTGACGGTCGGCCTGGCCGCGGGCGTCCTCGGCGCCACCGCCGGTCTGCCGCTGGGCAGTTGGCTGCACGGGCGGTTCGTCGCCCTGGACGTCGTCCCGGCGAACCTGCCGGTCGTGCTCTCGCCCTTCCCGGCGCTGGCCGCCGCGGCCACCACCCTGCTGGCGGGCTGGGGCGCGGCCCGGGTCTCGGCCCGGCGCGCCACCGCCATCAAACCGGTCGAGGCGCTGGGCGAGGCGGAGCTCAGGCCGCCGCGGCCGGGTGCGGTCCGGACCGGGTTCGGGGTGCTCACCACCGCCGGGGCCGTGGTGCTCACCGCGCTGCTGACCGTCCTGCACTCCGACCAGGCCGCGACGCCGGTCTGCTTCCTCGCCGTGCTGCTGTGGTGCACCGCGTTCGCGCTGCTCGGCCCGCTGGTGGCCCGGGCGGGGACGGCCGTGCTGGGCCTGCCGCTGCGGGCGTCCCGGGTCGGCGGGTACCTGGCCGTCCACCAACTGCGGGCCGGGGCACACCGGTTGGCCTCGGTGGTGACGCCGCTGACGCTGCTGGTCGCGATGGCCTGCACCGTCCTGTTCAGCCAGACCACCACCGTCCACGCGGCCGCCGCCCAGCGCGACCGCGGCACCGTCGCCGACTTCACGGTCGGCCCGCGCGTCCCGGCCGACGCCGCCGCGACGCTCGCCGCCGTCCCCGGCGTGCGGACCGTCACCCGCGTCCTGCACAGCCAGGTCCGGGACGGGCTGACCAGGCGCAGCGTCCAGGCGGTCACCCCCGGGCGACTGGCCGACACCCTCGACCTGGGCGTCACCGCGGGCGACCTCGACCGGCTGGCGGACGGCACCGCCGCGGCCGCCGACGGGCTGGGCTACCGGCTGGGCCAGCGCGTCCGACTGACCCTGGCCGACGGCGCGCCGGCCGAGGTCACGGTCGTCGCGCTGTACGGCCGCGGCCTGGGCTTCGGCGACCTCACCCTGGCGCACGACCTGGTCGCCGCCCACGTCGACGTGCCGCTGGACGACGAACTGCTGCTCCGCGGAGAGGGGTTGACCCGTTCGATGCTCACCGCCGCGCTGCACGGCACCCCCGGGGTCGGGGTGCTCGACCACGCCTCCGCCACGGCTGCGGCCGCGGCCGGGAACCGGACCGGCGCCCAGGTCGGGTACGTCTCCCTCGGGCTGATCGTCGCCTTCGTCGCGATCGCCGTCCTCAACACCCTCGCGATGGGCATCGCCGACCGCCGCCGGGAGTTCGCGGCGCTCGCCCTGATCGGCGCCACCCGCCGCCAGATCCGGCGGATGCTCGGCTGGGAGACCGCGGTCGCGGTCGTCCTCGCCACCGGGCTGGGCCTGGCCGTCGCCTCTGCGGTGCTCAGCACGTACGCCGAGGGCATCACCCGCGGTACCGCCGGAGCCGCCGCGCCGCTCACCGAACTCGCCCTGGTCCTGCTGGGTACCACCGCCCTGGCCGCGCTCGGCACCTGGCTCCCCGCCCGCGCCGCGCTGCGCGGCCTGCGGCGGCGGGGGTGAACGGCGCCCGACCCGCCGCCACCACCGCTCGACCCGTCACCACCAGCACGGCTCGTCGCCCGGCCGCCGTCCCGCTCAGGGCCCCGCTCAGGCCCCGCTCAGGCCCCGTCCCGGAGGGCGCGCCGGCCGAGGAGGGTGGTGGTGGCCAGGGCGGCCGCGGCCAGTAGGAGACCGGCTCGGGGGCCGCCGAGTTGGACGGCGGCGGAGACCAGCAGGCCGGTAACGGGCAGGGTGCCGGGAAGTGCCATCGACCAGGCCGCCATGACGCGGCCGCGCACGGCGTCGGTGGAGCGGAGTTGGACCAAGGTGTTCGCCGCGGTGACGAACCGGATGCCCGCGAACCCGGCTGCCGCGACGGCCGCGAAGGCGACCGGCGGGTTCGGGCCGGCGGCCGGCAGGAGCGCCAGCAGGGCGGTGGCCAGCGCCAGCTTCCTGACCTGTCGCCCGGTGGGGTCGCCGCCGCCCGCGGCCAGCACCGCGCCGGGCAGCGCGCCGAGGCCGAAGGCCGCCATCAGCGCCCCGTAGCCACCCCGCCCAGGTGGTGGAGGGCGCGGGAGGCGAACCACCAGCGGAAGGCGGGCGTGCGCAGCGGCTGCCCGATCCGGGCCAGCGCACCCGTACGAGCCAGCACGCCCGTACGAACCAGCGCGCCCGTACGGGCCGAAACACCCGTACGAACCGACGCGCCGCCGCGGGGCGGGCAGCCGCTGCGGGGGCCGTCGTCCCGTACGTGCGGTTCCGCGTCCGTCCCCGTCCGCCCGTCCTCCTGCCTTCCGGTGCCCCGTTCCGGCTCCTGCTGCACTGCGGGTACGCACCAGCCAAGCAGCGTCCGGGCGGATCCGGGTGGGGGACGGTCGAGTTCCGGCCGTCGGCGACACGCCCGGGAAAGGGGGCCACGGGTGTTGCGGACATGCACAGAACACGCTTAGCGTGAACGGCTGTTGATCCATTCACGTGGAGTGATCCATCACATGGAGAGGCACGACTTGATGAACCGTCACGTCAGAACGACCCTGCGGGCGGCGCTCGCGGCCGGTCTGCTCTTCGCCGGTGCGCTGGCCGGGGCGCCGGGCGCGTCGGCCGCCGCCGCGGCGCCCACGGTGCTGAACGCGTCCGAGTACACGCTCAGCGCCGACTACCACCAGTTCGACGCCCTGAACTCGGCCCTGGTCTCGACCCTCGGGACCTCCGCCGTCCACACGGTGATGGACAACGCCAACCACGACCGGCAGGGCCTGACCTCCGGCTTCTCGGTCGCCGGGCTGACCACCGGCTTCCGCTTCGACGACGGCGACGACACCGACTGCCAGAGCTACCCCCAGGGCATCACCACCAGCCGGGACGCGGTCGGCACCGCGAACAGCGGAAACTACGACGGCCACCAACTGGTGCTGGTCAGCTGGTACACCAACGACGCCTGCGGCGGCAAGCAGCAGCGCAGCCGGATCACCCTGGTCGACTGGGACGCCACCTACCCCAACAAGTACCGCAAGATCCTGCTGGTCGAGCCGACCGGCACCACCACGGCGCCGAGCTTCAAGGACATCCCGATCCACGCGGGCGGTGTCTCCTGGTACGGCGACTACCTGTACGTCGCCGACACCGGGAGCGGCATGCGGGTCTTCGACATGCGCAAGATCCTGAACACCGACACCGGCGGCACCGCCGACCAGATCGGCCGGTCGGGCTCGGTCTACTACGCGCACAACTACGCGTACGTGCTGCCGCAGGTCGGCACCGTCACCGCGCAGACCGCCCACACCGACACCGCCAAGCTGGCGTGGTCGTCGATCTCGCTCGACCGGGTCAGCGGGTCGATCGTGATGACGGAGTACACCTGCCCGTCGGGCTGCGACAAGTACCCCAACCGGCCGCCGCGGGCCGTCCGCTTCCCGTTCGCCTCCGGGGCCACCACCTTCGCCTCGACGACGACCGCGAGCCAGGCCCTCCAACTGCCCTGGTACAAGCTGAACGGCGTCGCCTCGCACAACGGCCGCTGGTGGTTCAACTCCTCCGGCCAGAAGCAGCTCTACTACTGGACGCCCACCGCGGGCCCCTCCACCTTCGCCTGGGTCGGCGGCGGCGAGAGCATCTCCTACTGGGAGGACAGCACCGGCCCCGACCTGCTCTGGTCCCTGCAGGAGCCCACGGGCAGCCGCAACGTCTTCGCCGTCACCCAGGCCACCTACGGCGGCGGCTGATCCCTCCCGGAACGGCGCGGCGCGGCGCGACGGGGCCCGTCCCCGCCGCGCCGCGCCGTTCCGCCTCCTGGCGGCGGGTCAGGCCGTGTACGGGGTGTGCTCGCGGCCGGCCCGCAGGGTGCGGGCCCACCAGGTGAGCTGGTCCAGCATGCGCTTGGCGGCGCCGTTGGCGGTGGGGGCGTCGTGGGGTTGGCCGTCGGCGTCGAACTTCTCCCAGGCCATGTGGAAGCTGAGGCTGTCGCGGACGGTCGCGGCGTGGAGTTCGGCGAAGACCTGGCGCAGGTGCTCGACGGCGCGCAGGCCGCCGCCCATGCCGCCGTAGGAGACGAAGGCGACCGGCTTGGCCTGCCACTGGCTGTAGTGCCAGTCGATGGCGGCCTTCAGCGAGGCCGGGTAGGAGTGGTTGTACTCGGGGGTGACGACGACGAAGGCGTCGGCCGCCTCGATCCGCGGGGTGAGGGCCGCGACGCCGGGGGTGGGCTCGCCGGTCAGGCGGTGCGGGATGTCGGCGTCGGCGAGGTCGATCACGTCGACGGTGAACTCCCCGTAGGCGCGGGCCTGTTCGGTGAACCAGCGGGCGACGGTCGGGCCGAAGCGGTTCTCGCGGGTGGAGCCGATGACGACGGCGAGGTTCAGGGGTGCGGCGGTGGCGGTCATGGTCGGGCGTTCCTTCCTGGTCCGGCCGTCTGCGGCGGCCTGGGTTGACGCCGTGAACGCTACGGAGGCGGGCACCGGGCCCGCATCCGTCGGATGACCAGGTCCGGTGCGGGGGCGGCAGCCCGGTCGTCCGACGGATGCGGCGCGGCGGGGGCGGTTCGTAGCGTCGACGGCATGGATGACACGACACGGATGCGACCGGCCGCTACCGGCGGCGGGGCGGACGGGACCGACAGGACCGGCGCTGACGGGAGCGGCGCTGACGGGAGCGGCGCTGACGGAAGCGGCGGGAGCGGCGGGACGAGGGAGTGGGGCGGGCGGCAGTTGCTGACGCTCGGGGTGGTGCTGCTGGGCATGCTCACCCTGTCGATGTCGATGTCCGGGACGACCGTGGCGCTGACCGACATCGGAGCCGAACTCGGCGCGTCCGGGACCGCGTTGCAGTGGGTGGTGACCGGGTACTTCCTGACCGCGTCGAGCTTCATGCTGCTGTTCGGC
Organism: Kitasatospora phosalacinea; assembly: GCF_000717185.1. GTDB lineage: Bacteria > Actinomycetota > Actinomycetes > Streptomycetales > Streptomycetaceae > Kitasatospora > Kitasatospora phosalacinea_A. The sequence goes on along the minus strand of NZ_JNYE01000102.1, from coordinate 11,901 downwards.
TCGCTGGGTGACCTGTTCGGACGGCGCCGGACCTACCGGACGGGCGCCGTGGTGTTCGCGCTCGGCCTGGGCCTGGGCGCGCTCGCGCCCGGCATCGGGTTCCTGGACGCGACCCGGGCGCTGGCCGGACTGGGCGCGGCGGGCGTGATGGCGGGCGGCGGGGCCCTGATCGCCTCGGCCTTCCGCGGCGCGGCCCGGACCAGGGCGTTCGCCGCGCTCGGCACCACCGGCGGGGTGGGGCTGGCGCTCGGCCCGACCCTGACCGGCGCCCTGGTCGGGTCTGTGGGCTGGCGGATCGCGTTCGGCCTGTTCGCCGCCGTCGGCCTGCTGGTCGCGGCCGGCGCCGGGGCCGCGGACGAGACGCGGCCTGGCGCCGGAACGCAGACGGTCGGGGTGCGACCTGACGGGGCCCGGCCTGACGGGGTGCGACCTGACGGGGCCCGGCCTGACGGGGTGCGGACGGCCGGGGTGCGGACGGCCGGGGCGCGGACGGCCGGGCGGACGAAGCTGGACGGCGCGGGCGCGGCCCTGTTCGTCCTCGGGCTGGGCCTGCTGATGGCCGGGGTCACCCAGGGCCCCGCCAACGGCTGGACCAGCCCGCCGGTGCTCGCCGCCCTCACCGCGGGCCCGGCCCTGCTGGTGGCCTTCGCGGTGCGGCAGTCCCGCACCGCGCACCCCCTGCTCGACCTGAGCCTGGTGCGCGACCGCCACTACCTGGCCTGGACGGTCGCGGGCCTGTCGGCGGCCGTCGGCTTCGCCGGCTCGCTGACCCACCTGCCCACGTACTTCCAGGGCGTCGACGGGCTCTCCGCCGGGCAGGCCGGTGCGGCGATGCTCTGGCTGACCGCGCCCGTCCTGGTCGCGCCGCTGCTCGGCGGGCGGCTGCTGACCCGCGGCGTCCCGGCCCGGGTCGTCATCACCGGGGCGCTGGCGCTGGTCGCGGGCGGCAACGCCTGGCTGACCGTCCTCGAACCGGGCGCGGGCACCGCCCGGTTGGCCGGGCCGCTGCTGGCCGTCGGCATCGGCACCGGCCTGGCCAACGGCATCGTCGACGGGCAGGCGATGAACCGGGTCGGCACCGACCGGGCCGGGGTGGCCGCCGGATTCCTCAACACGGTGCGCGGCGGCGGGCAGGCGATGGTGATCGCCGCGCTCGGGGCAGCGCTGCTCACCCTGGTCAGCTCCCGGGTCAGCTCCGCGCAGGTGGCCGCCGAGGTGGTCTCCGGCCACCTGACCGGTGGCGAACGGGCCTTCCTGGCCGAGCAGTTCACCTCCGCCTGGCACACCGTCCTGTGGACCGTCGCCGCCCTGGTCGCCCTCGCCCTGGCCACCGTCGCCACCCTGCTGCGCCCCGACAACCGCCCCGACAACCGCCCGGGCACCGGCATCAGCACCAGCATCGGCACCGGCATCAGCACCAGCACCGACGTCGCTATCGGCGTCCGCCCGACCCCGGCACACCGCACGAAGGCCGCGCAAGGCGCCAACTAGGCTGATGCGCATGCTGCATGGACGCACGACGGAGACCGCCGCGATCGACCGGCTGCTCGACGACGCCCGGGAGGGACGCGGCGGGGCGCTGGTGCTGCGGGGCGAGCCGGGCATCGGCAAGAGCGCGCTGCTCGGCCACGCAGCGGAGCGGGGCGGGCAGCGCGGGATGCGGGTGCTGCGCAGCGCGGGCGTCGAAGGGGAGAGCGAACTGCCTTTCTCTGGGCTGCACTTGCTGCTGTCGGGCGTACTGGACCGGGTCGGCTCGCTGCCCGAGGCCCAGGCCGGGGCACTCCGGGGAGCGCTCGGCCTGCAGTCTGGCCCGACGACCGGCGACCTCTTCCTGGCCGGGCTCGGGGTACTCACCCTGCTGTCCGAACTGGCCGCCGAACAACCGGTGTTGGCGATCGTGGACGATGCGCACCGACTGGACCCGGAGTCGCTGCGGGTGCTGCTCTTCGCGGCCCGGCGGCTCGGCGCGGAGCGGGTCGCCGTCCTGCTGGCCGGGCGCGAGGGCGAGGGACCGGACGCCCCGGGGCTGCCCGAACTGCCGGTGGGGCCGCTCGACGGGGCCGCCGCGGAACTGGTGCTGGCCGCGGCCGCGGGGGCCACCGAACTGCCCGGCCCGGCCCGGGCGCTGGTGCTCCGGGAGGCCCGGGGCAACCCGCTGGCGCTGCTCGAACTACCCGCTGCGCAACGGAAGTCGGAGCACTACGCCTCCCCGTACGGGGTCGCCTGCCTGCCCGCGCACAGCCGCCTGCTGCGGACCTTCACCGAGACCGTGGCCGCCCTGCCGTCCGCCACCCGTACGGTGCTCCTGGTCGCGGCGGCGGACGAGAACGGCCGACTGGACGCCGTCCTGGCCGCGGCCGGGCGGCTGGACGCCGGGCTGGACGACCTGGCGGCCGCGGAACGGGCCCGGCTGGTGACGGTCGAGGACGGGCGGGTCCGGTTCCGGCACTCGGTGATCCGCTCCGCCGTCTACCAGGGCGCCACCGCGGGCCGCCGGGTCGCCGCCCACCGGGCGCTCGCCGAGTCCGCCCGACCGGCCGGAGCGCACCTGGACGCCCCCGGCCACGACCCCAGCGGCGACCGCGCCCCTGACGCCGCCTCCGGCCGCGCCCCCGACCCCGACTTCGACCGCGACCCCGACCTCGCCCGGCAGCGGGCCTGGCACCTGGCCGCCGCCGCGACCGGGCCCGACCCCGAGACGGCCCGGCTGCTGGAACGGAGCGCCGAACACGCCCGCTCCCGGGGCGCGTTCGCCACCGTCGCGGCCACCTACCGGCGCTCCGCCGAGCTCACCGCAGACCCTGCCGAACGCGGCCGCCGCCTGTTCGAGGCGGCCTCCGCGGCCGCCGACTCCGGGCAACTGGAACTGGCGGACGCCCTGGCCCTGGAGGCCGCACCGCACCTGGCCGACCCGGTACGACGGGCCCGGGCGGTACGGCTGCGCGCCCTCGTCGCCGACGAGCAGGACCGCTCCCGCGACGCCCACGCGATGTTCACCGAAGCCGCCCAGGAGGCCGGGGCCGCCGAACCGGAACTGGCGGGCGCCCTGCTGTTCCAGGCCGCGCAGGCCGCCTGGCACGCGGGCGACCAGCGGGCGATCGAGCGGAGCGCCGAACGGGCCGCCGCGCTCGCCCTCCCCGGCGCCGACCGGATCGCCGCCCTCGCCCGGCTCGCCGCCGGACAGCACCGGCTGGAGCACTCCCCGCTCGCCGACAGCGCCGCCGCCGTCCGCGAACTCCTCGGCGGCCCGGGCGGATCCGACTCCCCGTCCTCCGCCGACACCGGAACCGAAACCGAACTCGCCCGCGCCGCAAGCACCTCGGACTCGCCCTCCGTACTGCGCGAGACGGTGCGGGTGGGCTGGTGGCACCTGTTCGACGGGCGGGTCGAGCAGGCCCGCGACCTGGCCGCCGCGGTGGAGCGCCGCTGCCGGGAGACCGGCGCGCTCGGCGTCCTGGCGGTGGCCCAAATGCTGCTGTCCCGAACCCAGTTGATGCTGGGACGGCACCGCGACGCACTCAGCACCGCCACCGACGGACTGCGCTCGGCCGAGGACAGCGGACAGGCCCGCGTCCGGGTCTACCTCGCGACCGTGCTGGCCCACCTGGCCGCCGTACGCGGCGACGAGGACGCCTGCCGGGCCCACGCCGAGGAGGCACTGGCCCGCGGGATCGCCCCGTCCACCGTGCACGCGGGCACCGCACTGGCCCTCCTCGACCTGGGCCTGGGCCGCACCGAAGCCGCTCTGGACCGGCTCGGCGCCCTCGCCGCCTCCCCCGACCGGCAGGGCATCATCGCCGCCCTGCCCGACCTGGTCGAAGCCGCCGCCCGCCTCGACCGCCCCGACCGCGGCCGGGAGGCCGCTGCCTGGTACCGGGACCACGCCGCACTCGGCGGCCACTCCTGGGCCGAGGCCCTGGCGCTGCGCTGCCGCGCCCTGCTCGCCGAGGACCCCGAGACCGCCGTCGCGCACTACGAGGAGGCCGTCCGGCTGCACGGGGAGGGCGGCGGCTCCCCGTACGACCTCGCCCGCACCCGACTGCTGTACGGCGAACGCCTGCGCCGCCTGCGCCGCACCACCGAGGCCCGCACCCAACTGCGGGCCGCCCTGCACGCGTTCGAGCAGATCGCCGCCCACCCGTGGGCCGAACGCGCCCGCAACGAACTGCGCGCCACCGGCGAGAGCACCGCCCAAGCCGCCGCACCCGGCCCGCTGGACCAGCTCACCCCGCAGGAGCTCCAGGTCGCCCGGCTGGCCGCGGAGGGCCTCAGCAACAAGGACATCGGCAGCCGCCTGTTCATCAGCCCCCGCACCGCGGGCTACCACCTCTCCCACACGTACGCGAAACTCGGCATCACCTCCCGCACCGAACTGGCCCGGATCTCCTTCTGACCCGGGCCCGCACCGGAGGGGGCACACGGCAGGGCACGGCAGGACACGGCAGGACACAGCAGGACACGGTAGGGCGCAACGCGGCACGGCCCAGCGGCACAGCAGCACAGCGGCACAGCACAGGAGGAGGCACCGCAGTGGCGGACAGCGAAACCTTGGACGGCACCGGCGCGGACAGCGCCGCAGGCACCGGGACGGCGCAGGTGCCCCGTCAGCGGGCGGCCGCGGGGCCGGGCCGCGGCGGGACGCCCCGGCGGGTGGTGGCGCGGCGGCTGGCGGTGCTGGTGCTCGTGCTGGTGGTGCTGTGCCTACCGCCGTGGTGGACGCTGCTCGCGGCCGGCACCGGCTGGCCGCTGCCGGTGGTGCTGGCGGGCACGGTCGTGCTGGCGGCCTGGCTGGTCGGCTTCCCGTTCCTGATGGTCGCGGGGCACCGCTCGCGCTCGCGCAACGACCGGGCCGCGCGGATCGCGGACACCAGCCTCGGCGTGGTGTGGGTGCTGTGGACCTGCTCGGTGCTGGGCGCCCTGGCGGACCTGCTGCTGACCGGGTTCGGCGTCGGCGGCACCGGCCGGGCCCGGCTGGTCGCGGCGGCCGTGGTCCTGCTCGCGGCCGGGGCACTGGCCTGGGGCCACCACGAGGCGATGCGGGTGCCCCGGGTGCGGCGGCTGGACGTCCACCTGCCCCGGCTGGGCCGCGGCCTGGACGGCACCCGGGTCGCGCTGCTGGCCGACACCCACTACGGGCCGATCGACCGGGCGGCCTGGTCCGCGAAGGTCACCGAGGCGGTCAACGCGCTGGACCCGGACGTGGTGGTGCACGCGGGCGACATCGCGGACGGCACTCCCGGGCAGCGCCGCGACCAGTCCGCCCCGCTCGGCGCGGTCCGGGCCCGGCTGGCCCGGGTGTACGTGACCGGCAACCACGAGTACGGCAGCGAGGCCCAGGGCTGGCTGGACCGGATGGCGGAGCTCGGCTGGGAGGCCCTGCACAACCGCCACGTGCTGGTCGAACGCGGCGGGGACGCCCTGGTGCTGGCCGGGGTGGACGACGTGACCGCGGCCTCCTCCGGCCTCACCGGCCACCGGGCCGACCTGGACGCCGCCCTCACCGGGGCGGACCCGCACCTGCCGGTGCTGCTGGTCGCCCACCAGCCCAAGTACGTCCCGCAGGCCGCGGCCGCCGGAATCGACCTCCAGCTCTCCGGACACACCCACGGCGGCCAGATCTGGCCGTTCCGCTACCTGGTCCGACTGGACCAGCCGGTGGTCCAGGGCCTGAGCCGACACGGTGAGCGCACCCAGCTGTACACCAGCCGCGGCACCGGCTTCTGGGGCCCGCCCTTCCGGGTCTTCGCCCCGAGCGAGATCACCCTGCTGACGCTTCGCGCGGGCGAAGCCCCCGCCGGGTAGCGAAGAACCAGCCCGTCCGGGCGGAACTCAGCCCGCCCTGGCGGAGTTCCGCCCGGACGAGCAGGATCCAGCCCGACTGGACGGGAATCGGCCCGACCGGGCGGAAACCAGCCCGTCCCAGCGGAAGTCGGCCCACCCGAACGAAGATCAACCCGCCCGAGCAGGAACCAGCCCGCCCGAACGAAGATCAACCCACCCAAGCAGAACTCGGCCCACCCGAGCAGGGTTCAACGCACCCGCACCAAACCCAGCACGCCTGCACAAAGATCAGCGCACCCGAGCCCAATCCGGGATCCAGACACCCGGCGCACCCTCCCCGCCCGGCGCCCCCTCCCCGCCCGACGCCCCCGGCCCGCCCGACGCCCCCGGCCCGCCCGACGCCCCCGCCATCCCCACCGCCCCCGAACCGGCGGCCGCCGCCAGGTGGGCGTGCAGGGCGGGGAGGGCGGGGTGCGGGTTGTCCCGGTGCTGGAGCAGCGAGTGCGGGTAGACCGGGACGGGGTCGGTGATCGGGACGCGGCGCAGTCCGTGGGTCGTGGGCCAGACCAGGCGGGTGTCCTCGCCCATGAAGGTGGCCAGGGCGGGGGTGTCGGCGATGGTGTCGAGCAGGGCGTCGGAGCCGAAGTTGGGGCCGGTGGACTCGATGGTGAGGCCGAACTCGGCGGCCAGCGCCTCGTAGTAGGCGCCCCACTCGCTGCCGGGGAGGATGCCGGGCATCCAGATCCGGTGCCCGGCGAGGTCGGCGAGCCGGACCGCGCGGGCCGCGGCCAGCGCGTGTCCGGGGCCGGTGAGCAGGTCGAGCGGCTCGTCGACGACCCGGGTGGCGGTGAGGTCCTCGGGCAGCGGGAGGCCGGGCGCGGCAACGGCCCGGAAGGAGGCGTCGATGGCGCCGGTGCGCAGGGCGGCGACGGCGCTCTCGATGTCGAGCAGCATGACGATGTCCAACTCGACGCCGGGGTGGGCGCGGTGGAAGGCCCGCATCAGCCGGGAGGCCGCGCCGCGCGAGTTGATCACGTCGACGCGCAGCGGTCGGCTGCCGGGCCGGACGGAGGCGGCGGCGCGGTCGGCGGCGCGGAGCAGTTCGCGGGCGTGCGGCAGGAAGGCCTGGCCGTCGACGGTGGGTTCGGCGCCGCGCGGGGTGCGGGTGAACAGCCGGACGCCGAGGTCGCGTTCGAGCCCCGCGATGCGCTTGGAGACGGCCTGCTGGGTGATCGTCAGGTCGGTGGCGGCCTTCTGGAACTGGCCCGCCTCCGCGACGGCGACGTAGGTGCGCACGGCTTCGAGGTCCATGGCGGCCACCCTACTCGACAATCATCGGTTGTGTTGAGAGCAGATAAAACCGGATCGACCTGGGAGAAGGCTCAAAAATACACAACCAATAGTTGTACAGACGCCCGCGGAAGCGGATTGGCGTGAACCGGTCTCCGCGAACCTGGCGTTCCGGCGAGAGGGGCCCCGGATTCAGCTGGCGTACACGCTGTTTCCACGTCGGGTCGTCAGAGTTCCGGCCCGTGCCTACCTCACACTCTCGTGTCGGCGTCGCCTCCGTGTGCGCCGCGTCCCTGACCTTCTCCGGTCTGCTCGTCACCGGCCTGCTGGCCGCGCAGCCCGCCGCTGCCGCGGACCCGTCCGGTTACCAGAACGTGCGCATCAACGAGGTCACCTCGTCCGGCAACGACACCGTGGAGCTCTACAACGGCGGCTCGACGGCGGTGAGCATCAGCGGCTGGAAGATGGCCGACGACGGCTTCTCGCCGCAGTCCTTCAGCCCGTCCGCGAGCAGCATCCCGGCGGGCGGCTTCGTCACCTTCAACTCGCCCAAGGGGCTGGGTGATTCGGACAAGCTGGTGATCTACACTTCCGGCGGCACGGTGGTCGACCGGGTCGACTGGGCCACCGACCGGGCCAAGCCCGCGATGGCGCGCTGCGGCGGCGACGGCACCGGCGCGTGGGTGACCGCCACCGCCGCCGCGACCTTCGGTTCGGCGAACGCGGCGGGCTGCCCGGCGGGCGTCCCGGCCGCGAGCAAGGTCGTGGTCAACGAGGTCGGCTCGGACGGCTCGGACACCGTCGAGCTGTACAACGGCGGCACCAGCGCGGTCAGCATCGGCTCGTGGAAGTACGTGGACGGCGACACCTCGCACTCCGCGGCCTCGGTCTCCTCCTCCTCGCCGAGCGCGACCAGCATCCCCGCGGGCGGCTACGTCACGTTCAACTCCGCCATCGGCCTGGGCGACAACGACTCGCTGTTCCTGGTCGACGGCAGCGGCAACACCGTCGACTCGGCCAGCTGGGCGACCAACGGCGCCAAGCCCTCCGACGAGCGCTGCGCCACCGGCTTCCAGACCTCCGCGAACGCCACCTTCGGCGCCGTGAACTCCTGCTCCGGCAGCACCCCCGGCGGCGGTACGGGCGGCGGCACCGGCGGTGGTACGGGTGGCGGCACCACCGGCCAACTGCTCGGCGGCGGCGGCTCGCTCACCAGCGGCTGCACCCCGGAGGCGCCCGGCGGCACCGGCTCCGCCCCGTCCGGCACCCAGGCCTGGCCGGGCGGCCTCGACGTCACCGTCGCCGACAACGTCTGCGCCTTCACCACCTCCACCGGCCCCGAGGGCCGCGACCTCAGCGGCCTGGCCTTCGACCCGGCCAACCCGTCCGTGCTGTGGGCCGCCAAGAACAAGAACTGGCTGTACAAGCTGGTCAAGAGCAACGGCAAGTGGGTCCCGGACGCGACCTGGAGCGCGACCGGCAAGCAGATCCGCTTCGCGGGCGGCACCGGCCTGCCCGACGCCGAGGGCCTGACCGTCGGCAGCAACGGCCACCTCTACGTGACCTCCGAGCGCGACAACGGCAACAACACCGTGCCGAAGGACACCGTCATGGAGTTCGACCCGACCGCCACCGGCAGCACCCTCACCCCGCTGCACCAGTGGGACATGACCGCGCAGTTCCCGCAGCTCGACACGGGCAGCAAGGACGACGCCAACCTCGGCTTCGAGGGCGTCGGCTTCGTCCCCGACAGCTGGCTGACCGCCAACGGCTGGGTCAACCCGCTGACCGGCGCGGCCTACAACCCGGCGAACTACCCGCTGCACGGTGGCGGCCTGTTCTTCGCCGGCCTGGAGTACGACGGCACCCTGCACGTCTACGGCCTCAACTCGGACGGCAGCTTCACCACCTTCGGCACCGTCTCCACCGGCAAGCCGGGCGTGATGGACGTGACCTACGACGCGGGAACCCAGCGCATCGTCGCCACCTGCGACAACACCTGCGGCGAGACCCACACCTTCCTGAAGGTCAACGCCTCCGGCGCGATCGTCCCGGACGTGACCTACACCAACCCCGCCGTCATGCCGGTCGACAACCTGGAGGGCTTCGCCCTCGCGCCGACCTCCACCTGCGCGAACGGCTTCCGCGAGGCGGTCTGGAGCGACGACGGCATCTACGGCTTCGGCTCCGGCACCTCCTCGTACGGGCACGCCCTCTACAGCGGGACGTTCCCCTGCTGACGGGCCGCCGCTGAGCAGCGCTGGACACCACCGGGCCCCGACCGCGCACCCCGCGGCCGGGGCCCGCCCACGCCCACGCCCACGTCCACGTCCACGCACCCGATCGTGCCCACGCACCCGATCGTGCCCTCAACGCCGGGCCACGTAGTAGACGTTCAGGATGTCGCCCTCGACCCGGCGGGCGTCGACCCGGCCGAAGCCCGCCTCGGCGAGCATCCGGCGGGCGGTCTGCTCGCCCCAGACCGTGCCCAGGCCCTCGCCGCCCTCGCTGAGCGAGACGCTCATGCAGTAGAACACCGAGAAGGCGTAGAGCGCCGGGCACAGCGGGTGGCCGATGTTCTCCTCCAGGCGGCTGGAGGCGGCGATGTCGCCCATCAGGAAGACGCCGTCCGGGCGCAGCGCCGCGGCGATCGCCGCCAGGGTGCGGGTGGGGCGGGCGAGGTCGTGGACGACGTCGAAGGCGGTCACCAGGTCGTAGGAGCCGGTCAGTTCGGCGCTGTCGCCGACCTGGAACTCCACGTTCGTCAGGCCGCGTCCGGCGGCTTCGGCGCGGGCGGCGGCGATGCCCTCCTCGGAGCGGTCCAGGCCGTGGAAGCGGCTGGCGGGGAACGCCGCGGCGAGGACGTTGGCCGCGTGCCCCTGTCCGCAGCCGATGTCGACGGCGTCGATGCCCGTGCGCAGCCGGTCCGGCAGGCCGGGCACCAGCGGCACGATCCCGTCCACCAGCGCGAGGTCGTACACCTCCCGGGACTCCTCGGCCTGCAGGGCCTGGAAGCGCGGGTACGCCGAGTACGGGACGCCGGCGCCGGTCTGGAACGCCTCCACCACCTGCTGCTCGACCTCGGCCAGCATGCCGAGGTCCTGCGCGATCCGGGCCAGGTTGTCCGGCCCCGCGGCGCGGGTCAGCGAGGCGGCGTGCTCGGGCGGCAGCAGGTACGTCTCCCGCTCGGGGTCGTACTCCACGACGCCGCCCGTCACCATCGCGCCCAGCCACTCCCGGACGTAGCGCTCGTCCAGGCCGGCGGCCTCGGCGACCCCGGCGGCGGTGGTGGCGGCCGGTTCCAGGTCCGCCATGACGTCGAACAGGCCGCTCTCGTGCCCGACCCCGGTCATCAGCCCCAGGCAGGCGTCGTTCAGCACCTGCACCATCCGGCCCGCGAACGCCTCCTGCTTCGCCCGGTCCGGTTCCACGGCGACAGCCATCACTCCTCCTTCCGCCACCGGCACGGCGGTCCGGAGGAAGCGGGTCCGCACCGCGACGAGACGCGTCACCGCGGAAGCGGCGTCACCGCGGAAGCCGCGCCACGGTCCGCGCCCACGACCGGCGGACGGAGGCCGGTGAACTGGGCAGCACCCCTCACCCGTCACGCTAGTCGCCCGCCCGCCGAGCGCCCTGTTGGACGGGCCACCCCAGGCCACCCACCCCACCCCGCGCGCCACCCACCCCGCCTCCGCACCGCCCCCGCACCGCTGGCGGCCCGGGCGGCCCCGGCGGCCACCGGGACGGATTTCGCCGGAGCGGCCGCGCGGAGCACCCCGACGGCGCAGGATGGGCGGCGTGCAGATGGACCGGACCGGACTGGCGGACTTCCTCCGCCGCTCCCGCGAACGGCTGCGGCCGCAGGACGCGGGGCTGCCCGCCGGGCCCCGGCGCCGCACGCCCGGCCTGCGGCGGGAGGAACGCGCCCAACTCGCCGGGGTGTCGGCCGACTACGTGATGCGGCTCGAACAGGGCCGCAGCTCGCAGCCCTCGCCCCAGTTGCTGGCCGCGCTCGCCCGGGCCCTGCGGCTGACCGGTGACGAACGCGACCACCTGCACCTGCTCGCGGGCCACCGCCCGCCGGAGGACCCGACGGCCGGGCAGCACGTCCGGCCCGCGCTGCGCTACCTGCTCGACCGGCTCGGTGACACGCCCGCCCAACTGCTCACCGACCTCGGTGACCTGCTGTTCCAGAACTCCCTGGCCGAGGCCCTGTTCGGCCGCGTGTGCACGGTCGCCGCGCCGGACCGCAACATCGTCTGGCGGTGGTTCACCGAGCCGTCCGTCCGGGAGGCGCACCCCGCCGACGAGCGCGAACCGCTCGGCCGCCTGCACGTCGCGGAGCTGCGCGCCGCCGCCACCCGCCGCGGCTTCGACCCGCCGACCCGCACCCTGGTCGGCCGGCTGACCGCGGCCAGCGAGGAGTTCGCCGGGCTCTGGCCGCGGCACGAGGTCGCGGTGCGCCGGACGAGTCGGCTGCGGGTCCGCCACCCGGACGTGGGGCCGAGCGAGTTCGACTACGAGTTGCTGCAGACCCAGGCCGCGGACCAGCGGCTGCGCCTGTTCACGCCCCCGTCCGGCCCCACCGGCCTCGATGCGCTGGCCCGGCTGCGGGAGGTCGGCCCGGCGACCGCGCACCGCAGCCACCGCTGAACCACCCAGCCGCTCGGCCGCCCAACCGCTCGGCCACCCCGCCGCCCAACCGCACGGCGACGCCCCGCCGGTGGAGCGGCGGGGCGTCGGGGCGTCGGGGTGTGGGGGGTGGGGGGTGGGGGGTGGGGGGGCAGGTGCGGAGGGTCAGGGTGCGGGGATCAGTGGTCGGCCTTGCCG
>NZ_JNYE01000101.1 GCF_000717185.1 Kitasatospora phosalacinea | reverse complement strand
GCCCCCGTCCTTTCCGCGCCCCCGCCGCCCGCCGCCGTCCCGCCGCCCGCGGCGCCCCCGCGGCCGGTGCCAGCGTCCGCGTCCGTGCCCGCGCCCGCGCCCGCGCCCGGGACGGAGACCCTCGGCGCGGCCTGCGCCCGGCTCTCCGACCTGGTCGACGCCGGACGCCACACCGAGGTGCTCGACCTGTCCGCCCGCCTGCTGCCCCGGGCCGCCGCCGAACAGGGCGAGGGCGCCCCGCTGGTCCGCACCGTGCGCGCGATCCGGGCCCGCACCCTGCTCGCCGAACAGCGCTGGGCCGAGGCCCTGCCCGAACTGCGGCAGCTCACCGCCACCGCCGCCCCGCACGACCCCGCCGCACTCGACCACCGCCGCCACACCGCCCGCTGCCTCGACCACCTCGGCCGGTCCGCCGAGGCGCTCGCCGAGTACCGCGCCGTGCTCGCCGCCCTCCCGCCCGACTCCCCGCACACCGTCGAGGTCCGCGAACGCACCGGCCTGCTGCTCGCCGCCCTCGGCCACGCCGAGACCGGCTGGCACAGCCTGCTCGAACTCCTGATGGAGACCGAACGCCGCCACGGCCCGCACCACCCCGACGTCCGCCGCCTGCGCACCCACCTCGAACAGCTGGGCCGCCACCGCACCACCACCAACCCCTACGCGACCTAGATCAGCCTTCCCTGCGCGGGGTCTGGCCCCCGGGCGCGGCGGTCAATAGTGTTCGTCCCAGCCACGTACGCAGAGCACCACCGGACCGCGCTCCACCGCCCAGGAGGCCCCAGTGATCCGCACCAGCTCCGCCCGTCGACTGCGCGCCGCACTCGGCACCGCGGTCGCCGCCGCCGCGCTCGCCGCCTGCGGCGGCGCACCGGCGCACCAGGGGGCGGCCGCCGTGGTCGGCAGCGACCGGATCAGCGTCGCCCAGGTCGAGGCCCGGGTCGCCGCCGTCCGGGAGGGCGCCGCGCAGAGCGGCGCCGCCACCGAGGAGCAGCCCGGCCTGGCCCGGCACGCGGTCTCCGACCTGATCCTCGGCCGGGTCGTCGCCCGCGCCCTCGCGGACCGCAGCCTGACGGTGAGCCAGAGCGAGGTCGACCGCGCCCGGTCCGCGGACGCGCAGACCGTCGGCAGCGAGGCCAAGCTCGCCGAACTGCTGCGCGCCAAGCAGGGCGTCCCGGCCGCCGACGTGGACGGCTTCTACCGGCAGCAGATCGGCCTGGTGAAGCTGGCCGACGGACAGGACCCGTCCAGCGCCGACGGCGACGCCGCCATCCGCAAGGCCCTGGTCGACGCGGGCACCGCCCTGCACATCGAGGTCAACCCGCGCTACGGCACCTGGAACACCACCGAGATCGGGCTGGAGGGCAGCACCGAGAACTGGCTCCCGGCGAGCGGCCAGGCCGCCCGGTAGCCGCCGGGGCGTCCTCGGGGCGTCCTCGGCCGGACGGGTGAGCGCCCGGGCGGGCGGGCCGTGTCCGCCGGGCGTTCCGCAGCGGGCCGGTGAGGCTGGGTCCCTCTGCCCAGTCCGCCCCACCGCACCGGTTGCGAGGTTGCCCGTGCTCCAGCGCCGTTCACCCCTGCCGAGGATGCTGCGCGCCCTGTGCGCGGCCCTGCCCGTCGCCGGGCTCCTCGTCCCGCTCGCCGCCGCCCCCGCGGTGCCCGCGACCCTGCGCGGGGCGGGCACCCAGCGGCCGATCGGGCCCGACCCGGCGGTGAGCCTGCTGGCGCACGGCAACCTGACGATGGCCGCCAACTCGGTGCTGACCTGCGACGACAGCGACGGCTCGCCCTGCAACGACACCGAGGGCAGCAACAACAACCGCACCAAGTACGTGAAGAGCGACCCGAACGCGCCCGGCGACAACGCCTCCGCCGCCGACCTGGTCGTCCCGGCCGGGGCCAAGGTGCTCTCGGCCCGCCTGTACTGGCAGTTCAACCCGGTCAACACCAGCACCGCGGGCGGCCACTCCGGCGACATCGCCCGGGGCGACCAGGTCTCCTGGAAGGTGCCCGGCGGCTCCTCCTACGAGCGGCTCACCGCCGACACCTACGACTGGTTCGACCAGCAGACCGGCGGCACCCCGACCCTGTTGGCCGGCGCGGGCGTCAAGGACGTCACCGCCCAGGTGCAGGCCGCGGGCCCCGGCAGCTACACCGTCGCCGACCTCCAGGCCTGCGACGGCCGCTCCTCCTCGGCCGACGGCGGCGGCAGCAACGTCGGCTGCTGGGGCGGCTGGTCCCTGGTCGTCGCGTACGAGAACGCGGCCGACCCGCTGCGCTACCTCGACGTCTGGGACGGCTTCCAACTGCTGCGCTTCCCCGACAACCTGGCCACCCTCACCCTCGGCGGCATCCGCACCCCCGCCACCACCGCCCCCGCCGCCACCCTCGGCGTGGTGGTCGGCGACGGCGACGTGCAGATCTCCGGCGACCAGCTGCTGGTCGGCTCCGGCACCGCCGACCTCACCCTGCTGCCGCTGCCCGGCCCGACCGGCGTCACCACCGACAACGCCTTCGCCAGCCGGATCGACCGGGTCGCCGCCGACGGCACCGGCACCAACGTCACCACCCGTGACCCGAACCCGGTCGACAACTACGGCTACGACGCCCGGACGATCGACGTCACCGGGAAGATCCCGGCCGCCGCCACCCAGGCCGTCCTGCGGATCAACGGCTCCGGCGACGCCCTGCACCCGCAGGCCGCCTGGCTGGCCGTCGACGCCCTCGAACCCGACCTGCAGATCACCAAGGCCAACAGCCCCGCCGGCACCACCGACGACAACCCGCCCGGCAACGTCGAGCCCGGCGACACCGTCACCTACTCCTTCGCCGTCGCCAACCGGCACGCCGACGGCAGCACCGGCGACCTCGACACCGCCACCGGCGTCACCGTCACCGACCGGCTGCCCGCCGGCACCACGTACCGGAGCGGCTCCGACCCGGACTGCACCGCCGCCGGGCGGACCGTCACCTGCACCGTCCCCGACCTCGCCCCCGGCGCCACCGCGAACGTCGCCTTCGACGTGACGGTCGACGCGGACGCCACCGGGAACGGCGACCTCCCCGACACCGGCACCGCCGGGGTCCTCCCGCTGATCGGCCTCGCCGCCCTCGGCTGCGTCCTGGCCGGCCTGATGGTCCTGGCCGCGAAGGTCCGCCGCAAGCACTAGCCGGGCGCGCCCCGCGGTAGGTTCGGTCCCGTGGAGACTCCGAAGCTGACCCTGCTGACCACCACCCACCGCGTCGCCCCCGGCCTGCTCTCCTGGCCGGCCTGGGAGGCGCTCCGGTCCGCGCCCGTGGTGCTGGCCGGTGTCGCGGACCACCCGCAGCTGGCCGCGCTGCGGGCGGCGGGCGTGGAACCGGAGCAGGTGGAGCGGCCGTCCGCCCCGGCGCTGGCGCGGCTGCTGCTCGCCCGGGCGCCCGCGGTCTGGCTGGAGAGCCCGGACGGCGACCCGGGCCTGACGGACGCGCTGGCGCGGATCGCGGTGGAGGAGGCGGGCGAGCACCCGGAGATCGAGGTGCTGCCGGGTTCGTACGACCTGCCGGGGGCCCGGCTGCTCGACCTGGTCGCGGTGATGGACCGGCTGCGTTCGCCCGGCGGCTGCCCGTGGGACGCCGAGCAGACCCACGAGAGCCTGGTGAAGTACCTGGTGGAGGAGGCCTTCGAGCTGGTCGAGGCGATCGAGGAGGGCGACCGGGAGACCCTGCGCGAGGAGCTCGGCGACGTGCTGCTGCAGGTGTTCTTCCACTCGCGGATCGCCGAGGAGGACGCCGACGACCCGTTCTCGATCGACGACGTGGCGGGCGACATCGTCGAGAAGCTGACGTACCGCCACCCGCACGTGTTCGGCGACGTGAGCGTGACCGGCTCGGCCGAGACCGAGGCCAACTGGGAGCAGCTGAAGGCGGCGGAGAAGCAGCGCGAATCGGTGCTGGACGGCGTGCCCGCGGGGCTGCCCGCGCTGGCGTACGCGGCGAAGCTGGTGTCGCGGGTGCGCCGCTCGCACTTCACCGGCGTGCCGGACGCGCCGTACGAGCTGCCCGCCGAGCTGACCGCGGAGTCGGCCGGGCAGCTGCTGCTGGCGGTCGCGCAGCGCGCCCACGACCGGGGGGTGGACGTGGACGCGGCGCTGCGGGCGGCGGCCCGCCGCTACCGCGCGGAGGTCCGCGCCGCGGAGGGACTGCCGGGGGAGGGGCCCCAGCCCGCCTAGCCCGCCAGCGGGACGTTCGCGACCGGGCGGCGCTGGGCCGGGACGACCTCGCCGATGGCCTCGCCGACCAGGGCGAGCACCTCGGCCAGCGGGTTCAGGTGGCCGGGCAGGTCGGCGAGCTGGACGATCCGCTCGCCGTCCGGGCCCGCGACCGCGAACAGGTCGATCGGGCCGAGGTGCTTGACGGCGGTGTCGACCAGCGCGGCGATGTCGGCCGGGTGGTGGATGTCGCCGGAGACGCCGACCACGGGGCAGCCGGGGCGGTCGAGTTCGGCCGCGAGGTCCTCGGCGATGCCGGGGTGCAGGTCGGCGATGAGCAGACCGGCGGCGCCGGCGGCGGAGAAGCGGCGGGCCAGGTCGGCCCCCGAACCTCCGTCGAGCACCGCGATGACCACCACTGCACCGGCTACTCGCATGGTCTGCTCCCCTTTCCGAGGGCGCACCCGTGGCCGGACCGCACGCCGCCCACTGTGGTTATCGGAGGATCGTAGGCACGCCCCGACGCTCCGCAACAGGGAATACCCACCAGGTGACCAGACTCACGCGACGGCGCTTCCCGATACGGTCAAGACATGCCAGACCAGCCCCGTGCCACCCATCCGCAACTCTTCACCTGGGAGTTCGCGGCCGACCCCTACCCGGCGTACGCCTGGCTGCGGGAGCACGCGCCGGTGCACCGCACCACGTTGCCGAGCGGGGTGGACGCCTGGCTGGTCACCCGCTACGCGGACGCGCGGCAGGCGCTCGCGGACGCCCGGCTGTCGAAGAACCCGGCGCACCACAGCGAGCAGGCCCACCGCAGCGGCCGGGTCGGCATCCCGGGGGAGCGGCAGGCCGACCTGATGACCCACCTGCTGAACATCGACCCGCCCGACCACACCCGGCTGCGCCGCCTGGTCTCCAAGGCGTTCACCCCGCGCCGGGTGGCCGAGTTCGAACCGCGGGTGCAGCAGCTCACCGACCGGCTGATCGACTCCTTCGCGGCCCGCGGCGAGGCCGACCTGATCCACGAGTTCGCCTTCCCGCTCCCCATCTACGCGATCTGCGACCTGCTCGGCGTCCCCGCCGAGGACCAGGACGACCTGCGCGACTGGGCCGGGATGATGATCCGGCACACGGGGGGGAAGCGGGGCGGGGTGGGCCGGGCGGTCAAGCAGATCCGCGGCTACCTGGCCGACCTGATCCACCGCAAGCGGGCCGACCTCGGCGAGGACCTGATCTCCGGCCTGATCCGGGCCAGCGACCACGGCGAGCACCTCACCGAGAACGAGGCCGCGGCGATGGCCTTCATCCTGCTCTTCGCCGGCTTCGAGACCACCATCAACCTCATCGGCAACGGCATGTACGCGCTCCTGCGCAACCCGGAGCAGCGCGCCCTGCTCCAGCAGTCGCTGGGCCGCGGCGAGTCGGCCCTGCTGGAGACCGGCGTCGAGGAACTGCTGCGCTACGACGGCCCGGTGGAGCTGGCCACCTGGCGGTTCGCCACCGCGCCGCTGACCATCGGCGGGGTGGACGTCCCGGTCGGCGACCCGGTGCTGGTGGTGCTGGCCGCGGCCGACCGCGACCCGGCCCGGTTCTCCGCCGAGAACACCCTCGACCTGGCCCGCTCGGACAACCCGCACCTGGGTTTCGGTCACGGTATCCACTACTGCATCGGCGCCCCGCTGGCCCGGCTTGAGGGGCAGCGCGCGATCGGCAGCCTACTGACCAGGCTTCCGGACGTTCGGTTGGCGGCCGACCCCGCCGAACTGCGCTGGCGGGGCGGGCTGATCATGCGCGGGCTGCGCGACCTCCCGGTCTCCTTCACGCCCCGCTGACGCCGTTTCGGCGCCCGCGACACGCCGCCCGACTGGGCCGACGACGCGCCGGGGCGGGGGCGCGCGTCGCACTCCGGTTCGGACCGAATCCGGACATACCTGGATCGTTCGTGTACGAGGATCGAAGATCCGTAATTTCGGCGTGATCATGGTGATATGAGCTTGTGATTGCTCGTCAGCTTTGCCTACTCTCCGACATGCCCGCAGCTGCGGGCCCCGATCGCGGCACGCCGAGTCCTGTCCGCCGCGTCCTCGGGCCACCTACCAGGTACCGGACAGGAGCGGGGGAACCAGTGTGAACGCCGTAGTCCCAACGGCTTGGGGTGAAGCCGCCGAGCAGCGGGCGCAACCGCGTCCGGAGCGTCCGGCGGCCGGGCCAACCTCCCGGTCCGAACCCGACAGCTCACCTCGCAGGCGTGCGGAGAGGATGTCCCGTGCTGTTCGCCAACACCCCTCGCCACCGCCGTAGTACCAAGGCCGGGAAGGTCATCGCCGCCGCCGGCGTGGCCTCGGTCGGCCTGGCCCTGCCACTGTTCGCCGCCACCGGAGCGGCCGCCGCACCCGTCGACACCTGGGACCGCGTGGCCCAGTGCGAGAGCGGCGGCAACTGGAGCATCAACACCGGGAACGGTTTCTACGGCGGCCTGCAGTTCACCCCCTCCACCTGGCGCGCCTTCGGCGGCGGCCAGTACGCGGCCCGCGCCGACCAGGCCAGCCGCGCCCAGCAGATCGCGGTGGCCGAGCGGGTGCTCGCCTCCCAGGGCCCCGGCGCCTGGCCGGTCTGCTCCAAGCGGGCCGGACTCGCCAAGGGCGGCGCGCCCGCCGACACCTCCGAGGACACCGCCTCGCGCTCCCAGGAGCGCCCGACCGCGCCCCAGCAGCCGAAGAGCTCGCAGTCGAAGAAGCCCGCGAAGCCCGCTGCCCCCGCCCAGCCCGCCGAACCCCAGCCCGCCGCGCCCCAGGCCGCCCCGCAGAACGCAGCCGCCGGCGGTTACACCGTCCAGGACGGCGACACGCTCTCCGGCATCGCCGCCGCGCAGAACGTGTCCGGCGGCTGGGAGCGGATCTACCGGGCCAACCACGAGCTGATCGGCGCCGACCCGGACCTGATCCTGCCCGGCCAGGTGCTCGCGCTCTGACGCCGCCCGGCGCCCGCCGCCCGGCGCCCGGCGCCCGCCGCCCGGCGCCCGGCGCCCGGCGCCCGGCGCCCGGCGCCCGGTCCCGACATTCGGGACGCGCACGGCCGGCGGCCTGACGAGGCCCCGCCGCAGCCCTGACGAGGGCCGCGTCCCCTGACGTCCCGTCCGCTCCCGGCGCGCGCCGGGCAGTTCGCGCTGCCGGGAGCGGCGGAACGGCCGTCAAACAGGTGAACTACCGATGAGTAGCCCGGCCACACCGTGAGACGGGGCCCGGCCGGGCGTGGCCGCGGGGCGGTGTGCGGCTAGGCTCTGGTCGTAACGACCACACATCCGCTTCCGCTAGGAGATGCACTCGTGCCGTCCATTGATGTCGTCGTAGCCCGTGAGATCCTCGACTCCCGCGGCAACCCCACGGTCGAGGTCGAGGTCGGTCTCGACGACGGCAGCACCGGTCGTGCGGCCGTCCCGTCGGGTGCCTCCACCGGTGCCTTCGAGGCCCTGGAGCTCCGCGACGGCGACAAGAACCGCTACTTCGGCAAGGGCGTCGAGAAGGCCGTCCTCGCCGTGATCGAGCAGATCGGCCCCGAGCTGGTCGGCTACGACGCCACCGAGCAGCGCCTCATCGACCAGGCCATGCTCGACCTGGACGCCACCCCGGACAAGTCCTCGCTCGGCGCCAACGCCATCCTGGGCGTCTCGCTCGCCGTGGCGCACGCCGCCTCCGAGGCCAGCGACCTGCCGCTGTTCCGCTACCTGGGCGGCCCGAACGCCCACGTGCTGCCCGTCCCGATGATGAACATCCTCAACGGCGGCTCGCACGCGGACTCCAACGTCGACATCCAGGAGTTCATGATCGCCCCGATCGGCGCGGAGTCCTTCTCCGAGGCCGTCCGCTGGGGCGTCGAGGTCTACCACACCCTCAAGGGCGTGCTGAAGGAGCGCGGGCTCTCCACCGGCCTGGGCGACGAGGGCGGCTTCGCCCCGAACCTGGACTCCAACCGCGAGGCCCTCGACCTGATCACCGAGGCCATCAAGAAGGCCGGCTACACCCCGGGCAAGGACGTCGCCCTGGCCCTGGACGTCGCCGCCTCCGAGTTCTTCAAGGACGGCGCCTACCAGTTCGAGGGCAAGGCGCTCTCCTCCGCCGACCTGATCGCGTACTACGCCGAGCTGGTCGCCGACTACCCGCTGGTCTCCATCGAGGACCCGCTGGACGAGTCGGACTGGGACGGCTGGAAGGCCATCACCGACGCGATCGGCGACAAGGTCCAGCTGGTCGGCGACGACCTGTTCGTCACCAACCCGGAGCGCCTGCGCAAGGGCATCGAGACCGGCACCGCCAACGCGCTGCTGGTGAAGGTCAACCAGATCGGCTCGCTCACCGAGACCCTGGACGCCGTCGAGCTGGCCCAGCGCAGCGGCTACCGCTGCATGATGTCGCACCGCTCCGGCGAGACCGAGGACGTCACCATCGCCGACCTCGCCGTCGCCACCAACTGCGGCCAGATCAAGACCGGCGCCCCGGCCCGCTCCGAGCGCGTCGCCAAGTACAACCAGCTGCTGCGCATCGAGGAGATCCTCGACGACGCCGCCGAGTACGCGGGCCGCGGCGCGTTCCCGCGCTTCCGCTCCGCGGACAAGTAGGCACAGCCGCTCCGCGGACAAGTAAGCGCAGCAAGGGCTGAACAACCCCTTGATGTGACCGGTGCCCCGGCTCCCACCGCGTAGGGTGGGGCCGGGGCACCGGCATGCGCAGGAGGGGCGAGCAGATGGCCAAGTGGAGGATTCCCGGGTTGGCGGCGCGACCGCGCTTCACCAGCCGGGCCACCGTGCTGGTGCTCGTGCTGTGCTCGCTGGTGGCGATACTCGCCTACCCCGCCCGGCAGTACATCGCCCAGCGCGGCGAGATCGCCGCCCAGCGGGCCAAGGCCGAGCACGCCCGCCAGCAGGTCGACGAACTGCGCCGGGAGAAGGCCCGCTGGCAGGACCCGGAGTACGTCAAGGCCCAGGCCCGGGAGCGGCTGCACTACGCGCTGCCCGGCGAGATCCCGTTCGTCTCGGTCTCCCCGCCGCCCGCGCCCGGCGCGAAGCCCTCCTCGGCCGACGCCGCGGCCGGCCGCCCGAAGGCGGTCAAGCCCTGGTACGCCACCCTCTGGGACTCGGTGGACGCCGCCGACGCCGCCCTGCCCGCGCCGCGACCGGCCCGCTGAGCCGCCCCAACGTCCCCCGCCCCCTCTGACGAACAGACTCCCGATGAGCAACCAGAACCCTCCCGCGTCCGACGCCCCCGAGGTGTCCGACCGCGACGTCGCCGCCATCGCCGCCCAGCTCGGCCGCGTCCCGCGCGGGCTGCGCGGCGTCGCCCACCGCTGCCCGTGCGGCAACCCGGACGTGGTGGAGACCGCGCCCCGCCTGCCCGACGGCACGCCGTTCCCGACGCTCTACTACCTGACCTGCCCCCGGGCCGCCTCGCTGATCGGCACCCTGGAGGCGGACGGCGTGATGAAGGAGCAGACCGCCCGGCTCGCCGAGGACCCGGAGCTCGCCGCCGCGTACCGGGCGGCGCACGAGGACTACATCGCCCGCCGGGACGCGATCGAGGTGCTGGAGGGCTTCCCCAGCGCGGGCGGCATGCCCGACCGGGTCAAGTGCCTGCACGTGCTGGTCGGGCACTCGCTGGCCGCCGGGGAGGGCGTCAACCCGCTCGGCGACGAGGCGATCGGGATGCTGGAGCAGTGGTGGGCCAAGGGCCCGTGCGTCAGCGAGGCCGAGGTCGACGCGGCCGGCGAGCGGGTCGCCCGCAACCGGGCCAGGGGCGAGGGGCGGGACCACGGCGCGGTGATCGCCGCCAAGGAGGCGCTGAGCGCCGAGCGGGCCGCCCGCAGGGCCGCCGCGGAGACCGACGGACCGGAGGACGAGTCGTGAGCAGCACCCGCGTCGCCGCGATCGACTGCGGCACCAACTCGATCCGCCTGCTGATCGCCGACCTCGACCCGGAGACGGGCGAGACCACCGACCTGGACCGGCGGATGCTGATCGTCCGGCTCGGCCAGGACGTCGACCGCACCGGGCGGCTGCACCCCGAGGCACTGGCCCGCACCTTCGCGGCCTGCCGCGAGTACGCGGAGGTCATCGCCGCGCACGGGGTCGCCCCGGAGCGGGTCCGGATGGTGGCCACCTCCGCCTCGCGGGACGCCGAGAACGCCGCCGAGTTCACCGCCGGGGTCAAGGAGATCCTGGGCGTCACCCCGAGCGTGGTCAGCGGCGAGGAGGAGGCCCGGCTCTCCTTCACCGGCGCCACCCGCGAACTGCTCGGCGGCCCGCACCGGCCGCCGTACCTGGTGTTCGACCTGGGCGGGGGCTCCACCGAGTTCGTGCTCGGCGAGCAGGAGGCGCGGGCCGCGTACTCGACGGACATCGGCTGCGTGCGGATGACGGAGCGCCACTTCGCGGGCGGGCAGCCCACCGAGGCGCAGATCGAGGCCGCGCGGGCCGACGTCCGGGCCGCGCTGGACGCCGTCGCCGGGGTCGTCCCGCTGGACTCCGGCGCCACCCTGGTCGGCCTGGCCGGGACGGTCACCACCGTCGCCGGGATCGCCCTGGAGCTGCCCGGCTACGACTCCGAGCGGATCCACCACGCGGTGGTCGGCGTCCAGCAGGTGCGGGAGGTCGCCCGCTGGCTGCTGCACTCCTCGCACGCCGAGCGGGCCGCCGTCCCGGTCATGCACCCCGGCCGGGTGGACGTGATCGCCGCGGGCGCGCTCGTCCTGCTGGAGGTCATGGAGCGCACCGGGGCCGCCGAGCTGCTGGTCTCCGAGCACGACATCCTGGACGGGATCGCCTGGTCGATCGTCTGATCCACCGGCCGTCGGAAGGCCCCCGGAGGGCGCGCGGGAGACCGCTGCGGGCCGCTCCGGGGGCCTTCCGGCGTGTCGCGGCGAGAACCTTCGTGAATTTCTTCACATGGCAATCCAGTCTTTCGACCCACTCCGGGCCGCTGCGGCGACCGAAATGTGGACCGAAGGCCCGGTCGGCGGGTCGCTCGTGGGATCGCAGGCAACCTGCCGTTCATCCCGGAGAAATCGAAACCCCGCTCGGGAACCCGTGCGGGGCCGGGATCGTTGCTGCTCAGCGCGGCACTGCGGCCCGGCCCGCTCACCGCGGGCGGTCGGCGGGGGTGAGGAAGGGCCTCCGGGGCGGAATTGCGGGCGCGTAGTGTAGCACCAGGTGTCCAGGAGCTTGTGACGGGCCTCACGAACGGCCCATCAGGCGGGGGTGGATACTTTCGGATATGAGCACCACGGAGCGTCCTCGCATCCTCATTGTCGGCGGTGGTTACGTCGGCCTGTATGCCGCGATGCGCATCCTCAAGAAGATGCGCTACGGCGAAGCGACCGTCACGGTCGTCGACCCGCGGTCGTACATGACGTACCTGCCCTTCCTCCCCGAGGCGGCCGGCGGCAACGTCGCCCCTCGCAACCTCGTCGCGCCGCTGCGCAGCGCCCTCAAGAAGGCGGAGGTGCTCACCGGTCACGTGACCGAGGTGGACCACGCCCGCAAGGTCGCCACCATCCAGCCCGCAGCCGGCGAGTCCTACGAACTGCCCTTCGAGTACCTGGTCGTCGCGACCGGCTCGGTGTCCCGCACCTTCCCGATCCCGGGCCTGGCGGAGCACGGCATCGGCATGAAGACGGTCGAGGAGGCGATCAGCCTCCGCAACCACGTCATGGCGCAGCTCGACAAGGCCGAGTCCACCACGGACGAGGACGTCCGGCGCAAGGCCCTGACCTTCGTGGTCATCGGCGGTGGCTTCGCCGGCATCGAGACCGTCGCCGAGATCGAGGACATGGCGCGCGACGCCGCCAAGATCTACAAGACCGTCAGCCGTTCCGACATGCGCTTCGTGGTGGTGGAGGCGGCCAACCGCATCCTCCCCGAGATGGGCCCGGACCTCGGTCTGTGGACCAAGGGCCGCCTGGAGGAGCGCGACATCGAGGTCTACATCGAGACCTCGATGGACTCCTGCGTCGACCAGCACGTGGTGCTGAAGAACGGCATGGAGTTCGACGCCTCCACCATCGTGTGGACCGCGGGCGTCAAGCCCAACCCGGTGGTCAACCGCTTCGGCCTCCCGCTCGGCCCGCGCGGCCACGTGGACACCGCGGCGACCCTCCAGGTGCAGGGCTTCGACTACGTGTGGGCCGCGGGCGACAACGCCCAGGTGCCCGACCTGGCCGCCGGTGAGGGCGCCTGGTGCCCGCCGAACGCGCAGCACGCCGTCCGCCAGGCCGCCGTGCTCGGCGACAACGTCATCGCGGGCATGCGCGGCTTCCCGCAGGCCGAGTACAAGCACAAGAACCTCGGCGCGGTGGCCGGCCTCGGCCTGCACAAGGGCGTGGCGATCCTGTTCGGCAAGGTCAAGCTCAAGGGCCGCCTGGCCTGGTGGTTCCACCGCGGCTACCACGGCGCGATGGTCCCGACCATGAACCGCAAGATCCGGGTCTTCACCGACTGGACCCTGGCGATGTTCCTCAAGCGCGAGACGGTCGGCCTCTCCGAGATGGAGAAGCCCTTCGACGCCTTCCAGGAGGCCTCCGCCCCCGCGCCGAAGCCCGCCGCCGCGGCCGCCCCGGAGAAGGAGCTCGCCGCGAGCAAGTGAGTCGCGGGCGAGCGAGTACGTCGCGAGCGAGCAAGCGACCAGACCCGACACCAGGTCGGGTACGAGTCGGAGGCCCTCCGCCCGGCAGCGCCGCCGGACCACGACCTCCGTGGTGCTCAGCCGGCCCCGCCACCGGGCGGAGTACAGCAGGCAGTTGACGAAGGCCCCCACCCTCCACCGGGTGGGGGCCTTCGGGCGTTCCGGGGCGCCCGGCGGGCCGCCCCGGCGGAGGCGTCAGGAGGGCTGCTCGGCGGGGGCGGTGCGGTCGGCCAGCCGCTCGTGCCGCTGCCGGGCGGCCTGCGGCGTTCCCAGGCCCAGCCCGAAGGCGATCTCCTGCCAGGTCATCCCGCGCCCGCGGGCCATGGTGAGCAACCCGGCCTCCAGCTCGTCGAGTTCGGCCCGCACCAGCGGCAGCAGGGTCAGCGCGGCCAGCACGTCGGCCCGGTCGACCTCCGGCTCGCCCTCCTCGGCCAGCGCCGCCCCGCTGAGCAGGAACGCGACCAGCCGCACCGCCTCGTGCGGGGCGAGTGCCGCCGGGTTGGTCTGCCGCTGCCGCTGCCCGTCGGTGGCGGCGTGCCGCTCGGCGATCCGGAACAGCGAGGCGTACACCCGCCGGGTCCGGTCGGCGGCGGGGTCGGGCGGGGCGAACGGGTCGGTGCCCGCGGGCGGCGGGGGAGGGGTGTCGGCCATGGGCCCAGGATGGTCCTTGAACGCCGCATGGTCAAGCATTCGTGGTGAACGATCCGTTCAATCTCCGGGTGCACCCGTGCCCGTTCGGTCACCAAGGGTTACGGAGGGTGGGCAGGAGAGTGCCCAGAGCCGGACTCGAACCGGAGGCCACACCCCCTCTGACCTGCGACGTTCCCGCGACCTGCGCGAACCTCCCCGCATCCCCCGAATCGGCCCGGGTCAGCCCGCCGAAACGGGCCCGGATGTTCCCGCGGGAACATTGCGGGAACATGGCCTTCCGACCTCGGGTGACGCACCGTCACGGCCTAGAGCGACGGTTTCCGGCCGCCCTGTTTCCGGGATTGGCTGGAAACCGCCCCTGCGGCTCGCGGCTCGCGGCTCGCGGCGGGTGGCCGGGGCCTGGCAGCATTGCGGCCCCGGCGAGGACCGCCGGGGCCGCAACAACAGGGCGCGCTCAGCTGCCGAACGTCCCGCCCGGCGCAGTCGGCGCCGGAGCCGACCGCGCGCACTGGGCGCACCTCATCCGGGAGCAGATCATTGTCGGGCCGGTGATCACGTCCTCGACGCCGCCCTCCGGGCTGGCCGAGCCTGATGGGCCCTTGCAGTCCGGGCAGACCCGCCGTGGCGTCAGTTCCCTGTAGCACGCCAGGCACAGCAGGATGTCGGGCGCTTCGGCGAGGACGGCGCACGCCTGCGGCTTCTCCGACAGGTGCGGGCACGTCCTGAGCACCCCGGCCGCATCCGCCGCCGCCAGCACCGTCAGGATGTCCCGCTTCCACTTCGGGGCGCTGTCCGTCGATGTGGCGACACCGGGCGCGTGTCCCTGCGCAGCCAGCGCCGCAGTCATCTGCTCGGCCAGTCCCGGCGGAGGCACCTCCGGCCACAGCTCGTGTCCACTCATCTCGGCTACTCCACGGCCTGGGCGACGGGCACCAGCTCGTCGTGTTCGACCAAGCCGCGCAGGACGGCTGCGAACTCCGGGGGCATGAGGTTCGCGGCGTCGATCGCGGCGACGGTGAGCGGCAGCTCTAGGAGCGTGTACTCGCCCCGGCCCTCCTGGGTGAACTCCGGTCCGCTCTTGTCGTCGAACGACCACTCCTCGACGGTGGCGAGGTAGAAGTCCTGGCGCTCTTTGTCGTCCTCCAAGGTGTGGAGGTGCCGGACGATCTCGGCGCGGCCGTGGATCTCCTCGTAGACCTCACGGACGGCCGCGGCCTTCGGGTCCGCGTCGCCCTCCTCGACGCCGCCGCCGACGACGACGGAGTACGGGGCGACGCCCGGGCGCACCCGGCCGATCAGCAGCAGGGTGTCGCCGGGGGTGAGGAGGACGGCCCGGGCGCGGTGCTTCTTGGACATGGTGGTGACTCTCTACTCGTTGGGTCGGGCGGTCAGTGGAGGAGCCAACCCCCGTCGACGTGCAACGACTGACCGCTGGTGAAGGACGCGGCGGGGCTGGCGAGGAAGGCGACCGCCGCGGCGACGTCCTCCGGCCGGCCTCGGCGCGGGATGCACTGCCGACGGATCTGCTCCTCCGGCCTGGCCCGATGCTGCGGCGGAATGGCGTTCTCCGCCTCGACCTGGATCGCGCCGGGCACGACCGCGTTGACCGTCACCCCGGCCTGGCCGAGTTCCCGCGCCAGTGACCGGGTGAGACCGATCAGTCCGGCCTTAGCCGCGCTGTAGGCCGTGAGCCCGGGCCTCCCGGCGCGAGCGTTCACGGAGCCGATGTTGATGATCCGGCCCCACTGGCGGCCCACCATACCGGGGCTGACGGCCGCACAAGTCCGATAGTGGATCGAGAGGTTGGACTCGATCGCGGCGGCCCATTGCGCTTCGCCCAGCTCCGGCCACGGGACGCGCGGGTAGGCCCCGGCGTTGTTCACCAGGACGTCGACCGGGCCGAGTTCGCTCTCGACCTGGCTCACCAGCGCCCGCACGGCGTCCGGGTCGGTGAGATCGGCGGACACCTCTATCCCGGCCCGGCCATCGCGGCGGACGTCACCGAGGACGGCGCGGGCCTGCGGGACCTGTGCGAGGTGCGCGACGGCGACGGCCGCACCGGCGGCGGCCAAGGCCCGGCTGACCGCCGCCCCGATGCCGGTCGCGGCGCCGGTCACCAGCGCGGTGCGGCCCTGGAGCGGCAGCACGGAGAGGGGAAGCTCAGTCGACGGGTACACGGTCATGGTCGTCCGTCCGATCGTCGAGGCCGGCGGTTTCCGTCGGCGGAAGCGGAGAAGTGCGGGTGAACGCCTCAGCGGCGCTGTGGGCCTCCGCGAGCTTGGCCAGCAGGAGGAGGCGGTCGTCCTCGGTGAGCGCCGCGAGCGGCACCACGCCGAGCAGGCGCAGCAGCAGGAACGGCCTCAGCTGCGCCAGGAGGGTGTGCGGGGCAAGGCCGGCCGCCTCGCCGAGGTCGGTGCTCAGGCGGTCCAGGAGGCGGCCGATCGCGGCCTGTCGCCCGGCGCCGACCTGCCAGGTGTAGCCGATCTCCACCCGGCGCTGCTCCTCGTCCAGGACGACCTGGTCGAGCCGCGGGGAGGCGACCGGAGGCAGGTGCAGCGGCAGGGTGCGGGCGAACACGTCGGGCTGGTACCGGGGCACGAGCCACCCGCCCATGCCGAGGAGGTACCAGAGCAGGACAGCGACGTCCCCGGCCACGCCGTTGCACCCGGCGTACTGGAAGTCGAGCCAGCACAGCGGATCGCCCGCGATGTTCGGCTCCGTCGGGTCACCCTGGGTGAGCGCGGCGAGGACCGCCCGGTCACCCCGGAGGCGGTCCCGGGCGAACAGCACGGCGTCCGGGACGTCGAGCAGCATCGGGACGCCGTTGACGATCGCGGAGAACCCGGCAAGGTCCCGCACCCGCACCGGCCGGCCGGTGCTCGTCGAGGTAACGGTGAGGCGGTCGGAGAGGACCCGCTCGTCGACCCGGCCACCCGGCCGGATGCGGTCGGCGTACAGGCCAGGCATGCACGTGGACAGCGGCGCCGTGCTGCCGGTCTTCCGGACGCTCACCATCAGGCTGTCGCAGACCGCGTCGACCAGGGCGACGACCCGGGGCAGCGCGAGCGCGCTCCGGTCGGCGACCGCGATCACGTCACCGAGGAGCATGGTGTACCGCCCCGTAGCGAACACGTCCTCATACGCGAGGACGACGCGGTCGCCGAGGGACGTACGGCGCAGCAGCCGGGGCACCGGGAGGATGCCCGCGACGGCCTGCCAACCCGCCGCCTCGACGTCGGCCTCCGCCGCGCTGAGCGACTTCTCGAAGGTCTTCCGCGCCTTGCGCATCACTGACCCCCGGGTAGAGCCGTGGTCGCCAGCCAGCGCCCCAGCACCAGCTCCGCGAGGACGACCGCCTGAGCCCGGTCCCGGCGGGCGTCACGGACCAGTTCCAGCTCCGCGAGGGCGACGGCCTGGTCCCGGTCGCCACGGTCCTCGGTCAGCAGCCGCGGCCCCGCCCCCGCCGCCTCGCTGAGGACCGCGGCCAAGGCGTCGGCGTCCGCCGACACCTCCACCCCGGAGAACCGCAGCAGCACCTTCGCCAGCAGCGCGGTGACCTTGTACAGGGCCCGCAGGTCCGGCGCTCCTTTCAAGAGCTGACGGCGGATCTCCACCGCGCCCTGAACGCCGGCCTTCACCGACGCGGCGACGTCCGCCGCGAGGTCCGGCGCGGGCAGCACCAGACCCGGCCGGCACCACTGGGCGGCCAGCGACCCGGAGCCCAGGAGAGCGAGGACGTGCAGCAGACGGGACGTCACCATGCCGCTACGGCACTCGCCCTCGGTGAGCACGGTCAGACCCAGCTTGACTCCGCCGAGGTCGACCTCTAGCCGCTCCAGCACCCGCCGCAGCTCCGCGGTGCCCGCCGGGTCGGCGATCACGAACACGTCGAGGTCGGACCAGCCCTTCTGGTACTTCCCGCGGGCACCGCTGCCGGTGACGGCCAGCAGGTCGATCACCGGAGGCTGCTGCACGGTGGTGCGGTCTAGCAGCTCCGAGAGGTACGACTCCAGCGGAACGGGCAGGCCGAGCGTGTTCACCGGCGCGACGGCCGGCGTCCGCAGCGGCCACCGCGCGCCGAGGGCGACCATGTCGAGCTGCCGCTCCAACCGCAGCCGGGAGCCGTTGTTGTCGACCAGCACGTGCGCGAGACCGGCGATCCGGTCGGCCCCGCGCGAGGTCTTCACCTCGTCCCGGTCGACCACGTCCACCGGGCCGGCCGTGCCGCGCCGCGCCCGGACCTCCGGCTCCGCGTCGAGGTAGAGGATCGAGAGCTGGCCACCCAGCATCCGGCGCAGCTCCGCCGCGCTGTCGTACTCGTGCAGCGACTCGACGGTGACCCGGTCCAGGAAGTGGTGCGCGGCGCAGTACCGGTCGAGGGCATCGACCAGCAGCTCCGCCCGCACCACCGGGTGGAGCTGGTACGGGTCAGCGACCCCGGCCCACCGCGCGGCGTCCTCCAGGAGATACCCGATCTTGAGTCGGGCGTGCCCGTGGTGCACCCGCAGGTACTCCCCGGCGCTGCTCTTCCCGCACTCCGACAGCCCGCCGAGGGCGACCACCCGGACACCAGGCAGCGCCCGCGCCGGGACGGCCGGCACCGCCGGGTGGACGACCTGCCGCAGCTCGTCCTGGATCTCGACGACCGGCCGCCCGTTGACCACGATGACGTTCGACCACCGGCCGTCGGCGGCCAGGCGGTGAATCTGGGTGTGCAGGTGCCGCTGGTACTCCGCGTATCCCGGCGTCACCGACTTCTCGTGCGACAGCGCCCGGGCCGTGCCGACCTCCGGGTCCTCGTGGTGGAGGAGCAGCACACCGAACTCGGCGGCCTCCGCCCCGGCGAGGCCCGCGCGGAACGGCTCCAGCAGCTTGAGCGCTCGGTCCGCCGCCGCGTCGGCGCTCAGGCCCTCCCGGACGGCGACGGTCGCGGCGAGGGTCGCCTCCAGCATCGGGATGCCCCGGTCGATGAGGCGCACCGGGGCGTCGCCGAGCCGGCGGGCACGCTCCAGGTAGGAGCTGGCCAGGACGTCGGCGACCTCCTCCACCGGCCCGTGCTCCCACCACCAGCCGCCCATGCCGCCAGGGCCCGCGACGATGGCCGGCCACCGCGGGTCGTGGGCGTCCAGCGTCCCGCCGGAGGTCCCGGCCGGGCCGAGGCGCCGCAGCAGTATCCCGAGCTGCTTCGTCTTACCCGAGTTGTCCGGCCCGCTGAGCGCGACCGTGGCAGAGGTAAGCGGATTGGAGAGGGACACGGTGTCCTCCGGGGCTCGTCTGGTTCCGGGCGGGTCGGGCCCCCGGCCTGGTGTCGTTGTCAGGCCGGGGCGGAGCTGGCAGAGGCCCCGCGGGCGGGGGAGGTGTCACCGCCCGCGGGGCCTCTGCGGTGGCCCCCTCGCCCGGCCCACGAGGGCGGGAGGCCCGGCGAGCCCGCAGCGCGCGCCGATCGTCCGCCGGGTGAGACCGGCGGACACCCGGAGTGCACGAGTCCCCGGGAGTCTGTGGTGCCTACGCGACCGCCCGGCGAGGTCGGACCGCGTATAAGCGGGACGTGCTGGCCACCGCGGCGATGACGGCCGCGCGCCGTACGGCCTGCGGCATGATCGACGCCAGCTGCAACGGCGGCACCGGCTCCTGGAGGGCCAACACCGCCCACACCTTCTTCCCGTGCGAGGTGAGGTCGGCCTGCCACCTCTCGGCGAGCGCTTCGACCAGCAGCATGCCGCGACCAGACTCAGCGCCGTCGTTGCCGACCGCGTCCGCCGGCAGGTACGGCTTCGCCCTGCTGCCGTCGTGGACCGTCACCACCAGGCGGTGACCTTCGGGGAACAGGAACAGGCTCACCTGGTGCAGGCCAGGCGGGCTGTGCCGGAGGGCATTCGCCACCAGCTCGTGGGCGATCCACATCATGTCGGCGCGGTCGGCAGGCCCGATACCCCAGTCCTTGAGCGCCTTGTCCAGCTTCTCCCGCACCGGGCCGACGGCGCCGAGGCGCACACCGAGGTCGGGGGCCGTCGCGTCGATCATCAGGCGGTAGACCCGGCCGAGCCGCCGTCTCCTGCGCCCGCTCACCGCTGCGCCCCGGTGCTGGCCAGCTCCACCACGGGGGGAACGGCGGGGACGAGCGGAAGCTGCTGCGCCCCGTCCGTGGGCGGGATCGACGGTACGGGCGTCCGGTGGGTGACCAGAACGGCCCCGTGCTCGGCCACGGAGGCCGCGAGCCGGTCCCAGTCCTTGCGCCAGGCGGCGAGCATCGTGCGGTCGAGGGTCACGACCATCACGACGTCGCCGCTCTCCACGAGCGCCATCGCGTGCTTCCAGCCGGGACGCTCGGCCAGCGGGAGCAGTTCGTCGGTGTCGAGGACGGTCTCGGTCACCGGGATGTTCTCGTCAGCGGCGCGTTGCTCGCACCACCCCGTCATGAGTGGCCGGCTGACCTTGTCGTCGGTGCAGAGGTAGGTAATGGCGCTGCGCATGGGAAGGCTCCTGGGGCGCGACACAGTTGGTCGCCGCGCCCGGCCCCGACGGGAGGAGCGGGGCCGGGCGCGGCAGCTCGGTAGGGAGCGTGGTGCGCCACTGGGAATCCGGGGTCCGCGGTGAAGCTCATGCGGGTGCCGGCCTGATCTGATGGCCGGTCACGTCGGGGGACGTACGGCGGTCAGGGGCGCTGATCTTCCGCGAGGGGGAGGGCCCGGGCGCTCGATGAAGAGGTGCGCCCGGGGCCCTACTGCGTGCGGGGCTGACTACTCGTCGCCGCCGGTCGAGCCACCGGTGCTGTCGTTGTTGCCGCCCTCGCCGCTGTCGGTGTGGTGGTCGTTGTTCCCGCTGTCGTTGCTGTGCTTGTTGTTGCTCATGGGCCTGTACCTCCTGGTGGGCCGCCGAGGCGGCGTCAGTGTGGATACGCCTCCGCGGAGCCCGTGAGGACCCGCGCTGGGGGCGCAGGACCGCACCACCGCGCCGTTACGGGGGTGCGAAGCGGCCGGTTCGCGGTGCTCCTCGTGCTGCTCACCGGCTGCTGACATTCAGTGAACTGGTAGTCACGCAACCCCGGATAGGACATTCTGGGGGCGCTGTCCTCACGCCCCTAGGACATTTCTGAGCGGGTGGCAGCGCGAGGTGGGCGAGGGGGTCGCCTTCCCGGACTGAGGAGCGCCCATGGCAGAGGTCCGCCCGAACGACGTGCTCAGAGGGCTCATGGACAGTGCCGATCTGTCCGCGGAGGACCTGGCGAAGGCAATCAACGCCGCCGAGGAGACGCGGTTCGAGAAGCCGGGGAACGCGACCGGTCGGCAGGTTCGCCGCTGGCTGTCCGGGGAGACCGCGCAGCCGCATGTGCAATCCCTCGTCGGCCTGATGGACGTTTTCCAACTGTCCGGCGACGCCCTGGGCTTCACCCTTTCGGGTAAAAGGCTGCGTGATCTTGCGGCCTTCGAGCCGACCTCTACGCTGCTTGTGGAGACCCCCGACCAGGAGGACCACGTGCGCCGACGCTCTTTCATGCTTGCCGCGACCGGCAACCTGATCAGCTTCGCATTCGCCCCGCTACCGAGCGGCGGCCGGATAGGAGCCAGCGACGTCGAGAGAATCCGCGAGAGCATCACCAAACTCCACGCCGTGGACGACCTCTACGGCGGCGACCAGTTGGCCGACATCGCGGAGGAGTTCGTCCGGCAGATCGAGGGCGCGATGGCCCGGTGCCTCTACGGGCCGAACGTCGAGAAGGCCCTGTACCGGGTGATCGGCGAACTCCACGCCAGCGCCGGGTGGTTCGCGTTCGACAGCGGCGACCAGGAGCGCGCGAGCAGGAACTTCGACAGCGGCCTCCGCGCCGGTCTCCTCTCCGGCGACAAGCAGCTCCAGGCCCGCATCTGGGCATACATGTCCCGTCAGTCCTGGGCCCTCGGCCGGGCGACTGAGACCATCACCATCGCCCGCCTGGCGCTCGACGCGACCCGCAACAGCCGCGACCACCGGCTGACCGCCCTCCTGCACGGCCGCCTCGCCCTCGGCTACGCCGCCTCCGGGCAGAAGGCCCAGACGGGCAACGCGCTGGCGAAGGCCGAAGCCGTCCTCGACCGCGTCGGCCCCGACCCGGTCCACCCATGGCTCGCCTTCGTCGGCCCCGGAGAAGTCCTGTCGGCCGGGGCGCTGGCGTACATGGATCTCCGTCAGCCCGACAAGGCGGCGCGGCAGGAAGAGCAGGCGATGGCGCTGCGCCCTCCGGGGTTCAGGAGGAACCAGTTCGCCACGTCCGTGCACCTCGCGCAGTGCTACCTGGCCGACGGCCAAGTCGAGCGGGGGATCAGCATGGCCGGCGAGGCGCTGGACCTCTCCCCGACCGTCAACTGCCCCCGCTGGGCGGTCCGCCTCGGCGAGGTCCGGGACAAGCTGACCGGTCTCGATCTTCCCGAAGGGGCCGCCTTCGTGGAACGCTACGACACCGTCACCGCAGCCTAGGGACAGGAGCAGCAGCGTGGCCGTCCAACCCGGACCGATCCTGACCGTCACCTACTACACCGCCGAGGATCTGCCCGGGATCGAGCCGGTGCTACTCGACCTCTACGACCGGATCTACGCCGAGGAGAAGGCCGGTGACCCGTTCTTCACCATGGAGGCGTTCACCGGCCGACTCCACCGCCAGGCCGCCGCTCCCCGCTGGGGCTGCACGCTCGGGGAAGTCGACGGCCAGCCGATCGGCTACGCCTACGGGTTCGCCCGCACCGCCGACTACCAGTGGGGCGGCCTGATCGAGACCGAGCCCGGCGCCGACCTCACGGAGACCGACACCCGCACGTTCGCGTTCTGCGAGATCATGGTTCTCCCCGAGTTCAGGGGGGCCGGCATCGCCCACACCCTGCACGAGGAGCTGCTGTCGCACCGGCCCGAGGAGCGGGTGCACCTCCTGGTCGAGGAGGACCACCCCCGAGTGCGGGCCCTCTATGAGCGGTGGGGGTACGTGAAGATGGGGATCATTCAGCACCCGGGCAGCCCCCGCTACGTCTCGATGTTCCGGCCCATCACCCTCTGAGCCGGCGGGCGGGCGCCCGCCGGCTCAGCACCGTCAGGTCAGGGTGAAGGAACTCGGGCGCGGCGGGGTCGACAGCACCCGGGCGAATTCCTGGAGGGCGGCGACAGCCGGGAGGCGGGCCCAGAACTCCGCGCACACCCGGCAGGAGATCCGCACCCCCTGGCCTCGCGAGCACACCCGGTGCTCACCCTCGAAGGCGTGCTCCCGCTCTGGGTGCCCGCACATCGGGCACGGGCGCATCCTAGTCGCCCGCTCGATCTGGCGGCGGGCCCGGGCCACCCGCGGGTACGGGCGCCGGTTCGGCACACTGTAGGGGCGCAGGTTCACCGCGCACCCCCGACGTGGCGGTGCCCCGCCGACGGGGGGAGGTCGGCTGGGGTGACAACGAGTCTGCCCCCGAAGCATGATCGTTGTGCACGGTTCGCAGATGCTCCTCCAGAGCGTTCAGCACGCGCTCCCTACGGACCTCCTCGCGCCGGTTGGCGGTCGCGGTGAGGGACTGGCTGATCTCCTCCGGGCTGTACGCCGCCCGCACTTCGCCGAGCGCCTGCCCCTCCGCTACGCCGGGGCGGGCCGGGAGCTCGATCCGGCCGGGCTCCAGGCCCGGCCACTTGTCGTGGTGCCACCTGCACCACTCGGGGCACGACCAGCGCACGCACCCGGCCTTGGCGTGGCCGAGCGGGTACGAGAACTCGGGCTGGGGCAGGCAGGGCGCGTTCCCGCCGAGGACGCTCACGCCTCGCGCCCGGACGTCTGCGCGACGGCGGCCGGCTGTTCGACGGCCTGGTCCAGCAGCCCGGCATCCCGCAGCACCTCCACGGTCGGGCGCAGCTTCTCGGTGAGCGCCTGGAGACGCCGGATCGCCTCGTCCTGGACGTCCTGCTCGGGGCCGCCCCACCGGCCCGTCGCCAGCTCGACCAGTTCCACGTCGGTGATGCTCCGGAGCCACGCCGCGCGCTGCTCCGGGTCCCGCTTCGACAGCTCGAACTGGCGGATCACACCCGCCAGTCGGCCCAGCCCGCCATCCGTCAGATCCACCCGCAGCCGCCCGTCGTGGGTGACCACCAGGCCCTCGTAGTCCTTCGGCGTGATGTGCAGCGACGTCGCCATGCCCGCTCCTCCGTGCTCATTGGGGCGGACAGGACGGCACAAACCACCGCAGGCCGGATGAAGCGTCAGCTGCCCTCGGCGGGCTGCTTCTGCTGCTGCGGCTCCATCGGGCGGTTCCGCTGCCGTCCCGCCTTCTTCACCGGCGCCGACGGCTCCGGCTCCGGCGGTGTGCTCAGCTTCATGTACGGCAGCTTGGCGATCCGGGCCCGGCTCGCCAAGCCGGTGTCGTAGGTGAATAGCGTCACCCGGTCGTCGACCAGCGGCTGCACCGCCAGTGTCCGGTCCACGATCTCGTCGTCCGGGTCCGGCAGCCGGACGTGCTGCGGCGGGTCGACCAGCAACTCGACGGTCACCCGCTGCTCGGGGTTGCGCCTGGTCAAGCGCTCCTCCTCCGACTGGCCGTGCAGGACGGCCGTTGTCGAGTGCGAGTCCTCGAAGATGCTGTCGATGATCCGCAACGAGTGGCGTGCCCGCCAGCGGGTGTGGTCCTTGCCTGCCTCCTTTAGCCTGTCGAGCTCGTCGATGACCACCATCGGTACGATCAGGCAGTAGCTGCAGTAGGGCGCACCGAGCAGCGAGTGGAACTTGATGTCCTGTAGCTGCTCGGGGTGGTGGATGAACACCGAGGTGTCGAACACGAGGACGTAGTCGTAGCTGTCCCAGCGGTTCCACTTGCGGATGCTTGCCTGGAGGTCCTCCACCGCCGCCTGGAGCGCCCGGGAGCGCTGGGACAGTTCGAGCTGCACCAGCTGGTTCGTCACCCGCATCAGGTGGGCGGCGCCGAGATCTGCCGCGCCCGCGAGCAGCTGGTCGTGTCGACGGGTGAGGATGAGCCGGTCGAGGTCCGCAGGGCTGACCACCCCCTCCAGGCTGTAGACCGCGTCGCTCGCCCACTCCAGGTAGGCAAGGAGGAGTCCGCCAGCGTCGTAGTGACCGCTACCGGTGTACAGGTTGGTGACCTTCTCGGTGACCTTCGTCAGGGCAGTGAGGGCGTTGTCGCGGTTCGTGCCGGGGAGTAGTGAGAGCTGCATCACCCGATGCTTCCAGCCCGGTCCTACGGGGGGCCAGGCATTTCCGATCGTGTGGTAGAAGCGGTCCGCCCCCGGAGTCAGAGGTGCGGGCGTGGGCGCGGTGTGACGAGCGGAGGGAATCTGCACTCTTTCGATCACAAAGCGTTACGAAAAAAGGGCAGGAGAGTGCCCAGAGCCGGACTCGAACCGGCACGGCCTCGCGGCCAAGCAGTTTTAAGCTGCCCGTGTCTGCGTTCCACCATCTGGGCCAGGGAGCGCGGCTGACTCAGACACTGAGCCTAGTCGGCCGAGCGACGGTTTCGCATATTTCCTGGGACGGAAGTTGTCATGCTTCCATGACATCTGACGAAGCGTCTGGCGTTTCGGCCACACTTGGGTGGTTCTCGGCCACCCTGACCCCCGGGGGAGGGTCATCCCGCAGGAGGAGAAGGCGGCGGGGGGCCGTACGCCTGGCGGTGGTGGGGCAACCGTTCGCCGGAGCGACGTGGGCGGGGCAGGGGCGCCGGGAGGATGGAGTAGCGGTCGAAGGAGCCTCCGGGCCGACCGCTCCGTGACGAAACCCCGCCCCTCCCGGACAGGAGTCCCCACCGTGAGCACCTCGACCGCGTACGCAGCCCACACCGGTGTGGCAGCGGCCCGCGCCACCGGTCTGAACAAGGTCTACGGCGAGGGCGAGACCCGCGTCGTTGCGCTGGACGACGTCTCGGTCTCCTTCGGGCAGGGCGAGTTCACCGCGATCATGGGCCCGTCCGGCTCCGGCAAGTCCACGCTGATGCACTGCATGGCGGGGCTGGACGAGGTCTCCTCGGGGTCGGCGACGATCGGCGACACCGAGCTGGTCGGCCTGAAGGACAAGCAGCTGACCAGGCTGCGCCGGGACAAGATCGGCTTCGTCTTCCAGGCGTTCAACCTGCTGCCCACGCTGACCGCGCTGGAGAACATCACGCTGCCGATGGACATCGCGGGCAGCAAGGTCGACCAGGCCTGGCTGGACCGGGTGGTGGAGACCGTCGGCCTCTCCGGCCGCCTCTCGCACCGGCCCGCCCAGCTCTCCGGCGGCCAGCAGCAGCGGGTGGCGTGCGCCCGGGCGCTGGCCTCCAAGCCGGCGATCATCTTCGCCGACGAGCCCACCGGCAACCTGGACTCCCGCTCCGGCGCGGAGATCCTCTCCTTCCTGCGCAACTCGGTGCGCGAACTCGGCCAGACCGTGGTGATGGTGACGCACGACCCGGTCGCCGCCTCGTACGCGGACCGGGTGGTGTTCCTGGCCGACGGCCGGATCGTCGACGAGCTGCACCACCCCACCGCCGACAGCGTCCTGGACCGGATGCGCCGCTTCGACGCCAAGGGCCGCACCAGCTGACGGCCCGACGCCCCCGTCGACCCCGCCCGCACCGACCTCCCCGGGACTGACCCCATGTATCGCACCGCACTGCGCAACGTGCTGGCCCACAAGGGCCGACTCCTGATGACGGCCCTGGCCGTCCTGCTCGGCACGGCCTTCGTGGCCGGCACCCTGGTGTTCTCCGACACCATGGGCCGGGCCATGCGCGACAGCTTCTCCACCAGCTTCTCGGACGTGTCGGTGCTGGTCTCCGCCCGCGGGAGCGACTCCGGCGACCCCGGCGACGGGCCCCGCCGGGGCGAGGACGAGGCCGTGCTGACCGCCG
Organism: Kitasatospora phosalacinea; assembly: GCF_000717185.1. Classification (GTDB taxonomy): domain Bacteria; phylum Actinomycetota; class Actinomycetes; order Streptomycetales; family Streptomycetaceae; genus Kitasatospora; species Kitasatospora phosalacinea_A. The sequence continues at coordinate 8,080 of NZ_JNYE01000101.1, read as the reverse complement.
ACACCGTCAAGGAACTGGCCGCGCTGCCCGGCACCGAGCGGGCCCGCGGCGTGGTCTCCGGCTTCACCGCCGTCGCCGACAGGAACGGCAACCTGGTCGGCCAGGTGTGGAGCTCCCGCGGCGCCAACTTCGTCCCGGACGCCTCCGGGGCCGACCCCCGCTACCCGATGGCCGAGGGCCGCGGCCCGCGTACCGCGGGCGAGGTCGCGCTGAACCGGCAGGCCGCCGACAAGGCGGGCTACCACGTCGGCGACACCGTCCGGGTGGCCGGGAACGGCACCGCCCGGGACGCGGTGCTCACCGGCGTCTTCACCACCGACGACCCGCAGGTCACCTCCGGCGGCACGCTGGCCCTGATGGACACCGCCACCGCCCAGCAGGAACTGCTGGAGCCCGGCCGGTTCAGTTCCGTGGTGCTGACCGCGAAGCCCGGCACCGGCGAGGCCCAACTGCTCGACCAGGCCCGGGCCGAGGTCCCCGCCGAGGGCGCCGAGCTGCAGACCGGCCAGGAGCTCAAGGACGAGCAGGCCGAGATGGTCGCCGGCATGGTCAGCAACACCAAGACCGTGCTGCTGGTGTTCGCCGGGATCTCGCTGTTCGTCGGCATCTTCATCATCGTCAACACCTTCACCATGCTGATCGCCCAGCGGATCAAGGAGCTGGCGCTGCTGCGGGCGGTCGGCGCCAGCCGCGGCCAGGTCACCAAGTCGGTGCTGGTCGAGGCGCTCGCGATCGGCGTGATCGCGTCGGTCGGCGGCCTGCTCGCGGGCATCGGCATCGGCGCGGGCCTGCAGTCGCTGCTGCACGCCTTCGACGAGGGCCTGCCCACCGGCTCCCTGGTGATCGCCCCGGCGACGGTCGTCGGCACCCTGGTGGTCGGCGTGCTGGTCACCGTGCTGTCGGCGCTGCTGCCCGCCTTCCGGGCCTCCCGGATCCCCCCGGTCGCGGCGATGAGCAGCGGCGACCAGCCGACCACCCAGCGCGGCCTGGTGATCCGCAACTCGATCGGCGCGGTGCTGGCGCTGCCCGGCCTGGGCCTGATCCTGACCGGCTCGAACCGCACCGGCACGACGGCGCAGCTGATGCTGGCGGCCGGGGCCGGGCTCACCCTGATCGGCGTGTTCGTGCTGCTGCCGCTGCTGTCGCGCCCGGTGATCGCGCTGGTCGGCCCGGTGCTGGCCAAGGTGTTCGGCACCCCCGGCAAGCTGGCCCGGCTGAACGCCGTGCGCAACCCGCGCCGCACCGCCAGCACCGCGGCCGCGCTGACCATCGGCCTGACCCTGGTCACCGCGCTGACCGTGATCGGCAACTCGGTCACCAGCGCCGTCACGTCGTTGGTCGGCGACACCATGAAGGCCGACTACGCGGTCAACATGGCCAACGGCCGCCAGCTCTCCGCCGACCTGACCGGGCTGGTGGCGAAGGCGGACGGGGTGAAGGCGGTCAGCCAGGTCGACAACGTCTGGTGGGACATCGAGGGCGTCGGCAAGGACCGCGCCATCGAGGGCTACGACGCGGCCGCCTTCGACCAGTTGGTCAACCTGACGATGGAGTCCGGCTCCACCGCGGCCCTCGGGCAGGACCAGGTCCTGGTCAGCGGGGAGTTCGCCGCCAAGCACCAGCTGTCGGTCGGCTCCGTCCTGCGGGCCACCGCGGCGAAGGGCGCGCCCGTGGCGCTCACCGTCGGCGGCGTCTTCGAGAACAGCGAGGGCGTCTCCCCGATCGTGGCCCCCAACCGGCTGATCGAGGCCGGCGACCCGGACCCGCTGGTCCAGCAGATCCTGGTCAAGGGCACCGACGGCCCGACGCCCGCCCTGAAGCAGGCGATCAAGGACGCGACCGGCCGCAACCCGGTGATGGAGGTCCGGACCATGCAGGACCTGGTCGACGACTTCAACCGGAACATCTCGGCCACGCTCAGCCTGATGTACGGCCTGCTCGGCATGGCGGTGGTCGTCGCCGTCCTCGGCGTGATCAACACGCTCGCGATGTCGGTGTTCGAGCGCAAGCGCGAGATCGGCATGCTGCGGGCGATCGGCCTGGAGCGGCGCGGCATCAAGCGGATGATCCGCCTGGAGTCGGTGGTGATCTCGCTCTTCGGCGCGGTGGTCGGCGTCCTGCTCGGCTGCTTCCTGGCCTGGGCCACCCTCCGGGTCCTGGCCTCCGACCTGAAGGGACTGACCACCGTGATCCCGTACGGCAGCGTGCTCCTCTTCCTCGGCCTCGCCGCCCTGGTCGGCATGGTCGCCGCCCTCTGGCCGGCCCGCCGGGCCTCCCGGATGGACATCCTGAGCAGCATCAAGACCGACTGACCGGCCCCGACGCCGCGTCAGGAGCCGCCCGCCCCGCGCACGGGGACGGGCGGCTCCCGGCTGCCGGGCGGCGTCAGCGGGTCTCGACGACCTTGGTGAAGGCGAGGTCCGGGTGGAACTCGTCGGCGAACTTGTAGCCCGGGCCGCCGGTGCCGTTGCCCAGCGGGTCGCCGCCCTGGATCATGAAGCCCTCGATGACCCGGTGGAAGACCGTGCCGTCGTACAGCGGCTCGTTGCTCGACTGCCCGGTGTTCGGGTCGATCCACTGGCGCTCACCCGTCGCCAGCTCCACGAAGTTCTTGACCGTCTTGGGGGTGTGGTTCGGCAGCAGCCGGATCACGATGTCGCCCTTGTTGGTCTTCAGGGTGGCGTACAGTTCCTCGGCCATGGGGCCGCCTTTCTGGGTATGCGTCAGGTGCGCCACCCACCCTGCCCCCTGGGCGGCCCTCCGCGCAGCCGACACGGGATCATCCTCACGACCGACGCGGAATACTTTGCCAAACCATTACTCTTGTGCTGTGTGTGGGTGGTGCCGTGCCGCCCCGGAAGGAATGTGATGAGAAGCAGGAACCCGGTCTTCTCGCGGGAGGGGTCCTTCACCCGCAACGACCAGTACGCGGGGTTCGGCACGCAGACGGCCGCCCAGCCGGGCCAGCAGCCGTACGGTCAGCAGGCGTACGGCAACAACCCGTACGGCCAGCAGCCGTACGGCGACCCGCACGCGGGGCAGCAGCCGCTGACCGACGAGCAGCTCGCCGTGATGTACGACGCGCCGTCCGCGGGCCCGCTGCAGACCGGCCGGATGACCATGGACGACGTGGTCGCCCGGACGGCCATGACGCTGCTGACCCTGGTCGGCTCCGGCGCGCTGGCGTGGTTCCTCGTGCCGACGGACAACTTCGCCCCGGCGATCGGCGCGGCCGTCGCCGCGATGGTCATCGGCCTGGTGGTCAGCTTCAAGCGCAGCGTCAACCCGGGGCTGATCCTGGCCTACGCGGCGCTGGAGGGCGTCTTCCTCGGCGCGATTAGCAAGCTCTTCGAGACCTTCTGGCCCGGCATCGCGATCCAGGCCGTGCTGGGCACCGCCGCGGTGTTCGCGGCGACGCTGATCGCCTACAAGAGCGGCCGGATCCGGGTCACCCCCCGGTACACCCGGATCGGCATCTCGATCGCCATCGGCTTCTCGATCCTGCTGCTGGTCAACCTGGTCGCGACGCTGCTCGGCGCCGACTTCGGCCTGCGCTCGGGCCCGTTGGGCATCGTGGTCGGCCTGGTCGGCATCGCCCTCGGCGCGTTCTTCCTCACCCTCGACTACGCCGAGATCGAGGAGGGCATCCGCCACGGCGCCCCCGAGAAGGAGGCGTGGCGGGCCGCCTTCGGCCTGACGCTGTCGCTGGTGTGGATCTACATCGAGATGCTGCGCCTGATCGCCATCCTGCGCGGCGACGACTGACCCGCACCCCGCAGGTAGGACGCGGCGGGCCCCGGAGGAACGTTCCTCCGGGGCCCGCCGCGTTCCCGGGAGGGCCTAGGCTCGGGGCCATGTCCGAGCAACTCCCCGCCGCCGCCGCGCGGCTGACCGCCGCCGTCGACCGGCTCGCCGACCGCTTCCGGGCGATGCCGCAGAGCCGCCTGCTGGGCGCCGTCCCCGGGCACCCGTCCCGGGCCGCCGCGGTGCTCGCGCTGGCCCGGCGGCTGGCGGACGCCGGGCGGGCCCTGGAGGGGCTGCCCGCGCTGGAGGTGCCGGACTGCGGGGCCTTCGCGGTGGGCGACCAACTCGCCGTCACCGGGCACGACCTGGCGCTCGCCGCGGGCGACGGGCACCAGGACGTCCTGGCCGCCGCGCTCGCCGACGTCGAGGCCACCGACCTGGCCACCGGCTGACGCCGCGTCAGGACGCCGAACGGCGAAGGGGCGCCGACCCGGCCCGGGCAACCCCTTGCCGGGCGGTCGGCGCCCCGTCGCCGCGGGCGGGCGGCCGTCAGATCGAGGCGACCACCCGGTCGGCGAGCACGTAGACCGTCTCGTCGTCGGTGGAGAAGGTCAGCGAGTACGAGCCGGAGAACCGGGACCCGCCGAGCAGCCGGACGTCCTCACCGGCCCGGACGGCGTCGATCAGCCGGTACGCGGCCTCCCGGTCGCCGGGCGCGACGCACAGCGTGGTGCCGTCGGCGAAGGCGTACACGTCCAGGGTGCCGAGCGGGCCGGGGCGGACGTCGGTCAGCGCGATCCGCTCCTCGGCGAGCGCGGCCAGCCGGTCGTCGGTCCACTCGCGGGACGGGGTGGGGCTGGGCACGAAGTCCGGGTGCGAGGGGTGCCGGCGCGGGTCGGGCGCGGCCGCGGGCTCGGACTCGGCGTCCAGCAGCCCGGCCTCCAGGCCGGTGGCCAGCAGGTCGGCCTCCCGGCGGGCCTTCACGTCGCCGTTGTCGCCGGGGGCGGGCAGGCCGCCGCCCTGCGCGGGGTGCCCCTGGGAGGGGTGCCCCTGCGAGGGGTGCGCGGCCCGGGCGCCGCCGGCCGGGGCGCCGTCCGCCGGGCCGTCCTGGATCAGGTCCTCCAGCGCGTGGCGCAGCGCCTCGCCGAACTCCGGGTCCATCACGCCGTTGTTGTCGGCGGCGTCCTGCGGGCCGGTCGGGCGGGGGAAGAAGATCGGCCAGTCCTCGCCGATGGTGGTGAACGGGGTGTCGAACAGCGGGGAGTCCTCGGCGGCGCGCGCCTCCTGCTCGGCCCAGAACGCCCGGGCCTCGGTGATCTCCCGCTCCCGGTCGGCGGCCAGCGCCTCGGCGACGGCTCGGCGTATCAGTGCCTCGTCCACCTGCGGGGCGGGCCGCTGCTCACCCAACTTCCGTGCCAGCGCGCGGAGGTGGAACAGGACGGCGGCGGTCAGGGCGATCAGTACCAGCAGCAGGAGGAGGAAGACGGCGCTCACGGAACGTACTCCCAACGAGGAGCGGAACGGGGTTACGCCTCCACACTGCCGTATCGGCGGCCGTTACTGCAGTGGCTGATGTCGGATTTGTCTGTGACTTTCCTACTTGTCCTCAAATTGTTAGGTAATACCTTTCTACGCTGCGGAGTTGATCCAATCCGGTGCGTCGATCATTCGGTCGCGGAACGATGAAAAACGGGCCGGATCACACCGTCGGTGTGATCCGGCCCTCAATTACCCAGCGTCACTCCGGATGGGTGAGACGCTCGCCACAACGGCCCGTCCGGGTCAGCTCAGGCGCTCGATCACCATCGCCATGCCCTGCCCGCCGCCCACGCACATGGTCTCCAGGCCGAACTGCTTGTCGTGCCACTGGAGGGAGTTGATCAGCGTGGTGGTGATCCGGGCGCCGGTCATGCCGAACGGGTGCCCGACCGCGATCGCGCCGCCGTTCACGTTCAGCCGGTCCAGGTCCACGCCCAGGTCCCGGTAGGACGGGATGACCTGCGCCGCGAACGCCTCGTTGATCTCCACCAGGTCGATGTCGCCGATCGACAGGCCCGCCCGCCGCAGCGCCTGCTTCGACGCCTCCACCGGGCCGTAGCCCATGATCTCCGGGGACAGCGCGGAGACGCCGGTGGACACCACCCGGGCCAGCGGCGTGATGCCCAGCTCGCGGGCCTTGGTGTCCGACATGACCACCAGCGCGGCCGCGCCGTCGTTCAGCGGACAGCAGTTACCGGCAGTAACGGTGCCGTCGGGGCGGAACACCGGCTTCAGCCCGGAGACCCCCTCCACCGTCACGCCCGCGCGCGGGCCGTCGTCCGCGCTCACCACCGTGCCGTCCGGCAGCGTCACCGGGGTGATCTCGCGCTGCCAGAAGCCGCTCGCGATCGCCGCCTCCGCCAGGTTCTGCGACCGCACGCCGAACTCGTCCTGCTCGGCCCGGGTGATCCCCTTCAGCGCCGCCAGGTTCTCCGCGGTCTGCCCCATCGCGATGTACGCGTCCGGCAGCAGGCCGTCCTCGCGCGGGTCATGCCACTCGCCGCCGCCGGTCTCCGCGCGGTGCTTCGTGCGCGCCTGCGCCTCGTCGAACAGCGGGTTCGTGGTGCCCGGCATGCCGTCCGAGGTGCCGTTGACCGAGCGGGAGACGGTCTCCACGCCCGCCGAGACGAAGACGTCGCCCTCGCCCGCCCTGATCGCGTGCAGCGCCATCCGGGTCGTCTGCAGGGACGAGGAGCAGTAGCGGGTGACCGTCGCGCCCGGCAGGTAGTCCATGCCCATCTGGACGGCCACGATCCGGGCCAGGTTGTGCCCCTGCTCGCCGCCCGGCAGGCCGCAGCCCAGCATCAGGTCGTCGATCAGCCGCGGGTCCAGCTGCGGGACCTTGGCCAGCGCCGCGCCGATCACCTGCGCGGTCAGGTCGTCCGGGCGGACGTCCTTCAGCGAGCCCTTGAACGCCCGGCCGATCGGCGAACGGGCGGCGCTGACGATGACGGCTTCGGGCATGGCGGGCTCCTCGCTGAGTGACCTCGGGATGCGATCCGGCGGATCTCCCCGGGAAAGTTACCGCTTGGTAGCTCCGGCGTCATCCGCCTCCGGATGTGAGTTCGCCGACGTGATCGCCCGCGGGCCGCCACCGCCCTCCAGCACCGCCGCACCCGCCCCGGCGGGCTCCGCGTCCTCGCCGTGCGGCAGGGCCAGCCGGAAGCGCTGCTTCAGCGTCGCCCACCGCCAGGTGCCGTTCGCCGGGCCCGCCGCCGTCACCTCCGTACCCGAACGACCCGCCGCCGCGGCGGCCGCCACCGCCACCGGCAGCACCGCCTGCGGCTCCACCGCGCCACCCGCCTCCGGCGACTCCTGCGGCCACAGCCCCAGCGCCGCGCACAGCGACGGCAGCAGCGCCATCGACGCCGTCGCGTACCCCTGCGCCGACGGGTGGTAGCGGTCCGCGGCGAACAGCTCCGGCCGGGTCGCGAACTCCGGGCCCAGCAGCGAACCCAACGAGACCGTCCGTCCGCCCGCCTCCACCACCGCGATCGTCTGCGCCGCCGCGAGCTGGCGGCTCAGCCGCCGCGCCACCCAGCGCAGCGGCGGCCGCACCGGCTTGATCGTCCCCAGGTCCGGACACGTCCCCACCACCACGTGGCACCCCGTCGAGACCAGTGCGCCCACCGCCTCGCCCAACTCCCGCACGCTGCGGGCCGCCGGGGCGTGCCGGGTCACGTCGTTCGCACCGATCATCACCACCGCGACGTCCGGCCGGTGCGGCAGCGCCGCCTCCAACTGCCGGGCCAGGTCCGAGGACCGCGCCCCCGACTTCGCCACGTTCACCAACCGCACCCGGCGCTCCGCGACCGAGGCCAACCCCGACGCGAGCAGCGCGCCCGGCGTCTCCTGCGCCCGCTGCACCCCCAGGCCCGCCCCCGTCGAATCGCCCAGGAACGCCAGCACCAACGGCCGCCGCCGGTCCGACGGATCGGCGAACCCCTCCCCGTACACGCCGTCCGCCCGCGGCGGATCCCCCTCCAGCACCCCGATCGCCCGGACCGCCATCCGGCTCTCCGTCAACAGCACCCCCGCCAGCCCCACCCCCAACAACCCCAGCCCACCACCCCCGTACGCCGCCGCCGCGGCGATCCGCCGCGCCACCCGGGCCCTCGACGCCTGCGAGCCGGCCATCGGCAACCCCCTCTCCACTCCGCACACCGGTGCCCCTACTCGTACCCCCCGAGCCCCCCGCCGTACCGGCCCACCGGGACAGAACCACCCACCCGCCGGACGCCTGCGGTCGCCTGCGGCGGGCTGGGTGGCCAGGGCTGGGGTGGGGCGGTCGCCTGCG
>NZ_JNYE01000100.1 GCF_000717185.1 Kitasatospora phosalacinea | reverse complement strand
GTCGGGGGCGGCTCCGGCGCGGGTGGGTGGGGGTGGCGGGGTGGAGGGGCGGCTTCCGGTGGTGGAGGGGAAAGCGCGTACCGGGCGGTGGCGGGGGCAGGCGGGAGCCGTACGCTGGCGGGACTACGGCGTGAGGAACAGGCATGCGAGCGGAGCCGGGGCAAGTGGTGGCCGGGCGGTACCGGGTGACGGACCGTCCGGAGGACGAGGCCGGGGTGCTCGCGGTGGACGTCCACGGCGGGGCGCGGGTGCGGCTTTTCGGGTTGGAGCTGCCCGAACTGCTGGTGCCGGGGCACCCGTTGGGGGCGCCCGCCCCGTCGTACGGGCCGCGGGTGACGGCGCGGGTCGCGCAGGTCGCGGCGGCGGCCGGGGCGCACCCGCGGCTGCTGCGCGGGCTCGCGGCCGGGCCCGAGGACGAGGTGCTGTGGGTCGCCGAGGAGGCGGTGCCGGGGGTGCCGCTGGAGCGGCTGGTGGGAAGCGGGCCGGTCCCGCCGTACCGGGTCGCGGAGATCGGGGCGGACCTGGCGGGCGCGCTGCGCTCCCTGCACGAGGACGGTCTGACGCACGGGAACCTGACCCTGCGCACGGTGCTGGTCTGCGAGGACGGCGCGGCGATGCTCGGCGGGCTGCTGCTGGGCGCCGCCGAGGAGGAGCTGTGCGCGGCGCTGGGCGGCGAGGTGCCGCGCCGGGTGTACGACACCCGGGCGCTGATGCTCGGTCCGCTCGCCGAGCGCTGGGCGATCGACCCGGGCGCCCCCGCGGACACCTGGGCGCTGGGCGTGCTGCTGTACCGGCTGCTGACCGGCCGCGGCCCGTACCCGGAGGCCGACCTGCCGACGCTGCTGGCGGCCGTCCGGGACGGTCGGCACCACCCCGCGGACGGCTGCGGCCCGCTGCAGCCGCTGGTCGAGCGGCTGTTGCAGCCGGACGCCGCGGCCCGGCCGGACGCGGTCGCCGTCCAGCGGGAGCTGCGCGACCTGCTGGTGTTCGCACCCGAACCGGGCCCGGACGGCCCGCCCGAGCCGCTGCTGCCGGTGCCCCGGCCGCCGGCCGGTCCGCTGGTGCCGCGCCCGCGCGGCGGGCGGCGGGAGCGGGCGGCCGCGCGGGGGACGGAGCGTCAGGGACCGGTGCGGCAGCCGCGGGTGGCGCCGAGGCTGCTCGGGCCGCTGATCCTGGGGGGCGTGCTGGTGCTGCTGGTCGCGGCGCTCGCCGGGATCGTCGCCGTCGCAGGCTGAGAGCACCCGGTCACGGTGCGACGCGTAGCCGGGGCGCGATTCCCGGGGGGCGCCGCGCAGCCTAGGCTGGCCTCCTGAACCGTCGGTGCGAGCAGGCACACGGTCTGCCAGGACCCCGTCCGACCGGCGGTGGGGGAGCGAAGGGGGGACGGCCCATGGGCGCACAGGACCAGTCGACCAGCCGTCTGCTGGCCGGGCGGTACGCGCTCGGCGAGCGTCTGGGGCGCGGCGGGATGGGGACCGTCTGGCGCGCCAGGGACGAGATGCTGGACCGGGAGGTGGCCGTCAAGGAACTGACGGTCAGCCACCTCTCCGAGGAGGACCTGGAGATGCTCCAGTCCCGGATGAAGCGCGAGGCCCGGGCCGCCGCCCGGATCAAGCACCCGGGCGTGATCACCATCCACGACGTGCTGGAGCAGGACGGCCGGCCGTGGATCGTGATGGAGCTGGTGGACGGCCGCGCGCTGTCCGACGTCATCACCCAGGACGGCACGCTGACGCCCCGGGAGGCCGCCGACGTCGGCCTCCAGGTGCTCGCCGCCCTGCACCGCGGCCACCAGCTGGGGGTGCTGCACCGCGACGTCAAGCCGGCCAACGTGCTGCTGGAGCACGGCACCGGGCGGGTCGTGCTGCTCGACTTCGGCATCGCCAAGTTCGAGGGCGCGATGGACATCACCCGCCCCGGCGACCTGGTCGGCTCGCCCGACTACCTGGCCCCGGAGCGGGCCCAGGGCCAGCGTCCCGGGCCGGCCTCCGACCTGTGGGCGCTCGGCGCGACGCTGTACCACGCGGTGGAGGGCCAGTCGCCGTTCCGCCGCGACAACCCGCTCAGCACGCTCACCGCCGTCGTCGACGAGCCGCTGCCCGAGCCGCGCCGGGCCGCCGGGCTCGGGCCGGTGCTGGCCGCGCTGATGGCCAAGGACCCGGCCGAGCGGCCCGGCGCCGACGAGGCCGGACGGCTGCTGCGGGAGGTCGCCGACGGGCACACCGTCAGCATCCGGGTGCCCGAGCAGGCGGTCGGCCCCCGGCTGCCCACCCAGCTCGTCCCGGTCGTCGACCGGACCGCGGAGCCCGCCGCCCCCGCGCCGGACGCCGAACCGGCCACCGAGCCCGTCCCGGCCCCGGCGCAGCCCGACGCGGCGGCACCGCCCGCGGTGCCCGCGGCTCCCCGGCGGCGGCGCGGGCGGGCGGTGCTGTGGTCGGTGGTCGGCGTGCTGCTGCTGGCCGGTGCGGGCGGGGGCGCGTACTACGTCCAGCAGCACCGCAGCGGCTCGCCCGTCACGCCGAGCCCGGTCGCGTCCGGCACGTCCGGCGCGGGCGACCCGCTGCCCTCCGAGAGCCCGCTGCCCAGCGGCGCGCCCGCGCCCGCCGGGTACGCCTGGCGGGACGACCCGGCCGGGTTCCGCTTCCTGCTGCCCACCAACGGGGACTGGGTGCGCACCGAGAAGAGCGGCGGCCAGATCTACTACACGCCGGACGACCAGGAGCACTTCCTGCTGTTCGCGGTCACGGTCGGCCAGCCGCTCTCCCCGCAGGAGCACTTCCTGCAGATGGAAGCCACGCTCAGCAAGAGCCTGAAGGACTACCAGCGCACCAGCCTCGCCATCGCCAAGATCAAGGGCGAGGAGGGCGCGGTGTGGGAGTTCAGCTTCGGTGCCAAGGACGCCCGGCGGCACGCCAAGGAGGTCGAGTTCCGGCGCGCGGACGGGACGGCGTACATGGTGTACGTGTCCGGGCCGGAGAAGGACTGGCTGGAGAGCCTGCGGCAGTTCACCACGGTGCTGAACAACTTCACCCCGACCTCCTGAGGCCTCCCGTCCGGAGCGGCGCGTTCCGCCTTTTGGTGTTACCGGCGGGTACACAAGTCGGGGTCCAGGGCCTAGGCTGCCCGCATGACGGAGAGCACGAGCCAGGTCCGGCGCAATCCTGCGGCGAAGGGTGCGGCGCGCGGCGTCGCCTCGGCGGTCCCGGCGGCGCTGGTCGCCCGGCTGGCCAAGGGCGTCACCGCGTCCGGCGGGCAGCGCACGCAGACCTTCGCGCCGCTGACCGGCGAGGCGCTGGCCGACCTGCCGCTGTCCTCGGAGCAGGACGTGGAGCGGGCGTTCGAGCAGGCCAGGCGGGCCCAGCCCGCCTGGTCCGCGCTGTCGGTGCGGCACCGGGCGGGCGTCCTGCTGCGCTTCCACGACCTGCTGCTGAAGCGGCAGGACGAGGTGCTGGACCTGATCCAGGCGGAGACCGGCAAGGCCCGGCTGCACGCCTTCGAAGAGGTGATGGCCGTCGCCTCGGCGGCCCGGCACTACGGCCGCGCCGCCCACTCCTACCTGCGGGACCGCCGCCGCGGCGGCGCCGTGCCCGGTCTGACCAGCGCGGTGGAGGCCCGCCGCCCCAAGGGCGTGGTCGGGCAGATCTCGCCCTGGAACTACCCGCTGGAGCTGTCCGTCGGCGACGCGCTGCCCGCCCTGGTCGCGGGCAACGCGGTGGTCAACAAGCCGGACACCCAGACCGCGCTGACCGCGCTGTGGGCCCGCGAGCTGTTCGTCGAGGCCGGGCTGCCCCCGCAGGGCTGGCAGATCGTCCTCGGCGACGGTCCGGTGGTCGGCCCGCAGGTGGTCGAGCGCGCCGACTACGTCGCGTTCACCGGCTCCACCCGCACCGGCCGGGACGTCGCCCGGCGGGCCGCCGAGCGGCTGGTCGGCGCCTCGCTGGAACTCGGCGGCAAGAACGCCATGCTGGTGCTCGCCGACGCCGACCTGGACCGGGCCGCCGCGGGCGCCGTCCGGGCCTGCTTCTCCTCGGCCGGCCAGCTGTGCATCTCCATCGAGCGGCTCTACGTGCACCGCTCGGTCGCCGACGCCTTCCTGGCGAAGTTCGCCGAGCGGACGGCCGCGCTGCGCCTCGGCGGCGGCCTCGCCTACGGCGCCGACATGGGCTCGCTGGTCTCCGCCCGCCAGCTGGAGACCGTCACCCGGCACGTCGAGGAGGCCGTCAAGGCCGGCGCGAAGGTGCTGGCCGGCGGCCGGGCCCGGCCCGACCTGGGCCCGCTGTTCCACGAGCCGACCATCCTGGACGGCGTCACCCCCGACATGGCGGTCTGCGCCGAGGAGACCTTCGGCCCGGTCGTCTCGGTCTACCGCTTCGACACCGAGGACGAGGCCGTCACCGCCGCCAACTCCACCCCGTACGGCCTGAACTCCAGCGTCTGGACCAAGGACACCGCCCGCGGCCGCCGGGTCGCCGCCCGGCTGCGCACCGGCACCGTCAACGTCAACGAGGCGTACGCCGCCGCGTACGGCTCGGTGGCCTCGCCGATGGGCGGCATGGGCGACTCCGGGCTGGGCCGGCGGCACGGCGCCGAGGGCATCCTGCGCTACACCGAGGCGCAGACCGTCGCCGTGCAGCGGCTGCTGCCGATCGGCCCGTCGATGGGCATGGACGACCGGAAGTTCGCCGAGTTCTTCACCGCCGGGCTGCGGGCCATGAAGGCGTTCCGACTGAAGTAAGCGTTCCCGGGAGGGGTGGCAGTGGCGTACGACTACGACGTCGTGGTGGTCGGTTCGGGCTTCGGGGGCTCGGTCGCGGCCCTGCGGCTCACCGAGAAGGGCTACAAGGTCGCCGTCCTGGAGGCCGGGCGCAGGTTCCGCCGGGAGGAGCTGCCCAGCACCTCCTGGAACCTGCGCGACTACCTGTGGGCACCCGCCCTCGGCCGCTACGGCATCCAGCGCATCCACCTGCTGCGCAACGTGCTGATCCTGGCCGGGGCGGGGGTCGGCGGCGGCTCGCTGAACTACGCCAACACGCTGTACGTCCCGCCGAAGGCGTTCTTCGAGGACCGGCAGTGGCGGCACATCACCGACTGGCGGGCCGAGCTCGCCCCGTTCTACGACCAGGCGCAGCGGATGCTCGGGGTGCGGCTCAACCCCACCATGACGCCCTCCGACGTGCACCTGAAGGCCGCCGCTGAGGCGATGGGCTGCGGCGACACCTTCCACCTGGCGCCCGTCGGGGTGTTCTTCGGCGACGGGCAGGACGGCACCGGCGAGGCGAGGGCCGCGCCCGGCGGCGAGGTCGACGACCCGTACTTCGGCGGCGCCGGGCCCAGGCGCCGGGCCTGCACCGAGTGCGGGGAGTGCATGACCGGCTGCCGGCACGGCGCCAAGAACACCCTCACCGAGAACTACCTGTACCTGGCCGAGCGGGCCGGCGCCGAGATCCTGCCGATGACCACCGTGAAGCGGCTGCGCCCGCACGGCGACGGCTACGCGGTCGACGTGCTGCCCACCGACGCCCGCACCCGGCGGGCGCGGCGGGCCGGGGCGCGCACGGTCACCGCCGAACGGGTCGTCGTCGCGGCGGGCACGTACGGCACCCAGACGCTGCTGCACCGGATGCGCGAGGGCGGGCTGCTGCCCGGGATCTCCGCCCGGCTCGGCCACCTCACCCGCACCAACTCCGAGGCGCTGGTGGGCGCGCAGACCTCCACCCGGCGCTACGGGGAGCGCCCCGACTTCACCCGCGGCGTGGCCATCACCTCCTCGGTGCACCCCGACGAGAACACCCACATCGAGCCGGTCCGCTACGGGCGGGGCTCCAACGCGATGGGCGCGCTCTCGATCCAGCAGGTCAGCGGCGCCGGGCGCGGGCCGCGCTGGCTGCGCTACCTGGGCACCGCGGCCCGGCACCCGTGGATCTTCGTCCAGTCGATGAACCAGCACCGCTGGTCGGAGAAGACGATCATCGGCCTGGTCATGCAGTCCCTGGACAACTCGCTGACCGTCTCGCTGAAGAACGGGAAGCTCACCTCCCGCCAGGGCCACGGCGCGCCCAACCCGAGCTGGATCCCGGCCGCCGAGGAGGGCGCCCGGGCGCTCGCCGCCTCCATCAACGGCTTCCCCGGCTCCACCGCGGGCGAGGTCTTCGACATCCCGCTGACCGCGCACTTCCTCGGCGGCTGCCCGATCGGCGACAGCGCCGACACCGGCGTCGTCGACCCCTACCACCGGCTGTACGGGCACCCCGGGATCAGCGTGGTCGACGGCTCCGCGGTCTCCGCCAACCTGGGCGTCAACCCCTCGCTCACCATCACCGCGCAGGCCGAGCGCGCCATGTCGATGTGGCCCAACCGCGGCGAGGCCGACCCGCGCCCCGAACCCGGCACCGCCTACCGGCCGGTCGCGCCCGTCGCGCCCCGGCGGCCCGCCGTCCCCGACGGCGCGTTCGGCGCGCTGCGGCTGCCGCTGCTGGCCGTCCCCGAGGTGCCCCGCCGGACCGCAGAAGGAGATTGACATTCCTTTACCCCCGGTGGGATAAACGGGCCCTCATCGCACGAAGCACCCCGGGGGGACCCACCATGCCCATCTGCCCGTCCTGCGGAGCGGCCTCGGCCGACCCCGCGGCGACCTGCGCCAACTGCGGCAGGCCGCTCTCCGCGCCCGCGATCGGGGACGTGATCGAGGGTGCGGCCTCCGCGGGCACCGGCCCCTCCCCGTGGGGCGCCGGCCAGGTGCACCACACCCGGGAGACGCCGCTGCTCTCCCGCGGCTGGCTGACCGCGGGCCGGGTGCTGATCGCCCCGACCGCGCTGCTGGTCCTGGCCGCCGTGATCGGCGCGGCCGGCCAGGACGGCAGCGACGCCGCGGCGGCCCGCCTCGGCTGGTCCACCGAGGGCTTCCAGACCTGGCTGACGCTCGTCCTCACCGCCTTCGGCGCGCCGCTGACCTCCCGGGTGCACTCCACCGTGGGCTCGACGTTCGCCGACAGCGGGGACTCGGCCTCCACCAGCACCACCCACCTGGTGATGTACCTGGTCACCTTCGGCTGGCTGCTGCTGCTCTGGGCCGGCCTGCACCTGGCCGGCCGGGCCCGCCGCCGGGTCGGCGCCGCCGAGCCCGCCGCCCCCGCCGCCGCCCTCCAGGCACTGCGCACCGGCGCGCTGTCGGGCGCGGTCGCGCTGCTGCTGGGCTGGCTGGCCGGGCACGAATCGAGCCTCGGCAGCGGCCTCGGCGAGGACGACGACCTGTCGATGACCCTGCAGTCCGGCACCTCGCTGCTGCCGCTCACCGTCTCCGCGGCGCTGGCCGCGGCCGTCCTGGTGCTGGCCGTCGACGGCGCCGCCGCCCTGCGCGCGGAGGCCGCCCGGCGCGGCTGGCTGGGCAGCCTGCTGCTCGCCTGGCAGCACGCCTTCCGGGTGATCGGCGGCCTGCTGGTGCTGCTCACCGCGGTCGCGCTGGTGGTGCGGCTCTCCTCGGACGAGGTGTTCCCGGAGCAGGGCTCCGGCCCGCTGGGCATGGTCACCAACGACGGCCTGCACCTCTACGGCGTCGGCAGCGGCGCGAGCGCCCTGGGCACGGGGGCCTTCGGGCTCCACCCGTCCGCCTTCTCGCTGTTCGACCTGAACGAGCACAGCTCCGGCTGGTGGTTCGCGGTCCTCCCGGTGCTGGCCGCCGCGCTGGCGCTCGGCTGGTCCGCGCACCGCGGCCGCCTCGTCCACCGGGACCGGGCGGTGCTCGCGGGCCTGTACGCGGTGCTGACCGCCGCGCTGCTGCTCGGCACCTCGTCCTGGTACGACAACTCCAGCACCAGCCCGAGCGGCAAGGAGTTCACCAACACCATGGACCTGACCGGCTGGTCGGTGGCCTCGGTGCTGGTCTCCGCGCTCTGCTGGGGCGCGTTCGGCGCCCTGGTGGTGCCCGCCGCGCTCGACGCGCTGCGCCGCACCCGCGTCCCGCTGGTCCCGCCGCGCCCGGCCGTGCCGCCGGTGCCCGCCGTGCCGCCGCAGCCCGGCGCGCTGCCGCCCGTCCGGCCCGTGCTGCCCGGCCAGGCCGGTGGCGCGGACCTGCTGGAGAAGGTCCCGTACGGCTCGGTCGAGCTGGTCGTCGACGAGCAGCCGCCCGCCCCCGCGGCCGCGCCCGGCACGGACGAGGACCCGCACGCCGCGTTCCGCCGCCCCGCGGCGGGCTGACGGGAGCCCCGGCCCCGGGAAAGGGCAAAGGGCCCCGCGGGGGAACGGGGCCCTTTGTCGCAGCACTCGGCGTCAGGGCCGCGCCGGTGCTGGGTGACGGCGCCGGGGGAGGAGCGCCGTCGCGGAAGGATGGTCACGGACACGCACCGGGGCCGGATGGGCCTCACGGAGCGTGAAACAGGAGCCGCCCGTGCGAACGGGCTCTCCACGGCGGCGGGTGCACGGTGAGCATCCCGCCTCCCAGCATCGTCCTGGACGAGGGCCTTGCCGTGCAACCGATTCGGCGTAAATGAGAGGTGCGGCCGGAACCGGCCACGGCGCGGGGAAGCACCGGCCCGGCCGCCGAAAGGCGGTCACCGTCCGTGATAAGCGCTTGCTGGGCGTACCGGGGCGTACGCCGGAGCGGGCGGCTGACTGAGGTGCGGCGGCCGGCACCGGTACCGGCCGCCGCACCCCGGGTCCGCCCGGTCGCGGACGGGGTAGCTGTCCCCTGCTGACCCGACCGCGGCACCGGGGCGCGGTCCCACGGCGGGCCCGTGCCCGCCACGCGCACCCGGTGGACCGGAGATGATCCACGCGTGGTTCCGCCGCGCGGTGCCGCCCGCACCTGGAGGGCGCCGACGTATCCGCACGGTCTCCAGGTGCAACGATTCGCCCGCCCGCGCGGTCACGGGCGGCGGCGCGGGCAGTCGGGTGAAAGCGTCCCGGTAGACTCGGGGGCGACACCCCCTTGTACCGCCCGCCGGAAGGCCGTCTGTGTCCGCTGATTCCCCCGTCCAGTCCGCACCCGAGAACGACACCGTCCTGGTCGTCGACTTCGGTGCCCAGTACGCCCAGCTCATCGCCCGTCGGGTGCGTGAGGCGCGGGTCTACAGCGAGATCGTGCCGAGCACCATGCCGGTCGCCGAGATGCTCGCCAAGAACCCGCGGGCGATCATCCTCTCCGGCGGCCCGTCGTCGGTGTACGAGGAGGGCGCCCCGCAGCTCGACGGCGCGCTCTTCGAGGCCGGCGTCCCGGTCTTCGGCATGTGCTACGGCTTCCAGCTGATGGCCAAGGCCCTCGGCGGCACCGTCGACAACAGCGGCGCCCGCGAGTACGGCCGCACCCCGCTGACCGTCTCCCGCCCCGGCTCCACCCTGTTCGAGGGCACCCCGGCCCAGCAGTCGGTGTGGATGTCGCACGGCGACGCCTGCTCGGCCGCCCCGGCGGGCTTCACCGTCACCGCCTCCACCGACGTGGTGCCGGTCGCCGCCTTCGAGGACGACGAGCGCAAGCTGTACGGCGTGCAGTACCACCCCGAGGTGATGCACTCCGAGCACGGCCAGCAGGTGCTGGAGCACTTCCTGTACCGCGGCGCTGGCATCGCCCCGAACTGGACCACCACCAACGTGGTCGAGGAGCAGGTCGCGCTGATCCGCGAGCAGGTCGGCGACAAGCGCGCCGTCTGCGGCCTGTCCGGCGGCGTGGACTCCGCGGTCGCCGCCGCGCTGGTGGCCCGCGCCATCGGCGACCGGCTGACCTGCGTGTACGTCGACCACGGCCTGATGCGCAAGGGCGAGACCGAGCAGGTCGAGAAGGACTTCGTCGCGGCCACCGGTGTCAAGCTGGTCGTGGTCGACGCCGAGGAGCGCTTCCTGACCGCGCTGGCGGGCGTCAGCGACCCCGAGCAGAAGCGCAAGATCATCGGCCGCGAGTTCATCCGGGTCTTCGAGCAGGCCCAGGCCGAGATCGTCGCCGACGAGGGCCCGGCCGTGGAGTTCCTGGTCCAGGGCACCCTGTACCCGGACGTGGTGGAGTCCGGCGGCGGCACCGGCACCGCCAACATCAAGTCCCACCACAACGTCGGCGGCCTCCCCGAGGACCTGGAGTTCCAGCTCGTCGAGCCGCTGCGCAAGCTGTTCAAGGACGAGGTCCGGATGGTCGGCCAGGAGCTCGGCCTGCCCGCCGAGATCGTCCAGCGCCAGCCCTTCCCCGGCCCGGGCCTCGGCATCCGGATCGTCGGCGAGGTCACCAAGGAGCGCCTCGACCTGCTCCGCGAGGCCGACGCCATCGCCCGCGAGGAGCTGACCCTGGCCGGTCTGGACGCCCAGATCTGGCAGTGCCCGGTCGTGCTGCTGGCCGACGTCCGCTCGGTCGGCGTCCAGGGCGACGGCCGCACCTACGGCCACCCGATCGTGCTGCGCCCGGTCTCCTCCGAGGACGCCATGACCGCGGACTGGTCGCGCCTGCCCTACGAGGTGCTGGCGAAGATCTCCACCCGGATCACCAACGAGGTCAAGGACGTGAACCGGGTCGTCCTGGACGTCACCTCCAAGCCGCCGGGCACCATCGAGTGGGAGTGATCCCACCGGCAACCGTGTGACCGCGCCGCCGCTTCCCGCGCCAGGGGAGTGGCGGCGCGGCCGTGTGGGAAGGGCACCGGGCACAATCGGACCCGGTCCGGTCGGCATCCGTCGGCGGACGGCAGGCGGCGAGCGAGAGGGCGGCGAGGATGGCGACGGGAACGGGCAACGCGGCGGGCAGTACGGCGGGCGCCAGGATCACCGAGTGGAAGGCCCTGGGGTCGCGCACCGCGCTGCTGCCGCTGCGGCTGTTCCTGGGGGTGACCTTCGCCTACGCCGCCTTCGACAAGCTCTCCGACGCGCACTACCTGGCCGGGGCGGGCGACCCCGCCTCCTTCTACGCCCAGACGAAGGCCGCCGAGGGCAGCAGCCCGATCGGCTGGGCGCTCGGCCCCGCGCTGCACGCGCCGACCTTCTTCGGCCTGCTGGTCGCCTTCGGCGAGCTCGCCGTCGGCCTGGGCACCCTGCTCGGCCTGTGGGGCCGGGTCGCGGCGCTCGGCGGCGCGCTGCTGTCCGCCTCGCTCTGGCTGACCGTCAGCTTCCACACCACCCCGTACTACCTCGGCAACGACCTGGCCTACCTGATGGCCTGGACGCCGCTGCTGCTGGCCGGCACCCCGCACCTGTCGGTCGACGGTTACCTCGCCGCCCGGGCCGCCCGCGACCGGGCCCGCGGCCTCGCCGAGGACGCGGTGCGCCGCCGCGCCCTGCTCGACGGCGGCATCGCGGCCGTCGCGCTCGGCGGCGCCGGGCTGCTCGCCGGGTCGCTCACCGCCGGCTTCGGCCGGGACGAGGCGCCCGCCGCGGCGGGCGCCGGCGCCACCAGCCCCGTCCCGCAGCCCGGCCCCTCGGTGCCCGCCGCGCAGGTCCCGGTCGGCGGCTCCGCCGCCGTCAAGGACCCGGCCAGCGGCGACGCGGTCTACATCGTCCAGCCCGCCGCCGGGCAGTACGCGGGCCTGTCCTCGGTCTGCACCCACTCCGGCTGCGCGGTCAACCCGCCCAAGGACGGCCAGCTGTACTGCCCCTGCCACGGCTCCAGGTTCGACGCCGCCACCGGCGCGGTGATCACCGGCCCGGCCGTGCAGCCGCTTCCCACGTACGCCGTCACCAGGAACGGCGACCGGCTGGAGCTCGGCCCCCAGCAGTCGTAGGCCCCGTCAGTCCAGGGTGTGGTCGTCGTCCCGGGCGCCGCCCCGGCCGCGCCGGGACGCCGCCACCAGGGCGCCCGCCAGGCCGCCGCCGCCGAGCACGATGCACACCAGCGGGAGCACGAAGCGGCTGTTCACCTCGCGGTCGTTCAGCGAGGCCACCAGGTACAGCACCGCCAGCGCGGTGAACAGCCCGCCCGCGATCAGCGCGTACACGTCGAACCGGTGCTTCCGCATCACCGCACCACCTTGATGTCTCCGGCGCCCACGGACACCGCCAGTTCCAGTACGCCCCTGGACGGCTGTCCGTCCGGGACCTCGATCACCACGTCCTCGTCGGTGCCGGGGCCGTTGAAGTCCTGCCCGTCCGGCAGGGACACCTCGCCCACCCCGGCGTGGATCCTCAGCCGCAGCTCCACGCCGGTCGGCACGGTCACCCGGGCGCTGCCCGCGCCGACCCGCAGTTCGGTGCGCAGGGTGCCGCCCGCCGGGTCCAGCGCCGACAGGTCGAGCCGCGCGTCGCCGAACGCCAGGGTGTAGTGCTCCTGGAGCTGCTGCGGGGCGGAGACCGTCCAGCGGTGGTCGCCGGTGGAGCCCGCGACCGTCGCCGAGGTGCCGGCCGAGAACACCAGGCCCGCCGTCAGCAGCAGCGCCGGCAGGGTCAGCCCGCGGGTCCGCCCCCAGCGGGCGCCGACCAGCATCGCCAGGCCCAGCGGCAGCAGCGCCACCGCCAGCACCGTCGACCAGCGGTGCTGCCCGTGGTCGCTCGCCGCGACCGCCCAGGACGCGCCGACCGCGACCAGCAGCGCCGACGCCCCCAGCACCGAGGTGCCGCGCTCCGCCCGGCGCCGGGCCTTCCACTCGCGGTGCCGCTCCACGGCGGCCTGGTGCCGCTCCTTCGCGACGCGGTGGTCCGCCATCCGGCGCTCCATCCGCTCCCGGTGGGTCTCCTCCGCGGGCTCCTTGCGCAGCGGGTCGCCCTCCGGCAGGTCGGTGCGCTGCCACCACGGCCGGGCGGGCGCCCCGGGCGGCGGCGTCGCGCCGCCGTACGGGTTGCGCTCCGGGTGCCGCGGGTCCCACAGGTAGCCGGACGGGCCGACCGGCGGGGTGTCGCCGGGCCGGTCCTCGGTGGCGCCGCCCGCGGCCTGCTGCTCGTGCCAGGCCCGGATCCGCTCGTGCAGCTCGGCGCTGCGGACCTTCCACTCGCCGCGCAGGTCGCGGCCGACCGACTCGCCCCACGTCCGCCAGTCGGCGAACGGACCGGCCTCCTCCAGCCGGTCCCGCGGGCCGGGCGGCGGGGGCGCCGGCGGGGCGTCGCCGCCGCCGAAGCGCCGCCGCCGCTCCGGGTCGTAGCGCAGCCCCAGGAACACCAGCACGGCGAGCAGCAGCAGCGGGAACAGCTGGCCGCCGTCGCCCATCGAGGAGAAGAACACCCCGGTGCCGATCACCGTCAGCAGCACCGCGCCGACCGACTGGCCGTCGACCCGGCCGGTCAGCACCCGCTGCAGCTCGGTGCGGCCGCCCTCGCCGTCCGCGGCCTCCCGCGGCACCACCAGCCAGGCCAGGCCGTACAGGAACAGGCCGAGCCCGCCGGTCAGGCCGAGCACCGCGATCACCACCCGGAACACCACCGGGTCGATGTCCAGGTAGCGGCCCAGGCCGCCGCACACGCCCGCCACCACCCGGTGCCGGGAGGAGCGGGTGAGCGCCGGCCGGCCGTCGGCGGGGGCGGCCGGGGGGTCCGCCGGGGTCTGGTCGTCCGTCATGCTCCCCATCCTTCCGGGCCGCCGGGCCCCGCCCAACCGTCCGGGGCCCGGGAGCGACCCTGAACTGTCCCTGAGGACAGGTCAGGGGCCGTACCCTGATGCGCCGCTCCACCGCCACCTGCCACCATCGGTGCCGTGGCAGCACCCGAGACCAGAACCACCGAGCCCGCCCCGACCGAGCCGCCGGCCGGCGCGCCGCCCTACCGGCGGCTGTACCGCAGCCCGCACGGCCGGATCCTCGGCGGCGTCTGCCAGGGCCTGGCCACCCACCTCGGCGTGCCCGTGACGTGGGTGCGGCTGGCGTTCATCGTGCTGTTCTTCTCCGAGGGCATCGGCGCCCTGCTGTACGCCGCGTTCTGGGTCGTGGTGCCGCTGGGCATCAACCAGGCCGCCCCCGGCGCCGACCGCCCCGCCCGCCGCGCCGACGCCGCCCCCGGCCGCTTCGGGCGGCTGCGCGACCTGCTGGAGCGCACCTTCCACGGCGACGAGGGCGCCCCCGCCGGCGAGGAGGGCGCTCTCGCCGCGGACGGGCGGAGCCCCGCCCCGGCCGCGGGCCGCGGCCGGGGCGGCAGCGTGGGCCAGCTGTTCGCCCTGGTCGCGCTGGTGATCGGCGTGATGGCGCTGCTGTCCGCGCTCGGCATCCAGACCGCCGAGCCGTACGTGTGGCCGCTGCTCGCGGTCGGCATCGGCGTCGCCCTGGTGTGGCGGCAGGCCGACGACTCGCGCTGGCAGAGCTGGTTCGGCCTGGAGCCGGGCAGCCGCAAGGGCGCCTACCTGCGGGTGCTGTCCGGGGTGCTGCTGGTGGTGGCCGGCATCATCGGCTACTTCGTCACCCAGGGCGTCGACTCGCCGGTCGCGCTGGTCGTCGAGTCCTCGCTGGCCGTGGTCGCGGGCGTGCTGGTGCTCGGCGGCCCGTCCATGCTGCGGATGTGGCAGGACCTCGGCGCCGAGCGCACCGCCCGGATCCGGGCCCAGGAGCGGGCCGAGATCGCCGCGCACGTCCACGACTCGGTGCTGCACACCCTCACCCTGATCCAGCGCCGGGCCGAGGACCCCAAGGAGGTGCTGCGCCTGGCCCGCGCCCAGGAGCGCGAACTGCGCCTGTGGCTGTACCGCCCGGAGGCCGCCGCCGAGGCCGCCCCCGACACCCTGGCCGAGCGGCTGCGCGAGATCGTCGCCGAGGTCGAGGACCGGCACGGCGTCCACCTGGAGCTGGTCTGCGTCGGCGACTGCCCGATGGACGAGCGGGTCGCCTCGCAGATGCAGGCCGCCAGGGAAGCCATGGTGAACGCCGCCAAGTACGGTGGCGGTGGACCGGTCCAGGTCTACGCGGAGGTGGAGGGGAGGACGGTGTCGGTGTTCGTCCGCGACCACGGCCCCGGCTTCGACCCCGACGACCTCCCCGAGGACCGCATGGGCGTACGCGAATCGATCATCGGCCGGATGCGGCGCAACGGGGGCACCGCGCGGGTGCGGCCCGCGCCGGACGGCGGGACCGAGGTCGAGCTGGAGATGGAGAGGGCGGCAGATGACTGACGCAGCGTCGCAGGAGGCGGCACCCGGCAGGCGGGCCCGGGTGGTGCTGGTCGACGACCACCGGATGTTCCGCACCGGCGTGCGCGCCGAGATCGGGCGCACCGAGGAGACCGGCATCGACGTGGTCGGCGAGGCCGACGACGTCGAGTCCGCGGTCCGGGTGGTCGCCGAGACCCGGCCCGACGTGGTGCTGCTCGACGTCCACCTGCCCGGCGGCGGCGGCGTCGAGGTGCTGCGCCGCTCGGCGGGCGTCGAGGGGGTGCGCTTCCTCGCGCTGTCCGTCTCGGACGCCGCCGAGGACGTGATCGGGGTGATCCGCGGCGGCGCCCGCGGCTACGTCACCAAGACCATCACCGGCACCGACCTGGTCAACGCGGTCTTCCGGATCTCCGACGGCGACGCGGTGTTCTCGCCCCGGCTGGCGGGCTTCGTGCTGGACGCCTTCGCCGCCACCGACACCCCGCCGGTGGACGAGGACCTCGACCGGCTCACCCAGCGCGAGCGCGAGGTGCTGCGGCTGATCGCCCGCGGCTACGCCTACAAGGAGATCGCCAAGCAGCTGTTCATCTCGGTCAAGACGGTGGAGAGCCACGTCTCCGCGGTGCTGCGCAAGCTGCAGCTCTCCAACCGGCACGAGCTGACCCGCTGGGCCACCGCCCGCCGCCTGGTCTAGACCGTCGCAGCCGGGGCCCGGCCCGCGCGGTGCGGCCGTGTGCCGACGATCCGGTCACCGGGCGCGGGGCCGCGTCGGGGTGTCGGTAGGCTTCCTCCCGACCGGCACCGCGGCGGCCCCGATCCGGGCCCGGCGGCCGGCCTCCTCAGTCCCTCCACAGCGAGAGCGCGCCGATGTCTTCGACCGTTGCGAGCCACGAGCCGCTGTCCCCGTTGACGGCGGACAGCGCGGCCCCTGCAAAACCCGCCAAGCGCCCCCGGCTCTACGTGCTCGACGGTCTGCGGCTGCTCGCCGCGATCGGCGTGCTGTGCTGGCACTGGCTCGGCGTCGAGCGCTTCCAGGGCGTCTGGCACGGCTCCCCGTCGAAGCTGATGCCGTTCGGCCACCTGATCGGCGCCTACAGCTGGACGGGCGTCCAACTGTTCTTCCTGATCAGCGGCTTCGTCATCTGCATGTCCTGCTGGGGCCGCTCGATCGGCGACTTCGTCACCTCGCGCATCGTCCGGCTCTACCCGGCGTACTGGGTGGCGGTGCTGGTCACCTCGGCCGTGCTGATGGTGGTCCCGACGATATGGGGCGACGACACCCACCACCCGACGCCGACCCGCATCCTGACCAACCTGACGATGTTCAACATGCCGCTCGGCGTCGGCAACATCGACCCGGTGTACTGGTCGCTCTGGGCCGAGATGCGGTTCTACGTGCTGTTCGGCCTGCTGCTGCTCTGGGGCCTGACCTACAAGCGCGTGGTCGCGTTCTGCGGCGTCTGGGCGTTCCTCGCCACCATCTCGCCCTCGGTGAACCTCCCGATCCTCGAGACCATGGTGCAGTCCACCTACGCCTGGTACTTCATCGCGGGCATCGCGATGTACCTGATGTACCGCTTCAAGCCGAACATGGTGCTCTGGGCGCTGGTCGTCTACTGCTGGCTGATGGCCCAGGACCGGATGCGCGGCGTGATCGGCGGCTACGAGTACGGCACCCGGCACCACCTGTCCTGGTACCTGGTCATGGCGTACGTCACCGTCGCCTTCCTGCTGGTGCTCGGCTCGGCGCTGGGCTGGTTCAACTGGGTCCGCTGGAAGTGGCTGACCGTCGCGGGCTCGCTCACCTACCCGCTGTACCTGCTGCACCAGGAGGTCGGCTTCCAGGTGATCACCCGGGTCAGCCGCCACCTGGACCCGTACCCCACCTTCTTCCTGGTGCTGGCCGCGATGATGGTCGCCGCCTACCTGGTGCACCGGCTGGTCGAGGTGCCGCTCGCGCCCTGGATGAAGAAGAAGCTGGAGAGCTCCTTCGCACAGATCCGCCGCAACGGCGAATCCGACTGACCCTTCCGGGTGAAAGCCGGCGCGCGGCCCGCGCGTCGGCGCCCCCGATCCGGCCCCGTGCATATCCTGCCGGGGCCGGAGCCGTCCCCACCCCCCGCCCACCCCTGTCCGAGCCACTCGCACCCCCGGCCCGGCAGGAGGAAGCGTGACCGCCGAGGCCGACCGCCTGGACCAGCCGGACCGTCCGACGCCGCCCGGCGGCCCCGCCCGGCCGTACCCGGCCCGCACCCCGCAGCGGCTGCTCCGCTCCGAACGGCTGCGCTGGACGGCGCTCGCCCTGGGCGGCTACGCCGCGGTGCGGCTGATCGGCCTGGCCGCCGTAGTCGTCTGGGGCCACCGGCTCGACCCCGGGCAGTCCGCCCTGCACCGGCTGGCCACCCTGTGGGACGCCCAGTGGTACCAGCACATCGTGGTGCACGGCTACACCGACCAGCTGGACGTCGGCGGCTACGCCAACGGCGTCCCCTACTCCACGCTGGCCTTCTTCCCGCTCTACCCCTGGCTGATCGCCGCCGTCGACGCCGTGCTCCCGCTCGGCGTCGCGGGCTCCGCCCTCGCCGTCGCCTGGGCGGGCTCGCTCGCCGCCGCCTGGGGGATCTCCGAGTTCGGCAGCCGCCTGTACTCCCGGCGCACCGGCCTGCTGCTGGTCCTGCTCTGGGGCTCCCTGCCCGGCGCGGTCGTCGAGTCGATGGCCTACAGCGAACCGCTCTTCACCGCCTTCGCCGCCTGGGCCCTGCTCGCCCTGCTGCTGCGCCGCTGGCTGACCGCCGGACTGCTCTCCACCCTGGCCTGCCTGACCCGCCCCACCGGCATCGCCGTCGCCGCCGCCGTCGGCGTCGCCGCGCTGCTCGCCCTGGTCTCCGCGGTCCGCCGCCGCGACGCCGCCGGCTGGGTCCGGCCGGTCGCCGCCGCCGCCGTCGCCCCGCTCGGCTTCGTCGGCTACCTCGCCTGGGTCGGCCACCGCCGCGGCCGCTGGGACGCCTATTTCGAGGTCCAGCGCGCCTGGGACTCGCACTTCGACTTCGGCCGCAGCACCCTCGCCTCCTACTCCCGGCTGCTGTTCTCCGCGCAGCCGGTCTGGCTGACCGAGGCGGTCACCGCGATCGTGCTGATCGGGTACGTCGTGCTGTTCGCGGTCGGCGTCCTGCAGCGCCAGCCGCCCTGGCTGCTGACGTACAGCGCGGTGCTGCTGCTGGTCGCGCTCGGCGACGCCGCGTACTTCAACTCCAGGGTCCGCTTCCTGCTCCCGGCCTTCTCCCTGCTGCTGCCCGCGGCCCTCGGGCTGGCGCGGTTGCGCAGCCGGGCGGCGACTATGCTGGTCGTCGTTTCGGCAGCGGCGTGCTCCGCCGTCTACGGCGGCTACCTGACCTGGGTCTACCCGGACGCCCCCTGACACCGGAACCGCCGAAGCACCGAACCGGTCCTTGCACACATGCGTCCTAAGGGGAAAGACGTGGCGGAAGCCGCCGTGGCCGAACAGCCGGCCGCCGAACGAAAGGGCTCCGCCGCTCCGGCCGGACGGTTCGCCGCGCCGCCCCGGTGGCTGGTGGACACGCTGTGGGTGTGGCCGATGCTGATCACCCTCGCCCTGGGCACGCGGGGCTCCTGGCGGCCCCAGCTGTGGCGCGACGAGCTGGCCTCCTGGAGCGCCGCCGAACGCAGCACCGGCGAACTGCTGAGCATGCTGCACCACGTCGACGCCGTCTCCGGCGCCTACTACCTGCTGCTGCACTTCTGGATCGGCTGGTTCGGCGACTCCGCCACCTCGATGCGGCTGCCCTCCGCGCTCGCGATGGCCGGGGCCGCCGCGTTCGTCGTGCTGATCGCCCGCAAGCAGTTCGGCAGCGCCTGGACGGGGCTGGTGGCCGGACTGCTGTTCGCCGTCGTCCCCTCGGTCTCCGGCTTCGCCCAGCAGGTCCGCGGCTACGCCTTCGTGGTGCTGTTCGTCGCCGCGGGCACCTGGGCGCTGCTGCGCGCCCTGGAACGGCCGACCTGGCTGCGCTGGCTCTCCTACGCGGCCTGCGTGGCGATGGCCGGGCTGTTCCACATGATCTCGCTGGTGTTCCTGCTGCCGCACGCCGTCGTGGTGGCGCTGCGCTGGTGGCCGACCCGCGACCGGCGGCTGCTGTTCGGCTTCCCGGCGGCGGTCGTGGCGGGGGTCCTCCCGCTCGTCCCGCTGGTGCTGCTGGGCCGCCGGCAGGTCGGCCGGCAGATCTCCTGGATCACCACCCCCGACCTGACGTCCTTCCAGCCCTTCTGGAACGGCGTGTTCGGCGACCCGCTGGTCGGCGGCATCTTCCTGGCGATGGCCGTCATGCCGCTGGCGTGGAGCGGCAACCGCCGCCGGGCGATCGAGATCGGCATGGTCGCGGCGCTGCCGATCGCCGCGGTCTACCTCGTCTCGCAGGGCAAGACCTCGTACTTCATGGACCGCTACCTGCTGTTCACCGTGCCCGCCTGGTGCGTGGTGGCCGCGGCGGCGATCACCGCGCTGCGCCCCCGGGTGTGGATGGCGCTGGTGTTCCTGCTCGGCACCGGCTACCTCGGCATGGAGACCCAGGAGCACCTGCGCATCTCCATCTCGCACGAGTACTCCGACGAGCGCGGCGCGGCCCGGGCCATCGCGGCCGGGTACCAGCCCGGCGACGGGATCCTCCCGGTCCGCGGCAAGCAGGCCTGGATGATGATGGACCTCGCGCTCGACTACTACCTGCCCGACGACGTCCAGCCGAGGGACGTGTTCGTCGCCAAGTCCGCGGTCGACCGCAACGACCTGTTCGCCAAGGAGTGCCCCGACCCGGCCGCCTGCCTCGGCGACACCCGGCGGATCTGGATGGTCACCTACGCCTTCGAGAACAAGGGCAACCTCTACGAGGGCCTGCCGGCCGCCCAGGCCGCGCTGCTCAAGTCGGAGTTCACCCCGGTCGAGGTCACCAAGGTCCGCCAGATGACCGTGACCCTGCTGCAGCGCACCCCCTGACCCGCGGCCGCGCCGCAACGGTGAAGGCCCGGACCTCCGCGGAGGTCCGGGCCTTCACCGTCGCGGCCGACGGGACGGTCAGTGCAGCTCGTAGACGCCGATCCGGCCGTTGTCGAACACCTTGGCGGCCAGCACCGCCAGCTCGGGCGACTCGGCGCGGACCTTGCGGTTCACGAACAGGTAGCGCACGTGGTGCTCGTCGTGCAGCTGCGCCAGCACCTGCGCGGTCGGCCGGTAGAAGGCCTCGTCGTTCAGCGCCAGCAGCGGCTGGTCCCAGAAGCCCGGGTCGGTGCCGGCCATCACCCGCGGGGCGAAGGCCCAGCCCTCGACCAGCACCGAGCGCTCCGAGTAGGCGCTCAGCGCGAAGTCCCGGTAGTCCTTGCACGGGGCGGTCGGGTCGGCGAAGTCGTCGTACGACCAGCAGTGCTCGTTGGTCGCCAGCACGTCCGTCGGCTCGCTGTGCGCGCGCACCCAGCGGGCCGCGTCCACCTTGGAGGCGGGCAGCGGCATCGAGCCCCAGACCGTCGCGTCCCAGACCGGCTTGGGCAGGTCCAGCACCAGCGTCGGGGCGCCCGCCAGCAGCGCGGCGGTCAGCAGCACCACGCCGCCGCGGCGGCGCATCCGCGGCACCGCGCGGGACAGGCCCCACCACAGCAGCGCGCACAGCACGCCGACGCCGAGCAGCGCCAGGCCGGCCGCGACGATCGGGAACAGCCCGGACGCGGAGCCGTTGCCGTCCGGGTTGCCGCCCAGGAAGGCGCGCAGGAACCCGCTCCTGGTCGGGTGCAGGGCGTGCAGGTGCCCGGCGAGCCGGTCTAGCCAGGCGGAGTCGTGCTTGTCGACGACGAACCAGGTCAGCAGCACCGTCCAGCCCACCGCGAAGGCGGCCAGCACGGCCCGCCCGGCCCGGCCCAGGTCGGCCCGCTCGAAGGACTCGCAGTAGCCCCAGGCGGACAGCAGCACGCCGAAGACCAGGCCCGCGTGCGTGAAGTAGCCCGCGTTCCAGCCGCTGACCAGGACGAACACGGCCGGACCGGCCACGGCACCGCCGAGCAGGAACCACTGCACCGGCTCCAGCTTCAACCGGCTGCGCCACAGCAGCGGCAGCGCGCCCGCCATCCGCAGCTGGGTGTTGACCACGAAGGCGAACAGCACCAGCGCCACCACCACGGCCTGGCCGGAGGCGCCGCGCAGGCCGTGCGGGTCGGCCCAGCCGTAGCGGAGGTTGGAGAACGGGTCCACCGTCAGGCCGTACGTCTTGAACGCGAAGATCACCGCGGTGGAGAACAGCTGGGCGGCGGCCACGATCGCGCCGAGCTTGACCACCGTCCACGGGATCCGCCGGCTCACCAGCAGCCCGACCGCGCCCGCCAGCGCGAGGGCCGCCAGGGTGACCGGGACGGAGGTGGCCTTGGCGGCGCTGGAGGCGAAGGCGAACAGCACCGTCAGCACGTACACGGCCCGGCCGCCCAGCTGGGGCACCGGCGCGCCGGTCTCCCGCTCGGGGCGGCGCAGCGCGTCGCCCGCGGTGGCGATCAGCGCCAGCAGCAGCGGCTGGCTGTACGTCATGGAGACGCTGCCCCACACCATCAGCGTGGTCTGCGGCGAACCGAACGGGGTCTGGCCGTGCCCGCCGTTGAACTCGCCGATCGCGAACAGCAGCAGGCCCGCGATCGGACCGGCCCAGATCCGGCCGGTGAGCCGGTGCGCGACCACCGCGGCGACCAGCATGGTGAGCGCGCACAGCGCCGGGATCATCAGCCGCAGCTGCACCACCGGCAGGTCGAGGTGGCCGACCAGGCTGGTCATCGCCTCGTGCACGAACGCGAACCAGTGGTACTGCAGCGGCTCGCCGGCCGCCTGCGGGAGGGTCAGCGGGAAGGCGTGCTTCGCGTTGCCGGCCAGCGACATCTGGTACGACAGGTCGATGAACTGGCGGCTGGCGTCGTCCGCGGGCATCAGCGGCGTGCGCGACAGGTACGTCCGGTACAGGTAGCCGCTGGTCAGCGCGACCGTCCCGGCCACCGCCCAGGACCAGCCCACCGGGACCTTCGCGTAGCCGCGCACCCACCAGTGCCGGCGCAGCCGCGGCACCGCGGCGAACGGCACGACCACCAGCAGCGGCCAGAGCACCGCCGCCCCGGCCAGGCCCAGCGGCAGGAACAGCGCCCAGGCGGCGAGCTCCAGCACCAGGCCGGTGACCGCGCCCAGGACCAGGTCCTCCAGCAGGGTGTGCGGAGCACGGCGCAGCGAGCGGTACACCAGCGTGCCGGGCAGCAGCACACCCCAGGCTATGTAGAACCCGTACCTGGCTATGGAGTTCAGCGGGGTGTCGGACGCCACCAGGGTCGCCAGCAGCAGCGCCAGGGCGGCGAGGGCGGGCAGGAAGCGCCACACCGCGCCGAGCGCCCCCGGGCCCTCCGGGCGGCCCCGGACGCCGTCGGGGCGCCGGGGGTCGGGAACCGCGGGCGGGACGTCCGCCGCCACGGGGGTGTCGTGAAAGGTGCCCATGAGACTGTTTTCTCCCCCTGGAGTGCTCGGTGGCTCTGCGCCGACCTGGAGAACGGAACGGTGCCGGCCGCGGCTCGGGAGCGGGGGCGGGGCCCCGGGGGAGGGGACCGCCTACCGCCGGGCAGCGGCGCAGGCGGTCGGTGACGAGCGTGGTCCTGAGGTGGGACGACCCGGCTCGACAGCGCGGACTTCGATAGCATGCCGTACGCGACCCACAGGCTACCAGCAGGGTCCGGAGGCCTTCCGGGGCGGGCGCCGGAGCGGTTCCGGGCCGGTCTCGGGCCAGTCTCGGGGCGGTCTCGGGGCGGCTTCGAGCGGCTTCTGAGTGTTCGTCGGAACCGGGGGGTTCCGGGCAGCTCGGGTGACGATTCCGTATGGGGCGCCTTGCTAGGATGCGCTCGATCAATCGAACCTCTGCGTCATTGACTCATCGAACTACTCTTCTCTGGCGGGAAACCCCATGGCGGCTGCACGAGCCACGACGACCCTGTCCGTCGTCATTCCGATGTACAACGAGGAAGCCGCCCTGCCGGCCCTCGTCGCCCGTCTCCGCCCCGCGCTGGACGGCACCAACGTCTCCTACGAGGTCGTGGCCGTGGACGACGGCAGCGCCGACCGCACCGCGGAGCTCCTGGAGGAGATACGCCTGGGCTGGTCGGAGCTGCGCATCGTCAAGCTGCGCCGCAACTCGGGGCACCAGGCCGCGCTGACCGCCGGTCTGCACAGCTCGGTCGGCGACTACGTGGCCAGCATCGACGCCGACCTGCAGGACCCGCCGGAGAAGATCCCGGAGATGCTGGAGCTCGCCCGGCGGGACAAGCTCGACATCGTCTACGGCGTCCGCTCCGACCGCAGCACCGACAGCGGCTTCAAGCGCCGGACCGCCGGTCTGTACTACTGGCTGATGCGCCGCATGGTCGGCAAGCGGGTGCCGTCCCAGGCGGGCGACTTCCGGCTGCTCAGCCGCGAGGCCGTCGACGCCCTCAAGGCGCTGCCGGACCAGCAGCAGGTCTACCGCCTGCTGGTGCCTTGGCTGGGCTTCCCCAGCGGACAGGTCACCTACTTCCGCGAGGAGCGCGTCGCGGGCGAGACCAAGTACCCGCTGAGCAAGATGATCCGCCTCGCGATCGACAGCATCACCAACTTCTCCGCCGCGCCGCTGCGGATCGCGACCTGGCTGGGCGTGCTGAGCTTCTTCGGCTGCTTCGCGATGCTGGCCGCCACCATCGGCGTCTACCTGGCCGGCCACACCGTGCCCGGCTGGACCTCGCTGTTCGTCGCGATGCTGTTCATCGGCGGCATCCAGCTGATCTGCGTGGGCCTGCTCGGCGAGTACATCGGCCGGATCTACACCGCGGTGCAGAAGCGCCCGACCTTCTTCATCGGCTACGACTCGGCCGACGTCCCGCAGCGGCGCGACGCCGAGCGGGCCGAGCGGGTCGACGTCGGCGTCTGACCTCCCGGAACTCCGGGACGGCCCGGCCCCCCGCCGCGGGGGCCGGGCCGTTCGCGCTGCCGGGGGCGGTGCGGGGCGGGCCGGTGCGGTGCGGTGCGGGCGTCGGGGCGGACCGGATGTCGGCGGCGGGCCATAGACTCGAAGGGCCATGAGTAGCCTCTTCGATGACCTCCCGCTCCCCGGCTTCGAGCGCCCCGCCGTCGGGTCGAGCCCCCGCCCCGCAGCCCAGCAGTGGTCCGAGGAGGAGGCCCCGCCCCCGGACGAGCCGGACGAGCCGTACGACGCCGGGCCCTACGACGGGGCGTACGAGGAGGAGCTGCCCGACGGGCTGTTCGCCACCGACCACGCCGCCGAGGCCGAGCGCGACGCCTGGCACCGCAACGGCGCCGCCCGCACCGTGGTCGACCCGGCGCAGCTGCTGGAGGGCATGAACGACCCGCAGCGCGAGGCGGTGCTGCACGCCGGGTCGCCGCTGCTGATCGTGGCCGGCGCGGGCTCCGGCAAGACCCGGGTGCTGACCCACCGGATCGCCCACCTGCTGGCCGCCCGCGGCGTGCAGCCCGGCGAGATCCTGGCGATCACCTTCACCAACAAGGCCGCGGGCGAGATGCGCGAGCGCGTCGAGGCGCTGGTCGGCCCGCGCGCCAAGGCGATGTGGGTCTCCACCTTCCACAGCGCGTGCGTGCGCATCCTGCGCCGCGAGGCCAAGCAGCTGGGCATGAACTCCAGCTTCTCGATCTACGACTCGGCGGACTCGCAGCGCCTGATGGCCCTGGTCTGCCGCGACCTGGACCTCGACCCCAAGCAGTTCCCGCCGAAGTCCTTCACCTCCAAGATCAGCAACCTGAAGAACGAGCTGATCGACGAGGAGACGTACGCCGACCAGGCGGCCAACCCGACCGAGAAGAAGCTCGCCGAGGCGTACTTCCTCTACCAGCGGCGGCTGCGCGAGGCCAACGCCCTCGACTTCGACGACATCATCATGGCCACCGTCAACCTGCTGCAGGCGTTCCCCGCCGTGGCCGAGCACTACCGGCGCCGGTTCCGGCACATCCTGGTCGACGAGTACCAGGACACCAACCACGCCCAGTACACCCTGGTGCGCGAGCTCTCCGGCGGCTCCGCGGGGCAGGCGCCCCGGAGGACCGTCGACGGCGACCACGTGAACCCCGCCGAGGCGGGCCTCGCGCAGGTCCCGCCCGCCGAACTGTGCGTCGTCGGCGACGCCGACCAGTCGATCTACGCCTTCCGCGGCGCGACCATCCGCAACATCCTCCAGTTCGAGGAGGACTACCCGAACGCGACGACGATCCTGCTGGAGCAGAACTACCGCTCCACCCAGACCATCCTGAGCGCCGCCAACTCGGTCATCGAACGCAACACCAACCGCCGCAAGAAGAACCTCTGGACGGCGGGCGACCAGGGCGAGCAGGTCGTCGGCTACGTCGCCGACGACGAGCACGGCGAGGCCCAGTTCATCGCCGAGGAGATCGACCGGCTCACCGACGCGGGCGACGCCCGCCCCGGCGACGTGGCGATCTTCTACCGCACCAACGCCCAGTCCCGGGTCTTCGAAGAGGTGTTCATCCGGGTCGGCCTGCCCTACAAGGTCGTCGGCGGCGTGCGCTTCTACGAGCGCAGGGAGGTCAAGGACGTCCTCGCCTACCTGCGGGTCCTGTCCAACCCCGAGGACACCGTCCCGCTGCGCCGCATCCTCAACGTCCCCAAGCGCGGCATCGGCGAGCGCGCCGAGGCGATGATCGACGCCCTCGCCTCGCGCGAGCGGATCTCCTTCGCCGCGGCGCTGCGCCGGGTCGACGAGGCGTACGGGATGGCGGCGCGCTCCGCCAACGCGGTGAAGAAGTTCAACGAGCTGCTGGCCGGGCTGCGCCAGGTCGTCGACTCCGGCGCCGGACCGGCCGCCGTGCTGGAGGCCGTCCTGGAGGAGACCGGCTACCTCGCCGAGCTCCAGTCCTCCACCGACCCGCAGGACGAGACCCGGGTGGAGAACCTCCAGGAGCTCGCCTCGGTCGCCCTGGAGTACGAGAAGGACCCGGGGGAGCGCCCCGAGGGCGACGAGGGCCCGCCGGTCGGCTCGCTCGCCGACTTCCTGGAGCGGGTCGCGCTGGTCGCCGACTCCGACCAGATCCCCGACGGGGAGGAGGACGGGGCGGGCGTCATCACGATGATGACCCTGCACACCGCCAAGGGCCTGGAGTTCCCGGTCGTCTTCCTCACCGGCATGGAGGACGGGATCTTCCCGCACATGCGGGCCCTCAACCAGGCCAAGGAGCTGGAGGAGGAGCGCCGCCTCGCCTACGTCGGCCTCACCCGGGCCCGGCAGCGGCTCTACCTGACCCGCTCGGTGCTGCGCAGCGCCTGGGGCCAGCCCTCCTACAACCCGGCCTCGCGCTTCCTGGAGGAGATCCCGGAGAAGCTGATCGAGTGGAAGCGGACGGGCGCGGCCGCGGTGCCGCCCTCGCGCGGCTACTCGTCCTCGGGCTCGGGCTCGTCCTCGGGCTCGTACGGGTCCTCGCGGGGCTCCGGGTTCTCCACCGCGGCCTCGCCTAAGGCCGGTTGGGGCAAGTCCGCGCGGACGGTCACCGACCGGGAGGTCGTCGCGCTCGCCGTCGGCGACCGGGTCAGCCACGACAGCTTCGGCCTCGGCACCGTCGTCGGCGTCGAGGGCGTCGGGGACAGGGCCAAGGCCACGGTCGACTTCGGCTCCGCCGGGCGCAAGGTGCTGCTGCTCCGGTACGCCCCCGTCGAGAAGCTCTGAGTAGTCGGACGGCCCCGTGGCGCTGTGATTTTGCCCTCCTCTCGGCAGGTGGGGAAGGACGGCGGCGCCGCGGCCCGCTAACCTCCCCTCAGGTCTGTTAGAAGTGGTTAACACCGAGCCCGCGACCAGGTCGGCCGGGTGGTGGACAACATGGTCCAGGAGGCAGTCATGGTGGTGTCGGGGCCGATCCGAGTCGTGGTGGCCAAGCCCGGGCTCGACGGGCACGACCGGGGAGCCAAGGTCATCGCGCGGGCGCTGCGCGACGCCGGCATGGAGGTCATCTACACCGGCCTCCACCAGACCCCCGAGCAGATCGTCGACACGGCGATCCAGGAGGACGCGGACGGCATCGGCCTGTCCATCCTCTCCGGCGCGCACATGACCCTCTGCGCGAAGGTGATCGAACTCCTCAAGGAGCGCGACGCCGCGGACATCAAGGTCTTCTGCGGCGGGATCATCCCCGACGCGGACATCACCGAGCTCAAGGCCCTCGGCGTCGCCGACATCTTCACCCCGGGCACCTCCACGCAGGAGGTCGTCAGCTGGGTGCAGTCGAACCTGCGCGCCAGCTGAGAAGCCCTTCGGCCGAGAAGCCCTTCCAGGGGCCCGGGGAACGACAGCCCCGGGCCCCTGGTGTCGCGTCCCGCCGCTCACTCCAGTTCGGTGAGCATCGCCTGCCGGAAGCGCAGCGTCCCCGCGAGGCGGGTGAAGGTGTCGGACCAGGCGGTGTCCGGGGAGGTGTCGGCGGCCAGGGCCTCGACGGCGGGGGCGGTCTCCGGGGCGAGGGCGCGTTCGGTCATGCCGAGGACGCCGCTGTGGCTCCACGGGTAGGAGCCGAGCTCCGCGGCGCGCTTGAGCGCGGCGACGACGGCGGTGGAGAGCGGGGGCGTCCACGGGGTGGCGCAGGCGCCGAGGAGCTGGAAGGCGTCGCCGAGCCCGTGGGTCTGGACGAACGCGGCCGTCCAGGCGGCCCGTTCGGCGGGCGGGAGGACGGCCAGCAGCTTCGCCGGGGCGCCCGGGGTGCGGGTGTCGCGGCCGGGGCGGGGCGGGGTGCCGAGCAGGGCGCGGGCCCAGGCGGCGTCCTGCTGGCGGACGGCGGCGCGGGCCCAGGCCTCGCGCAGGTCCTCGGCCCACTCGGCGCCGCCGCCGTCGGGCGCGTCGACGGTCGGCAGGGCGAGCAGCTGCTCGGGGCCCAGGCCGGTGCCGGTGGTCCACAGGGCGAGCGGCGCCCCGGCGACGACCTCGCCGAACCACCAGGCGCGTTCGCCGCGCCCGGTGGGCGACTTGACCGGTATGCCGTCGCGCTGCATGGCGGCGTCGCAGGCCGCGGGCGGGGTGACGTGCAGCCGGTCGCCGTCGTGGCGGACGGCCGCGCGGGCGCGGGCGGCCATCCGGGCGGCGAGGGCGGAACCGGGGAGGGTGGAGAGCAGTTCCGCGGCGGTGGCCCGGACGTTCTTGGAGCGGTCGGACAGCGCGGCCTCCAGGAAGTCCTCGTCCGCGGCGGAGAGCCCGTCCTGCAGGGAGTCGAGGAACAGCACCCGGTCCTCGGCGCGCTCGGTGCTCCAGGTGGAGGCGAGCAGGGCCAGCCCGGCGGCCGGGTCGGTGCGGCGCAGCCGGGTGAGGTGGGTGACGCGTTCGGCGAACAGGCCTTCCTGCCACAGGAGTTCACCGGGCTGCTGGTGGACGTCCTGTTCCCCGGCGGTGCGGGTGACGTACTTCCAGTCGGGGTTGTGCGGGGCCAGCCAGCGGCCGAGCGGGCCGGCCAGGGCGACGGCGTCGGAGCGCAGCTCGGAGCGGGCCCGGGCGGTGTCCAGCAGGGTCGGGACGAGGGCGGGCGGCAGCCGGTAGCCGCGGGTGCGGGCGGCGGTCAGCCACTGCGGGAGGAGCTCGGCCAGGTTGGCGGTGCTGCCGTGGCCGCCGCGGGTGCCGAGCAGCACGGCCAGGCGGCGGGCGGCGGCCTCGGGCAGGGCGGGCCGCGGGTCGTCCGGTGCGGGCGCGGGCGTCTCCACGGCGGGGGCGGGCAGCGCCCCGGCCCGGCGGCGGACCGCGGCGACGGCGGCCAGGTCGAGCAGGGCGCCCGCCGGATCGGTGCGGTCGACGGCGGCGGCCAGCGCGGTGCGCGGCTCGGGCAGCGGGCGGCGGTCGGTGCCGAGCAGGGCGGCGCCCTGCAGGTCGGCCCAGTCGTCGGCGGGGGCGAGCACGGGCGCGGTCATCCCCGGGCCCCGTTCGGGCGCCGGACGGCGGTGCGGTGGCGGCGGCCCCAGCCGCTGGCGAGGGCGGCCCGGGGGACGCCGCGCTGGTCGAGGTGCTCGTTGAGGCAGGGGGGGCGGGGGGGCGGGGGGGGGGGGGGGTGGGGGGGGGGGGGGGGGGGGGAGCGGCGGGGAGGCTCAGCCGAGCGGGACGGGCCGGTGCTCGGCGTCCCAGGCGGTGACGGGGGTGAAGCCGTGGTGGCCGCACTCGCCGAACAGCGTGACGGGGTGCCCGGCGGAGACCGCGGCCAACCGCCACAGCGCCGCCTCGGGCAGCGCGCCGCGGCGCACCGGCAGGGAGTGGGCGCCGTCGGTGAGCTGCCAGCCCTCCGGCGTGCGGACCGGCACCACGTCGGCCAGGACGGTCGGCCAGCCGTCCAGCCACGGGTCCTCGGCGACGGCGGCGCCGTACCCGGCGAGCGCCCCGGCGGGCGACAGGCCCGCGGGCGCGGCGGCCGGGGCGGGCTCGGGGCCGCCGTAGCGGGTGCCCAGGACGGCCCGCAGCGGGCGGGCGCCCGGGTGGTAGGCCAGCTCGGCCTCCAGCAGGCGGCCGGTGGGCAGCGCGAGGTCGGGGGCCTGGCCGGGGCGGCCGAAGGCCAGCAGCAGGGCGTGCCGCCCGGTCTTCGCGCCGTGCAGCCACACCCGGCGGGTGGTCAGGCGGTCGTCCGCGGTGTCCCGGCTGCCCAGGACGTGCCAGCGGTCCCGGACGGTCGGCCCGGCGAGCAGGTCGGCGGCGTCGGTGGTGAAGCCGACCCGGGTCCGGACCGTCGCCGCCAGGGCCTCCGGCAGGGTGTCGATCCGGCCGTAGGCGCCGGCCAGCAGGTGCAGCATCGCGTACTCCTCCAGCAGTTCGTCCTGCGGGGCCTCGGCCAGCACCCGCACCCGGGACGCCAGGCCCGGCGCCTGGGCGTCGACCATGCGCGCGGCGACCTCCTCCCACGCACCGGCCGGCAGCGGGTCGGCCAGCCCGCGGCGCACGCCGTCGGCCAGCCGCAGCCGCAGCTCGCGGGCCCCGCCCGCGACCCGGGCCGCACGCTTCTCCGCCCGCCGGCGGGCGGCCTCCGGGTCCGCCTCGGCGGCCTTCGCCTGCTGCTTGGCCGCCCTGTCCGCGGCGGCCCGGCCGCGCCCGTCCAGCCACTCCTCGACCCAGTCGGGCGGGGCGGCGCCGTCGGCGACGGCCTCCGGCCCGGCGGCCCACAGCAGCAGCAGGCCCAGGGCGTGCTTGCACGGGAACTTCCGGCTCGGGCAACTGCACTTGTACGCGGGCGTCCCGAGCTCCACCGCCGTCCGGTACGGCGTGCTGCCGCTGCCCTTGCACAGGCCCCACAGCGCGCCCCGCCCGGTGCCGGTGGCCGACCACGGGCCGGGCCCGGAGAGCTTGCCCGCGGCCTTCAGGGAAGCCGGATCGGGCGCCAGCGAAAGGACGTGTTCGGTGCTCCAGCGTTCCTCCATGCCGTTGACGCTAGGAGGGGCCACTGACAGTCGAGGGCCCGTCAGGGGCCGCCCCCGGAACCGCCGGCCGCGCCGTACGGAGGGCGGGGCGGTCCCGCGGCGGGGTCTTCCGGGAGGTGGGCCGGGGCGTGGCCGGGCCGGGGCGAGGGGAGCGGGGAGCCGGGGGCCCCGGGGACGGCCCCCGGTCCGTGGTGCTCGGCGCCTGCCCGCCGCCGGGCTGCGGAACCGCTCGCCGTGCCGGTCGGCCGGAGGCCGGAGGGGGCCGGGACCCGGGCGGACCGTCAGACCGGCCCCAGCGGGCAGCCGGTGCCGACCCGCCCGGCGAGGTCGGCGCGCAGCGCGGCGAGCTCCGCCGTCCGGGCGTCGATCAGCGCGATCTTCTCCCGGAACAGCTCCGAGAGCCGCTCGGCGGCGTCCGGCGCGGCGCTCAACTCGGCGCCGGTGCGGGTGATCTCGGCGAGCGAGAAGCCCAGCGCCTGCGCGGTGCGGACGTACCGCAGCCAGGGTTCCGCCTCGGGCGGGAAGTCGCGGTAGCCGTTGGGCAGGCGCCGGGGGACCAGCAGCCCGGTGCGCTCGTAGAAGCGCAGCGTGTCGCGGCTCAGCCCGGTCCGTTCGGCGAGTTCCCCGATGCGCACGTCCCTGCTCCCGTCGGCGGATCGACCCTGGGACTTGACCCTGGACAGTACTCCACCCCCCAGCATGGGGCCGTCCCCGCCCGAGACGCCACGGAGGAGTCCGCATGACGCCCCGCTACGCCCGCCTGGTCCGCGCCAGCGCCCGGTACGACCTGCTGGTCACCGCCCCCTTCGCCACCCCCTGGACGTACGCCCTCGCGCACCGGGCGCTGTCCGCGGCGTCCGGTGCGCTGGGGCTGGGCGAACTGCCGCCGCCGGAACCGATGCAGACGCTGTTCGCCAACCTGATGGGGTCGGTGGTGCTGGTCTGGGCGCTGCTGCGGCTGCTGCGCCCGCAACCGGTGCACGGGCTGTTCGACGGGGCGGCCCGGGTGCTGTTCGCCTGCTGGCAGGGCTGGGCGCTGGCGCAGGGCGCGACCGGGCTGCTGTGGGGCTTCCTGGTGGTGGAGGCGGCGTTCGGCGCGGCCCAGTTGTGGCCCTGGCGGCGGGCGGCCGACCGGCCCGTCCCGGCGGCGTCCTGACGCCGGGTCGGTTGTCAGTGGCGGGCGGCACAGTGGTGGGTGCACGGGGCGGACGGAGGTTCTCCCTCCCAGGTCAGCGCCGTGCCGTTCGTCCTTCGCGCCCCTGCGCGCAGCGTTCTGACGACCCGTGAGACCCCCGTGAGATCGGAGCAGTCGATGACCACCGAGACGACCAGCGAGGTCCTGCGGCAGCACGCCGAGGACGCGTTCGCCGAGGAGCTGGCCGCCCTCGCCCGGCACGACGACCGGGACCGGCCGGAGCGCTGGCGGCTGTCGCCGTGGGCGGTGGCCACCTACCTGCTCGGCGGCGAGCTCGCCGACGGCACCGTGATCACGCCCAAGTACGTCGGCCCGCGCCGGGTGGTCGAGGTCGCCGTGACCACGCTGGCCACCGACCGGGCGCTGCTGCTGCTCGGCGTGCCCGGCACCGCCAAGACCTGGGTCTCCGAGCACCTCGCGGCGGCGATCTCCGGAGACTCCACCCTGCTGGTGCAGGGCACCGCGGGCACCCCCGAGGAGGCCGTCCGCTACGGCTGGAACTACGCCCAGCTCCTCGCCCACGGCCCGAGCGAGGACGCGCTGGTGCCGTCCCCGCTGATGCGCGCCATGCGGCACGGGCAGATCGCCCGGGTCGAGGAGCTCACCCGCATCCCGGCGGACGTGCAGGACAGCCTGATCACCATCCTCTCCGAGAAGACCCTGCCCGTCCCGGAGCTGGGCTCCGAGGTGCAGGCGGTGCGCGGCTTCAACGTGATCGCCACCGCCAACGACCGCGACCGCGGCGTCAACGAGCTCTCCTCCGCGCTGCGCCGCCGCTTCAACACCGTGGTGCTCCCCCTGCCGGGGACGCTGGAGGAGGAGGTGGAGATCGTCACCCGCCGGGTCGGCCAGCTCGGCCGCTCCCTCGACCTGCCCGAACTGCCGGGCGGCGCCGAGGAGATCCGCCGGGTGGTGACGGTCTTCCGCGAGCTGCGCTCCGGCCTGACGGCCGACGGGCGGACGAAGGTGAAGACCCCCAGCGGCACGCTCTCCACCGCCGAGGCGATCTCCGTGGTCACCAACGGCCTCGCGCTGGCCGCGCACTTCGGCGACGGCGTGCTGCGCGCGGGCGACGTCGCGGACGGCATCGTCGGCGCGGTGGTCCGCGACCCGGTCGCCGACCGCCAGGTGTGGCGCGAGTACGTGGAGGGCGTGGTCCGCGACCGCGACGGCTGGAAGGACTTCTACCGGGCCGCCCGGGAGGTCTCCGCGTGAGTGCCGAGACCGTGAGCGCCCGGGCCGCGGGTGCCGAGAGCGTGAGCGCGGGGACCGCGGGCGCCCGGGCCGCGGGCGCGGAGGTGACGCTGCTCGGGGTGCGCCACCACGGCCCCGGCTCGGCCCGCGCGGTGGCCGCCGCGCTGGCCGCCCTGCAGCCCGACGCGGTGCTGATCGAGGGCCCGCCGGAGGCCGACGGGCTGGTCGCGGCCGCCGCCGAGAAGGAGATGGTGCCGCCGGTCGCGCTGCTCGCGCACGTCGCCGACGACCCGGCGCGGGCCGCGTTCTGGCCGTTCGCCGAGTTCTCGCCCGAGTGGGTGGCGCTGCGGCACGCGCTGGACGCCGGGGTGCCCGTCCGGTTCATCGACCTGCCCGCCGCGCAGGGCCTCGCGCTCGGCCCGCGCGGCGGTGACGACGAGGAGGGCCGAACCGTTACCGGGGAGGGCGACACCTCCGGCGGTGACGGCGCGTCTGAAGAGGGGGAGGGGTCGGGAGTGCCGGGGGGCACTTCCCGGCCCGCGCCCGTCGACCCGATCGCCGAACTCGCCGCCGCCGCGGGCCACGCCGACCCCGAGGCCTGGTGGGAGGACGCGGTCGAGCACCGCACCCCCGACGGCGACCCCCTGGCCCCGTTCGCGGCCCTCGCCGAGGCGATGGCGGCGCTGCGCGAGCACCACCCGGCCGAGCGGCGCGACCTGGTCCGCGAGGCCGCGATGCGCCAGCAGGTCCGGGCCGCCCGCCGGGCCGGGCACCGGCGGATCGCGGTGGTCTGCGGCGCCTGGCACGTCCCGGCGCTCGCCGCGACGCCGACCGTCGCGCACGACCGGGCCCTGCTCGCCGAGCTGCCGAAGAAGCCCAAGGTCGAGCTGACCTGGGTGCCGTGGACGCACCGCAGGCTGTCCCAGCACACCGGCTACGGCGCGGGCATCGACTCGCCCGGCTGGTACCACCACCTGTTCACCGCCCCCGGGCAGCCGGTCGCCCGCTGGATGACCAGGGTCGCCGAACTGCTCCGCGCCGAGGACCACCCGGTCTCCTCCGCGCACGTCATCGAGGCCGTCCGGCTCGCCGACTCGCTCGCCGCGGTGCGCGGCCGCCCGCTGCCCGGCCTCACCGAGACGCTGGACGCGGTGCGCGCCGTGATGTGCGACGGCTCGGACGTCGCCCTCGCGCTGGTCCGCGACCGCCTGGTGGTCGGCGACGCGCTCGGCGAGGTCCCCGACTCGGTGCCCGCCGTGCCGCTGCAGCGCGACCTCACCCGCCTGCAGCGCACCCTGCGGCTCAAGCCGGAGGCCGCGGCCCGCGAACTCGTCCTCGACCTGCGCAAGGACCTCGACGGCGAGCGCTCCCGGCTGCTGCACCGGCTGCGGCTGCTCGGCCTGCACTGGGGCCGCCCGGCCCGCGACAGCGTCCACTCCACCGGCACCTTCCGGGAGACCTGGCAGCTCGCCTGGGAGCCCGAGTTCTCCGTCCGCCTGGTCGAGGCCGGCCAGTGGGGCACCA
Organism: Kitasatospora phosalacinea; assembly: GCF_000717185.1. Taxonomy (GTDB): domain Bacteria; phylum Actinomycetota; class Actinomycetes; order Streptomycetales; family Streptomycetaceae; genus Kitasatospora; species Kitasatospora phosalacinea_A. The sequence continues at coordinate 9,480 of NZ_JNYE01000100.1, read as the reverse complement.
CCGTGCGCTCCGCCGCCACCGGCAGGGCCGTCGCCGAGGCCGCGAAGGCCGAGCTCACCGCCCTCACCGCGCTCGCCGAGCAGTGCCTGCTGGCCGACCTGCCCGACGCGCTGCCCGAGGTGATGCGCGCCCTCGCCGACCGCGCCGCCCTCGACACCGACGCCGGGCACCTCGCCGCCGCCCTCCCCGCCCTGGTCCGCACCCTGCGCTACGGCGACGTCCGGGCCACCGACACCAGTGCCCTCACCGCCGTCGCCCACGGCCTCGCCGAACGGCTCTCCGTCGCGCTGCCCGCCGCCTGCACCGGCCTCGACGCGGACGGCGCGACCGCCCGCCGCGCCGAACTGGACGCCGTCCACCAGGCGGTCGCCCTGCTCGGCGGCGCCACCGCCGAACGCTGGGCCGACACCCTCGCCGCCCTCGCCGCCCGCGAACCGCACGGCGGCCCCGCGACGGGCGTCCCCGGCCTGCTGCGCGGCCGCGCCGTGCGGCTGCTGCTGGACGACGGGCGGCTCGACGCCGAGGAGGCCGGGCGGCGGCTCGGGCTGGTGCTCTCCACCGCCTCCGAACCGGCCGACGCGGGCGGCTGGGTCGAGGGCTTCGTCTCCGGCGGCGGCGCCCTGCTGCTGCACGACCCCGTCCTGCTCGGCCTGCTCGACGGCTGGCTGTGCGGGGTCTCCCCGGAGGCCTTCACCGACCTGCTGCCGGTGCTGCGCCGCACCTTCTCCTCCCTGGAGACGGGCGTCCGCCACACCATCGGCTCCCGGGTCGCCACCGGCCCGCTCACGGCTCCGGCGGCGGGCTCCGCCCCGGACGCCCCGCTCGACGAGGAGCGCGCCGACGCGGCCGTGCCGGTGCTGGCGCTGCTGCTGGGCGTGCAGGTCCCGCAGCCGCGGATCCCCCGCCAGGCGGACCGCCGCGCCACGGCCTGACCTTCCCCCGTTCCCCCGGCCCGATGGGCAAGCCAAGGAGTGAGATCACATGACGGTCCGTCAGGACGACGAACGGATGCGGCGTTGGCGGCTGGTGCTCGGCGGTGACGCGGACGGCACCGGGGTGCGGCTGTCGGGGCGGGACGCGGCGATGGACGGGGCGCTGGGGGCGCTGTACCGGGAGGACGGGAAGCGGTCGGCGGGGCTCGGGGGGTCGGCGCCGAAGGTGGCGCGCTGGCTGGGGGACATCCGGGAGTACTTCCCGACCAGCGTGGTGCAGCTGATGCAGCAGGACGCGATCTCCCGACTCGGCCTGGACCGGCTGCTGCTGGAGCCGGAGATGCTGGCCGCCGTCGAGCCGGACGTGCACCTGGTGGGGACGCTGCTGTCGCTGAAGCACGCGCTGCCGGAGACCACCCGGGAGACCGCCCGCGCGGTGGTCGGCAAGGTGGTGGCCGACCTGGAGCGCCGACTCGCCGACCGGACCCGCTCGACGGTCGGCGGCGCGCTGGACCGCAGCGCCCGGGTGAACCGCCCCCGGCACCGGGACATCGACTGGGACCGCACCATCCGGGCCAACCTGTCGAAGTACCTGCCGGAGTACCGCACGGTCGTCCCGGAGCGGCTGGTCGGCTACGCGCGGGCGCAGCGGGCGGTGAAGAAGGACGTGATCCTGTGCATCGACCAGTCCGGTTCGATGGCGCCGTCGGTGGTGCACTCGGCGGTGTTCGGCGCGGTGCTGGCGTCGATGCCGAGCCTGGACACCCGGCTGGTGGTGTTCGACACCTCGGTGGTGGACCTGACCGAGCAGCTGAGCGACCCGGTGGACGTGCTGTTCGCGACCCAGCTGGGCGGCGGCACCGACATCAACCGGGCGCTGGCGTACTGCCAGTCGAAGATCAGCCGCCCGTCCGAGACGGTCGTGGTGCTGATCAGCGACCTGTACGAGGGCGGGATCCGCAACGAGATGCTGAAGCGGGTCGCGGCGATGAAGGCCGCGGGGGTGCAGTTCATCGCGCTGCTGGCGCTGTCCGACGAGGGCGCCCCGGCGTACGACCACGCGCACGCGCAGGCGCTGGCGGAGCTGGGCGCCCCGGCGTTCGCCTGCACGCCGGACGCGTTCCCGGAGATCATGGCGGCGGCGATCGAGAAGCGTCCGCTGCCGGTGCCCGACCGGCGGTGAGCGGTGCCGGGCGGCGGGCCCGGAGGGGCGGGGAGGGTGTCGAGGCGGGCGTCAAGGGGGGCGGCGGCCACCCGTCCGGGTGAACCGGTGGTGGCCCTCACCGCTGCGCGCCCCCGCTGGTGAGGGGCCCGGAGCGGGCCCGTTGTGACGGTTCTCACCAACGCGGAGCGGGCCCCGGGCGAAACAGGCCGGTCGTGCGGGGATAACCTGCCATGCGGACGTGACGCGCGTGTTGATTGACGATGCGCCCGGCAACTGCGTGGGCCGCAAGGCCGTACATCTGCGTACCCGCTCAGTGTCGACGACCCGCAGCGAAGATCCTGCCGTGGCACGCTCGTAGAGACACATTCCGCGACCACGAACAAGGACAAACACGTGGACCTGTTCGAGTACCAGGCGAGGGACCTCTTCGCCAAGCACGGTGTACCCGTGCTTGACGGCGATGTCATCGAGACCGCCGCAGACGCTGCCGCCATCGCGGAGCGCTTCGGCGGCCGAGCCGTCGTCAAGGCTCAGGTGAAGGTGGGTGGCCGGGGCAAGGCCGGTGGCGTGAAGCTCGCGTCCGACCCGCAGGACGCCGTGGCCAAGGCCGAGGCGATCCTCGGCATGGACATCAAGGGCCACACCGTCCACAAGGTCATGCTGGCCCAGACCGCGGACATCAAGGAGGAGTACTACGTCTCCTTCCTGCTCGACCGCACCAACCGCACCTTCCTGGCGATGGCCAGCGTCGAGGGCGGCGTGGAGATCGAGGTCGTGGCCGAGGAGAACCCGGACGCGCTGGCCAAGATCCCGGTCGACGCGAACGAGGGCGTGACCCCGGAGAAGGCCGCCGAGATCGTCGCCGCCGCGAAGTTCCCGGCCGAGATCGCCGACCAGGTCGCCGACGTCCTGCAGAAGCTCTGGGTCGTCTTCGTCAAGGAGGACGCCCTCCTGGTCGAGGTCAACCCGCTGATCAAGTCCGGCGAGGGCAAGATCATCGCCCTGGACGGCAAGGTCTCCCTGGACGAGAACGCCGAGTTCCGCCAGCCCGAGCACGAGGCGCTCGAGGACAAGGCCGCCGCCAACCCGCTCGAGGCGGCGGCGAAGGCCAAGGGCCTGAACTACGTCAAGCTCGACGGCCAGGTCGGCATCATCGGCAACGGCGCGGGCCTCGTCATGAGCACCCTGGACGTCGTCGCGTACGCCGGTGAGAACCACGGCGGCGTGAAGCCGGCCAACTTCCTCGACATCGGCGGCGGCGCGTCCGCCGAGGTGATGGCGAACGGCCTGGAGATCATCCTGGGCGACGCCGACGTCAAGTCGGTCTTCGTCAACGTCTTCGGCGGCATCACCGCCTGTGACGCGGTCGCCAACGGCATCGTGCAGGCCCTCGCGCTCCTGGAGGGCAAGGGCGAGGCCGTCACCAAGCCGCTGGTCGTCCGCCTGGACGGCAACAACGCCGAGCTCGGTCGCCAGATCCTGACCGACGCCAACCACCCGCTGGTCGAGCAGGTGGACACCATGGACGGCGCCGCTGACCGCGCCGCCGAGCTGGCCAACAAGTAAGGAAGGGGACTTAACACCATGGCTATCTTCCTTACCAAGGACAGCAAGGTCATCGTCCAGGGCATGACCGGCTCCGAGGGCATGAAGCACACCCGCCGCATGCTCGCCTCCGGCACCCAGATCGTCGGCGGCGTGAACCCGCGCAAGGCGGGCACCACCGTCGACGTGGACGGCACCGAGGTCCCGGTGTTCGGCACCGTGGTCGAGGCGATGGAGAAGACCGGTGCCGACGTCACCGTCATCTTCGTGCCGCCGGCGTTCACCAAGTCCGCCGTGATCGAGGCGATCGACGCCGAGATCGGCCTCGCCGTGGTCATCACCGAGGGCGTGCCGGTGCACGACACCGCCGCGTTCTGGGCCCACGCCGGCGCCAAGGGCAACAAGACCCGCATCATCGGCCCGAACTGCCCCGGCCTGATCAGCCCCGGACAGTCCAACGCGGGCATCATCCCGGCCAACATCACCGGCTCGGGCAAGATCGGTCTGGTGTCGAAGTCCGGCACCCTGACCTACCAGCTCATGTACGAGCTCCGTGACCTCGGCTTCTCCTCCGCGGTGGGCATCGGCGGCGACCCCGTCATCGGCACCACCCACATCGACGCCCTCAAGGCGTTCCAGGAGGACCCGGAGACCGAGCTCATCGTCATGATCGGCGAGATCGGCGGCGACGCCGAGGAGCGGGCCGCGGCCTACATCGCCGAGCACGTCACCAAGCCGGTCGTCGGCTACGTCGCGGGCTTCACCGCGCCCGAGGGCAAGACCATGGGCCACGCCGGCGCCATCGTCTCCGGCTCCTCCGGCACCGCCCAGGCGAAGAAGGAGGCCCTGGAGGCCGCCGGCGTCAAGGTCGGCAAGACGCCGTCCGAGACCGCCCGCCTGGCCCGCGAGCTGTTCGCCGCCGCGAAGTAAGCAGCAGCCGCGCAGACGCGCAGGTACGGCGGAGGCGCCGCGCACCGTTGTGACGGTGGGCGGCGCCTCCGGCGTTCCCGGGGCCCGGAGTGTGGGGCCGGGGCGTGGGGTTCGGCGCGGGGGGTCAGAGCACGCAGCGCTCCACCGGGCCGCACGCGGCGGACGCCGCCGGGGGCGGCAGCGGGCGGTGCTCCGGCGGCGGGGCGAACAGCGGGCGGCGGGCCGCGAACGGGTCCGCGGGCGGCGCGCCCGACCGGTCCGGCGGGGGCGGCAGCTGCCCCGGCGGGTCCGCCAGCCGGGCCGGGACGCCCGGCACCGGCCCGCACCACGGCGTCTGCAGGCCCGGCGCGCGGTACGGGGCCGCCGGACCGGCGCTGCCCGAACCGGCCCCGGTGCAGGCCGTCCCGCGCACGGGCTCCGGACGCGCCAGGTCCGACGGGCCCACCCCCAGCAGGGTCGCCACGATCGCCCCGCCCACCACGACCGTCAGCGCCACCGCCGCACCCGTCACCAGGCCCGTGTGCAGCCTGCTGTCCGCGACCAGCCGGGCCGGGGACGGCAGCCGCGGCCCCGGGCAGCCGTGCACCGCCGCCCGGTGCAGCAGGTCCGCCAGCCGCTCCGCGAACTCCGGGTCCTCCGGGTCCGCGCCGACCAGCGCCGGAACCTCCCGGGCCAGCGCGGCCCGCGCCGAACGCACCCGGGCCCCGGCCGCCGCCGTGCTCGACTCCACCTCCACCGCGACCCGCTCCACCGGCAGGCCCAGCGTGTCGTGCAGCACCAGCGCCCGCCGCTGCGGCCGCGACAGCCGCAGCAGCGCCTTCACCAGCGCCCGGTCGCGGTGCGTCAGCTGCTGCGGCGGCTCGGGCGGCTCCGGCGCGCCCGCCCCCTCCACCACGATCCGCCGCCGCGGCCGCCGCAGCAGGTGCGCCCGCCGCGGGCCGCCCCGGTGCCACGGCGACAGCGCCAGGTCGAACGCCTCCCGGCGCACCCGCCCCTCCGGATCCGGGTCCGCCGCCACCTCCTCCCACCGGCGGGCCGCCGAACCCAGCGCCAGGTGCACGCAGTGCACGGCCCGGTGGCGGTGGCCGGTCAGCAGGAAGGTCTGCTGGACCAGCCGGGCGTGCACCAGGGCGGCGAACTCCGCGAAGGAGGCCGGGACGGCGGCGGGGCCTGCGGCGGGCGCGGGGGGCGCGGAGGTTGCGGGGGGCGCGGGGGGACCGACGAACTCGACGGGTGCGGGTGCGGGTGCGGGTGCGGGTGCGGGTGCGGACGCGGAGGCCGGGGGCTGGGGGGCCGGTGCCTGCGGTGCCTGCGGGGCGAGTGCGGCGACCAGGGCGACGGCCTCCTCGCGGTTGCGGACGCCGAGCTTGCGCACCGCCCGGTTGAGGTGGCTGCGGGCGGTGCCGGGGGCGACGCCCAGGTGCCGGGCCACGGCTTGCAGGTCGTCGCCCGCGGCCAGCCGGGCCAGGGCCTGGGCCTCGCGGGGGGCGAGGCGGCGCAGCAGGAGCTCGGCGTCCTCGCGGGCCCGCGGCGGGGTTCCGGCGGTTCGCTCCGGTTCGGCGGTCGAGGGCGAGGTCACCGATCTCCTCCGTGGCAGGTCCGTCCCGGAAAAAGGCACATGTACTGATAATCCGGGACACGGCGAAGGTTCGCGCGGTGACACCCCTCAACGGGTGGCCTTGGCAGCATGAGGGCCATGACGCAGCTGATGGGCCGTCCGATCCTGGGCCTGCCGAGCGACTTGGACAGCCGCTCCACCCTCTCCGACCTGCTCACCGGTGTCCGCACCGCGCTGCTCACCCTGTCCGTGATCGCCGTCCCGGTGTTCGGCCTGTGGGTGCTCGCCCCGTACGGCGACGACACGGCGCAGGACGCGGCCCGGGCCGTCTTCGCGCTCTGGCTGCTCGGCCACGGCGCCCCCCTCGCCCGCGGCCCCGGCGCCGCCCCCGTGACCGTCGCGCCGCTGCTGCTCACCGCCGTCACCGCCGTGCTGCTCTCCCGCGCCGGGCGCCGCCAGGCCCGGCGCGCCCGGGGGCGCGGATGGGTGCGTTGGCGCTCCCCGCTCACGGTGTACGCCGGGTACCTGCTGGTCGCGGCCGTCGCCGTCGCCCAGTGCGCCGACCCGCAGGCCCTGCTCCGCTCCCGGGCCGTCCCCGACCTCACCGCCGTCGCCCTGCTCGCCGCCGCCGCGCTCGGCCACGGCCTGTGGAGCGGACTCGGCCGACCCGTCGCACTGCCCCGCCCGCCGCTACCGCCCGCCCTCTGGCCCGACGGCGCCCCGGCCGTCCTCGGCCGGGCCCTGGCCGGATGGCTGCTCGCCCTGACCGCCGGGGGCGGCGCGGTGTTCGCCGCCGCCGTCCTGCTCGGCTCCGCCGGACGGGACGCGCAACAGCTCGGCAGCGGCGCCGCCGACTGGCTCGGCATGCTGCTGGCCTGCCTGACCCTGGTGCCCAACGCGCTCGCCTGGTCCGCGAGTTACGCACTCGGCGCGGGCTTCGACGTCGGCACCGGGAACCACGCCGGACCGTTCGGCACCCGGCTCGGCCCCGCCCCGGACTTCCCGCTGCTCGCCCTGCTCCCCGCCGACCGCGGCCCCGACTGGCACCTGCTCGCCTGCGCGGCGGCCGTCGCCGCGGCCCTCACCACCGCCCTGCTCATCGGCCGCGCCGCCACCCGCTGGACCCCCGCCCAGACCGCCGCCACCGCCGTCGCCACCGCCTTCGCCGCCGTCCCGCCCGCCCTGCTCGCCGCCCACCTCGCGGGCGGCGCGCTCGGCCCCGGCCGGATGTCCCGGCTCGGCCCCGTCCCCTGGCAGTTCGCCCTCGCCCAGACCGCCTGGCTGCTCGCCCTCGCCCTGCCCGGGGCGCTGCTCCGGCGCTGGTGGCTCGGCCGCCACGGCGACGGCGCGGGGCCGGTGGTCCGCGCCCGGGTGGGGGCGTACCGGCTGGTGTGCCGACTGGCCGCGTAGCGCAACGCGAAGCGCGCAGATGGGGGCGCGGGGAACTGTGCGCGGCGGGAGGTGAACGTCAGCAAGGTCGCGAGGTGGGCGGTGCGTTGCCGTTCCCTCGCGACCTTGCGGTGGGTGCCCGGTTGCTCGCGCAGTTCCCCGCGCCCCTCCGGGTGCTTACGCGTCCTTGCGGTGGAGGGTGCGCAGGCCCGCGAGGGCGGCGGCCAGGGTCCAGGCGGCCATCAGGAGGAGGCCGGTGGTGTGGCCGTAGGGGGTGCCGGGGGCGTCGGCGAGGCGGAGGGCGTACTGGCCGGCGCGGTCGGGGAGGAAGCGGGCGGCTTCGCGGAGGCCGGGGACGGCGGTCAGGGCGGTGGTGCCGAGGAAGACCGCGGGGGAGAGCAGGCCGAGGGCCGCGGTCTGGTTGCGCAGGACGGTGGTGAGCGCCAGGCACAGGACGAGCAGCAGCGGGTGGTAGAGCACCCCCGCGACGAGGGCCCGCACGGTGCCGGGGGCGGACAGGTCCAGGCCCACCGTCGCCGCGGTCGCGGCGAGTTGGCCGCCGACGGTGGCGACGCCGACGGCCAGGCCCAGGCCGGTGCCCAGCAGCAGCTTGGCGCGGTAGAACCGCAGCCGGTCCGGGACGGCGGCGAGCGAGGTGGTGAGCGTCCCGGAGGCGTACTCCTGGCCGACCAGCAGGATGCCCAGGCAGACGACCGCGACCTGGCCGAAGTTCAGCCCGTAGTACAGGCCCTCCATCGGGTCGTCGGTCAGCGAGGTGTCGGTGCGGCCGTACGCGGCCTGGACGGCCGCGGTGATGCCCGCGCTGAGGGCCACCGCGAGGAACGGGGTGGTCCACAGCGGGCGCAGGGTGGCGAACTTCGCCCACTCGGCGCGCAGCGGGTACGTCCGGCGGGCCCGCGGCGTCAGGGTGCTCATGCCGCCACCGCCCGGTACTCGACGGCGTCCGCGGTCATCCGCATGAAGGCCTCCTCCAGGGAGTCGTGGGTCACGGACAGTTCGATCAGCACCACACGGTGCTCGGCGGCCAGGGCGCCCAGCCGGGCCGGGTCGGCGTCCGGGACGTCGTAGGAGCCGTCGGCGCGGGGCACCGCGTCCGGGTGGGCGGTGGCGAGCAGGGCGGCCAGGGCGGCCGGGTCGACGGCGCGGACCCGGACCCGGCGGCGGCCGTGGTGGGCCAGGAAGTCCGCGGTGGAGGTGTCGGCGAGCAGCCGGCCCCGGCCGATCACCACCAGGTGGTCGGCGGTGAGCGCCATCTCCGCCATCAGGTGCGAGGAGACCAGCACGGCCCGGCCCTCGCCCGCGAGGCGGCGCAGCAGGCTCCGGATCCACCGGATGCCCTCCGCGTCCAGGCCGTTCACCGGCTCGTCCAGCAGCAGCGCCGCCGGGTCGCCGAGCAGGGCCGCCGCGATGCCCAGGCGCTGGCGCATGCCCAGCGAGAAGGTGCGGATCCGGCGGTCGGCGACCTCGGCGAGGCCGACCAGGGCGAGCACCTCCGCCACGCGGCGGGCGGGCAGGCCGTGCGAGGCGGCGATCCACCGCAGGTGCCCGGCCGCGGTGCGGCCCGGGTGCACGGCCTGCGCGTCCAGCAGCGCGCCGACCCGGCACAGCGGGCGGTCGAGCCCGGCGTACGGCCGCCCGTCCACCAGCGCCGTCCCGGACGTCGGCCGGTCCAGCCCCAGCACCATCCGCAGCGTCGTCGACTTGCCCGCCCCGTTCGGCCCCAGGAAGCCCGTCACCCGCCCGGGCTCGACCCGGAACGACAGGCCGTCCACGGCCCGGCGCTCGCCGTACGCCTTGGTCAGGTCGCGGATCTCGATCACGGGAACTCCCTTCCTCCGGTTGCCTGTTCCGAGTCAACCGCCCGGGCCGGGGCCGCCGGATCCCGCCCGCGGGTGGTCCGTCTCCCTCCCGGGAGGGAGGAGGGGGCGGGCGGGAGGGGG
>NZ_JNYE01000099.1 GCF_000717185.1 Kitasatospora phosalacinea | reverse complement strand
GGCCGGTGGGCAGCGGGGGGCGCAGCAGGTGCGGGGGGAGGGCGGGGCGGTCGCCCTCGGCGCTCTCGGCGCGGTCGTGGCTGCGGGTGAGTTCGCCCCCGGCGCCGAGGAGTTCGTCGATCCGGCGGGCGAGGCGGGGAGTGGCGCGGCGGGCGCCGTGTTCGAGGCGGCTGACGGCGGTGTGGTCGTAGCCGACGGCGGCGCCGAGTTGGGCCTGGGTCCAGCCGGCGTGGCGGCGCCAGTGGCGCAGGAGGGCGCCGAATTCCTGCCAGCTTCCGCCGTCGGGCAGTTCGACCGGGTTGGGTGCCCCGAGCATCCGCCGACACCTCCCCCGGGTCGTTCCTGTTGCCGTAACCGCGACGGTACCCGTCCCGACCGTGCCTCGTACATGGCGTGGTCTGTACCTCTTCTTTGCCGTCGCCCTTGTCCGGGCCCTTGCCCCGGCCCCGGCCCGGGGGTGCTGGAACCCTTGCTGACGTGCTGCCAATTCCCTTCTAGATCAATGGCTTTGACGGAATTTGCCATCCCGTGCCGGGGATTGTCAGGTCCGTTGACCGGGCCGTGGCGGCGGTGTGAGGGTTCCGGGCACCCCCACACCCGAGGAGCTTAGGAGCTCTGATGAAACGCAGATTGCTGACCGCCGGCACCACCCTGGCCGTGCTGGGAGGCATGCTCGGTGGTTTCGCCGGTCAGGCGAACGCCGCGCCCCCTTCCGCCACGCCGGCCCCGACCCCGCTGGCGGCTGCCGTCTCGGCGGCGGACCTGGCGGCTTCGGCCGGTCTGGACGCGCTGGCCAAGGGCCCGGACGAGAACTACGAACGCCGGAACGTCACCCAGTTCCTGAACGGCCTGTACTCGGTCTCGTACGAGCGCAGTTACAAGGGCCTGCCGGTGGTCGGCGGCGACGCGGTGGTGCTCGCCGACGGCCGGGGCACGGTCCGCGGCGTGCAGAACGCCGCGTCCGGGCCGGTCGGCGTGCCGACGAAGGCGAAGGTGAGCGCGGCGGCCGCGGAGCGGACGGCGCGCGCGCAGCTGGCGGAGGTCGACTCCGCGGACGCGCCGCGGCTGGTGGTGCGGGTCAAGGACGGCACCTCGCGGCTGGCCTGGGAGTCGGTGCTGACGGGTTCGGCCGAGGGCCGGCCCAGCCACCTGCACGTGTTCGTGGACGCGGTCACCGGCGAGGTGGCGGACAGCTACGACGACGTCAAGGCCGGCACCATCAACAGCAAGTGGAACGGCCCGGCGGGCCTGACCATCAGCACCACCGGTTCGGGCAGCTCCTACTCGCTGCGCGACCCGAGCCGTCCGGGCCTGAGCTGTGCGGACTACTCGACCGGCCAGGTGTTCTCGAAGTCCTCCGACTCCTGGGGCAACGGAAGTGCCACCTCCAAGGAGACCGGCTGCGCCGACGTGATGTTCGCGGCGCAGAAGGAGTGGGACATGCTCCGCGACTGGCTGGGCCGCAACGGCCACAACGGCAACGGCGGCAGCTGGCCGGTCAAGGTCGGCCTGAACGACGTCAACGCGTACTGGGACGGCTCGTCGGTCTCGATCGGCCACAACCAGTCCAACGAGTGGATCTCCTCGATCGACGTGGTGGGCCACGAGTTCGGCCACGGCCTGGACCAGTACACGCCGGGCGGCGCCAACAACGAGGCGGGCCTGGGCGAGGGCACCGGCGACATCATGGGCGCGCTGACCGAGGCGTACGCCAACGAGCCGGCGCCGTACGACAACCCGGACTACACGGTCGGCGAGATGATCAACCTGGTCGGGCAGGGCCCGATCCGGGTGATGTACAACCCCTCGCAGATCTCCGGGAACCCGAACTGCTACTCCTCCTCGATCCCCAACACGGAGGAGCACGCGGCGGCCGGTCCGCTGAACCACTGGTTCTACCTGCTGGCGGAGGGCTCCAACCCGGGCGGCGGCAAGCCGTCCAGCCCGACCTGCAACTCCTCGTCCGTCACCGGCGTCGGCATCCGGGACGCGGGCCGGGTCTTCTACGGCGGCATGCTGCTCAAGACCAGCGGCATGACGTACAAGAAGTACCGGACCGCGACCCTGACCGCGGCCAAGAACCTCGACTCGACCTGCAACCTCTTCACCCGCACCAAGGCCGCCTGGGACGCCGTCAGCGTTCCGGCCCAGGCCGGTGACCCGACCTGCGCCGGCAACCCGAGCGACTACTCGCTGGCGCTGAGCCCGTCCTCGGGCACCGTGCAGGCGGGCAGCTCGACCAGTGCGACCGTCTCCACCACCGTCGTCACCGGCTCGGCCGCGAACGTCTCGCTGTCGGTGACCGGCGCCCCGTCCGGCACCACCGCGACGGTCTCGCCGTCCACCGTGCAGTCCGGCGGCTCGGCGACGCTGAACGTCAACGTCGGCGCGAACACCCCGGCGGGCACCTACACCCTGACGGTGACCGGCACCGGCCCGGCCACCCACACCGCGCAGTACCAGCTGACGGTCAACGGCGGGGGCAACCCCGGCGGCTCGGCCCCGGACATCAACGTCGCCGACGTGCAGACGCACCTGAGCCAGCTGTACACCGTCGCCCAGCAGAACGGCGGCAACCGCCGGTCGGGCAGCGCGGGCTACAGCCAGTCGCTGGCGTACGTGAAGGGCAAGCTGACGGCGGCGGGCTACACCGTCACCGAGCAGACCTGCACCTCCTGCACGTACACCGCCAACAACCTGATCGCGGACTGGCCGGGCGGCCCGTCCGACCAGGTCACCATGTTCGGTGCGCACCTGGACTCGGTCTCGGCCGGCCCGGGCATCAACGACAACGGCTCCGGCTCGGCCGTGCTGCTGGAGAACGCCCTCGTCCTGGCGCAGCAGAACCCGACCATGACCAGGCACGTCCGGTTCGCCTGGTGGGCCGGTGAGGAGCAGGGCCTGCAGGGCTCGCAGTACTACGTGGGCCAGCTCTCCTCGACCCAGCGCTCGGCGATCAAGGGCTACTACAACTTCGACATGGTCGGCTCCACCAACGCCGGCTACTTCATCAACAACGTCAGCTCGGCCACCGCCGCGCCGCTCAAGGCGTACTGGGACTCGCTGAACCTCCAGCCGGAGGAGAACGTCGAGGGCCAGGGCCGTTCCGACGACTACTCCTTCCAGCAGGGCGGCATCCCGACCTCCGGGTACGCCGCGGGCGCCAGCGCCACCAAGTCCTCCTCGCAGGCGAGCAAGTGGGGCGGCACCGCGGGCGCGTCGTACGACTCCTGCTACCACTCCTCGTGCGACACCACCTCCAACGTCAACGCGACGGTGCTGAACCGGAACGCCGACGGCGTGGCGTACGCGATCTGGAAGACCTCGGTCGGCGGCACCACCACCCCGGTCAACGACTTCACCCTCGCGGTGAACCCGTCCACCGGCACCGTCCAGGCGGGCTCCGCGGCCAGCGCCACGGTCGCCACCGCGACCAGCTCCGGCAGCGCGCAGAGCGTCTCGCTGACCGCGAGCGGCGCCCCGTCCGGCACCACCGTCTCGTTCAGCCCGTCCTCCGTCACCAGCGGCGGCAGCGCGACCCTGACGGTCTCCACCTCCTCCTCCACCCCCGCCGGCACCTACACCATCACGGTCACCGGCACCGGCACCTCCGCCACCCACACCACCGGCTACACCCTGGTCGTGAACGGCGGCGGCACCGGCGGCGGCACCTGGGCCGCCGGGGTGGCCTACAACGTGGGTGACACGGTCACCTACAACGGCGTCAGCTACCGGTGCCTGCAGGCCCACACCTCGCAGAGCACCTGGACGCCGGACGTCGTCCCGGCCCTGTGGCAGCGCCTGTAGCCACCCGGAGCACGTGAGCGACCACCACAGCACCACCAGGTAGTACGGCGGGTGTGCCGCGACCGGTTGGGGGACGGGTCGCGGCACACCTGCGTTCCCGCGGCCCTCCCGCGCCCGTTCCGGCCCCCGCCCTTACGCCGCGCAGACGCGCGGTGCACGTACGATGACGGCCGTCCTGACCGACCGTCATCACCCGCCGCCCCGCCGCCCGGGCGCGGCCCGACCGCCCCGGGCGGGAGCCACCGTGACCACCGCAGCCACCGAGTCCGCGCCCGAGCCCGGGGCCGAACCCGAGGCCGGGCCCGCGCCCGAACCCGGGGCCGGGCCTGCACCCGGGGCCGGACCCGGGGCCGGGCCCGACTCCGCGCCCGGGACGGGCGGGCGGGCGGGGCGGCTGCGGCGGGTGTTCGGCCCCTCCCGCGCCCGCACCCTGCTGGGGTGCGTGGCCTCGGCGCTGCTGCTGTCCCTGCTGGTCAAGACCTTCCTGGTGCAGGTCTTCGTCATCCCCTCGGGCTCCATGATGGGCACCCTGCAGAAGGGCGACCGGGTGGCCGTCGACAAGTTCAGCCCCTGGCTGGGCGAGCGGCCCCACCGCGGCGAGGTCGTCGTCTTCAGGGACCCGGGCGGCTGGCTGAGCGGGCCGACCGGCTCCGGCAACGTCGTGCAGGGCGTGCTGAGCCACCTCGGGCTGATGCCCGCCGCCGACGAGAAGGACCTGATCAAGCGGGTGATCGCGGTCGGCGGCGACACCGTCGAGTGCAACGCGGGCCAGCCCCTGAAGGTCAACGGCACCGCCCTGGACGAGCCCTACCTCTACCCCGGCGCCACCCCCTGCGACGACTTCCCGGTCGGCACGGTCGAAGTCCCGGCGGGCTTCCTCTGGGTGATGGGCGACCACCGAAACGACTCCCAGGACTCCCGCTTCCAGTACCTGCACAACCCCGGGGGCGGCTTCGTCCCGGTCGACGACGTCATCGGCCGCGCCCGCGTCCTGGTCTGGCCGGTCGGCCGCTGGACCACCCTGCCCGTCCCCCCGACCTTCGACCGGCTCGGCTGAGCCGCGGCCCGTCAGCCGTCCTCCCCGAGCACGTACAGGCCCGCCCGCGCCGCCAGCGCCGCGGCCGCCGCGGCCCGGTCGGCCTCGGCCGGGCCGACCGGCTCGCCGGTGATGTACATCCGCAGGTAGAGGGGTGCGACGGTGGCCCGGACGACCTCGTGGGGGTCGGTGCCGGGCGGGGCCTCGCCGCGGGCGATCGCCTCGGTGACCGCGCCGGAGGTGAGCTCGCGGCGGTTGGCGAGCACCGCGGAGAGCGCCCCCTGGGCCTTCGGGGAGCCCGCGGCGGCGGAGACCATGGCGCGCAGCCAGGCCCGGTGGGCTGGGTCGCCGTGCAGGGCGACGACGGCCCGGGCGACGGTCCGCAGGTGCTCCTCGAGGGTGACGTCGGCGTGCAGGGTGACGGAGACGGCGAGGTGGTCGGCGAGGTCGACGACGATGTTCTCCAGGCTGCCCCAGCGCCGGTAGACGGTGGTGGCGGCGACCCCGGCGCGGCCGGCGATGCGGTCGATGCGGGTGTCGGCGTAGCCGTGCTCGACGAGTTCGGCCAGGGCGGCCTCCAGGACGGAGGCCCGGGTGCGGGCGGTGCGTCCGCCGGGGCGGCGGGTGCCGGGTGCGGGTTCCGGGCCGGTGCGGTCGGTGGAGCCGGCGGGGCCGGCGGCTTCTCCTGACGCGGCGTCAAGTCCCTCGGGTGCCAAATGAAAATCCCCTTGCGTTAGTGGCGCGGCTTCCGCCAGGATCGAGCCTAACGCAGGACTGCCTGCGTTTGTCCGCGTCCTGGAGAGGGCCCGCATGCCCCTGCCCCTGCCCACGCCCCTGCCCCTGCCCCGCGTGGAGCACCGTTTCGTGGACGTCGACGGCGTCCGCGTCTTCTACCGCGCCGCCGGGCCGGAGACCGCGCCGGTCCTGTTACTGCTGCACGGCTTCCCGTCGGCCTCGCACCAGTTCCGCCGCCTGTTCGACGCCCTCGGTTCGCGGTTCCGGCTGATCGCCCCCGACTACCCGGGCTTCGGCCACACCGAGGCCCCGGCCTCCTTCCGGTACTCCTTCGACGCGCTGGCCGACGTCCTGGAGGGCTTCGTCGGGGCGCTCGGCCTGGAGCGCTTCGCGCTGTACGCCTTCGACTTCGGCGGCCCGGTGGGCTTCCGGCTGGCCGCCCGCCGCCCGGAGCTGGTCACCGGCCTGGTGGTGCAGAACGCCAACGCGTACGCCGAGGGCCTGTCCGAGCTGGCCCTCGGCACGATCGCGCACCGCACCGGCGAGCCGGGCGCGGCGGAGGCCGTCCAGCCGCTGTTCACCCTGGAGGTGACGCGCGGCCAGTACGAGGGCGGCGCCGCCGAACCCGCCCTGGTCCCGCCGGACGGCTGGACGCTGGACCAGCACTTCCTCGACCTGCCCGGCCGCCGCGAGGCGCAGACCGCGCTGGCCCTGGACTACCACTCGAACGTCGGGCTGTACCCGGTCTGGCAGCGCTGGCTGCGCGAGCACCGGCCGCCCGTGCTGGTGCTGTGGGGCCGCAACGACCCCTTCTTCCTGCCCGCCGGGGCCGAGGCCTACCGGCGGGACGTGCCGGGTGCCGAGGTCCACCTGCTCGACACCGGCCACTTCGCCCTGGAGGAGTGCGCGCCCGAGATCGCCCCGCTGGTCGCCGCCTTCCTCGACCGGCTGGCCGAGCCCCGCCCGCTGCGGATAGCCGTGCTCGGCGCGAGCGGGCAGCTCGGCGGCGAGATCGCCCGCGAGGCCGGGCGCCGCGGCCACACCGTCACCCCGCTCGGCCGGGCGGACGCGGACGCGGCGGACGAAGCCGCGCTGGCCGCCGTGCTGGCCGGGCACGACGCGGTGGTCGCCGCGCTCAAGGGGCCCGACCGGCTGGTGCCGCGGGCGGCCGGGGCGCTGCTGGCCGCGCTGCCGAAGGCGGGGGTGCCGCGGCTGCTGTTCGTGGGCGGCGGCGGCAGCCTGGAGCACGCCCCGGGCGAGCGCTTCGTCGACTCCCCCGGCTTCCCCGCCCAGTACCTGGAGACCGCCCGCGACCAGACAGCCGCGCTCGACCTGCTGCGCGCCGCCGACACCCCGGTGGAGTGGACGTACTTCAGCCCGCCCCCGGTGCACCTCGTCCCCGGCGCCCGGACGGGCCGCTACCGGGTGGCGGCCACCGACGCCCCGCTGACGAACGCGGAGGGCGTCAGCCGCCTCACCACCGGCGACTTCGCCTCCGCGGCCGTCGACGCCCTGGAGCGGGGCAGCTTCCCGCGCGCCCGGATCACCGCCGCCGCCCTCGACTGACGGCGCCCCACCCTCCCCGGCCGGCCCCCCACCCGGCCGGGGCCCCGGTACCGCCCCCGCTACCGCCCCGGCTGCTCCAGCGCCGACAGCCACTCGTGCCCGGGGTGCGCGTCGCGCAGCCAGCGGGCCAGCGTCCGGCGGCGTCCGGCGTCCAGCCGGGGCAGGGCGCGGGCGAAGTCGGCCCGGTCCTTGTCCCGGGCGGCCTTCGCCTTGAACAGCAGCACCAGTTCGGGCCGCAGGTAGGGGATGCCCCCGGCGGTCCGCTCGACCGTCTCGGGGTACGGCAGCCGCAGGCGCTCGTCGCGCCGACAGATCCACGTCCCGCCCTCGTGCGGTTCGCGGAACACGTCGAAGCGGTACTGCCCGCTCGCCGGGTCGCGCGCCCAGGTCTGCCGGGTCGCCGCCAGCACCGCGGGCCCGGCGTCGGGCCAGGTCCGGCCCCAGCCGACGGCGTCGAACGCCAACTCGGGAAAGCAAGCGCGCAGTTCCCCGAACGCCCCGGCCGGCACGGCGACCTCCAGGTCGCCGTGCGCCCGCGGCTGCCCGCCGAGGAACAGGTCCAGCGCCCAGCCCGCCGCCACGCACCAGGGTGCGGCGAACCCCGCCAGCCGCCCCGCGACCTGCTCGGGCCGCCAGGCCCCGGCCCAGCGCGCCTCCACCTCGTCCGCGCCCATCCGCGCACCGCCGCCCGGCGGCCCTCCCGTGTCCACCCGCCGAACCTACCGGCCGCGCGCCCGGTGCTATCCCCCCGTCAACACCCCGCGCCGCCCCGTCCCTTGAGCGGGCCCGTCGGCCGCTCCACCCTGCGGTCCACGGACCCGGTTCCGGACCCGGATCTCGAACTCGGCGCGCCGGCGGTCCAGGAGGACCTGCCCACCCGCTTGGTTTCGCGCCTGCTCCGGCACCCGCCGGCCCTGCGCGAGCAGCTCGCCCCCGCCCTGGTGACGGGGGATCCGGCCGAGGCCCTCCTCGCGCTTCCCCGACGCCCCCTCCCCCGGGGCGACCCGCCGTGCGAGGATCGGCCACCATGGAGATCATCGACAGCGGCCACTTCCGCCCCGGCCCGGACGGTTCGCCCGACTACGCGGAGCACCTGAGCGTGCCCGCGCTGAGCTTCGGCACCTACTCGCTCCCCGCGGGCTCCGCCGACGAGCAGTCACCCCACCTCCAGGACGAGGTCTA
Source organism: Kitasatospora phosalacinea (assembly GCF_000717185.1). Classification (GTDB taxonomy): domain Bacteria; phylum Actinomycetota; class Actinomycetes; order Streptomycetales; family Streptomycetaceae; genus Kitasatospora; species Kitasatospora phosalacinea_A. Next base: position 21,131 of record NZ_JNYE01000099.1, on the reverse strand, counting down.
CGTGGTCACCCGCGGCCGCGCCCGGTTCACCTCCGGCGGCCGCACCATCGAGGTCGGTCCCGGCACCTCCCTCTTCGTCCCGGCCCGGGAGGAGCACCGCTTCCACGACATCACCGAGGACCTGGTCGCCCTGGTCCTCTTCGCCCCGGCCTACAGCGGCGTCCCCGCCCCCGGCGACCCGGCCTGAGCCCCGCCCCCGCGGGGGCTCCCGCGCCGCCGGTGCCACCGGTACTCCAGTTCGTCGGGACGCAGCTGCACCCGGGCGTACTGCCAGGCCTCGTCGAAGGAGATCCGGTTCGGCTCCGCGATCCGGATCCGCACGGCCAGCAGGCTCGTCAGCGGGGAGAGCAGCCACCGCCACGCGGACGCCCTCATCCCGCCGCCCCCTTCCCGCCGCTCCGCGCCCGGCGTGCGGAGCCGGGCCCGGGCCCGGGTTCGGGTTCGGGTTCGACCTCGGGCCCGGGGTCGACCTCGGGCCCGGGTTCCGGCGGGAGTCCCCAGTTCTCGAGGGCCGGCCACCCCATGCGGGCCAGGACCTGGTCCACGACTTCCATGAACCGGACGCGCTGACCGGGGTCGGCGCCCAGGTGGTCCCAGAACCGGGCGAACCCGTGCACGAACCGGTCCGTCCTGGACTGCGCGTCGTCACCGCCGCCGACGAGCGGGAGGATGTGCTCCCGGAACTCCTTCCAGTCGGGTCGCGGGGCGGCGCCGGTGTGGGTGAGCAGCCACCAGACGCGTGCGGCGTCCGGGGTGGCGAGCACCTCCTCCTGGAACACGTCCCGCCCCACCTGCTCCTGCTCCGCCCGCAGGCGGGCGGCCCGGAGGGAGTCCAGGTACGCCTGGGACCTGGCCCCGTCCTCCTTCCCGAGCGACAACGTGAGCCGCGCCTTCCAGTGGCCTCCGTCCCCGCCCTCTTCCAGGGCGCGCCACCGCACGGTCTGCCTGGCGACCTCCAACCGGGCGACCTCCAGTTCGTCCGGCCGGTGCCGCGCCGCGATCGTCCGTCCCTGCCGTTCCAGTGCGAGCCGTGCGGCCGCCGCGGCGGCCGCACGCTCCCCCCGGTTCCCGCGCGGGAGCCGGAGGGCGATGACGCCGTGCACCCGGAAGCCGACGCCGGGGAGCCCGGTCGGCCACTGGCTGCGCACCCGTCCGCGCTCGCGGCCCCACCGGGGGCCGACACCGCCGAGGATCATGGCGCGCCGGTCTCCTCCGACGGTTCGACGCTCTCGCCGGTCCGCCGCAGGGTTTCGCGCCAGAACGGGTTGACGGCTCCGCTCCCGTCGATCAGCACCCGGTCGAAGAAGGCCCGGTACCCGCGCGGTGCGAGGACATCGACGAACAGGGCCTGCACGGCGTCCCGGTGGGCGTCGTGCTGCTCGAACCGGTCGCTCCAGCGCCGCAGTTGGTCGAGTCCGGGTTCTTCGCCGTCCTCCAGGGTCAGCAGTCCCTGCCAGGCCTTGACGACCAGGGCCCGGGCGGCCGGGTCGCGGGCCTCCGCCAGGACCAGGTCGGCCCCCTCGTCGCTGCTGATGACTGCGAGGAAGGAAGCGAGCACCTGCCGCTCCAGCTTGGGGTCGGACCACACCTTGGGGTCCTTGAGCCACTGCCGGAGCGCCGTGCGCACCTCCTCCGGCCGCGCCGTCACCAGGTTCCGGAAGGCCCGGCGCACCTGCTCCGTCCCGAGTTCCCGTTCCTTGCGCCCGGCCGCCTTGTTCAACCGGGTGAGGGCCAGCAGCGGGTGCCGCTGCCCCCAGGCCCCGCCGCAGAGCTCGATCGCCATGTCGACCTTGTTCTCGTCGGTCCTGCTGTTGCTGACCCACTGGAGCAGCCTGGCCTGGAGGTAGCGGCCGATCTCGGGGTCACCCGCCGCCTCGGTGAAGGTCTCCACCGTGAGGGGGCGCCGACTGGGCGGGGCCTCTGCCAGTGCGTCCAGGACGGCCCGGTCCCGCCGTTCCACCGCGAGGTTCCGCAGCGTCCGCGCGGCGATGCGGGCGTCGGCTTCGGGGATGTTCCGGTCGCTGACCACCGCGACGGCCCAGCCCCGGATCTCGTCCTGCTGGTTCGGGAACTCGGTGCAGAGGTTGCGCAGGATCGCCATGGCGAGGCCCGGGTTGCGGGTGGCGTGGTGGACCCGTTCGCCGTCGGATTCGAGGCCCGCCGCGCGGAGCCTGCTCGCACCGGTCGCGTCCGAGAGCACCTGGATCGGCGAGCGTTCCCGTCCGAGCCGCTCCTGCAGCATGTCCCCGGCCCGGAGCACCGAACTGCGTCGTGCCCCGTCGAGCAGGGCACCGGCCCACACCGTCGCCCGGATCGCCAGCACCGCGTCGGGGCCGGCCGCCTCGCCCTTCTGCAGGAGCCCGTCCACGACGGTCGGCCAGTTGGTGAACTCGCCTACCTTCTCGGCGAGTTCGTCGCGGTTCGCCGCCTTCGCCACCAGGTCGGCCAGCCGCCGGACTTCTCCGACCGGCGGATTCCCGGACCACACGGCCTTCAGCGCCGCCTCGTCCAGCCAGTTGACGCGGTCGGACGCTCCCCTGGCCCGGAGTTCGGCCCGGACCAGCGGCCGGGCGTCGGGGGATTCCGGCCACACGGTGAACCCGGCCGTCCCGTCCGCCAGCTTGCCGTCCCAGTCGTCCGGCGTGGTCAGCACCACCAGGCAGGAGTCCATGGCGCGCAGTTCCCGGCCGTGAGCAGCCAGCCGGTCGGCGAAGCGGTCCTCGAAGGCACCGGACGGGCTGGAGAGGTCGAGGACGAACCCGCAGCCCCCGTCCTTCGGCAGCGGCCCGGTGGAGACCTTGGACCACTCCGGGACCAGTTCCTCCAAGCGCCGCACGCCCAGGTCCCGGAGCAGCCGCAGCGCCTGCGTGCGCCGCCCGGTCCCCGCCGGGGCGTTCAGCACGACCACACCGGACTCCGCGGCGGCCTCGTGCGCGGCCTTCCACTGCTCGGCGTTCCGTGGCGGCACGAACCGGTCGTCCGCGGCGGCCCGCAGTTCGGGGTCGGTGGGCGGCACCTCGTTGCGAGCCACGTAGTCGCCGTGCAGGTAGAGGTTGTAGTTGTACGCCTGGACGCCTTTCTCGCCGCTCTGGTTGAACACCGGCCCGGTCGAGCCGGGCCCGACCGGCTGCGGCAGCGGTTCGGGCCCGTCGGTGCGGGGTACCAGCGGCTGCGGCTGAGCCGCGGCAGGTCCGACCGGAGCCGCCGACGTCGGCGGGGGCACGGGGCCGGGGTGCTGCGGCCCGAGCTGCCCGGGCTCGTCCGGTCCGGAGCCGTTCACCGGATCACCGACCCGTGCACCGTCAGGTCCACCGCCTGGACGCTCTTCTGGCCGTGCTGGTTGAACACCGGCCCGACCCCGCCGCCTCCGACCGGCTGCGGCGAGCCGCCGCCCGTCCCGGCCGGGGACGGTCCGGGGTCCGGCTCGTCGGCCCCCGTGCCGAAGACGGCGGGGTCCGCGAGGCGCCAGTCGATTCCGGGGACGTGCACCCAGGCGGGCTGCTCGAAGGCCTTCACCTTCACCAGGTGCGGGGCGAACTGCCCGGCCAGGGCGCTGCCGCCGATGCAGCCGCTCTGGAAGACGTCCTCGTGGACCCGCTGGGAGATGATCACCACGGTGTTGGTGATCTCCGGGTTGGCCCGCGCCAGCAGTTCCCTCAGCACCGGGTCGTCCAGCAGCCGGTGGGTGTGCACCATCGGTTCACCGAGCCCGCTGCTCGGCAGCGGCCCGACGTGGATGCTGGCCCGCAGTTGCAGCGGACGCTCGTGCGGGCGCTCGGCCCGACGCTTCGTCAGCTCCTCGTGCAGGGCGCTGGGGAAGCAGCCGACCAGGGCGGGGAGGATCTCCGGGTCCACACCGGCGACGTAGCCGTCCCCGGTGTGCTGGCCGAAGCTCCGGTACTCCCAGTGGGCACTGACGTTGATGCTGTTCAGCGCCCGCGCGAGCAGGCGCTGGATGTCCGCGTTGACCTGCTGCATCTCCCGGCTGGTCAGCGTTCCGAAGTTCCGTGCGTCGACCGCGAGTACGGCCCGGTAGGGCCACAGCAGTTCCCAGGACGGCAGCACGTGGGTCCCCTCTCGTCGTGTCCGGTGCCGCGCATCGCGGCAGCAGCCACCCTCGTGGAGTCGGCCCGCCGGGACCGTCCACCGCTGGACGGTGCGGGTGTGCGCCGGGTCACACCCGGCCGGGCACCGGCGCGTACGGCTCGCCCCGGGCCGCGGCTGCCAGCCGTGCCGGATCAGTGACGACGAGACGGCGCCTGCCGGACGAGACGATCCCGGCCTCCTGGAGGCTGCTCAGCGCCGCCACGGCGGAGGAGCGCCCCATCCTGGCCATGGCGGCCAGTTCGACCCTGGCCACTCCCAGGTCCAGCGCCACTGCAGGGCCCTCGGTCCGCCCCAGTTCCTCGGCCAGCATGCCGAGCACGATCGCGATCCGGACCACCGGGCTGGGGTTCCGCAGCCCGACCTGCAGCCGCTCCTGCCGGTGCAGCCGTTCGACGGTCAACCGGTAGATCACGTCCCGGAGTTCGTGGCGGTCCACGTATCCGCGGAAGGCGTGGGCGGGCAGGACCACGCCCACGCAGCGCTGGGCCGCCGTCACGCTCGCCGAACGCAGCCGCCCGGCCAGGGCGCCCATCTCCCCCAGGACCTCCCCCGGCCCGCGCAGCATCAGGACCAGTTCGTCACCGGCCTCGCCGATGCGCGTCACCCGCACCTGCCCCTCGACCAGGGCGATCACGGATTCCGACGACTCGCCCTGTCGCAACAGCCTCGTTCCCCGCGGGAAGATGCGTCTGCGTCCCCGCTCGATCAGGTCCTGCCAGGTGTGCGGCGGCACGGCGGAGCGGAAGTTCAGCGCAGCCGCTGACGGTGTCACCCCCGCTACCGCGGCGGAGACCGCCGGCCCGGTGTCCCGGAGGCGCCCGTGACACCGGGAGGCCTGCCATCCGTCCGGTTCTCCGCCCGCTTTCACCGGGACCGGAAGAATGGCCGGCGCGACGCGTTCCCGACCTGCCAGCGGGCCCGGCAGGCCAATTCCGGCGGAACCCTTCGCACCCGTCCCGGCCGGGAATTCCACCACCGCCTCCGGCGCTCCCCGCGCCGCCCCCACCCCTTCAGCCCTCATCGCTCCGGTCCCCTCCGGTCCGGCCGGTCCGCTACCGGCGCACGTCCACCATCTTGTGCACCACGCGGAACGAGAGGGCCGCAATTCCGAACATTGGCCGGTATTCGGCCGGGGCCGACCACCAGGAAACCCGTGAATGCCCCCACCGCGCCCCGCCCACCCGCAACCCCTTTCACGAACAGGCGTGCGATTCGTTCCGGAATTCCGGCGGCCGTCGTTCTCAGGTGCGCCGATGTGCCGAGGCCCGGTACATGCCGCTCGGGCGCGACGGTTGCCGCCGCCGCTCCGGCGGAACTCGCCGCGCCGGGCCGTTCGCTGTCGGGCACTGCGACCAGGGTGCGCGGTGGTGGACGGGGCTGATCTCGACTTCTGGCATCATGCGCGTTCCGGGCCGCACCCGTCGGGGAGTGCCGGCCAGGGTCCGTTCCGCGTTCTCGCCCCGCTGAAAGATGGTCCTCATGACCCGCACCACCCCGCCCCGCCGCACGGACGTCACCGCGGCCTTCCCGGAACTGGCACCGCTCGCACGGCAGACGGTCCGCCTGCACCCGCGCCTGGGCGCGCCGACCGTTCACGACAGCTCGGTCGGCGGCCCGCTGCTGTGGCCGGCCGGGGAACCCTGGCCGGTCTGCCACGGCCCGCACCCGGAGGACGACCTGCCGCCGGTGTCGCCAGCCGACGTCAGGCTGCGCCGCGAGCTCCAGAGGGTCGGCGGGGCGGGCTGGAGCACGACCGAGGACTGGCGGACGGCGCTGGAGGCGACGCACCAGGGGCACCCGTGGAGCGGGGAGCCGAACGCCCTGCTGCCGGTCGCCCAGCTCTATGCACGCGACATCCCCGGCCTGCCCCGCCCTGAGGGCGCGGACCTGTTCCAGGTGCTGTGGTGCCCGCTGAACCACGAACCGCAGTGGATGCCCGCCACCAGGGTGGTGTGGCGCTCCTCCGCCGAGGCGGGCGAGCTGCTGGCCGAGGCGCCGCAGCCCGTGGACGTGTCGCACTACGGCGACTACGTGCCCGAGCCGTGCGTGCTGCACCCCGAGGTGGTGACCGAGTACCAGTCGCCGCTAGAGCTGGAGGACGACCTCAGGGAGCGCATCGAGGACTGGTGCGAGAGGGAGTTCACCGGTGCCGATCCCCGGTACCTCCATCCCGAGGAGTTCCGGGCCTACTACCAGTGCGAACTGTCGGTCGCCCCGGGGTGGAAGGTGGGAGGCTGGGCACCGTGGAGCTTCCGGGACCCCTCGGTCATGCGGTGCGCGACCTGCGACCGCGTCATGCATCCGCTGCTGACGATCAGTTCCGGTGCTCTGGACGGCAGCAGCTGGGACCCCGTCGAGGACCGGGACCTCACCGAGGACATCGGCATCATGATCGGACGATGCTACGACATGCAGCTCTACTACTGCCCCTCGTCCTTCGACCACCCGCACCTGGAAATCATGCAGTAGGACGCGCCAGCGGTAGTCGACCAGGCGGTGGGGGCGGGCTCCACCAGGGCCCGGCAGGCGTCGGACAGGTCGCTCGGACACGGTCGACGATCCGTCATGACGACTGCACAGGGCGGATTCCCGTCCGTGCGGATTCCCGCCTCCGCACAGGCGCAGCGAAACTCAGGGGGCCGCTGCGCACCTGCTCTGTCGCACTGGAGCCCGCGTAGGCTGCGTCGGCCATGGACACGCACGCTGAAGCCGAGCAGGCCCGCGTCGACGCGGTCGCTCCCGGTCCGCCGATCCGGCAGATCTTCCGGCGGGGCTTCGGGGGGCTGCCGGGGCTGCCGTGCTCCTCGTCGCTCGGTACCCCTCAATCGGTCGGCGAGCTGCGATGCCAGGTGTCGCGCTCCGGCACACCCGTGGTCCGCTCCCGGGCGGGGCGGAGCAGGACCTCGCTGCCGACGGGGGTGAAGCCGGTGGCGAGGAAGGCGCGCAGGGAGCGGGCGTTGCCTGGGGCGACGGCGGCGAAGAGGGGGGTCCCGGCGGGCAGGAGGGTGAGGGCGTCGCGCAGCAGGGAGCGGCCGTGGCCGCGGCCGTCGGGGTGGGTGGGGTCGAGTTCGATGCTGAGTTCGCGGCGTCCGGCCAGGCCCTCGGCGAGGGTGACCAGTCCGCGTTCGTCGCCGTGGACGGTGACGCGGCTGCGCAGGGAGCGGGCGAAGCGGACGCGCGGGTGGTCGTCGAGGTGGTGGAGGGTGTCGAGCCGGGGCGGGCCGCCGGTGGCGCGGGCGGTGAGGGTGGCGTCGGTGACGCCGATCCAGCCGTCGGGGCCGGCCAGGCGGAGCAGGAACCGCGGGGCGAGGGAGCCGCCGAAGCCGTCCGCTCCGGCGGCGGCGACCTGCTCGGCGTCCTGGGCGGTGGCGATGACGGCGTGTCCGGTGAAGGCGACCGAGCACTCGAGGCCGCCGGGCAGCGGCGGCAGGACCGTCACCCCTCCGTCCGCGAGCGGGAAGCGGCCCTCCGCGGCGGCCAGCAGGTGGGACAGCAGGGGGTGGGGGGTGTCGGTCACGGGCGGGGGCGTCCCTTCGGTGGGTCGGGGTGCGTCTGGAGCCTTGTGCGGCAGGTTATTTGGTTCGAACACGTCGTCCGGTGGGCCTATAGTGCTGGCCGACCTGTCCTCCTTCCGTTCCGGAGCCGCCCCCGATGACTGCCGCCTGCCCTTCGTGCTCGACGGCCGACCGCACGCTGCTGGTCACGGCCGCGCTGAACGACCCGCGCGAGGAGATGGACCGTCCGACCCGCAGGCTGCTGGACGTGCCGCGCGAGCCGAAGAGCGTGAGCCCGGGCAGCACGGTCCTGTACGTACTGGCGGGGCTGTCGGGCCTGTCGGTGCTCGGCTCGCTCTCGGTGATGCAGCACGCGGCGCGGGAGGACTTGGCGTACCTCGCGGGCGAGCTGGTGGTGCGCCTGCTGGTCGTGGCGGCCCTCCTGGTGGCCGGCTGGCTGGTGCGCCAGGCGGCCCGCAAGCGCCGCCTGGCGCAGGGCGGTTGGCCGGTCTCGTACGAACAGTGGACGCTGGTGCACAAGGTGTGGCGGGTGGCTTGGCTGTGCCGCGCCTGCCGGGTGGCGTTCTTCCCGCTGGGCGCGCTGCGGCCGGACTTCCCGGCGTCTCCCCCGCTGCGGTACGAGCACTTCCAGGACTGGCTGAACGAGACGGCACGGCAGACCGAACTGGCGGGCGGCTTCCTCCCCGCCACCGGCACGCCCGCCACCTGACCGACCCCCGGCCGACGCCCCGCCCCCACGACGCCCGGACCCGGGTGACGGGCCTGGTGAGGGCCGCCGCGCGGGCGGGGGTCTTCGAGCGGCGCTCCTTCCTCGTTCAATGGTCGTAGCCGCGCAGGAGCACGTCGTACACGGCGCGGACTCCCGGCCTGCGGACGGCGGGGTGCCGGGCCAGGACGTCCCGCATCAGCCGGTGGTCGACCCACAGCCAGTAGCCGCGGTGCAGCGGTTGCGGGTCGTCGCGGGCGAGTTCGGCGCGGAGCAGGCGCCCGGCCCGGACGGCGGGGCGTTCGTCGTGGAAGGCCAGGTGGCGCCAGACCTCGACGTGCAGCGGGACGGCGCGGACGCCGGGCGGGGCGGGCCACACCTCGCCGGTCTGCGGGTGCAGCGGGACGAGGGCGAGGTCGGGTCGGGGGCCGACGAGCGGCAGGTCGGGGCCGTGCAGGGCGCAGCGCTTGGCGGGGCCGGTGGCGGTGGCGGTGCCCAGGCGGCGGGCGAGTTCCGGGCCGAGGAGTGCGGTGGCGTGGCCGTGCTCGATCCGGACGGGGTGGCCGTCGGCGGCCGCGATCAGGTGCGCGAGCGCCAGCGTCGTCTCCTGCGTGCACCGTTCGTTCCACCGGCCCCGCTCGCTGACCGGCAGCGGCCCCGAGCGGTCGTGGACCAGTTCCGTCCAGTCGGCGGGCGGCCGGTCGGGCCCCGCGGGGACGGTGCGCACCGCACGGGGGTCGAACCGGGCGGCCTGCCAGATCGAGCAGCCGTCGTCGCGCCCGCCGACCGGGCGCAGGCAGGAGGCGCAGGAGAGGTTGTCGCCCGTGATGCCGCAGCAGGTGCCGTCGGCGCGTTCGGGGACGAGCACCGTGCCGGTGGCGTCGCCGGGCGCGCACAGCAGCCGGCCGACCCGGCCGTCCCGCACCCCTGCGACGGGCGCGTAGTAGCCGCGCGCCTCGGCCTCCCCCTCGGCGAGGTCCGCCCAGGGCCGCCACGGCCCGCCGGACGGCTCGGGGTCGACCGCGTACGTCCCGGCGTCCATCAGGACGGGCATCGGGTGGCCGTTGCCCACCGGGTGGTTGGCGTACGGCGGGAACCGGACCCGGGTGACGGGCCCGGTGAGGGCGGCCCCGCAGTGCGCGCAGGCGAGGATCTCCAAACAGCGCTCCTTCCGGCGCAGGGAGTATCCGCCGGGGTGCGGTTCGGACGCAAAGGGTTTTCCGACGGCCCGTCAACGCCCCCGGCCCGTCAACGTCCCCGGGCCGTCGGCGGGCCCCGTAGCGTCGGGCGGGTCAGGAGACCGGGGCGTAGACCCGTTCGAGCCGCTGGGTGCCGTTCTTCGTGCGGTAGGAGCGGGTCCAGCGGCTGGTGGCGTCGGGCCTGGTGCGGTCGGAGAGGACGTAGTAGTCCATCTGGGCGCGGTCGGCGGTGAGGTCGAGGACGCCGTAGCCGTGCGAGTCGAGGTCGGTCCACTTGACGTGCCGGTTGGCGGCCTGGATCGCGGCGGCGGCGACCAGCGAGAGGGTGCCGGGGGCGACCTGGAGGATGTCGTCAATGTTGTCGCTGGTGACGGAGGTGACGACGAACTCGGTGGCGGCGCTGCCGGAGGCGGGGTAGGTGGCGGCCTCGAAGGGGACGTCGCAGGCCCAGGCGGAGTGGATGTCGCCGGTGAGGAAGACGGTGTTGGTGATGCGGTGGTCCTGGAGGTGGGCGAGCAGTTCGCGCCGGTCGTGGGTGTAGCCGTCCCACTGGTCGACGTTGACGGCGAGGCCCTCGCCGGGCAGGCCGAACAGCTGGGCGAGCGGGCGGAGCAGGTGGTCGGGCACCGAGAGGAACGCCACCGGGGAGATCATCACCTCGTTGCCGACCAGGCGCCAGGTGGTGTCGGAGGCGGCCAGTCCGGCCTTGAGCCAGTCGAGTTGGGCCCGGCCGGTGAGGGTGCGGTCGGCGGAGTCGACCCGGCCGTCGCCGATCGCGGCCTGCTGGGAGCGGAAGGAGCGCAGGTCGAGCAGGTGCAGGTCGGCGAGCTTGCCGTAGCGCAGCCGCCGGTAGGTGGTGCCCGCCACGGAGGGGCGGACCGGCATCCACTCGAAGTAGGCCTGCTTGGCGGCGGCGACCCGGGCGGCCCAGTCGCCCTCGGTGCCGGGGGTGTGGTTCTCGGCGCCGCCGGACCAGGCGTCGTTGGCGAACTCGTGGTCGTCCCAGATCGCGACGGTGGGGACGGCGGCGTGCAGCGCCTGCAGGTCGGGGTCGGTCTTGTAGCGGCCGTGCCGGGTGCGGTAGTCGGCGAGGGTGAGGATCTCGTGGGCGGGGGCGTGCGGGCGCACGACGGTGCCGCGGGCGGCGTAGGCGCCGGTGGCGTACTCGTAGACGTAGTCGCCGAGGAAGAGGAAGGCGTCCAGGTCGCCGCGGGCGGCGAGGTGGCGGTAGGCGGAGAAGTAGCCGGCCTCCCAGTTGGCGCAGGAGGCGACGCCCAGGCGCAGCCGGGCGAGGGGGGCGTCGGTGGCGGGGGTGGTGCGGGTGCGGCCGGCGGGGGAGGTCGTGCCGTCGGCGGTGGTGAAGCGGTACCAGTAGGCGGTGTCGGGCCGCAGGCCGCGGACGTCGGCCTTGACGGTGTGGTCGGTGGCGGCGGTGGTGGTGACGGTGCCGGTCGCGACGAGGGCGGTGAAGTCCCGGTCGGTGGCGACCTGCCAGCGGACGGCGGTGTCGGGGCCGAGTCCGGAGCCGGGCGCGGCGTCGGGGGTGGGGGTGAGGCGGGTCCACAGCAGGACGCCGTCGGGCAGCGGGTCGCCGGAGGCCACGCCGTGCAGGAACCGCGGGGCGTCGGCGGCGTCGGCGGCGGCGCGGCCGGTGGCGGTGGTGAGCGGCAGGGCGAGGGCCCCGGCGGTGAGGGCGGCGGCCTGGATCACCCGGCGGCGCGGCGGGCGGGGCGCGGTGGTGCTGGTGGGTTCGGTCACGCCACCCGATGATTACCGACGGGTAGCAGCTTATCCAGAGCGCCTGCTGACTGTTCGTCGGTTCTTCATCCCGCCGATGCCGCCCGACCGCGCCGCCCTCACAGCCGCGCCGCCCTCACAGCCGCACCGCCCTCACAGCCGCACCGCCCTCACAGCCGCGCCGCCCTCACAGCCGGTCGGCGTCGAGCACCGCCCGGACGAACTCGCCGGGGGCCTCCTGCGGCAGGTTGTGGCCGACGCCGTCGACGGTGCGGTGCAGGTAGGGTCCGGCGAAGCGGTCGCGGTAGGCGCGTCCGTTGCCGGGGGCGGTGAACGGGTCGAGGGCGGGGTCGAGCGCGACGGTGGGGACGGTGATCACCGGCCGGTCGGCGAGCCGCCGCTCGTCGGCGTCGTAGCGGCGTTCGCCGCCCGCCAGGCCGAGCCGCCAGCGGTAGTTGTGGACCACGATCTCGGGGTAGTCGGGGTTGTCGAAGGCGGTGGCGGTGCGGTCGAAGACGCGTTCCTCGAAGCGCCAGGCGGGCGAGACGGTCTGCCACACCAGTCGGCACAGGTCGCGGCGCAGCCGCCGGTCGAGCAGGGCGCGGCGGCCGCGTTCGGTGGTGAAGTAGTACTGGTACCACCAGGCGTGCTCGGCCTCGGCGTTGAGCGGGTCGGCCTGGGCGTGGACGTCGGTGATCAGGTAGCCGCCGACGGTGACCAGCGCCTTGACCCGCTCGGGGCGCAGCGCGGCGACGATGGCGGCCGTCCGGGCGCCCCAGTCGAACCCGGCGAGCAGGGCCCGGCTGATCCCGAGCGCGTCGAGCAGGGCGATCAGGTCGCGGGCGACGGCGGCCTGTTGGGCGTTGCGCGGGGTCTGCTCGGAGCGGAACCTGGTGCGGCCGTGGCCGCGCAGGTAGGGCACCAGGACGCGGTAGCCGCGGACCGCGAGCAGCGGGGCGACCTCGGCGTAGCTGTGGATGTCGTAGGGCCAGCCGTGCAGGCACACCACCACGGGGCCGTCGAGCGGGCCGCACTCCGCGTAGCAGACGTTCAGGTCGCCCGCGGCGACCTGGCGCAGCGTCCACGGCACCGCGAGCCCGTCGGAGAGGACCGGCCCGTAGGGCGCCGGGCGCGGGGGCACCACGTAGCCGGGCCCGGGCATCAGGTAGGCGGGTTCGGCGTACACCGGTTCCTGGTAGGCCGGTTCGGCGTACGCGGGCTCCGGGTAGGGGGGCGGCGGGTAGGCCTGCGGGGCGTACGGGGGTGTCGCGTAGGCCGGTGCCGCGTAGGCGGGGGCCGCGTACGCGGCGTGCGTCCGAGCGCCCGCGGCGGCCGCGAACAGTCCGGTGCCTGCCGCGACCCCCGCCCGGTGGAAGCTCCGCCTGTCCATCCGCCCGCCCTCCGCCTGCATCCAGCCGACCGTTGCTCCCTGCTCAGTCAGCAAGCATGCCGGAGAAGGGCGTTGACCAGGGCGAAGACGCGCCGATCGGACATTTCGGTCGTTCGCGGGCGCAAATGGCCCAAACCCGTCCGCACGGCGGCTCCGCGCGGACGGTCCGGGTCGAACTGCGGTGCGATCAGCAGCCGTTGAGGAGGTTGGTCAGGGCGGTCTTCTCGGCGCCGTCCACGGACAGCTTGTAGTAGTACTTCACCTGCACCCAGGCGCGGGCGTAGGTGCAGCGGTAGCCGGTGACGGAGGGCAGCCACTCGGCCGGGTCCTTGTCGCCCTTGGCCTGGTTGACGCTGTCGGTGACGGCTATCAGCTGGGGACGGGTCAGGTCGTTGGCGAAGGCCTGGCGCTGGGCGGTGGTCCAGGCGGAGGCGCCGGAGTCCCAGGCCTCGGCGAGCGGCACCACGTGGTCGATGTCCAGGTCGGCGGCGGCGTGCCAGGTGGCGCCGTCGTACGGGGAGTACCAACTGCCGGAGGTCGCGGCGCAGCTGGAGTCGGTGACCACGCCGGAGCCGTCGCGCTTGAGGACGGTCTCGCGGGTGTTGCAGGCGCCGGAGATGGTGATCCAGTGCGGGAACAGGTCGCGGCTGTAGCCGGTGCGGTTCTCGGTCTTCACGCTCAACTGGGTCAGGTAGCTGCGGGCGGTGGCGGCGGAGACCGGGGTGGGCAGCGCGGCCTGGGCGGTGCCGCTGCTCGCCGTGACGGCTCCGGCGGCGAGGACGGAGGTGGCGGCGACGGCGGCGAAGCGGCGGAGGAAACGGTTCGGCACGGGGACGCTCCTGGGCTCGGCGGAGGGGCGGGTGTCGGTGCCGGGCCAGACTGGCAGCCGGTTGTCTATGCGGGTAGATACCGAGCCGTGAAGATTGCATTACCGTCGTATGGCGATCCTGCACCGGATGTGAACGCCCGTCACCGGACGTGTCCGGAGCAGTGCGCCCGGAGAACCCGACTACGCGACGGAAAAGGCTGGTTGACGCTCCGCCGGGCGCCCTCCGATCACCTCTTGGCTCCCCCGCCGCCCGGCTCGGCCCAGCCCGCCCGCACCCCGCGCCGACCCGCGCCCGTTCGTGGCTCCGTGGCAGCCGGGGTCCGTAAGCTTGCCGCATGGAGAACGGGATCGACCGTACGGGCGAGGGCTGGGACGTCCGCTCGATGCGTGGTGTCGGCATCGGAGAGCTGACCGTCGGCAACGTCCTGCGACTCCACGTCGGTTCGAGCCGGATCGAGGTCGGCGGCCCCGCCGAGCTGACGACGGACCACGGAGCCGTTCCCGTCCACGCCTCCACCCGAACCAATCTCGACCGACTGCCGCAACTGCTCGATCAGGTGGTCTCCGAGGTCCGTGCAGCCGATTCGGGCAGCCTTCGAGTGCGCTTCGCCAACGGCTGGCGTCTGGACGTGCCCGTTTCTTCCGCCGCCCCCGGCTGGGTCATCGGCCTGCGGAACGGCTGCTTCATCAGTGCACTGCCCGGTGGCGGCGTGCGAACGTCCGACCGGCTCCGGGCACGGGAGTGACGGAGAGTGCCGCCGACCCTCCAGGGCGCCGTTGCAGGCGTCCCTGACGGGCAGCGGGGCGAACAGGTCGAACTCCGGCCTCAGCTCCTTCAGTTCCTTCAGTTCCTCCAGTTCGAGCAGGAGGTCCTTCAGCCTCCTCCACCCCTACTCGTCGATTCCCTCCTGGGCGGCGAACCTGTGGTGCACGGAATTGCCGGGCGGGCTGACCAGCACGGGCTCTCCCGCCGCCTCCGCGGCGTTCGCGAACAGCCGGTGGGCGGTCTTGTCCACCTCATGCGTGTCATCTGCCGACCCGGGTGTCGAGGCCCCGAGGTGGATGCCGCCGTTGACCCCGCTGTCCGTCGACTCCACGAGCCGCCCCAGCCGCCCGCTGCTGCTCAACTCCCCTGGTGTACGGCGTGGTTCAGCCGTTGTTGAGGATGTCGGCCCAGGCCCGGCACGGGTGTGCGCCCTTGCCGGGCCGGGTGCCGGGGGTGCCTGCGCAGCGGGCGGCGGGCGCCGCTACGGCTGCTGCCAGTACGTCCCGGTCAGCACCGCGAACTCCCACTCCTCCAGGCACTCCGCCAGCACCTCCCGCCCGGCGGCCTGCCGCGCGACCAGTTCCGCCAGCGCGACCGCCAGTGGTCGGCAGGCGCCGACGCCGTGGCGCTCCACGAACTCGTCCAGCAGTGCCGTCTCCGACCCGCCGCCCCCGGCCCGTACCAGGGCGATCGCCGCCAGCACCACCGAGTCGGCGAAGGCGTGCGGCCCGTGTCCCGTCTCCATGCCCCTACCCTCCCCGGCCCCGCGCGCGCCTTCCAGCCCCGCCCCCTCCCCCGGGTGAACCCCCGCCCCGGGCCGCCGCCCGTCCGGCCCCGGCCTGCTACGCTCCCGCCGCCGCTCCCGCTCCCGCCCTCCCCGGGATATCCGGTTGACCGGGGCGGCGGGCGGTGCGCATCATCCCGCCATGGAACCGGACCTGTTGAACGTGGTGGACGTCGAGGCCACCTGCTGGGACGGGCAGCCGCCGCCCGGTCAGGTCAGCGAGATCATCGAGATCGGGCTGACGGTGGTCGACCTGTCCTCCCTCCGACGGGTCGGTCGGCACCGGGTCCTGGTCCGCCCGCAGCGTTCGACGGTCAGCGCCTTCTGCACCGAACTGACCGGACTGACGCAGTCCGAGGTGGCCACCGGCCTGTCCTTCGCCGAGGCCTGCCGCCTGCTGGCCGCCGAGCACCGGGCGGGGCACCGCCCGTGGGCGAGCTGGGGCGACTACGACCGCCTGCAGTTCACCCGCCAGTGCCGGGCGACCGGCACCGCCTACCCGTTCGGCCGTCACCACACCAACGCCAAGGCCGCCTTCACCGAGGCCCGCGCCCTGCGCAAGCGCCCCGGCATGGCCCGCGCCCTCGAACTCGCCGGGCTCCCCCTGGAGGGCCGCCACCACAGCGGCGCGGACGACGCCTGGAACATCGCCGCCCTCGTCCTGACCCTGGCCCGGACGGGCAACTGGCCCCCGCCCCAGGCACATTGACCCGAGCCGCATCGGCCCGAGCCGCGTTGCCCCCCGCCCGACCGGCTGTCGGCCCCCGACCCTAGGGTTGGCCGCATGAGCTCCTCCCTGAACGTCTTCCTGCTCGATCCCGCCGCCGCCCGCGGCCTGGTCGGTTCCGGCGACGAGCGGCCGCTGCGGCTCGCCGCCGACCGCCTCCGCGACGAGCTCGCCTCGGCGGACGACTGGTTCTCCTGCGAGATCGAGAACGGCGCGCCGCGGGCCGCCGAGGCACTGCGGGCCCTGGTCCACGGCGGCCCCTACTCGGCGGACCGCGACCACGCCTTCCAGTACGGCTACGCCTACCAGCGCCTGTGCTCGCTGCGCGGCGAGTTCCTCGACAACTCGAGCTTCTCCCCGTTCCGGGGCGCCTGGTTGAGCGCCGTCGACGAGGGCCTGGCCGCACTGGGGGTGGCCGCGGTGTCGGTGGCGAAGTTCGGCTACAGGAGCGGCCTGCCCGCCGGGGTGCCCCGCAGCCTGGATTTCCCGGGCTGCGGGGAGTGGACGCACGAGCAGTGCCTGGCAGCCCTGGCGGAGTTCGAACGGGCCGAACGGGACGGCGCTGCACCGGAGTTGGAGTACGACGTGGCGAAGGCGGTCGCCGACGTCCGCGGCTGGCTGCGCCGGACGGCGGAGCACCCCGGCCTCGGCGTGGTCGGCTTCGTCTCCTGACCTGCTGACCCGCTGACCCGCTGACCCGCCGATCTTCCACCCCGCCGCCCGCCGCCCCGCCGCCCCGGATACCGACCGGGCGGGGGGTGCTCGGCAGCGGAGCCCCCGATCCGGAGTGCTGCAAGTTACTTGATACGGAGCAGGTGGGGGCGCCCGGGCCCGCGACGCCTTGACACGCAGGTCGCCCCACGCTTCCTTGGGAGCGCTCCCACACAGTTGGCCCAGGTCACTGTGCCCCCATGGAACGAGGAGGCCCTCTTGTCCCCCCGCACACGGTTCAGAAGCAGGCTGCTCGGCCTGACGCTGTCGGCCGCACTCGCCCTCCCGGCGGCGGCGGTCCTGCAACCGGGCGCCGCCCAGGCGGCCGACGCCGGTTCGACCCGGGTCTACCAGGCCGAGGACGGCACGCTGAACGGCGTGACCGCCGGAACGTCGGTCACGGGCTTCCAGGGCACCGGCTACGTCGAGGGCTTCGACCAGGCGAGCGACAGCCTGACGGTCACCGTGCCCGACAGCCCCGGCGGCCTCTACAGCCTGTCGGTCCGCTACGCCGGACCGTACGGCGACAAGAAGGCCAACCTGCTGGTCAACGGCAGCGGGGTGGGGGAAGTCTCGCTCCCCGCCACCACCGCCTGGACGGACGCCGCGGCCGGCAACGTGCTCCTGAAGGCCGGCACCAACACCGTGACGATCAGCAACGACTGGGGGTGGTACCTGATCGACTCGGTCTCCCTCACCCCGGCCCCGGCCCGCCCGCCCCACGCCGTCACCGGCGAACTGACCGACCCCCAGGCCACGCCCGAGGCCAAGTCGCTGATGAAGTACCTGACGGCGAACTACGGCAAGAACATCCTCAGCGGCCAGCAGGACGCCGCCCACGAGCAGTGGATCGAGGCCAACGTCGGCAAGGCCCCGGCCGTCGAGGGCCTGGACATGATGGACTACACCCCCAGCCGGGTGGAGCGCGGCACCACCGGCCAGGACACCGACAACGCCATCGCCTGGGACAAGCGCGGCGGCATCGTCGCCTTCTGCTGGCACTGGAACGCCCCCAGCGGGCTGATCGACCAGCCCGGCAAGGAGTGGTGGCGCGGCTTCTACACCGACTCCACCACCTTCGACGTCCAGGCGGCGCTGGCCGACCCGACCTCGGAGGACTACAAGCTGCTGCTGCGCGACATCGACGCCATCTCCGTCCAGCTCAAGCGGCTGCAGGACGCGGGCGTGCCGGTCATCTGGCGTCCGCTGCACGAGGCCGAGGGCGGATGGTTCTGGTGGGGCGCCAAGGGGCCGGAGTCGGCCAAGGCCCTCTACCGGCTGGTGCACGACCGGCTCACCGAGGTCGACGGCATCCACAACCTGATCTGGCAGTGGAACTCCGTGGACCCGGCCTGGTACCCCGGTGACGACGTGGTCGACGTGGTCAGCGCCGACTCCTACCCCACGGCCGGCGACCACGGCCCGGTGGCCCTCACCTACGACCGCGAGCTGGCACTGACCGGCGACACCAAGGTCGCCGCCCTGTCGGAGGTCGGCACCGTCCCGGACCCCGACCTGCTGCGCGCCTACCGGGCCGACTGGTCGTACTTCGTGGCCTGGGCCGGCTTCGAGCAGGACACCAGCAGCAACTCCCTGGACTTCCTCAAGCGGGTGTACGACGACCCGTACGTCGTCACCCTCGACGAACTCGGCGACTTCAAGCACACCGGCGGGGGCACGGGTGGCGACACGACGGCGCCGACCGCGCCGACCGGCCTGACGGGCACCGCGACGGCCTCCGCTGCGGCGCTGTCCTGGACCGCCTCCACCGACGACACCGGGGTCACCGGCTACGACGTCTACCGCGGGGGCAGCAAGGTCGCCGGTGTCACCGGCACCTCGTACACGGACACCGGACTGACCGCCGGGACCGCCTACACCTACACCGTCAAGGCCCGTGACGCCGCCGGGAACACCTCCGCCGCGTCCGCCCCGGTCACCGTCACCACCACCGGCACCACCGGCCCGGGCGACAAGGGGTGCACCGCGACCTACACCACCACCAGCGGCTGGGGCAGCGGCTTCACCGCCGCCGTCACCGTCAAGGCCGGCAGCTCCGCCGTCACCTCCTGGAAGGTCACCTGGACCTACGCCGGTGACCAGAAGGTCACCAACGCCTGGAACGCCACGGTCACCCAGACCGGGGCGTCGGTCTCCGCCGTCAACGCGGGCTACAACGGCTCCGTCGCCGCGGGGGGCAGCACCTCCTTCGGCTTCCAGGGCACCCGCACCGGCGCCAACACCGTCCCGACGGTCACCTGCACCGCAAGCTGATCCCGTCCCCCTCCGGCACCGCTCCACCGGCACTGCGGTCAGTCGCCGGTGGAGCGGCGCCACGAGTGGGCCGCTCCGGAACGACCGGCGGGCCGACCCCGCCACCCGCGTGCGCGAGTCGGCCCGGCCGGGTCCGGCTACCGGCCGGGGCGGGGCGGCCAGTGGTCGAGCGGGAGGGGGCCGCGGGAGCGGACGGTGCGGATGGCGAAGGTGGAGCGGGCGTCGCGGACGGGGCCGACGGCGAGGATCTCGTCCAGCAGCACCTGCTCGTAGGTGGCCAGGTCCGGTACGGCGATCTCCACCAGGAAGTCGGCCTCGCCGGAGACCACGTGGCAGGCGACCACCGCGGGGATCGCGCACAGCGACTCCTCGATGTGCCGCGAGGTCTCCCGCGAGTGCTGCTCGACCCGGAGCGCGACGAACACCGTCAGCCCCAACCCGACCCGGTCGCGGTCGAGTTCGGCCCGGTACCCGGCGATCACCCCGTCCGCCTCCAGGGCCTTGGTCCGCCGCAGCGCGGAGGAGGGCGAGAGCCGGACGGCCTCGGCGAGGTCGACGTTGGCGGTCCGGCCGTGCCGCTGGAGGTGGGCCAGGATGGCGCGGTCGATGCGGTCGTACTGGGGGATCGACATGCCGTGCACCCTAGCGGTGCGGTGGCGGAATCGTCGCCGATCAGGCCGTTCCCCGGCACGGCGTGCCGCCGCCCGCTGCCACCGCGGCAGGATCCGCCACGCCGACCCGCGTACCCCCGACGGAATCTGCCGCCCGCCCCGGCCCTCGTCCCCTCCCGCTCCCGCCCCGCGGCACGACCTGCCGCCGACCCGCCGTCCGGCGGCAGGATCTGCCGCCGGGCCCCCGCCGCGGAGCGGATTTCGCCATCGGGTGCCGCGCGGTCCGGGCCAGGATCGGGGCATGACCGACACCACGTCAGCACCCCGCCCCCACCCCCACCGTCCCCGTCCCCGTCCCGGCCCCCGCTCCCCGTCGCCCGCCTTCCTCTCCACCGCCGGGGCGTCCGCGCTGTACGTCGGCGCGCTGCTCGGCCCCAGTCTGCTGCTGCTCCCGGGGCTGGCGGCGCGCGCGGCGGGGCCGGCCTCGCTGCTGGCGTGGCTGGCGCTGCTCGGGCTGTCCGGTCTGATCGCGGTGGTGTTCTGCGCGCTCGGCACCCGGCTGGGCTCCTCCGGCGGCGTCGCCGGGTACACGGCCGCGGGGTTGGGCGCGCGGGCGGGCCGGGCCGCCGGGTGGTGCTTCCTGGCGGGGGTGGTCGCGGGCGCGCCCGTGGTCTGCCTGATCGGCGGGAGCTACGCGGCGGCGGCCGTGGGCGCGGACGGGGGCGCGGCCGTCCGGGCGGGGCTGGTGCTGCTGGCGCTGGTGCTGGCGGTCCGGCTGCTGGGGGTGCGGACCGGGGCGGGGCTCCAACTGGCGCTGGTCTCCGCCCTGGTGGGCCTGGTGCTGTTCGCGGTCCTCGGCGCGGCCCCGACCGCCCGGGCCGCGCACTGGACGCCCTTCCTGCCGCACGGCTGGAGCGGCGTCGCGCGGGCGGCACCGCCGCTGATGTTCGCGTTCGTCGGCTGGGAGGCCGCCGCCTCGCTGACCACCCGGCTGCGCGACCCGCGCCGCCAACTGCGCCGGGTGGTGCTGATCGCCTTCGCCGTGACCTCGCTGCTCTGCCTGGGCCTGGCGGCCGCGACGGTGGCCGTGCTCGGCCCGGGCGCGGGCGGCTCCGTCCCGCTGGCCGACCTGATGCGCGCCGCGGTCGGCTCCCGGGGGCCGCTGCTGGCCGCCGGTGCGGCGGTGGTGCTCACCCTCGCCGCGACCAACACCTACCTGACGGGCGCCGCCGCCCTGCTGGACGCCCTGCTCCCCTCCGGCACGGCCGCCGGGCGCCGCGGTTCGCTCGCCGTGGTGGCGGCCACCGCCCTGACCGGCGTCCCGCTGTTCGCCCTGGTCGGGACGGGCGTGCTGACGACCGCTCAACTGGTGGCCGTGCCGACGGCGCTGTTCCTCGCCGTCTACCTGGCCTGCACGGCCGCGGCGGTCCGCGTGCTGGACGGCGCCGCGCGCCTGGCCGCCGCCGCGAGCTGCCCGGCGGTGCTGGCGCTGCTGCTCGGCACGGGGTGGCCGGTGCTCGCCGCCGCCGCGGTGGCGCTCGCCGCGGCCCTGACCCCCGCGCCTCGAACGGGTGACCACCCGCCGTTCGAACGTTCCGCCGCAGTTCAGAAGGGTTCACCGGCCAGTGGGGTTTGATCCCGAACGGCTACCGCGCCTCGGCGGGACGGTCCGATGATCGGGCAATGGACCATGCCCCCGGCGATTACCTCCCGCCCCTGCCCCCACTGCCACCACTCCCCCAACCGCCCCCGCTGCCGTCCCTCCCCCAACCGCC
>NZ_JNYE01000098.1 GCF_000717185.1 Kitasatospora phosalacinea | reverse complement strand
GGATGCCCCAGACACCCCGCCACCGCCCGCAACGCCACCCCCACCCGACCACCCCCCCCCACCCGCTCCAACCACCCCAACAACACCCGCACCAACTTCTTCTCCGGCCGCGCCACCACCGAATCCCCGTCCAACATCGCCAACAACGCCCGCCGATTGACAGCCAGTTCACCCGTCACGGGTTCCAGCCTGGTCACCAGGTCCAGGTAGGTGCGCTGTTCGCCGACGGCGCCGCCGCGGGCCAGTCGGGCGAAGCCGCGGGCCAGGAAGGAGGCGCGGTCGATCGTGCCGTCGGCGGTGAGCATGGTGAGGACGGTGGGCCAGCGTTCGGTGTCGGCCCTGGCGCCGCGGGGGCGGTCGAACCACAGGGCGGTGGGGCCGTCGAAGACCAGCGGGGCCAGGACGGGGGTGAAGCTGTCGGCGCGCAGGCGGGTGTAGAGGTCGGTGTCGGGCGACAGGACGGTGAGGGCGCTCCAGAAGCGGGGAAAACTGCGGTCACGCATCCAGTCGACGGTCAGGGTCGGTTCGGCGGGCGGCGGGGTGCCGGTGCGGCGCAGCAGGTGCTCGGCGACGCCGAAGAGCGCCATCGAGCCCCACCCGTCGGCCCGGCCGGCGCGGCGGCGGGCCAGCCGGAGGCCCACTTCCCGCTGCCAGTCCTCGGGTTGCGCGTGCAGGAGGTCGATCAGCGGCGGGCGGTCCCAGCCGGCGGCACCGTCGATCTCGCCGCGGGCCAGCCAGTCGGCGGCCTCGGCGGGGGCGCTGTGGCAGACGGCCCCGGCGATCAGCAGGGCGGTGGCCGCCCCGGCGCGGGAGGTCGCGCTGTCGCGCAGTTCGCGGCGCAGCTGCTTGAGCCGGGGCAGTTCGGCCCGGCGCCGGGCGTCCGGCATCGCCTCGACGAGGCGGGCGACCGCGGGGAGGTCGCCCGCGCGGATCGCGGTCACGAGGTCCTCGGTGCTCACCGCTGCGCCTCCCCGTCCGTCGTCATCCGGACCGCGAGCACGTGGCTGCACGGCCCGCGGCCGCCGCGGTGGCGGGCCCACCAGCGGCAGGTGCAGCCGAGGGCGGCGCCGTCGGCGGCGACCCGGACGTGGTGGGCGTGGTCGCCGACGGTGACGATCCGGACGTCCCCGACGGCCGGGCCGACGGCGTCGGCGGCGAGCAGGGCGCGGGCGGAGCGCAGCCGGGGGTTGCGGTCCTCGGCGCGGCCGCTCTCGTAGGGGAGGCGGCGGTGGAAGTGGGCGGCTTCGGCGAGGTCGTAGCCGATCTGGCCGGAGGTGGCGAGGTGGGCGAGGGCGGTGCGGACACGGTCGGGGGTCAGGCCGGAGTCCTCGGCGAGGTCGGCGGGTTCGATCCGCGGGTCCCAGGCGAGCAGGGCGGTGAGCGCCTCGACGTCCTCCTCCGTGCCGGTGGGCGTGCCCGCGGGGTCGGCGAGCAGGTCGAGCAGGCCGCCCTCGCCGGAGAAGCCGCGGGAGCTGTCGGGCGACAGGGTGAGGGTCAACCGGCCGCCGGGAAGGCCGAGTTCCCAGGCCGAGGCGGTGGGTCCGCCGGGGGTGCCGGGCGGGGCGTAGACGCGCAGGCCGGTGGCGTGGCGCAGCAGCGGGCGCAGCGCGGCGAGGCGTTCGGGGCCGGGCAGGCAGATCGCACCGGGGCCGGGCCGGGAGGTGGGGCGCAGGCCCGGCCCGGCCGGGACGACCCAGCGGACGGTGCCGCGGCCGGTGGCCGGGAGGGTGCGCAGGAAACGGACGGCCTCGGCGGCGGGCAGGTCGGCGCGCAGGTCGAAGCGGGCGGTGAGGACCTGGGTCTCGGCGAAGCCCTTGAGCCAGCGGGCGGGCAGCGGGACCTTGCGTTCGACCAGGGTGTCGGCGCCGACCGCGACGGCCATCTCCTCGGCGCCGACGGCGAGTTGCAGCCGTTCGCCGGGAGCACGCAGACGCAGCGCCTCGCGCAGCGGGGCGTTGACGTCGACGTTGGTGGTGCCGTGGCCGGTGGCGGCGCCGTCGAGGCCCTCGGGCAGGACGTCGAGCCGGGCGTGCACGCCGCCGCAGCCGGAGAAGGACTCGAAGCGCAGCCGGTCGCCGTCGGCGGTGACCACGGGGTCGAGCGAGGCGGCGCCGGTGGGCCGGTGGTAGCGGGTGGCGGCGACGTCGGCGACGGCGAGCAGGGCGGCGGCCGCGGCGTCGGGGTGGCGCAGCGCACCGGTGAAGAACCGGGGGTGGTCGGCCGCGCTGTGCGGGGTGGCGCCACCGCTGGTGGCGAGGTCCAGCCGGTGGGGGCGGAGCGCGGAGGGCTGCAGGTAGCGCAGGGCGTGAACGGCCGGGGTCATGGGCGGAACGCTAACCTCCGCCGCCGACAGGGCCGCTGGGGCTGCGGCGGGGGCGGTGGGGGCCGCTGGGCGCCGCGCGGGCCGCTCCCGCGTGACGGGCACCACAGGAGCCGCCCACTGCAACGTGTTCTAGCATGAGCCGGTGACCGCCCCCACCGTCCCGACGCCCGACCGCCCCTCCGGCCTGCGTTCCTTCGCGGACCTGCTCGGCATCGAGGAGCTGGAGGAGAACCTGTTCCGGGGCCACTGCCACGCGGGCGCCCCGCTGCGCGCCTTCGGCGGGCAGGTCGCGGCCCAGGCGCTGACCTCGGCCGGGCGCACGGTGGCGGCGGGCCGCGGGGTGCACAGCCTGCACGGGTACTTCCTGCGGCCGGGCGACCCGCGCCGTCCGATCGTCTACCAGGTGGACCGGGCCCGGGACGGCAGCTCGTACGCGACCCGGCGGGTGACGGCGGTGCAGCGCGGCGAGGTGATCTTCACCATGGCGGCCTCGTTCAAGCGCCCGGAGGCGGCGGACGACCGGCAGCGCACGATGCCGCCGGTGCCGGGCCCGGAGGAACTGCCGGACCCGTACCTGGCCTGGGAGCGGGACGCCCCGGAGGAGTTCGCGAACGCGGCCGTCTTCCGCGCCCTGCAGATGCGCTTCGTCCCGGCCGGTGCGCCCGGCCTGCCGCCGGAAGTGCCGGGCGCCCCGCAGCAGTTCGTCTGGCTGCGGACGGACCGGCCGCTGCCCGGGGACGACCCGCTGCTGCAGGTCTGCGCGCTGACGTACCTCTCCGACCTGACGCTGGCCTCCACCGCGGCGCTGCACCTGCAGCCGCACCGGGTGCACCGGGTCGAGGAGCCCCGGGTCTCCCTGGCCTCGCTGGACCACGCGATGTGGTTCCACCGCCCGTTCCGCGCCGACGAGTGGCTGCTGTTCGCGCAGCGCAGCCCGTCCGCGTCGGACGGCCGGGGCCTGGCGATGGGCGAGTTCTACGACCGGGACGGGGCGCTGGTGGCCTCCGCCGTCCAGGAGACCCTGCTGCGCGAGCTGCGCCCGAAGCGCCCCGGCACGGGCCGGGGGGCGGTCGTCACCCACCGGTGACCTCTCGCGTCGTACCGCGCCGAGGGGCCGCCCCGTATCATGGTTCGGGTGACCAAGGTTGACCTGTCACCTCGTCCGGTGGAGGCGATGTCCCCCCGTCAGCTCGAACGCCGCGGCTCCCTCCTGTCCGCCGCCCTGGCCCTGGTGACCGAGATCGGCGTGGAACGGCTCCAGATGAAACAGGTGTCGGAGCGTTCTGGCGTGGCCCTCGGTACCGCTTACCGGTACTTCTCGTCGAAGGACCACCTGCTCGCCGCCGCGATAGCGGACTGGCACCGGCTGCTGCTCGCCGACCTGGTCGGCGAGGTGGGGGCGGGGCGCAGCGCCTCGCCGACCGAGCGGGCGGTGCGGTTCGTGCGGCGGGGGATGCGGGCCTACCAGCGGCAGCCGGAGCTGGCCCGGCTGCGGGTGGCGGTGGCGACGTCCACGGACCCGTTCGCCAGTGAGGCGCTGCAGGGCCTGGCCCGGGCGGACCGGGCGGCGCTGGGGGCGGTGATGCCGGAGGTCCCGCCGGCCTCCGGGGACTTGGTGCGGCACATGGTGGGGCACGCCTGGCAGGGCGAGTTGACGGCCTGGGTGACGGGGCGGACCACGCTGGACGACGCCCGCACCCGGCTGGAGGAGATGGTCCGGCTGGTGCTGACCCCGTACGAGCCGCCGGCGCCGCTGTCCTCCTGAGCCGCCCCGTCCGGCCCCCCTCCGGCCCCGCCCGGTTCCGGCGTGCCGCGCCGGTCCGCGCGCCGGATCGTGGGGATAGTTCCGGTTATGTCCACATCTGCTGTGCCCCCGACGGACCGTCAGCCCCCCGCGCCGGACCAGGACGCCTTCCCGATCGACCGGGTGGTGTTCGGGGTCGGCGCGGCCGCCGTGCTGGGGGTGGTGGCCTGGGGCGTGTTCGCGGAGGACTCGCTGGGCCGGGCCTCGGACGCCGCGCTGGCCTGGGTGCTGCACAACTTCGGCTGGCTGTTCGTGGTCGCCGCGGACGTGTTCCTGCTGCTCGCGGTGGTGCTGGCGGTCAGCCGGTACGGCCGGATCCCGCTGGGCCGGGACGGCGAGCAGCCGGAGTTCTCCACGCTGGCCTGGATCGCGATGATGTTCTCCGCCGGGATGGGCATCGGCCTGCTGTTCTACGGCGTCGGCGAGCCGCTGCAGTTGTACGCGCAGCCGCAGCCGGGCTCGGGGCTGGAGCCGCAGACCCCGGCGGCGGCGCAACAGGCGCTGGAGTTCTCGCTGTTCCACTGGACGCTGCACCCGTGGGCGATCTACGCGGTGGGCGGCCTGGCGCTGGCGTACACCACCTTCCGCAAGGGCCGGGGCAACCGGATGTCGGCGGCGTTCGTGCCGCTGATCGGCGAGCGCGGGGCGAACGGCTGGAAGGGGCGGCTGATCGACCTGCTGTCGGTGTTCGCGACGGTGTTCGGCTCGGCGACCAGCCTGGGCCTGGGCGCGATCCAGGTCGCGGGCGGCCTGGGCTACGTCACCGACATCCGGGCCACCGAGGGCGTCGAGCTGGTGGTGATCGCGGCGCTGGGCAGCGCGTTCGTGCTGTCCGCGATGTCGGGCGTGCACCGGGGCGTGAAGTGGCTGTCGACCACCAGCGTGGTGCTGGCCTGCGTGCTGATGGTGTTCGTGTTCGTGGTCGGCCCGACGGTCTTCGTGCTGGACGCGCTGCCCGCGACGGTCGGCGGCTACCTGTCCGACCTGGCGGTGATGGCCACCCAGACCGGGGCCTTCACGGACGAGGACTGGCTGGGCTCCTGGACGGTCTTCTACTGGGCGTGGTGGCTGTCCTGGGCGCCGTTCGTCGGCACCTTCATCGCCCGGATCTCCCGGGGCCGGACGGTCCGCCAGTTCCTGGTCGGCGTGCTGCTGGTGCCCAGCGGGGCGACGGCGGTGTGGTTCGTGGTGATGGGCGGCTCGGCGATCCGGCTGCAGGCGACCGGCGCGGCCGACCTGGTCGCGACCATCCCGCGCGGCGCGGACGCCGGACTGTTCGAGATGCTGGAGGCGCTGCCGCTGGGCGCGGTCACCAGCGTGATCGCGGTGCTGCTGGTGATGCTGTACTTCATCACCTCCGCCGACTCGGCCTCCCTGGTGCTCGGCTCGCTCTCCTCCGGCGGCGCCCTGCACCCGCGCACCTGGCTGGTGGTGGCCTGGGGCGTGCTGATGGCGGCGGTGGCCGCCGCGCTGCTGCTGGCGGGCGGGCTGACGGCGCTGCAGAACGCCACGATCCTGGTCGCGCTCCCGTTCGTGCTGGTGATGCTGGGCCTGTGCGTGGCCCTGGTCCGCGAGCTGCGCACCGACCCCGCCGCGGGCGGCCCCCGCGCCCACCCCTCGCACGGCCTGCGCGACGCGGTCGGCGCGAGCGTCGGCGAGGAGTACCCCGACCGGTCTCGCCCGCAGGAGTGAACCCGCCGCCGCCCCGCCGCCCCGCCGCGGCCCGGCGGCGGCCCGCTTCCCCGTGCGGCGCCTGGCTAGGGCGCCAACTCCCGGACCTTTACCAAGGGTTCGTCAAGGTCCCGGCCGCCCGGCGGCGGTGGCAGGCTGGTCCGTGTCGGGCCCACGCCGAACGGCGGGCGCGGACGGCCGTCATCCGCCCGCGCCCGCCGCCGCCCCCTACGGACCCGGCCCCGCCGCCCGGGCCGCTGCGGCTGCTACGGCTACGGCTACTACGCGCGTCGACGATCAGCGGTTCGACCTGCGGGGATGCGGGGGCGGAGGTTCCGACGCCGAGACCCCTTCCAGACTTCACCCGCGTTTCGTGACCGCGTAACACCCCGCTGCCACGATCGGTGCCATGAACGCCCGCTCCCTCCCGCCGGCCCGGGACCCGCGCTTCCCGCTGCCCCGCCGACACCGCCGCCTGCTCGCCTGCGCCGCCGTCGCGGCCTCCGTCGCCCTGGGTTCGCTCGGCGTCGGCGCGACCGTGGATACCGTCCGCCACCAGGACGGGCCCGCGCGGGCCGCGGCCCCGGCCGGGCGCTGAGCCGAACGGGTGGTGGGCGCCCGCGGCCCGGCCGATACTGGGGGGAGCGGCCCGAAGGGAGCCCCGCCATGCAGACCGGCACCGTGAAGTGGTTCGACGTCCACCACGCCTACGGCTACATCACCCCGGACGGCGGCGGCCCGGACGTCGCCGTCTACTACGACTCGGTCGTCGCCGACACCGACGCCCACCGCTTCCTGCACCAGGGCCAGCGCGTCCGCTACGACGGAACCGTCCAGGAGTTCCGCCCGGTCGCCGAGCACGTCCGCCCGCTCACCTACTGACGGACCCCTCCGCCCCGAGCACCCGCCCCCGGGGGGCCACCGGCACGCGCCCCGCCGCCGGAACCGCCAGTACGCCGCCCGCCGGGCGGGAACGGCGAGCCGCCCGCTCCTCCCCCGCCCCGTCCTCTCCTCGTTCCCCGCTCCCCTCTTCCCTTCTCACACCACCTGCCGCCCCCGCCCCCGCCCCGCTGCCGGAACCGCCGGAACCGCCGGTGCGCCGCCCGCCGGGCGGGAGTGGCGGCCGCCGCCGGTGGGGGGTCCGGGTTCGGCGCGGGGGGCGTAGCGGGCGGCGGGGGCGCGGAGCAGCCAGGTGCGGCCCGCGGGGGCGGCGAGGCCCATCCGGTGGAGGAGGTCGAGCGCGTCGCGGCGGAAGGCGGCGAGGTCGGCGAGGTAGCCCGCGTCCCATCCGGCGCTCATGCCGTAGTCGTCGGTGATGTCGCCGAGGGTGCCGTCGATGAGCGCGTCGGGGACGAGGACGGCGGGCGGGGCGGTCTCGGTGTCGGCGGGGCGGAGGTCCTCGGCGAGGCGTTCGGCGAGCAGCAGGGCGGCCTGGGCGAGGGTGCCGGGGCCGGGGAGGGCGAGGTCGGTGAGTTCGTCGGCGGGGTCGAGCAGGGCGACGCCCTCGGCGCGGACCTCGGCGGTGAGGCCGAGGAAGTCGGCGAACCGTTCCGTCTCGGCGGGGGCGGCGGCGAGCAGGTGGGCGCGGGCGGCGGGCGCGAGGTCGTCGTACAGGACGACGGGGGTCTCGGCGAGCAGGCGGCGGACGGTGACCTCGGGGTCGGCGGCGGGCAGCGGGGGCGCGGTGAGCAGGTCGGCGGCGAGGGCGGCGGGCGGGCGCCAGTCGTCGAGCAGGGCGCGGACGGGGGGCGGGGCGGGGGCGCCGGCCAGGGCGCGGGCGAGGGCGGCGTACCCGGCGGGGTCGAGGCCGGGGAGCGGGCGGCCGGGCAGCGGGGCCTTGTGCAGGCGGGCGTGGGCGGGGCCGAGGGTGAGGCGGTAGCCGAGCAGGGTGCGGAAGCGTTCGGTGAGTGCTTCGGCGTGACGGCGGATCAGCGGGAGCCCGGCGCCGTGCGGTCCGTCGGCGGTGACCAGCGGGTGGGCCATCAGGAGCCGGGCGGCGGTGCGCAGTTCGGTGGCGGCGGCGAGGTCGCCGGTGGCGGCGGGGTGCTCGGGCTTGCGGTGGCGGCCGCCGCCGGTGGGGCGGGCGGCGGCCTGGGCGGGGGCTTCGCGGCGTATCCGGCGGTAGCCGAGCGGCCGGAACAGCGGCGAGGTGCTGTGGTGGACGGTGGGCCCGTGCCACCAGCTGGTGCCGGGGGCAGGTTCGGCCTGCCGGGGTGCGCCGCCGAGGTGCCGGGCGCCGTACGCGCCGAACACGGCGGTGGCCAGCAGGTCGGCCTCGGCGGGTTCGGCGGCGGCGAAGCGGGCGGCCAACTCCTCGGCGGCCGCGGCGGGTTCGCCCTCGGGGCGGGCGGCTGCGCGGGCTCCCGGGCGTGCCTGGGCGACGGGCCGTCCGGCCCCGCCCGCACGCCCCGTCCCCGTGCGCCCCGTCCCCGTCCCGCCGGTCGCCGTGACGGCGCCGACGGCTGCTCGCTGCCGCTCCATGTCGGTGCCAAGCCTAGACGCCGCACCGCCCGCTACGCGCCGGTAACAACCTCTTCCGCTGGTCGCCGCCGTCCCCTAGGGTTCCGGGCATGCCACACCTGCCCGATGTCGTGCTCTGGTCGATACCGGCCTTCGTGCTGCTCACCGTCCTGGAGATCGTCTCGTACCGCTTCCATCCGGACGAGGAGGAGCAGGGGTACGCCGCGAAGGACACCGCGACGAGCCTGACCATGGGCCTGGGTTCGCTGCTGTTCGACGCCGGGTGGAAGATCCCGGTCGTGGCGGTCTACTCGTTCCTGTACGAGTTGACGCCGCTGCGCGTCCCGGTGCTGTGGTGGACGGTGCCGCTGATGCTGCTCGCCCAGGACTTCTTCTACTACTGGTCGCACCGCGGCCACCACGTGGTCCGGATCCTGTGGGCCTGTCACGTGGTGCACCACTCCAGCCGCCACTACAACCTGTCGACGGCGCTGCGCCAGCCCTGGACCTCGGCCACCAGCTGGGTGTTCTACGTGCCGATGGTCCTGGCGGGCGTCCACCCGGCGGCGCTGGCGTTCTGCTCCTCGGCGAACCTGGTGTACCAGTTCTGGATCCACACCGAGCGGATCGGCAAGCTGCCCCGCCCCGTCGAGTACCTGTTCAACACCCCCTCGCACCACCGGGTCCACCACGCCTCGCAGGGCGGCTACCTGGACCGCAACTTCGGCGGCATCCTGATCGTCTTCGACCGGCTGTTCGGCTCCTTCGCGGCCGAGGCCGAACGCCCGGTGTACGGCCTGACCAAGAACATCGACACCTTCAACCCGCTGCGGGTCGCCACCCACGAGTACGCCTCGATCGCCCGGGACATACGGGGAGCGAGCACCTGGGGCGACCGGCTGCGCCACCTGACGGAGGGGCCCGGCTGGCACCCCGCGCCCCGCACCGAGACCACCACTGCCACCGGACCGGAGAGTGCCGCCGCATGACCGCCCTTCGCGACCCGCGCACCGCGCGGGCCCTGCTGATCGCCTTCACCGTCGTCTCGGCCGCGCACCTGCTGGCGATCGCCTTCGGGATCGGGCCCCTGCAGTACTCCACCAAGCCGCTGCTGATGCCGCTGCTGGCCGCCTGGGTCTGGGCCCTCGCCGCGCCCGGCACGCCGCGGCTGCTGGTGCCCGCGCTGCTGTTCGGCGCGGGCGGCGACATCCTGCTGGAGATCGGCGGGACGGTGGCGTTCCTGGCCGGGATGGGCTCGTTCGCGGCGGGCCACGTCTGCTACGTGACGATGTTCGTGAAGCTGGGCGCGCTGGCCGACCGGCGCCGGGTGCTGCTGGTCGCGGGCTGCTACGCGGTGGTCTGGGCGGCGCTGATCGTCCTGCTCTGGCCGGACCTGGACGCGGGGATGCGCGTCCCGGTGGCGCTCTACAGCCTGCTGCTGGCCTCCACCGCGGTGACCGCCTCGCAGGTCAACGTGCCGGCGGGGCTGGGCGGGGCGCTGTTCCTGTTCTCCGACACCCTGATCGCCACCGACCTGGCGGACTGGCGGCACCTGCCCGCGCACGGCTTCCTGATCATGGCGACGTACCTGGCCGGCCAGTACCTGCTGACGATCGGCACCCTGGAGCGCACCGGCGGCGTGGCACGCACCGACTCCTGAGGACGCCGACCGAGGCCGCCGGCTCCCGCACGCCCGCTCCTGGACGTCGGCTCCCGAGCGCGCGAGAAGGGCGGCACCCCTGGGGGTGCCGCCCTTCCCGCTGCCGTCGGCCGCGTGGGACGCGCGGCCTGCCGGGTACGGTGGGCGCGTACCGGACGGCCGCTCAGGAGGTCCGGCCGGCGGCCGCACCGCGGCGGCGCAGCAGCCAGAACCCGCCGACGCCGGACGCGACCAGCCCGGCGCCGACGGCCAGCCGGGCGCCGTTCACGCCGACCGAGCCGCCCAGGCCGGTCTCCACCCCGCCCTGCGGGAGCCGGGCGCCCTCCCAGACGCCCGCCCCGGCGGCCGCGCCGCTGCTGGTGCCGCTGGTACCGGCGACCGCGATGGCGACCGCGCCGACGAAGCCGTCCCCGTTGGGGCACTTGCCGTCGATGCCCCAGGACGAGTCGGTGGTGGTGCGCTTGGCGGCGGCCACGGCCATCTCCTGTTCGGAGATGACGGTGGCGCTGCCCGAGTACTTCCCGTCGGGGCCCACGCGGAGCGTGGTGGAGCCGCCGGCGAAGGCCAGCGAGGTCGCGGTGACGGTCTTCTCCGTGCTGCTCGCGCACGTGACACTGACCGAGACCGACTGCCCGGGCTGGGCCTGCGCGGGAGAGACCCAGGCGGGTTCGCTGCCCTTCGCGGACGCGGGGGCGGTGCCGGCCAGGCCGAGCAGGACGGTGGTGCCGAGCAGTGCGGCGGCGGCGGTGCGCGTCGGGCGCATGCCGTACCTCCAGGGGGTCGGGGTTGGGGCAGCGGCCGCGTGATCGGGCCGCTACTCCCGGTTGCCGACCACGCTAGGCAGCACCGCCCGCCCCGGCCAACTCGCAAGGCCGTTCGGGTCCGATCGATGCTCCGCCCCCGAACGACCTGCGGCCCCGCCCCGCCCCGCGAAGAGCCGACGAGGAACGGCCGGACACCGGACGGCACCCGGCCCGCGCGAGCCGGGCCCCGCCGGACCGACCGGACCGCGGACGGCCCGCCCGCCACGGACCCACGGCCGCCGCCCGCCCCTGCAAGGCGCGCCCTCCCCGGCCCGACCAGCCGCGCACCGGGCGACCCCGACCCCGGCAACGTCCGGAAGGGCAGGCGGGCGCCCGACGGCAGTTGGCCCGCACGACGCGGCCCAGGACCGCCAGGACCGCCGACGCCCCGCCCGCCGCCCACCGGAGCAGGGCCCGCCGCCCCGCCCGCCGCCCCGCCCGGCGAACCGCGCACGCGGACCGGCGCCACCGGCGGCCGGCTCCCCGCGAACGCCCCCGCCTCCCGCCTCCCGCCCCCGTCCCGCGGCCGGAGCGCCGGAAGGGCCCGCCCGTCGCGGGCGCGCCCTCCGGTCCGACCGGTCCCTCCCCGGGAGGGGCTACTCGTTGCGGGCGGTCTCCGGCCCGGTGATCCGGCGCAGCAGCGGCAGGGTGGCGCCGATGACCGCGAGTGCGGCGGCGAGCCCGCCCGCGACCGCCAGGTAGTAGCCGGTGCCGAGCGGGTGCAGCGTGTACTGGAGCTGGGAGCGCAGGAACAGGTCGGCGGCCAGCAGTCCGGTGCCGATCGCCACCGCCGAGACCGCCAGCAGCGGCACCGCGGACTCCATCAGCACCACCCGCCGCAGCATCGCCAGCGGCACCCCGCTGAGCCGCAGCAGGCTGAACGGCCGCTTGCGCTCGCCGAGCGCGGCGGCCACGCTGACCGCCAGGCTGCAGCCCGCGATCGGGAAGGTCGCCAGGATCACCACGCCGGCGAGCTGCTGGTAGCCCTTCAGCTCGCCGCCGGACAGCTTCATCCCCTCCGCCAGCGTCAGCGACTGCCGGAGCGCCGGGTACGCGGTGTCCACCATCGTCCGGGCCCGTTCGACGGCGGCCTGCGAGCCGTCGGTGCCGACCACCACCTTCACCACCGGGAGCGCCGCCGCCTGTTCGGCGGTGTACGGGGCGGCGGGCCACGCGACGGCGGAGTAGTCGCGGAAGCCGGCCCAGACGTACGGCACGTACGCGGTCGCCGCGCCGGGCTCGCAGTGGCCGAAGGCCCGGACGGCCTCCAGCTGTCGGCAGTCCACCGTCTGGGCGGCCTCGGTCTCCCCGCCGGCGTCGATCGGCACGATCTTGCCGATCGGGTGCACCGGCAGCACGCCGCGCACGCCCGGGACGGCGAGCAGGCCGTCGACCAGTGCGGGCGGGACGGGGCGACCGGCCCGCTCGACGTGCCCGTCCGGGGTGTAGCCGCCGCCGAGGTCGTTGACCAGCACGTTGTCGAACTGCCGTCCGCCCTCGGGGCGTCCGCGTTCGGCGGTCATCGTGGTGATGATCCCGATCGTCGCGGTCATCACCAGCAGGGCCAGCACCAGGCCGCTGACGGCGCGGAACCCGGCGGTCGGGTTGTCGGCGAGCCGGCGGGCCGCGATCAGGGTGGCCGGACGCTGGGTGCGCCGGGCCAGCAGGGCGGCGGCCCGGCCGGTCAGCCAGGGGCCGGACAGCACCAGGCCCAGCATGATCAGGCCGAACGCGGAGAGGTAGCCGCGGGTCTGGCCCTGCACCGAGGACGGGTGCCAGGCCAGGAAGACCACCAGTTCGACGAGCCCGGCCAGCAGCGGCGCCACCCGCCAGGCCCGGGGCGGCTTCGGGGTGACCCGGCGGCTGACCCCGAGCGGGGAGATCCGCACCCGGCGCAGCGCGATCCGGGCGGTGACGGCGGCCGCCAGCGGGACGCCCAGGGCGACGGCCGCGATCTGGAGGGGCGTCAGGCTGAGGTCGGCGGTGAAGAACCGGGCTCCGGTCAGCGACCTTCCGGCGACCGCGCCGCGCACCGCGAGGTAGGGCAGGAAGCCGAGCAGCACGCCCGCCGCGGCGGCCGCGACGGCCTCGACGGCGGAGACCACCGAGACCTGCCGGGGCGTGGCCCCGACCAGCCGCATCGCGGCGAAGCGGCGTTCGCGCTGGGTGGCGGTCAGCCGGGTGGCGGTGCCGATCAGGATCAGCACCGGGAAGACCAGCGCGCCGGTGGCGACGGTCAGGATCAGCGCGGCGCCGTTGGACGTGATGCCGACCGCGCAGTCCGCGCACCGGTCGGGCGAGGTGCTGGCGATCCGGTCCACCAGCGCGGCGCCCTCCGTCTCCCGGAGGGCCTGCGGGGCTCGGCCGACCAGCGCGACCAGGCTGTCGGGGGCGGGCAGCGCGTCCTTGCCGAGGATGCCGATCCGGTGGCCGCCGAAGCGGTCGGCGAGCTGTTCCGGGGGCGTGGCGTCGACCAGTTCCGCCAGGGCGGGCGACAGGTAGTACTCGCCGTCGGCGGGCATCCGGTCCACCCCGGGCGCGAGCGCGGCGGAGGCGCCGGTGAGCGCGACGTCTACCCGGCCGATCTCCTTGCCCTGGAAGCTGTCGCGCCGGGTCAGCCACCACATCGGCGCGTTCCCGCCGTCCTCCGCGGCCTCCCGATCGGCGGGGACGGCGGCCCGGGCCCCGGCGGTGAGACCGGTGTTGAACCAGGCGTAGCGGTCGTTCTGGGCGTGCACGGCATTGACGGCCGCGAGGGTGGTGAACAGCAGTCCGACGCCGACGGCGACGGCGGCGGCGGTGACCAGCAGGCGCAGCCACGCGTCGCGGCCGCCGCTGACGGCGAGGCGCAGGCCGAGGCGGATCACCGGGCGGCCCGTCCGGTCAGCGAGGTGGCGCGGCCGTCGCGGACGATGGTCTCGCGGTCGGCGTAGGCGGCGATCCTGGCCTCGTGGGTGACCAGGACGACGGTGGTGCCCTGGCTGCGGGCGGAGTCGACCAGCAGGTCCATCACGTGTTCGCCGGTGAGCGAGTCGAGCGCGCCGGTGGGTTCGTCGGCGAACAGGACGCGGGGCTCGGCGACC
This sequence comes from Kitasatospora phosalacinea, assembly GCF_000717185.1. Classification (GTDB taxonomy): domain Bacteria; phylum Actinomycetota; class Actinomycetes; order Streptomycetales; family Streptomycetaceae; genus Kitasatospora; species Kitasatospora phosalacinea_A. The sequence goes on along the minus strand of NZ_JNYE01000098.1, from coordinate 16,063 downwards.
AGGCCGCGGGCCAGGGCGACGCGCTGGGCCTGGCCGCCGGAGAGCTCGCCGGAGCGGCGGCGCTCCAGCCCGTCCAGGCCGAGCTTCGGGAACCAGGCGCGGGCCCGGGCCAGCGCGTCGGCGCGCCTGGCGCCGCCGAGCAGCAGCGGCAGGGCGACGTTCTCCTCGGCGCTCAGCTCGGGGACGAGCTGGCCGAACTGGAAGACGAAGCCGAAGCTGTCGCGGCGCAGGGTGCTGCGCTCCTGTTCGCCGAGGCGGTCGATCCGGCGGCCGTCGAAGTGGACCTCGCCGCCGTCGGGGGCGAGGATGCCGGCCAGGCAGTGCAGCAGGGTGGACTTGCCGGAGCCGGAGGGGCCCATCACGGCGAGGACCTCCCCGGCGTCGACGGCCAGGTCGGCGCCGCGCAGGGCGGGGGTCTCGCCGAAGGAGAGGGTGACGCCGCGGGCCTCGAGCAGGGGGGCGGTCATCGCGCGGTCACCTCCGCGGCGAGGGCGTCCAGGCGGGCGGCGGTGAGGTCGATCCAGCGCAGGTCGGACTCCAGGTGGAACAGGCCGTGGTCGGCGAGCAGGGCGTCGACCAGGCTGCCGGAGCGCTTGACCTCGGTGAGTTCGCGCATCCGCTTCAGGTGGGCGGCGCGCTGGGTGTCGAGGTAGCGCTCGGCGTCGCGGCCGAGCATCAGGGCGAGCACGACCTTGCTGAACAGCACGGTCTGCAGGTGGGGTTCGGCGGCGACCGGTTCGCTCAGCCAGTCCTCGAACTCGGTGGCCCCGGCCTCGGTGATCACGTACCGCTTGCGGTCCGGCCCGTCGCCGGCCTCGGGGTCGCCGACCACCACCTTGCCGTCCCGGGCGAGCCGCCCGAGGGTCGCGTACACCTGGCCGAAGGGCAGCGGCTTCCCGCGGCCGAAGAAGGCGTCGTAGTCGCGCTTGAGGTCGTAGCCGTGGCTGGGCTCGCGTTCGAGGAGCCCGAGCAGGGTGAGTGAAACGCTCATGGCAGGAGCCTACGCCGCGCGTACACTCCACGTCTATACACTCGGAGAGTACTGACGGACGACCCTCCGCCCACTACCCTCCACCTGGGGTTTTCCGGCAACAGGGCGGGACGGCATGGAGTTCACGGCGCTCCGCAGGAGCGAAACGACGGCGATGAAGACACCGCTCGGCGAGCTGGTGTTGCACCGCTCCCCGGAGAAGATCGAGATCAGCTTCCGGACCCAGGGCCGACGGGACTGGCGGCTGGAGCTCGACGGCCGCCCGCTCGGCGGGCTGCTCCAGTTCGTGCCCGGCCGCCACGCCGTCAGGGCGGCCCGCCGCGGCGGACTGGCGGCCGACTTCGAGGGCGCGGAGGCACGTGTCACCGCACGCACCCGCCACCTGCTGCGCTCCCGCCGCTACGTGCAGTTCGAGGTCGGCGGGCGCACCCTGCGCTTCGTCCGCCGCGGCCTGGTGCGCACCGAACTGCTCGAGGACGGACGGTCGGTGGGCCGCGGCCGGTCGGGCGTCTGGGAGCTGTCCGAGCCCGACCGGCTGCGGGTGTTCGCCACCGCGGTGTTCGCCTGGGGAGGCCTCGAGGACGCCGTCGAGAACCCGCTGCTACCGGACCTCCTCTCGGAGCTCCTCCTCGCCCCCCTGTCCTGACACCGGAGGAACGGCGAGAACGGCGCGGCTCGAACGGATCGGGCGGGTGCCGGCCGCCGCGGTGCACCGCCGGGCCCCTGCCTGGGCGGCCCGGTGGACGGACTGCCCCGAGCCCGGCTCACAGGTCGAGGTCGACCACCACCGGCGCGTGGTCCGACGTGCCCTTGCCCTTGCGGGCCTCGCGGTCCACGTAGGTGTCGGTGACGGCGTCCGCGAACGGCTTGTTGGCGTACGTCAGGTCGATCCGCATGCCGCGGTTCTTCGGGAAGGCCAGCGCCCGGTAGTCCCAGAAGGTGTACGGGCGGTCGTACTTGAGGGGGCGCGGGACGACGTCCTGCAGGCCGATCTCGCGGAGGGCGGCGAGGGTGGCGCGCTCGGGGGCGGTGACGTGGGTGAGGCCCTCGAAGGCGACGAGGTCGAAGACGTCCTCGTCGGTGGGGGCGACGTTGAAGTCACCGAGGACGGCGAACGGGCGCCCGCCCGCCGCGTCCTCGCGGACGGCGTCGCGCAGCGCGGCCATCCACTCCAGCTTGTAGCGGTAGTGCGCGTGGTCGACCTCGCGGCCGTTGGGCACGTACACCGACCAGACCCGGACGGGGCCGCAGGTCGCGGCGACGGCGCGCGGTTCGACGACCGGGAGCAGCGCGTCCTCGGCGAGGTAGCCGGGCTGGGCGGGCAGGTCGCGGACCACGTCCTCCAGGCCGATCCGCGACAGCAGGGCGACGCCGTTCCACCGGCCGTCGCCGTGCGCGGCGGAGGCGTAGCCGAGCTCGGCGACCGCCTCGGCGGGGAACGCGTCGGTGGCGCACTTGAGTTCCTGCAGGCAGAGCACGTCCGGCTTGGCGGACTCCAGCCACTCCAGCAGCTTGGGCAGCCGGGCGGTGACGGAGTTGATGTTCCAGGTGGCGATGCGGACGGTCACGGCGGCCTTCCCTCGGCGGTGCGGACGGACGGGGCCCCGGCGCGCGGGCCGGGCACCCCGTCCGAACATACCGCCCGCCGCCGACAGCACCCGGCAGTTGACGTCGGATCGAGCGCGGGCTCAGCGCGAGGGGCGCACCACCCCCGCCGCTCCCCCGCCGCGCCGGACGGGTTCGGCGGCGGCCAGCCAGCGGCCGTCCGGGAGCCGTTCGACGCCGGTGGCGGCGCCGATCTCCGGGGTGGCCGCGAACACGTGGCCCAGCGCCTGCAGCCGCGCCGCCTCGGGCGAGGCCAGGAAGGCGGGTTCGGCCTGGGTGGCGGCGGTGTTGCGCTGGCTGGCCCGGGGCGCGGCGATGGCCTGTTCCAGCGTCAGCCCGCGGTCGACCCGGCCGGTCAGCACCTGCAGGACGGTGGTGATGATGGTGGCGCCGCCGGGCGAGCCGAGCGCCAGGTAGGGCTCGCCGTCCTTGAGCACGATCGTCGGCGAGATCGAGGACCGCGGCCGCTTGCCGGGGCCGGGCAGGTTCGGGTCGGGGACGCCGGGGGTGAGCGGCGCGAAGTTGAAGTCGGTGAGCTCGTTGTTGAGCAGGAAGCCGCGGCCGGGGACGGTGATGCCGCTGCCGCCGGTCTGCTCGATGGTCAGCGTGTAGGAGACCACGTCGCCCCAGCGGTCGGCGACGGTCAGGTGGGTGGTGCTCTGCCCCTCGTACGGTTCGGCGGCGGGCTGCCCGGTGCTGCCGCAGGCCGCCGGGTGGTACGGGTCGCCGGGGGCGAGCGGGCTGGTCAGGGCGTGCTCGGGGTCGATCAGGCAGGCCCGGGCGGCGCCGTAGCCGGGGTCGAGGAGCTGCCGGGTCGGCACCTGGACGGCGGCGGGGTCGCCGACCCAGCGGTTGCGGTCGGCGAACGCGATCCGGCTGGCCTCCAGGAAGCGGTGGTCGTAGCGGACGGGGTCGGCGAGGTCGGCGCGGCTGCTCGCGGAGAGGATGTTCAGCGCCTCGCCGACCGTCGTCCCGCCGGAGGAGGACGGCGCGATGCCGTACACGTCCAGGCCCCGGTAGGTGACGTGGGTCGGGGCCTGGTCGCGGACCCGGTAGGCGGCCAGGTCGGCGGCGTCGACCTTCCCGGGGCGGGCGGTGCGGCCGGAGGCGGGGTCGACGGGCGGGTGCTGGAGGGTGCGCACGACGTCGGCGCCGATCGGGCCGCGGTACAGCGCGTCGGTGCCGCGGCGGCCCAGCTCGCGGTAGGTGGCGGCCAGGTCGGGGTTGCGGAAGGTGGAGCCGACGGCCGGGAGCTGCCCGCCGGGCAGGAAGAGGTCGCGGCTGGCCGGGAAGTCCTGGAACCTGGCCCGGTTGGCGGCGGTCTGGTCCTGGAAGGTCCGGTCGACGGTGAACCCGCGCTCGGCGATCCGCTCGGCGGGCTCCAGCACCTGGCCCAGGCTGCGGCTGCCCCAGCGCTGGAGCGCCCGCTGCCAGGTCGCGGCGGCGCCGGGCACGCCGACCGACAGGCCGCTGGTGACGGCGTCGTCGAAGGCGAGCGGCTTGCCGTCCTCCAGGAACAGGGAGCTGTCGGCGTGCCGGGAGGCGGTCTCCCGGCCGTCGATGGTCTCGACCTTCCCGGTGCGGGCGTCGTAGTGGACGAAGTACCCGCCGCCGCCGATCCCGGCCGAGTAGGGCTCGGTGACGCCGAGCGCGGCGGCGGTCGCGACGGCGGCGTCCACCGCGTTGCCGCCGTGCTTCAGCACCTCCAGGCCGGCCGCGGTGGCGTCGGCGTCCACGCTGGCCACCGCGCCGCCCCGGCCGACCGCGACGGGCTGCTTGCCCGGCGGGGCCCCGCCGCCGGGGGCGGCCTGCGCGGGGGCGGCCAGCAGTCCGGTGGCGGTGACGAGCGCGAGGAGGGGGACGAGACGGGTGCGGGCGCGCATGCGGCCTCCCTGGGTCGGCGTCGGTCCCCCGTTCTCCCACACCCGGCGTGCACCGGACAACAGCAGGTTCGGCCAACCGGGGCGCGTTCACCGGATGTTGACGCGGCGTCAACACCCCTCCGGCGGTCAGCCGCCGTCCGCGGAGCGCTCCACCCGGCGGCGCTTGACGGTGCGGAAGCGGCGGGCGACCTGGCGGGCCAGGTCCGCGGCGCCGACCAGGCCGGCCTCGTTGCCGAGGGCGGCGTGCGCGATCTCGGCCTCGGGGCGGAAGCCGCGGCCGGTGAGGGTGCGGCGGAAGGCGTCCCGGGCGGGGGCGAGCAGCAGGTCGCCCGCCTCGCTGACGCCGCCGCCGACGACGAAGCGGCCGGGGTCGAGGGCGGCGGCCAGGTTGGCCATGCCGACGCCGAGCCAGCGGCCGACCTCGTAGAGCAGTTCGACGGCGACGGCGTCGCCGTCGCGGGCGGCCTCGGTGACCAGCGGGCCGGTGATGCCCAGCGGGGTGCCGCCGGCCCGGGCCAGCAGCGGCTGCACCACCGGGGACTCCTCGGCGGCCAGTCCGCGGGCCTCGCGGACCAGCGCGTTGCCGGAGGAGTACTGCTCCCAGCAGCCGCGGTTGCCGCACGGGCAGCGGTGGCCGCCGGGCACCACCTGCATGTGGCCGAACTCCCCGGCCAGGCCGTGCTTGCCCCGGTCGACGTGGCCGTCGCGGACCTGCGCGCCGCCGATCCCGGTGCCCAGGGTGATCATCACCATGTGGTCCTCGCCGCGTCCGGCGCCGAAGCGCCACTCGGCCCAGGCCGCGGCGTTGGCGTCGTTCTCGACCACGACGGGGAAGCGCAGCCGGGAGCTGAGCGCCTGCTGCAGCGGCTCCCCGCGCCAGTTCAGGTGCGGGGAGAACAGCACGGTGGAGCGTTCGGCGTCCACCCAGCCCGCCGCGCCGACACCGACCGCGTGCACGTCGTGCTTGTCGGCGAGTTGCAGGACCAGGTCGACGATGACGTCCTCGACCACCTTGGGGCTCTTGCTCTTGTCGGGCGTCTCGGTGCGCAGCCGGTCCACGACGTTGCCGTCCCCGTCGACCACGCCCGCGACCACCTTGGTGCCGCCGATGTCCACCCCGATGGTGGGGAGCTTCAGCACCCCCGCGGGGAGGGTGCGGCGGCGGCGCTCGGCGCGCGGGCCGAGGCCCAGCAGGCTGGGCAGGACGGGGCGGGCGGGGCCGTTGGCTCGGGTCACGGAACGAATGCTCCTTGATGGGGTGAAGGTTGCGGTCCGGGGGGCGGAAGGCTGTGGGCGAACTGGCAGACTGAGCGCAGGACGCACAGCGGATTCTCACGAAAACGTGATGTTCCTCTCAGGTTTCCGCGAGTGTCGACAGCAACTGACCGACTGTGTGACGCAGTCTGACAAGTGTGATGCGTGAACCGGGGGACCTTGCCCCGGACGGCCGGACGAACCGATGCGAGAGACCCACATGCAGCTGACAGGCACCCCGTTCCTCCTCCTCACGATCGCCCTGGTGCCGGTCTCGATCGCGGTGGCGCTGCTGCTCTGGGGCCGGGTGCGCGGGCCGCGGCCCTTCCAGGCGCTGTCCAGGATCGCGATGCTGTTGTTCTGTCAGCTCACGGCCGTCCTCACGGTGTTCGTCATGGTGAACAACGCCAACCTGATCTACGGCAGCTGGGACGACCTGCTGGGCACCGGCAACCACGTCCGCGCGGTGCCGGACCTGCAGGCGCAGGCCGACGGCGGGGCGGGCGGGGCGGGCGCCCCCGGCAACGACGCACAGCGCACCAAGGTGGTCCAGCAGTTCGAGCCGGTCGGCGACCCGAAGGTCCCGGACGACGTGCGGACCACCGACCTGAGGGGCGCGGTCTCCGGCGTGGACGGCGAGGTGCTGGTGTGGCTGCCGCCGCAGTACGACGACCCCGCGTACAAGGACAGGTCCTTCCCCGTGGTGGAGCTGCTGCCGGGCTGGCCGGGCTCCTCGAAGACCTGGTTCGGCACCCTGAAGGTGTCCGAGCAGCTGCGGCCGCTGATGCAGAGCGGGCAGGTCGCCCCGTTCATCCTGGTCTCGCCGCGCACCAACCTGCTGGGCGAGAACACCGACACCGGCTGCGCGGACGTCCCCGGCAAGGTCAACGCGGACGCCTGGCTGTCGCGCGACGTCCCGCAGATGGTGCTCGACAACTTCCGCGCCGACCCGTCGGCCGAGCGCTGGGCGGTGGCCGGGTACTCGGCGGGCGCCCACTGCGCGGCCAAGCTCGCCCTGGAGCACCCGGACCGCTACCGGGCCGGGATCAGCCTCTCCGGGTACAACGACCCGGCCACCGAGGGCAAGTCGCTGACCGCGAAGGACCCGCACCTGCGGGAGGTCTCCAACCCGCTGAACATCCTGAGGTCCGCGAAGACCCCGCCGCGGACCGCCCTGTACGTCAGCGGCAACCGGGGCGACGGCCTGGAGGCGGGCGAGGCGCTGCGGGCCGCCGCCCAGGCCCCCACCACCGTCACCGTGCAGGAGACCAGCGGCGCGCACAGCAGCGACGTGTGGAGGCCGATGGTGCCGGACGTCTTCACCTGGCTGACCGGCGTGATCCCCGTCCGGCACTGAGGGGGCGCCGAGGGCCCGACGGGCCGTCAGGCCAGTTCCAGGGCCAGGTAGAAGTCGACCCGGTCCTCCAGGCGGGACAGGTCGCGGCCGGTGAGTTCCTCGATCCGGCCGATCCGGTAGCGCAGCGTGTTGACGTGGACGTGCAGCTGGGCGGCGCAGCGCGTCCAGGAGCCGTCGGAGCGCAGGAACGCCTCCAGGGTGCGGACCAGGTCGGCCTGGTGCTCCAGGTCGTAGGCGATGACCTTGTCGAGCAGGCGGCTGCGGAAGGCGCGGCGGACCTCGTCGGGGACGGCGGCCAGCAGCAGGACGTGCGAGGCGAGCTCCTCGGGGCCCGCGACGCAGACCCGGCCGATCCGGGCGGCGGCGATCCGGCGGGCGTGCCGGGCCTCCTCCAGGGCGCCGCGCAGGCCGCCGGACTCGGCGGCGGGGGCGCAGACGCCGACGGTGATCCGGCCCTCGGAGCCGAGGCCCGCCTCCAGCGGGGCGAGCAGGGCGCGGACGGCGTCGGCGGGGACGGCGGCGTCGAGGGCGGGCAGCACGGCGACGGCGCCGGTCGGGCCGAGGGCGGCGACCAGGGCGCGGTCGGTGGCGGCGGCGAGGGCCTCCTCCAGGACGGGGCGCAGCGCGCCGTCGGGCAGTCCGGTGGCGTCGGCGGACAGCACCAGCCACTGCGGGCCGGGGCCGGGGGTCTCGGTGGAGCCCTCGTAGCGGGCGGCCATGGTGCTGGAGGCCTGGAGGGCGCGGCCGATCTCGGCGGGGTCGGCGTCGCGCTGGAGCAGGGTGAGGACCTCGTCGGCGATCCGGCGGCGCAGGCGGCGGCCCTCGTCGCGGCGGGTGCGTTCGGCGGCGACCAGGCGGGCCAGGTTCTCGGCGAGCTGCTGGCGCTTGGGGGTCCACTCGGTGACGTCCCCGGCGACGGCGAGGATCCAGTCGGCGAGCGGGGTGTCGGCGTCCGCCTCGGCGGCGGCGGGCAGCAGCGAGTAGGTGCCCCCGGCGAGGCGGACGCGGTGCGGGGGGCGGCGGCGCTGGCGCTGGGCGGCGAGGTGGGCGCGGGCGAGCTGGTCGCGGTCGGCGGGGGGCAGCCGGTCGGCGGGGCCGGCGACGACCCGGCCGGTGGGGGTGAGGACCCAGCAGTCGAGGTCGAGGTCGCCGCCGAGCAGGTCGAGGACGGCGTCGAGGCCGCCCGCGCCCGCGGCGGAGACCAGCAGGCGGTGCCGGTCGACGAGGGCGGCGAGGTCGGCGGCGCGGTCGGCGGAGACCTGGCGGCCGACGTACTCGGTGACGGCGCCGAAGGCGACGTCGTCGGGGACGGCGAGCAGCGGCAGGCGGTGGCGGCGGCAGGCCTCGGCGAGGTCGGCGGGGACGGGGCCGACCTCGACCTCCCCGGCGCCGAGGGCGGCGGCCCCGGCGGTGGCGATGGTGCGCACGAAGCGTTCGGAGTCGGCGGGCGCGGTGCGCCAGAGCATGCCGGTGAGGACGAGTTCGCCGCCGTGCAGGTAGCGGCCGGGGTCCTGGAGGTCGGTGGTCATCACGCCGGTGACCTGCCGGTCGAGCTCGTCCTCGCCGGCGAGCAGGCGCAGTCGGGGGGCTCCGGGGGCGAGCAGGTCACGGACGCGCATGGGCAGCCCTTCTTGGTCTGTGAGGGTGGGACCGCGGGGTGGAACGGCCCAGTGTGCACGACCTGAGCTGGAGGATCGTCCACCTTAGAGGAACGTACAGGACGGTGGTGCGGGGCACTGCCGGGCCTCATGCCATCGGTGACTGCCAGTGGCCCCCGTCACAGCGGTTCACTTGCCAACACGCCGCCGGGCTGCACCGCGGTGACCGAGGGCCCCCGGGCCCCGGGCACCGGCAAGGGCGCAGGTGCCCGCGTCCGTCGGCGACGACTTGAGGAGTTACCCGCATGGAGTTCCTTCGGCCCGCCACCTGGGACGAGGCACTCGCGGCGAAGGCCGAGCACCCCACCGCGCTGCCGATCTCCGGCGGCACGGACGTCATGGTCGAGATGAACTTCGACGTGCACCGGCCATCCGCGATCCTCGACCTGAACCGCATCACCGAGCTCACCGAGTGGAGCAGCGACGGCGACGTCGTCCGGCTGGGTGCGGCGGTGCCGTACGCCCGGATCATCGAGGAGCTGTCGGGGCCGCTGCCGGGCCTGGCGCTGGCCGCGCACACGGTCGGCTCGCCGCAGATCCGCAACCGCGGCAGCGTCGGCGGCAACCTGGGCGCGGCCTCGCCGGCCGGCGACTCGCACCCGGCGCTGCTGGCCGCGGGCCGGGGCGTGTCCGTGGAGGCGCACTCGGTGCGCGGGGTGCGGCTGGTGCCGATCGACGAGTTCTACGTCGGGGTGAAGCGCAACAGCCTGGAGCCGGACGAGCTGATCGGTGCGGTGCGGATCCCGGTCGCGGACGGCCCGCAGCAGTTCTCGAAGATCGGCACCCGCAACGCGATGGTGATCGCGGTCTGCGCGTTCGGCTTCGCGCTGCACCCGAAGGACGGCACGGTCGGCACCGGCATCGGCTCGGCCGCGCCGACGCCGCGCCGGGCGGTGGAGGCCGAGGAGTACCTGCGGGGGGTCCTCGCCGAGCGCGGCCTGTGGGAGTCCGGCGAGCTGCTGGGCCCGGAGGTGGTGCAGCGCTTCGGCGAGCTGGTGAAGGCCGCGGCCTCCCCGATCGACGACGTCCGGGGCACCGCCGACTACCGGCGGCACGCGCTGGCCGTGATGGCCCGGCGCACCCTGACGTGGTGTTGGAACGACTATCGCAAGCAGATCAGGAGCGCGGCATGAGGGTCACGTTCAGCGCGAACGGCAAGCCGGTGGAGGCCGACGACGTGTGGGAGGGCGAGTCCCTGCTGTACGTCCTGCGCGAGCGGGTCGGCCTACCCGGGTCCAAGAACGCCTGCGAGCAGGGCGAGTGCGGCTCGTGCACGGTCTACCTGGACGGGGTGCCGGTGTGCTCCTGCCTGGTGGCGGCGGGCCAGGTGCAGGGCCGCGAGGTGCGCACCGTGGAGGGCCTGGCCGGCGAGGACGGCGAACTGGGCCTGGTCCAGCAGGCGTTCGTGGACGCGGGCGCCGTGCAGTGCGGCTTCTGCACCCCCGGCCTGCTGGTGCAGACCGACGCCCTGCTGGCCGCGGACCCGCAGCCCTCGGACACCGACATCCGGGAGGCGCTGTCGGGCAACCTGTGCCGCTGCACCGGCTACGAGAAGATCATGGACGCGGTGCGGCTGGCCTCCGCCCGCACGTGCGCCCGGGGGGCTGAGAAGTGACGACCCGTACGATCCAGGGCCAGAAGAACCTGCAGAAGATCAACCAGGCCTCCAAGGACGGCATCGGCGGCTCCCCGCTGCGCCCCGACGGCACGCTGAAGGTGAAGGGCGAGTTCGCCTACTCCTCCGACCTGTGGCACGAGGACATGCTGTGGGGCACCGCGCTGCGCTCCCCGCACCCGCGCGCCAACATCCTGTCCGTGGACGTCTCGGAGGCGCTCGCCGTCCCCGGCGTGTACGCGGTGCTCACCCACGAGGACGTCCCCGGCGAGAAGTACTACGGCCTGGAGATCGCCGACCAGCCCGCCCTGGCCATCGACAAGGTCCGCTACCACGGCGAGGCGATCGCCCTGGTGGCTGCCGACCACCCGGAGACGGCCCGCCGCGCGGTGAAGAAGATCAAGGTCGAGTACGAGGTGCTCACCCCGATCACCACCGAGGAGCAGTGCCTCGACCCGGAGACCCACGGGTACGTGCACGAGCCGCACGAGTACAGGTCGCACGCGTACGGGAACGTCTGCCACGAGCAGAGGCTGGTCTCCGGCCTGGGCGTCACCGACGAGGTGCGGGCGCTGGCGGACGTGGTCGTCTCCGGCGAGTACGAGGTCGGCATGCAGGACCAGGCGTTCCTGGGCCCGGAGTCCGGCCTGGCGGTGCCCGCCGAGGACGGCGGCGTCGACCTGTACGTCGCCACCCAGTGGCTGCACGTGGACCGCCAGCAGATGGCGCCCGTCCTCGACCTGCCGCTGGAGAAGGTCCGGCTCACGCTGGCCGGGGTGGGCGGCGCGTTCGGCGGCCGCGAGGACCTGTCGATGCAGATCCACGCCTGCCTGCTGGCGCTGCGCACCGGCAAGCCCGTCAAGATCGTCTACGCCCGGGACGAGTCCTTCTTCGGGCACGTGCACCGCCACCCGGCGAGGATGCGCTACGAGCACGGCGCCACCCGCGACGGCAAGTTGGTCTTCGCCGACTGCCGGATCGTGCTGGACGGCGGCGCCTACGCCTCCGCCTCCCCCGCGGTGGTCGGCAACGCCGCCTCGCTGGGCCACGGCCCGTACGTCATCCCGAACGTGCGGATGCACGCGATCGCGCTGTACTCCAACAACCCGTCCTGCGGGGCGATGCGCGGCTTCGGCGCGGTGCAGGCCGCGTTCGGCTACGAGTCGCAGATGGACAGGCTGGCCGAGGCGCTCGGCATGGACCCGGTCGAGCTGCGGCAGCTGAACGCCGTCACCCAGGGCGACCGGATGCCGACCGGGCAGGAGATCGACGCGCCCGCGCCGGTCGCCGAACTGCTCCAGCGGGTCAAGGACATGCCGCTGCCGCCGCCGCTCGACCTGGAGCACCTGGACGTGCGCACCCTGCCGGGCGCGCTGTCCAACACCTCGCACGGCGAGGGCATCGTGCGCGGCGTCGGCTACTCGGTGGGCATCAAGAACGTCGGCTTCTCCGAGGGCTTCGACGACTACTCCACCGCCCGGGTCCGGCTGGAGGTGATCGGCGGCGAGCCGGTCGCCATGGTGCACACCGCGATGGCCGAGGTCGGGCAGGGCGGCGTCACCGTGCACGCCCAGATCGCCCGCACCGAGCTGGGCGTCGAGCAGGTCACCATCCACCCGGCCAACACCGAGGTCGGCTCGGCGGGCTCGACCTCCGCCTCCCGGCAGACGTACATGACCGGCGGCGCGGTGAAGCTCGCCGCCGAGGCGGTCCGGCACGAGCTGCTGGAGCGCGGGCGGCACCGCTACGGCTGGACGCAGGACGACCTGGCGCTGGTCGGCGGGAAGGTGGTCTCGGCCTCGGCCGGGGTGCTGATCCCGATCGTCGACCTGCTCGGCGAGGACGCCGTCGAGCAGACCCGCGAGCACCACCACCGCCCCACCGTCCCGTTCGACAAGGAGACCGGGCAGGGCTTCGGCCACGTCCAGTACACCTTCTGCGCCAACCGCGCCGTGGTCGACGTGGACGTGGAGCTGGGCCTGGTCAAGGTGGTCGAGCTGACGGCCGTGCAGGACGTCGGCAAGGCGCTCAACCCGCTCTCGGTGGTCGGCCAGATCCAGGGCGGCTGCACGCAGGCGCTGGGCCTCGCGGTGATGGAGGAGATCGTGGTCGAGGACGGCAAGGTGCGCAACGCCTCCTTCACCGACTACCTGATCCCGACCATCCTGGACACCCCGCCGATCCCGGTGCAGATCCTCGAACTGCCCGACCCCCACGCCCCGTACGGGCTGCGCGGCGTCGGCGAGGCCCCCACCGTCTCCGCCACCCCGTCGATCGTCGCGGCCATCCGCCAGGCCACCGGCAAGGCGCTGAACCGCATCCCGGTGCGGCCGGAGCACCTGACCGACACGCTCTGACGGTCCGTCGAACGTCCCCGGGGGCGGCACCCGGTCTTCCCTGCCGACCCCCGGGGCGCTGCCGGAGTCTCGCCGGGCCCCGCAGCACCCCCACCCGTGAGTCGAACCAGTCCCCCTGCCGCCCTCCCATGACGGGCCATCAGGTCGGCTCGCCCACCCCAACCCCCTATGAACCTTGGGAGTGGACATGTCCCGGACCTCCACGGAGCCCGGCCCCACCGAAGAAGCGGCCCCCACCGCACCGGAAACACCCCCGCGCGGCGCCCTCGACGCCTACTTCAAGATCTCGGCGCGCGGCTCCACCCTGGGCAACGAGATCCGCGGCGGTCTCACCACCTTCATGGCGATGGCCTACATCGTCCTGCTCAACCCGATCATCCTGAGCGGCGCGGACGTCACCGGCGCCAAGCTGGGGCACGCCCAGCTGACCACCGCCACCGCGCTGGCCGCCGCCGTCACCACGATCCTGATGGGCGTGGTCGGCAACGTGCCGCTGGCCGTCGCGGCCGGGCTGTCCGTCTCGGGCGCGATATCCGCGCTGGTGGTGCCGCACACCACCTGGGCGCAGGCGATGGGCCTGTGCGTGATCTACGGCCTGCTGATCGTGCTGCTGGTGGTCTCCGGCCTGCGCGAGAAGATCATGAACGGGATCCCGCTGCCGCTCAAGCACGCGATCACCATCGGCATCGGCCTGTTCGTCGCGATCATCGGCTTCTACAAGGCCGGGTTCGTGCACACCGGCGGCCCCACCCCGCTCTCGCTCGGCCCGTTCGGCGAGCTCCGGGGCTGGCCGGTGCTGGTCTTCGCGCTCACCCTGCTGACCGTCTTCGTGCTGCTGGCCCGGGGCGTCCGGGGCGCGATCCTGATCGGCATCGCGGCGGGCACCGTGGTCGCGCTGGTCGTCAACGAGACGGCCGGGCTGACCGCGGAGGACTGGGGCGGCTCGGCGCCGACCTGGCCCGGCTCGCCGGTCTCCGCACCCGACTTCGGGCTGTTCGGGCACGTCGACCTGTTCGGCGCGTTCGGCTCGCACGGGCTGGGCGCGATCAGCGCCTCGGTCGCCGTGTTCACCCTCGTGCTGGCCGGGTTCTTCGACGCGATGGCCACCATCATCGGCGTCGGCACCGAGGCCGGGCTCGCCGACTCCAAGGGCCGGATGCCCGGCCTGTCCAAGGCGCTGTTCGTCGACGGCGCGGGCGGCGCGATCGGCGGCGTGGCCGGCGCGTCCGGGCAGACCGTGTTCGTCGAGTCGGCGACCGGCGTCGGCGACGGCGCCCGCACCGGCCTGGCCTCCACCGTCACCGGCGGCGTGTTCGCGCTGATGCTGTTCTTCTCGCCGGTCGCCGCCGTGGTGCCGGTGCAGGTCGCCTCCGCCGCGCTGGTGGTGATCGGCTCGATGATGATGAGCCAGGCCCGGCACATCGACTGGTCGGACCGGGAGATCGCCATCCCCGCGTTCCTGACCTGCGTGGTCATGCCGTTCACGTACAGCATCACCGCGGGCGTCGCGGCCGGCGTCATCTCGTACACCGTCATCAAGGCGGGCACCGGCAAGTGGCGCGAGCCCGGCCCGCTGATGTGGATCCTGACCGGCGTGTTCGTCGCGTACTTCGCGCTCGTCCCGATCAAGTCCTGGCTGGGCGTCCACTGACGCCCGCGCCTCCCCCGCCGCCCCGCCGCACCCTCCGGCGGGGCGGCACCCGTCGTCCGTGAGTCCGTGAGTCCGTGAGTCCGTGAGGAGCTACCCGTGCACGACATCGCCGCCCAGCTGCACACCTGGCACGCCGCCGGACGCCCCTACGCCGTGGCCACCGTGGTCGGCGTCTCGGGCTCCGCCCCGCGCGACCCCGGCGCGGCCCTGGCCGTCGACGCGGACGGCGAGGCGGTCGGCTCGGTCTCCGGCGGCTGCGTCGAGGGCGCCGTGTACGAGCTGTGCCGGGCCGCGCTGGAGAGCGGCGCCCCCGTGCTGGAGCGCTTCGGCTACAGCGACGAGGACGCCTTCGCCGTCGGCCTGACCTGCGGCGGACTGCTCGACGTCTTCGTCCAGCCCGTCACCCCCGGCGCGGACCCCGGCCTGGACGCCGCCGTCGCCTACACCGCCTCCGGCACGCCCGTCGCCGTCGCCCGGATCGTCGACGGCCCGCCCGCCCTGCTCGGCGGCACCCTCGCCGTCACCGCCGACGCCCACCACGGCTCCTTCGCCTCCTTCCGGCTGGAGCGCGCCGCCGTCGCCGAGGCCCGCGCGATGCTCTCCGCCGGACGCACCGGGCGGCTCGCCCTCGGACTGGACGGCCGCCCCTGCGACCCGTCCGCCGAGCACACCGTCACCGTCTTCGTCGAGGCGTACGTCCCGCCGCCGCGGATGCTCGTCTTCGGCGCCATCGACTTCGCCTCCGCGGTCGTGCGGATCGGCAAGTTCCTCGGCTACCACGTCACCGTCTGCGACGCCCGCCCCGTCTTCGCCACCGCGCGCCGCTTCCCCGAGGCGGACGAACTCGTCGTCGACTGGCCGCACCGCTACCTCGACACCCAGCTGGAGCGGCTCGACGGCCGCAGCGTGCTGTGCGTCCTCACCCACGACGCCAAGTTCGACGTGCCGCTGCTGGAACGCGCCCTGCGGCTGCCCGTCGGCTACGTCGGCGCGATGGGCTCCCGCCGCACCCACCGCGACCGGACCGCCCGCCTACGCGAAGTCGGCCTCACCGAGGCCGAGTTGGCCCGCCTGCACTCCCCCATCGGCCTCGACCTCGGCGCCCGCACCCCCGAGGAGACCGCCGTCTCCATCGCCGCCCAACTCGTCGCCGAGGCCCGCGGCGGCTCCTGCCTCCCGCTCTCCGCCACCGGCGGCCCCATCCACCACGACCCGGCCCCGCCCGCCGACGCCCCGCACGCGGCCTGAACGGGCCTACCGGCTGTCGCCGGCCCAGTCCCAGCGCCGCGGATCGGCCGGGCGCGGCTCGTAGCGGGAGGTGCCGGCCCCGCCGTAGCGGCCCAGGTGGGTGGGCAGCGCGGCGCCGTCGGCGAGGGTCTCCGCGGCCCAGCCCGTGACGTCCAGCAGCAGCCCGTCCAGCGGCCCGCCGACCAGCTCCCGGTACGCCCGCCCCGGGCGGGGGCCGGGATCGTCGTGGTCCGCGCCGTAGACCCGGCCCCGCAGCAACTGCTCGCTGTCGCGTTCGTCCATGGGGCCAGGCTGGCACCCGGGACCGACAGTCCGCCCCCGCGGCGGCCCGCAGCCCCTCCCCCGGCGTCCCTCCCCGCTCCTCGCCCCGGCAGGACCCACGCCATCACCCCTTTGCCCGGCCCCGCGGCCAGCGACCCCCCTCCCCTAAAGCCCCTCCCCCAG
>NZ_JNYE01000097.1 GCF_000717185.1 Kitasatospora phosalacinea | reverse complement strand
CGGCCCGGCCGCGCGCGTCCGCCGGGCACCGGGAGGTCGCGCCGCCGCGCCCGAGCGCCCGCCCGGCCCGCCGCCCGGCGCCGCCGCCCCGCCCCGCCCCGTCCGGCCCGCGGACCATCAAGCTGGCCGACCCGCGGCGCCGGCTGCGGCTGGTGACGGTCTGTCTGCTGCTGGTGTTCGCGGTCTTCGCGGGGCGGCTGGTGCAGCTGCAGCTGCTGGACTCCGACGCGCTGGCCGCCGCCGCTGGCGCCAACAAGTACGTGCGGGTGTCGCTGCCCGCCGAGCGCGGCTCGATCACCGCCGCGGACGGCACCGTGCTGGCCACCTCGGTCGACGCGTACGACATCACCGCCGACCCGACCATGTTCACCCCGGAGTTCACCCACCTGCCGGACGCACCGGAGCAGGCCGCGGCGCTGCTGGCGCCGATCCTCGGGCTGCCGAAGGAGGAGCTGGCCGGGAAGCTGCACCCGAACAGCAAGAACCCGAAGAGCCAGTACGCGCTGCTGATGGCCCGGCAGTCCCCGGAGACCAAGAACCAGATCGCCGACCTGAAGGCCTCGCTGACCAAGCAGGTCGACACCGCGGCCTGCCGCGGCCAGCGCCTGCTGCTCGACAAGCCCGCCGCCAAGGGCGGCCGCCAGTTCCTGGACGCGGCCTGCGTGAACCCGCTGGCCGGGGCGTTCTGGGACCAGTCGACCCGGCGCAGCTACCCGGCGGGCGGGCTGGCCGCCAACCTGGTCGGCTTCGTCAACGCGCAGGGCGTCGGCACTGGCGGCCTGGAACTCCAGTACCAGCAGCAACTGGCCGGGCAGGACGGCCACTCCACGTACGCCGCGTCGGCCGGCCGCCGGGTCGCCACCGCGGGCGGCGCCCGGCAGGACCCGGTGCCCGGCACCGACCTGCGGCTGACCGTGGACCCGGACGTCCAGTGGGCCGCGCAGCGCGCCATCACCGACCAGGTCGCCAACGCCGGGGCGGAGAAGGGCTACGTGATCGTCCAGGACGTGCGGACCGGCCAGGTGCTGGCGATGGCCACCTCGCCCGGCTTCGACCCGAACGACCTGGCCTCGGCCCGCGCCGACCAGCTCGGCAACGCCGCCCTGCAGGACGCGTACGAGCCCGGCTCGACCGCGAAGCTGATGACCATGGCGGCGGTGCTGGACACCGGCAAGGCCAACTGGGACACCCACGTGGAGGTGCCCAACACGCTGCAGCGGGCCGACCGGGTGTTCCACGACGACGTGGACCACGAGACCTGGTACCTGACCCTGGCGGGCGTGCTGGCCAAGTCCTCCAACATCGGCACCATCGAGGCCGCCGAGCACCTGGGCGCCACCCAGGCCGAGTCCAACAAGGTGCTGGCGGACTACCTGGACCGGTTCGGCATCGGCAAGCCCAGCGGCCTGGGCTTCCCCGGCGAGACCCGCGGCATCCTGGCGAAGCCCGAGGAGTGGAACGGCTCGCAGCAGTACACCATCCCGTTCGGCCAGGGCCTGTCGGTGAACGCCCTGCAGGCCACCTCGGTGTTCTCCACCATCGCCAACGGCGGCGTGCGGGTCGCCCCCAGCCTGCTGGCCGGGACCACCGGGCCGGACGGGAAGTACGCCCCCGCCCCCGCCGGGGCGCAGAACCGGGTGGTCTCGGAGCAGACCGCGAAGACGCTGACCGAGATGCTGGAGTCCGTCGTCACCGACGAGCAGGGCACCGGCAACACCGCGAAGATCCCGGGCTACCGGGTGGCCGGCAAGACCGGCACCGCGAACCGGGTGGACCCGAAGACCGGCAAGTACTCCGGGTACACCGCCTCCTTCATCGGCTTCGCACCGGCCGACCGGCCCCGGGTGACGGTCTCCTGCGTCATCCAGGACCCGGTCAACGGGCACTTCGGCGGGCAGCTGTGCGGGCCCGTCTTCAAGCAGGTGATGGAGTTCACCCTCAAGACCCTCCAGGTCCCGCCGAGCGGCAGCGAGGCGCCGAACCTGCCCGTCGACTGGAAACCCTGAGATGAGCGACACCCCCCGGCGCGCCCAGCGCCCTGTGAGCAGCGTCACGGAGCAGGCCCGGTTTGGCCCCGGGGGGCGCGGGGCCGATAGCCTTCCGGCCGTGCCGAAACCCGATCAAACCCCCGCGAGCCCGCCCCGCCCCCGCCGCACCGCGGCGCTGCCCCTCGCCGAGGCGGCCCGGCTGCTCGGCCTGGCCCCCGTCGAGGGCCCCGAGGTCACCGGCGTCACCCACGACTCCCGGGCGGTGCGGCCCGGCGACGTGTACGTGGCCTTCCCCGGCGCCAACCACCACGGCGCGGCGTTCGCCGCCGCGGCGGCCGCCTCCGGTGCGGTCGCGGTGCTCACCGACGCCGCCGGGGCCGAACCGGCCGCCGCCGCGGGCCTCCCGCTGCTGGTGGTGGACAGCCCGCGCGAGGTGATGGGCCCGCTGGCCGCCGCGGTCTACGGTGCGCCCAGCGAGGGCATGCTGATGATCGGCCTGACCGGCACCAACGGCAAGACCACCACCTCCTACCTGGTCGAGGGCGGCCTGCGCGAGGCCGGCCGGCTGGCCGGGGTGATCGGCACCGTCGAGATGCGGGTCGGCGAGGAGCGGGTCAAGTCCGAGCGCACCACCCCCGAGGCCACCGAACTGCACGCCGTGCTCGGCGTGATGCGCGAGGCCGGGGCGGAGGCCGTGGTGATGGAGGTCTCCAGCCACGCGCTGGTGTACGGCCGCACCGACGGCGTGGTCTACGACGTCGCGCTGTTCAACAACCTGACGCCGGAGCACCTCGACTTCCACCCCGACATGGAGGACTACTACCGGGCCAAGGCCCGGCTGTTCGAGCCCGGCAAGTCCCGCCACGGCGTCGCCAACCGGGACGACTCCTACGGCCGCCGGCTGGCGGGCGAGGCCCGGATCCCGATGACCACCTTCTCCGCCTCCGGCGACCCGGCCGCCGACTGGCGCGCCGTCGACGTCCGGCCCGGCCCGGCCGGATCGACGTTCCGGGTGGTCGGCCCGAACGGCGAGCAGGCCGACGCCTCGGTGCCGCTGCCGGGCCCGTTCAACGTCTCCAACGCGCTCGGCGCGATCACCGTGCTGGTCACCGCGGGCGTCGACCTGGACGCCGCGGTGGCCGGGGTGGCCGCCGTCCCCGGCGTGCCCGGCCGGATGGAGAAGGTCGAGGCGGGCCAGGCCTACGTCGCCGTGGTCGACTACGCCCACAAGCCGGACGCGCTCAGCTCCGTCCTCGCCTCGCTGCGCGAGGTCACCAAGGGCCGCCTGCACGTCGTCGTCGGCTGCGGCGGCGACCGCGACCCGTACAAGCGCGCCCCGATGGGCGCGATCGCCGCCCGGCTCGCCGACACCGCCGTCCTCACCAGCGACAACCCGCGCTCCGAGGACGCGCTGGCGATCCTCGCCACCATGCTCACCGGCGCCGCCGAGGTGTCCGAGGAGGAGCGCGGCGAGGTGCTCGCCGTCCCCGACCGGAGCGAGGCGATCGCCCTGGCCGTGGCCCGCGCGCACAGCGGGGACACCGTGCTGGTGGCGGGCAAGGGCCACGAACTGGGCCAGTACGTGAAGGGCGAGGTCCGCCCGTTCGACGACCGACAGGTCCTGCGGACCGCGATCGAGCAGCAGCTCATGGAGGTGGACCGGTGATCAGCCTGACCCTGGCCGAGGCCGCGCAGGCCGTCGGCGGCACCCTGGACGGTGCGGACCCGCAGGCGTCGATCACCGGCGCGGTGGTCACCGACAACCGGCGGATCGAGCCCGGCGGGCTGTTCGTGTGCGTGCTCGGCGAGCGCGTCGACGGCCACGACTTCGCGGCGAGGGCCGTCGCCGACGGCGCGGTCGCGGTGCTCGCCACCCGGCCCGTCGGCGTGCCCGCGATCCTGGTCGACGACGTGGTGGTCGCCCTCGGTCGGCTCGCCCGCGCCGTGGTGGCCCGCTCCGCCGACGTGCGGATCGTCGGCCTGACCGGCTCGGCCGGCAAGACCTCCACCAAGGACCTGATCGGCCAACTGCTCTCCAAGCACGGCGAGACGGTCTTCCCGGCCGGTTCGCACAACAACGAGATCGGCCACCCGCTGACCGCGCTGCGGATCGCCCCGACCACCCGTCACCTGGTGATGGAGATGGGCGCCCGGCACAAGGGCGACATCGAGTACCTGACCGGCATCACCCCGCCCACCGTCGGGCTCGTCCTCAACATCGGCACCGCCCACCTCGGCGAGTTCGGCTCCCGCGAGGCCATCGCCGAGGCCAAGGGCGAGATGGTGGAGGCCCTTTCGGCCGACGGCGTCGCCGTCCTCAACGCCGACGACCCGCTGGTGCGCGCGATGAGCAGCCGTACCAGGGCGAAGGTCGTGCTGTTCGGCGAATCCCCGGACGCGCACGTCCGCGCCACGGAAGTTCGCCTGGACGCCACCGGACGGCCACAGTTCACGCTCAGCACCCCGGCCGGTTCCGCACCCGTGCAGCTGCGCCTGTACGGTGAGCACCACGTCTCGAACGCCCTCGCCGCCGCTGCGGTGGCGGTGGAGCTCGGGATGCCCGTCGACCGCGTCGCCGAAGCACTCAGCGAGGCGGGTGCGCTGTCCCGCTGGCGCATGGAGGTGGTCGACCGGGCCGATGGCCTCACCGTCGTCAACGACGCCTACAACGCCAACCCGGAGTCCATGCGGGCGGCGCTGCGGGCCCTCGCGACGATGGCGGGCACCGGCCCGGAGCGCCGCCGCACCTGGGCGGTGCTCGGTGAGATGCGGGAGCTCGGCGAGGACAGCCTCGACGAGCACGACACCATCGGACGGCTCGCGGTGCGGCTCGACATCACCAAGCTGGTGGCGGTCGGCGGACGCGAGGCGGCCCGGATGGAACTGGGCGCGAGGAACGAAGGTTCGTGGGGTGAGGAGTCGGTGCTGGTGTCCGACGCGGACGCGGCGATCGAGCTGCTGCGCAGTCAGGTGCGGCCGGGGGACGTGGTCCTGGTGAAGGCTTCCCGTTCGGTGGGCCTGGAGAAGGTCGCCGAGGCGCTGCTCGCGGACGGTGCCGCGAAGTGAAGCAGATCCTCTTCTCCGGCATGATCGGCCTGGTGCTGACCCTGCTCGGCACCCCGGCGCTGATCAAGGTGCTCGCCCGGCACGGCTACGGCCAGTACATCCGCGACGACGGCCCCAAGGCGCACCACAGCAAGAAGGGCACGCCCACGATGGGCGGCATCGCCTTCATCCTGGCCACCCTGATCGCCTACTTCGCGACCAAGGCGATAACGGGCGAATTGCCCACCGCCTCCGGCCTGTTGGTGCTGTTCCTGACCGCGGGCCTGGGCCTGGTCGGCTTCCTGGACGACTACATCAAGGTGGTCAAGCGCCGCTCGCTGGGCCTGCGGGCCAAGGCGAAGCTGCTCGGCCAGTCCTTCGTCGCCCTCGCCTTCGCCATCCTGGCGATGCAGTTCAGCGACAGCCGCGGCCTGACCCCGGCCTCCGACCGGCTGTCCTTCGTGCAGGACTTCAATTGGGCCATCGGCCCGGTGCTGTTCGTCATCTGGGCGTACTTCCTGATCGCCGCGATGTCCAACGGCGTGAACCTGACGGACGGCCTGGACGGCCTGGCCACCGGCGCCTCGGTGATGGTCTTCGGCGCGTACACCTTCATCGGCCTGTGGGAGCACAGCCAGAACTGCGCCTACGCGATCAAGGCCACCGCGTCCTGCTACGAGGTCCGCGACCCGCTGGACCTCGCGGTGGTCGCCGCCGCGCTGATGGGCTCCTGCTTCGGCTTCCTGTGGTGGAACACCTCGCCCGCGAAGATCTTCATGGGCGACACCGGCTCGCTCGCCCTCGGCGGCGCGCTGGCCGGCCTCGCCATCGTCTCCCGCACCGAGCTGCTGCTCGCCGTCCTCGGCGGCCTGTTCGTGATCATCACCCTTTCGGTGATCATCCAGGTCGGCTCGTTCCGGATGACCGGCAAGCGCGTTTTCAAGATGGCGCCGCTGCAGCACCACTTCGAGCTCAAGGGCTGGAGCGAAGTCCTGATCGTGGTCCGGTTCTGGATCATCCAGGGCCTGTGCGTCGCCGTCGGACTCGGACTCTTCTACGCGGGATGGGTGACCAAGTGAACAACCCGGAGTGGGCCGGACTGCCGGTCGTCGTCGCAGGACTCGGCCTCTCCGGGATCAGTGCCGCCCGCGTCCTGCACGGACTCGGCGCGCACGTCACCGTCGTGGACGGCGGGGACGGCCCGGGCCACGCGGCCAAGGCCGCCCCCCTCGCCGACCTGGGCGTCGCCGTCCGCCTCGGCGACGGCGCCACCCTGCCGCCGGGCACCGCCCTGGTCGTCACCTCGCCCGGCTGGGCCCCCGACAGCGCGCTGTTCGCCGCCGCCGACGCGGCCGGCGTCCCGGTCTGGGGCGACGTCGAACTCGCCTGGCGGCTGCGCACCCCGCACCCCGCCACCGGCGAACCGGCCCCCTGGCTGGCCGTCACCGGCACCAACGGCAAGACCACCACCGTCCAGATGCTGGCCTCCATCCTCACCGCCGCGGGCAAGCGCACCGCCGCCGTCGGCAACGTCGGCGTCCCGGTGCTGGACGCCGTGCTGGCCGAGGAGCCGTACGACGTGCTGGCCGTCGAGCTCTCCAGCTACCAGCTGCACTGGGCGCCCTCGCTGCGGGTGCACTCCGGCGCGGTGCTCAACCTCGCCCCCGACCACCTCGACTGGCACGGCTCGATGGAGGCGTACGCCGCCGACAAGGGCCGGATCTACGAGGGCAACCAGGTCGCCTGCGTCTACAACCTGGCCGACCCCGCCACCGAGGCGCTGGTCCGAGAGGCCGACGTCGAGGAGGGCTGCCGGGCGGTCGGCTTCGGCCTGGACGCGCCCGCCGTCTCCAACCTCGGCGTGGTCGACGGCCTGCTGGTCGACCGGGCGTTCGTCGCCGACCGGGCCAACGCGGCCGCCGAGCTCGGCGCCGTCGCCGACGTCAACCCGCCCGCCCCGCACAACGTCACCAACGCGCTGGCCGCCGCCGCGCTGGCCCGCGCCTACGGGGTGGACGCCAAGGCCGTCCGGGACGGGCTGCGCGCCTTCACCCCCGACGCGCACCGGATCGCGCAGGTCGCCGAGATCGACGGCGTGACCTACGTCGACGACTCCAAGGCCACCAACACGCACGCCGCCGCCGCCTCGCTGGCCGCGTACCGGCCGGTGGTGTGGATCGCGGGCGGCCTCGCCAAGGGCGCCACCTTCGACGAGCTGGTCGCCGCCGCGGCGCCCCGGCTGCGGGCCGCCGTGCTGATCGGCCAGGACCGGCAGCTGATCCGCGAGGCGCTGGAGCGACACGCCCCGGAAGTCCCGGTCTTCGAGCCCGCCCCGGGCCAGACTGGCGCCGGGGCGATGGCCGCGATCGTCGCGGCCGCGGCCGCCGCCGCCGAGAAGGGCGACACCGTCCTGCTGGCACCGGCCTGCGCGTCGATGGACATGTTCACCAACTACGGTGAGCGCGGCGACCTGTTCGCCGCCGCCGTCCGGGCCCTGCGGCCCTGAAGCACGCACCACGAGGTCGCGCCCGCGGGCAGTTCGCCGCCCGGGCGCGGCCTCGCCGTCGGAGGACCCCCGGCACGTTCCAGTCCGTGACCCGAACCGTGAGGAGCCCGTGGTGCCGACCAGGGAGAAGGAGCCGCCGCAGGGCCTCCAGCTGATCTCGGCGACCACCACCACCTTCAAGTCGGCCGGCCCCCTCGCCCGCTTCCGGGCCGCCCGGGAGCGCTTCGGCTACCTGATGGCCCGGCCGCTGACGCCGTACTACCTGATCCTGGGCGCCGCGCTGCTGCTGGTGGTGCTCGGCCTGGTGATGGTGTTCTCCGCCTCGCAGAGCGTGGTGGTGGACTACGGGCTGCCGATGACCTTCTTCTTCCGCAAGCAGCTGATCGCCCTGCTGCTGGGCGCGGCGATCGCCGTGGTGCTGACCCGGGCCCCGGTGCGGGCGCTGCGCACCGCCGCGTACCCGCTGCTGTTCGGGGTGGTGGGCGCGCTGGTGCTGGTGGCGATCCCCGGCGTGGGCGTGCGGATCAACGGCAACCGGAACTGGATCAGCCTGGGCTTCTTCCAGATCCAGCCGTCCGAGTTCGCCAAGCTGGCGCTGCTGCTGTGGGCGGCCGACCTGCTGGCCCGCAAGCAGCGCACCCACGTGCTCGACCAGTGGAAGCACCTGCTGATCCCGCTGGTGCCGGGCACCGTCGTGCTGATGATGCTGATCATGATCGGCGGCGACATGGGCACCACCATGGTGCTGATCGCCATGCTGTTCGGCCTGCTCTGGATGGTCGGCGCCCCGCTGCGGCTGTTCGCCGCCACCCTGGGCATCGCGGTGGTCGCCTGCACCGCGCTGATCATCACGGTGCCGCACCGGCTCGGCCGGCTGGCCTGCGTCGGCGTCACCAGGCCCGACCCCAACCTGGACTGCTTCCAGGCCCTGCACGGCCTGTACGCCCTGGCCGCGGGCGGACCGTTCGGCTCCGGACTGGGCGCCGGGGTGGAGAAGTGGGGCCAGCTGCCGGAGGCCCACACCGACTTCATCTTCGCCGCCACCGGCGAGGAACTCGGACTGGTGGGGACGCTGTCGGTGCTCGCCCTCTTCGCGGCACTAGGCTACGCGGGTATCCGAGTGGCCCTCGGCACCACGGACCCGTTCGTGCGGTACGCGGCGGGCGCCGCCACCACGTGGATCATGGCTCAGGCCGTGGTCAACCTGGGGTCGGCGCTGGGACTCCTGCCCATCGCGGGCGTCCCGCTGCCGCTGTTCTCGTACGGCGGTTCCGCGATGCTGTCGGCCATGTGCGCCATCGGGCTGCTGCTGTGCTTCGCACGCAGCTCCCCGGCGGCGAAGGCAGCGCTGGCTGCCCGGCCCCGCAGATGGCGAAAAGGGGCCAACTCCCGGTTCGGGCCAGTCCTGGACCGGGTGCTGCCAGGTAGGAAAACCACAGCGCGCAAGGCCGCCCGGCCGCCGCGCAGGGAGCGGTGAATTTCGGTGCATGTCGTACTCGCCGGCGGCGGGACCGCCGGTCACATCGAGCCGGCCATGGCGCTCGCGGACGCGCTGCGCAGGCACGACCCGTCGATCGGGATCACCGCCCTCGGCACCGAGCGCGGACTGGAGACCCGGCTGGTCCCGGAGCGCGGCTACGAGCTGGCGCTGATCCCGGCCGTCCCGCTGCCCCGCAAGCCCACCCCGGAACTGATCACCGTCCCGGGCCGGCTGCGCGGCACCGTGCGCGCCGCCCAGGAGGTCATCGAGCGGGTCAACGCGGACGCGGTGGTCGGCTTCGGCGGCTACGTGGCGATGCCCGCCTACCTGGCGGCCAAGCGGGCCGGCGTCCCGATCGTGGTGCACGAGGCCAACGCCCGTCCCGGCCTGGCCAACAAGATCGGCGCCCGCTACAGCGACTTCGTCGCGGTCTCCACCCCCGACTCCAAGCTGCGCGACTCCCGGTACATCGGCATCCCGCTGCGCCGCACCATCGCCACCCTGGACCGCGGCACCGTCCGCCCGGAGGCCCGGCACTACTTCGGCCTCGACCAGCGGCTGCCCACCCTGCTGGTCTCCGGCGGCTCGCAGGGCGCCCGCCGCCTGAACGAGACGGTGCAGGCGATCGCGCCCCGGCTCCAGCAGTACGGCGTCCAGATCCTGCACGCGGTCGGTCCGAAGAACGAGCTGCCGACCATCGACGACATCCCCGGCATGCCGCCGTACCGGGCGCTGCCCTACCTGGACCGGATGGACCTGGCCTACGCGGCGGCCGACATGATGCTCTGCCGCGCCGGTGCGATGACGGTGGCCGAGCTGGCCGCGGTCGGCCTGCCCGCCGCGTTCGTGCCGCTGCCGATCGGCAACGGCGAGCAGCGGCTGAACGCCCAGCCGATGGTGAAGGCGGGCGGCGGCCTGCTGGTCGACGACGCCGAGCTGACCACGGACTGGGTGCTGAAGAACGTGCTGCCGGTGCTCACCGACCCGGCCAAGCTGTGGGAGATGTCGCGCGCGGCCGCCGAGTTCGGCCGCCGGGACGCCGACGACCTGCTGGTGCAGATGGTGTACGAGGCGATCGAGGCCGCCCGCGGCGGCCGCCGCCGTGGCTGACGAGGAGTACGAGGAGGAGCTCGGGGAGGACGGCGCGACGGCCCGTCCGCCCCGGCTCCGACTCTCCCGCCGGGGCGTCGGGGTGCTGGTCGCCCTGGGCGCGCTGGTGGTCGGCGGCCTCGGCTGGACGGTGTTCTTCTCCTCCGCGCTGGACGTCCGCGGGGTGGCCGTCCAGGGCCTGGACTCCGGCAGGCTGACCCAGCAGGACGTCGAGCGGGCGCTCGGCGGCACGGCGAGCGGCCCGCTGGCCCGGGTCGACCTGGACGAGGCCAGGGCCGAGGTGGCGAAGGTGCCCCGGGTCGCCTCGGTGGAGGTCTGGCGGGGCTGGCCGCACACCCTGCGGGTGAAGGTGACCGAGCGGCGCGCGGTGGCGGCGATCCAGCGCGACGGCGGCGGCTTCGTCCAGGTCGACGCCCGGGGTGTGGAATTCGCCACTGAGCCCGAACCCCCGCCCGGCGTCCCGGTGGTGGCCCTCCAGCTGAGCCGGCCCGCCCAGGACGCGGTGGCCGTGATCGACCGCCCGACCCTGGTCCGCTCGGCGGTCACGGTGGCCGCCGGACTGCCGCCGGACGTGGCGAAGCAGGCCGGTTCGCTCACGGTCTACTCCTACGACGACATCCGGCTGCAGCTGGCCTCCGGCGCGACCGTCCGCTGGGGGAGCGCGGAGGAGACCCCGCGCAAGGCCGCGGTGCTGACCGCCCTGCTCGGTCAGAAGGCGTCGAATTACGACGTGAGTGCGCCGGATGCCCCGGCGGTGTCGGGTTGATCCGGTAAGTTCTCTGCCCGGGGGCGGTATTGACGGAGCCACGGCTCCGGTCCGACCCTTGGTGGTCACCCCGG
Source organism: Kitasatospora phosalacinea (assembly GCF_000717185.1). Classification (GTDB taxonomy): domain Bacteria; phylum Actinomycetota; class Actinomycetes; order Streptomycetales; family Streptomycetaceae; genus Kitasatospora; species Kitasatospora phosalacinea_A. The sequence goes on along the minus strand of NZ_JNYE01000097.1, from coordinate 18,915 downwards.
TTTCACCGAGGGGTCGATGATCACATAGGCTCAAAAGAAAAAGGGAAGCTCGGCGTGTTCGTTGAAACACGCGCCGGTTGCGACCTACTGTCCTGTGTCAACGAGCTGTGCTCGACACCGAGGTGACACCGGCACAGCCATAACCCTCAACCTCAAGTTTAGGGTTCGGGTTGGAACCACGTGCTTCCCACCCATCGACATCCGTCGGCCTTCACAATCCAGGGGAGCCGACCCGGAAATTCGAGGCGAGAGGCCCCGACGTGGCAGCACCCCAGAATTACCTCGCGGTCATCAAGGTCGTCGGCATCGGCGGCGGCGGAGTCAACGCCATCAACCGGATGATCGAGGTCGGGCTCAAGGGCGTCGAGTTCATCGCGATCAACACCGACGCCCAGGCGCTGCTGATGAGCGACGCCGACGTGAAGCTGGACGTCGGCCGCGAACTCACCCGCGGCCTCGGCGCCGGCGCCAACCCCGAGGTCGGCCGCAAGGCCGCCGAGGACCACCGCGAGGAGATCGAGGAGGTCCTCAAGGGGGCCGACATGGTCTTCGTGACGGCCGGAGAGGGCGGCGGCACCGGCACCGGCGGCGCGCCCGTGGTGGCCAACATCGCCCGCTCGCTCGGCGCCCTGACCATCGGCGTGGTCACCCGCCCGTTCACCTTCGAGGGCCGCCGCCGGGCCAACCAGGCCGAGGACGGCATCGCCAGCCTGCGCGAGCAGGTCGACACCCTGATCGTCATCCCGAACGACCGGCTGCTGTCGATCTCCGACCGCCAGGTCTCGGTGCTGGACGCGTTCCGCTCCGCCGACCAGGTGCTGCTCTCCGGTGTCCAGGGCATCACCGACCTGATCACCACCCCCGGCCTGATCAACCTCGACTTCGCCGACGTCAAGTCGGTCATGTCGGACGCCGGTTCGGCGCTGATGGGCATCGGTTCGGCCCGCGGCGAGGACCGCGCCAAGGCCGCCGCCGTGATGGCGATCTCCTCGCCGCTGCTGGAGGCGTCCATCGACGGCGCCCGCGGCGTGCTGCTCTCCATCTCCGGCGGCTCCGACCTCGGCCTGTTCGAGATCAACGAGGCCGCCCAGCTGGTCAGCGAGGCCGCCCACCCCGAGGCGAACATCATCTTCGGCGCGGTCATCGACGACGCGCTCGGCGACGAGGTCCGGGTCACCGTGATCGCCGCCGGGTTCGACGGCGGCCAGCCGCCCGCCATCGTCCGCGAGCCGGTGGTGAAGTCGACCTCCTCCTCCTCCTCCGCTGCCGCCGCGGCCCCGGCCGCCGCCCCGGAGCGCCCGGCCGCCCGCCCGTCCTACGGCTCGATCGGCTCGGTCACCCGCGCCGAGGAGCCGGTGCGCGCCGCCGAGGCCCCGGCCCCGGTGACGGCCACCGCCCCGCCGGTTCCGCCGCAGGTGCAGCCGGTGCGGCAGCCGTACGTCGAGAGCCCCGCGGAGGAGCTCGACGTGCCGGACTTCCTCAAGTGATCGACGCGTTCTCCCGACACGGTGCTCACTTCGCCTCCACCACCCGGTGGGGCGGGGTGAGCACCGCGCCGTACGGGGAGCTCAACCTCGGCGGCGCGGTGGGCGATTCGCCCGAATCCGTTTTGCAGAACCGTTTCCTCGCGGCCCGGGAGCTGGGGCTGGATCCGGCCGATGTGGTCTGGATGAACCAGGTGCACGGCGCCGAGGTCGCGGTGGTCACCGGGCGCCAGCCCGCGGGCACCGCCCCGACCGTCGACGCGGTGGTCACCGACCGTCCGCTCGCCCTCGCCGTGCTGACCGCCGACTGCACCCCGGTGCTGCTGGCCGACCCCGCCGCCGGAGTGGTCGGCGCGGCGCACGCCGGACGCCCGGGCCTGGCCGCCGGGGTCGTCCCCGCGGTGCTCGCCGCGATGCGCGAACTGGGCGCCCGCCCCGAGCGGACCGTCGCCGCCGTCGGCCCCGCGGTCTGCGGCCGCTGCTACGAGGTGCCGGAGGCGATGCGCGCCGAGGTCGCCGCGCTCGTCCCGGCCGCGCACGCCGAGACCTCCTGGGGCACCCCCGCGCTGGACGTCCCCGCCGGGGTCGCCGCGCAGCTCGCCGAGGCGGGCGTGCAGGATGTGGTGCGATCATCCGTCTGCACCCTCGAATCACCGGACCACTACTCCTACCGTCGGGAGCAGCGGACCGGCCGACTCGCGAGCTACGTCTGGCTGGGGCCCTCACACTCATGACGAACGACATCTACGGTCCGTTCCCGGGCGGGGCGGACTTCTCCGCCGCGCTGACCGAGGGGCAGCGCGCCCGCTACGAGCAGCTCGGCGCCAACCTCGACGTGGTCGAGCGCCGGATCGCCGACGCCTGCGCCGCGGCGGGCCGCCCGCGCGAGGAGGTCACCCTGATCGTGGTGACCAAGACCTACCCGGCCGAGGACACCGCGCTGCTCGCCGGGCTCGGCGTCACCGACGTCGCCGAGAACCGCGACCAGGACGCCGCCCCCAAGGCCGAGCGCTGCGTCGAACTCCCGCTGACCTGGCACTTCGTGGGCCAGCTGCAGACCAACAAGGCCCGCTCGGTGGTCCGTTACTCCGACGTCGTGCACTCGGTGGACCGGGCCCGGCTGGTCGACTCGCTGGCCGCCGCCGTCCGCGCCGCGGAGCGTCCGCCGCTGGGCTGCCTGGTGCAGGTCGCCCTGGACAAGGAGGCGGGGGAGGGGGAGCACCGGGCGGGCGTCGCCCCGGCCGAGGTGCTCGCGCTGGCCGGGCGGATCGCCGACACGCCCGGGCTGCGGCTGGACGGTGTGATGACGGTCGCACCGCTGGCCGGACCGCTGGCGGGGGACCCCGCACGGGCCTTCGCGCGGCTGGCGGAAATCGCAAGCGACGTACGCGCGGCCCATCCGGCTGCAACCATGGTCTCGGCAGGGATGAGCGGGGACTTGGAGCAGGCGATCGCCGCCGGAGCGACACATGTACGCGTCGGTACGGCGGTGCTCGGAGTGCGGTCACCCCTCGGGTAACGTCACCGAGTAAGTAGATCAGACTGCAGGACAAAACAGGACAGAACCTAGCAGATGATCAGTCTGCTGGTAAACCGTGGATCGCATCCGAGCGCACACTCCGCGGTCTGACGGACCGTCGGCCTGACAGGTCGTAAGAGGACCACGGCATCCGCAGGGCGACACGGTGGGCGCATGAGCGGAGGAGACAGCAGCATGGCCGGCGCGATGCGCAAGATGGCGGTCTATCTCGGTCTGGTCGAGGACGAGACCTACGACAGCCAGGGGTACGACCCCGACGACGACTACGACGCGGACCCGGAGCCGATCCGCACCGGCCGGACCGAGGACCTCCGGTCCGCGGCCCCCGCCCCCGCCGCCCCCGCCCCGCAACCGGCGCCCGTGGCCCACATCGCGCCCCAGCCGGTGCCCGCCGCGGTCCCGATCCGGCAGGAGCAGCCGCGCATGGCCCCCGTGTCGTCCATCACATCCGAGCGTCACCGCAACCTGGAGAAGAGCGCCCCGGTGATCATGCCCAAGGTCGTCAACGAACGAGAGCCGTACCGCATCACCACGCTGCACCCGAGGACCTACAACGAGGCCCGCACCATCGGGGAACAGTTCCGCGGCGGCACTCCCGTGATCATGAATTTGACCGAGATGGACGACACGGACGCCAAGCGGCTCGTAGACTTCGCCGCTGGACTCGTCTTCGGTCTGCACGGCAGTATCGAGCGCGTGACGCAGAAGGTGTTCCTGCTGTCGCCTGCTAACGTCGATGTAACGGCGGAGGACAAGGCTCGGATCGCCGAGGGTGGGTTCTTCAACCAGAGCTGACCCGAACCACGACTGCACGTGTGGGTCTGTTGACAGAGCGTCACTGACGTACGTCGGCCAGGGAGAGGGAGACGCGATGGGGATCTTCGGTTCGGTGCTCTACTGGGTGCTGACCGTGTTCCTGCTGATCCTGCTCTTCCGACTCGTCATGGACTGGGTGTTCCAGTTCGCCCGTTCATGGCGTCCCGGGAAGGCCATGGTCGTGGTGCTGGAGGGCACGTACACTGTCACAGATCCGCCACTCAAGCTTCTTCGGCGTTTCATCCCGCCGTTGCGTCTCGGGGGCGTGGCGCTCGACCTGTCCTTCTTCGTACTGATGATCATTGTGTATGTCCTGATCTCGCTCGTGCAGCGCCTGTCGTTCTGAACGATGCGACAGGATGCCGGTCCGACGATCACGTTGAGGTGAAGAGATGCCATTGACCCCCGAGGACGTTCGGAACAAGCAGTTCACGACCGTCCGGCTGCGCGAAGGCTATGACGAGGACGAGGTCGATGCCTTCCTCGACGAGGTCGAAGCCGAGCTGACCCGCCTGCTGCGCGAGAACGAGGACCTGCGGGCCAAGCTGGCCGCCGCCACGCGTGCCGCCGCGCAGAACCAGGCCAACATGCGCAAGGAGCAGCAGGCCCCGCAGGACGGCGGCCGCCCCGGCGCCCCCGTCCCCGCCGCCATATCCGGCCCGCCGGTGCCCGGCCAGCAGGGCCCCGGTCCGCAGCAGCTCGGCGGGCCGCAGCAGCTCACCGGCCCGCAGCAGGGCATGGGCAACCAGCAGGGCATGGGCAACCAGCAGGGCATGGGCAACCAGCCGCTGGGCCTGCCCTCCGGCGCCCCGCAGCTGCCCGCCGGCCCGCAGCAGGGCATGGGCAACCAGCAGGGCATGGGCAACCAGCAGGGCATGGGCGGCCCGATGGGCAACCCGATGCAGCAGCAGCAGATGGGCCAGACCATGGGCGGCCAGCAGCAGCTGGTCCAGCCGATGGGCGGCCAGATGCTGCAGCCGATGGGCAACCCGATGCAGCAGCAGATGGGCCAGGGCATGGGCGGCCAGCAGCTCCAGCCGATGGGCGGGCAGCAGCTCCAGCCGATGGGCGGCCCGATGGGCCAGCCGATGCAGCAGCAGCAGGGCCCCGGTGGCGACAGCGCCGCCCGCGTCCTGGCGCTCGCCCAGCAGACCGCGGACCAGGCCATCTCCGAGGCCCGCTCCGAGGCCAACAAGATCGTCGGCGAGGCCCGCAGCCGCGCCGAGGGCCTGGAGCGGGACGCCCGCTCCAAGGCCGACGCCCTGGAGCGGGACGCCCAGGAGAAGCACCGCGTCGCGATGGGCTCGCTGGAGTCCGCCCGCGCCACGCTGGAGCGCAAGGTCGAGGACCTGCGCGCCTTCGAGCGCGAGTACCGCACGCGGCTGAAGTCCTACCTGGAGACCCAGCTGCGCCAGCTGGAGTCGCAGGCGGACGACTCCCTCGCCCCGCCGCGGATCCCCGCCACCGCCTCGCTGCCGCCGGCCGCGTCGTCGATGGCGCCCGCCGGTGCGAGCGCGATGTCCTCCCCGGCGCCGTCCTTCGGCTCCAACCCGTCCTTCGGCGGGAACCAGTCCTTCGGCGGCTCCTCCTTCGGCGGCTCGTCCGGTGCCCCGTCCTTCGGCGGCGCCTCCGCGGGCGGCAACGGGGCGATGGCCCCGGCGGGCATGACCCAGCCGATGGCGGCCGTGCGGCCGCAGCCCCCGCAGCCGATGCAGCAGGCTCCCGCGCCGATGCGGGGCTTCCTGATCGACGAGGACGGCGACAACTAGCAGTTCTGCAGCGCGACCTGAAAGGGCGCCCTTGGCCGTCGCGGCCGGGGGCGCCCTTCGCCGTGCGTACGCCGTCCGGGGCCGGGCCCGGTGCCGGGACGGATCCCGCCCGGGGTGCGCCGGGCCGGCCGCGCGGTCCCCCGCGCCCCTGGTGGTCGGCTCCTGCCGGGGGCGCGGGGGTGCGCGGCGGCTACGCCTTGCGGAGGGTGAACTCCAGGGCGAGGTTCTCGTCGGTGAAGCGCGGGGCGTCCGGGTCGGTGATGGTCAGGCCGAGGGTCTCGGCGAGGACCTCGGCGGCGATCAGGCCCTGGTGCTCGGTGAGGCCGTCCAGGGTGTCCCGGTCGGTGCTGGTGAGCTGGAGGTGGATGCGGTCGGTGATCTCCAGGCCGGAGTTCTTCCGGGCGTCCTGGATCTGCCGGACCGCGTCGCGGGCCACGCCGAGGCGCTTCAGCTCCGGGGTGATGGTCAGGTCGAGGGCGACGGTGGCGCCGGACTCGTTGGCGACGGACCAGCCCTCGCGCGGGGTCTCGGTGATGACCACCTCCTCGGGGGAGAGGGTGACCGTCTCGCCGTCCAGCTCGACCGAGGTGCTGCCGGTGGCGCGCAGCTCGGCGGAGAGCCGGGCGGCGTCGGCGGCGGCGACGGCCTTGGCGACGTCCTGGACGCCCTTGCCGAAGCGCTTGCCGAGGGCCCGGAAGTTGGCCTTGGCGGAGGTGTCGACCAGCGAGCCCCCCACCTCGGAGAGGGACTCCAGGGCCAGCACGTTGAGCTCCTCGGCGATCTGGGCGCGCAGGTCGGCGGGGACCTCCTCCCAGCCCTGGGCGGCGATCAGCGCGCGCAGCAGCGGCTGGCGGGTCTTGACGCCGGACTCCGCGCGGGTGGCGCGGCCGAGCTCGACCAGGCGGCGGGCCAGCGCCATGTGGCGGGACAGCTCGGGGTCGACCAGCGTCTCGTCGGCGACCGGCCAGCTGCTCAGGTGGACGGAGACCGGGGCGTCCGGGGTGACCGGGACGACCAGGTCCTGCCAGACCCGCTCGGTGATGAACGGGGTGAGCGGGGCCATCAGCCGGGTGACGGTCTCCAGCGCCTCGTGCAGGGTGGCCAGCGCGGCCGCGTCGCCCTGCCAGAAGCGGCGGCGGCCGCGGCGGACGTACCAGTTGGACAGGTCGTCGACGAAGGCGGACAGCAGCTTGCCGGCCCGCTGGGTGTCGTACGCCTCGTAGGCGGCGTCCACCTCGCGCACCAGGGCGTTCAGCTCGGACAGCACCCAGCGGTCGAGCACCGGGCGGTCGGCCGGGGCCGGGTCGGCCGCGGAGGGGGCCCAGCCGGCCGGGCGGGCGTACAGGGCCTGGAAGGCGACGGTGTTCCAGTAGGTGAGGAGGGTCTTGCGGACCACCTCCTGGATGGTGCCGTGGCCGACCCGGCGGGCCGACCAGGGGGAGCCGCCCGCGGCCATGAACCAGCGCACCGCGTCGGCGCCGTGCTCGTCCATCAGCGGGATCGGCTGCAGGATGTTGCCCAGGTGCTTGGACATCTTGCGGCCGTCCTCGGCCAGGATGTGGCCCAGGCAGACGACGTTCTCGTAGCTGTTCCTGTCGAACACCAGGGTGCCGACGGCCATCAGCGTGTAGAACCAGCCGCGGGTCTGGTCGATCGCCTCGGAGATGAACTGCGCCGGGTAGCGCTTCTCGAACAGCTCCTTGTTGCGGTACGGGTAGCCGTACTGCGCGAACGGCATCGAGCCCGAGTCGTACCAGGCGTCGATCACCTCGGGCACCCGGACCGCGGTGGCGGAGCACTGCGGGCAGGGGAAGGTGACCTCGTCGATGTACGGGCGGTGCGGGTCCAGGGCGGACTGGTCGGTGCCGGTCAGCTCGGAGAGCTGGGCGAGCGAGCCGACGCAGGTCAGGTGGTCGTCCGCGCAGCGCCAGATCGGCAGCGGGGTGCCCCAGTAGCGGTTGCGGGACAGCGCCCAGTCGATGTTGTTGTTCAGCCAGTCGCCGAAGCGGCCGTGCTTGACCGTCTCCGGGTACCAGTTGGTGGCCTCGTTCTCGCGGATCATCGCGTCCTTGACGGCGGTGGTCCGGATGTACCAGGACGGCTGCGCGTAGTAGAGCAGCGCGGTGTGGCAGCGCCAGCAGTGCGGGTAGCTGTGCTCGTACGGGAGGTGGCGGAACAGCAGGCCGCGGGCCTGGAGGTCGGCGACCAGGGCCTCGTCGGCCTTCTTGAAGAACACCCCGCCGACCAGCGGCACGTCGGGGGCGAAGGTGCCGTCGGTCTCCACCGGGTTGACCACGGGCAGGCCGTAGCGGCGGCAGGTCGCGAGGTCGTCGGCGCCGAAGGCGGGCGACTGGTGGACGATGCCGGTGCCGTCCTCGGTGGTGACGTACTCGGCGGTCAGCACGTAGTGCGCGTCCGGGCCCCCTTCAACGGGAGGGATGGCGACGAGGTCGAAGGGCCGCCGGTAGGCCCAGCGCTCCATCTCGGCGCCGGTGAAGGACTCGCCGGTGGCCTCCCAGCCCTCGCCGAGGGCCTTGGCGAGCAGCGGCTCGGCGACCACCAGGCGCTCGCTGCCGTCGGTGGCGACCACGTAGGTCACCTCGGGGTGGACGGCGGCGGCGGTGTTGGAGACCAGCGTCCACGGGGTGGTGGTCCACACCAGCAGGGCGGCGGTGCCGGCCAGCGGGCCGGAGGTCAGCGGGAAGCGGACGAACACCGACGGGTCGACCACGGTCTCGTAGCCCTGGGCCAGCTCGTGGTCGGACAGGCCGGTGCCGCAGCGCGGGCACCACGGGGCGACGCGGTGGTCCTGGACCAGCAGGCCCTTGTCGAAGACCTGCTGCAGCGACCACCAGACCGACTCGATGTAGGACGGGTCCATGGTGCGGTACGCCTGGTCGAGGTCGACCCAGTAGCCCATCCGCTCGGTCAGCTCGGCGAAGGCGTCGGTGTGCCGGGTCACCGACTCGCGGCACTTGGCGTTGAACTCGGCGATGCCGTACTTCTCGATGTCCGGCTTGCCGGAGAAGCCCAGCTCCTTCTCCACCGCGAGCTCGACCGGCAGGCCGTGGCAGTCCCAGCCGGCCTTGCGGGCGACGTGGTAGCCCTTCATGGTGCGGTAGCGCGGGAAGACGTCCTTGAAGACGCGGGCCTCGATGTGGTGGGCGCCCGGCATGCCGTTGGCGGTGGGCGGGCCCTCGTAGAACACCCACTCGGGGCGGCCCTCGGACTGCTCCAGGCTGCGCTGGAAGACCTGCTGCTCCTGCCAGAACGAGAGGATCCGGTGTTCGAGCGCGGGCAGGCTCACCTGCGCGGGGACGGCGTTGTACGTGGGCGACATGGGGGCGTCTACCTCCGGCGGATGCGTGGACTGGCTCCGACGGAGGGACGAGACGGCGAGCCGCCCCGCGGTACCACCCTCCTTGACCGCGCGCGCTGCGGCCCTCTCTTTGGGTTTGCGGCCGGTTCTACTGGGCCCTGGGCGGGCCGTTCTTCCGGCGGCTCCGGGGTGATCTTCCCGCCGCGCACACCCCCGGGCTCACACCGCCCCCGGGTCGCTCCTGGCTGCGTACGACGGTACTCGTCCCATCTGCGCCTTGCAGGCCCAGTGTATCGGCCCCCGCAAGCCGTTTCGCGCACCCGCGAGCCGGGCCCGGGTGGTTAGCCCGGGGCGTTCTGGGCACAACTTGTGCAGCGCCGACCCGACGACGGCTGCGCGGGTGGGATCGATGGGGCGCTTCGGTATGTCCCGTTGTGGGCTGATTCGATGAGGTTTATCGTTCCGGGACCGGCAAGATCGTCGGGAACCGACGCTTCTGATCATTCGTGAATGAGGTCGAAAGCCATGGCTGAGAAGGCGACAGGAACCGTGACCAAGAGGTCGCGCGAGGCCGTGGCGGGCGACCCAGGGGAGGGGACCGTGAGTACTGCGCGGCGAAAGACCGGCACCACCGGACACACCGCGGCCAGCAGCCGCAACCACGTGCCGGCGGGCACCGGAGCCCGCGGCGGCGCCGAGTCGGTCGACCCGGCCGAGCTGCCCGTCCGCCCCGGGGAGGACCCGTGGACGGCCGAGGAGGTCGCCGAGCTGCACGACGAGCTCGCCTCCGACCTGCTGCGGCTGCGCGCCGAGATCGAGGCCTCCGAGGCCGCCATCGCCGGCCTGATGCGGGACTCCAACGACGGCGCGGGCGACGACCAGGTCGACGCCGGCACCAAGAACATCAACCGGGAGAGCGAGCTCTCGCTCGCCAACAACGCCCGCGACAGCCTCGCCCAGACCGAGCGCGCCCTGGCCCGCCTGGAGGGCACCGCCTTCGGCCGCTGCGAGTCCTGCGGCCAGCCCGTCGGCAAGGCCCGCCTGCAGGCCTTCCCGCGCGCCACCCTCTGCGTCACCTGCAAGGCCAAGCAGGAACGCCGCTGACGCCGGACGCCGGTCGACGGGCTCCGCGGGCCGGGACAATCCCGGCCGCGGCGGCCAACCGGGCGAGCCGTGCCGTACCCTCGTCCCCAAGCACGTCGACCGGCACTCCCCCCGGCGCATTCCCACGGCAGCGGAGCGGATCATCAGCACGCCAGGTTCCCACCAGACCCAGGACGACGCCGTCCCCACCGCCCGGCCCACCGGGGCGGGTGAGCCGGTGACCCAGCCGGTGCCCGAGCCCGGGGCCGGGGGCGCGGGGGCGACGGCCGCCGAGGGCGCCCGAGCCGTGGTGCGCCGCCGCCGGATCAGCGTGCTGCTGGTCGTCGCGCTGCTCGCCTACCTGATCGACCTCGGCTCCAAGCTGCTGGTGGTCGCCAAGCTGGAGGGCCGCAGCTCGCCGATCGACGTGATCGGCGACTGGATGACCTTCCAGGTGATCCGCAACCCCGGCGCCGCGTTCGGCATGGGCCAGGCCATGACGCTGCTGTTCACCGCGATCGCCGCCGGCGTCATCGTGGTGATCTGGCGGATCGCCCGCCGCCTGTACAGCCTGCCCTGGGCGATCGCCCTCGGCCTGCTGCTCGGCGGCGCGCTCGGCAACCTCACCGACCGGCTGTTCCGCGCCCCCTCGGTGCTGCGCGGGCACGTGGTCGACTTCATCTCCGTCCAGCACTTCGCGGTCTTCAACCTCGCCGACTCGGCGATCGTCTGCGGCGGCATCCTGGTCGTCCTGCTCTCCTTCCGCGGCTCCAACCCGGACGGCACCACGCACGGCGGCCAGGCCCCCAAGGCGGAGGAGAAGGCCGGTGCGGAGTCCGGGGCGGCGGAGGCCCCCGCGGAGGACGGCGCCGACCGGGGCTGAGGCCCGGACCGCTCGCGGCGTGCCCGCCGGACCGCACGGTCCGGCGGGCACGCGCGTGTCCGGGGCCGCGCGGGCGGGCACAGTGGCGGGGAGACGGGACGGCCGGGGAGGGCGCGTGGGGTGGCAAGGGTTCCTGCTGCTGTGGAGCGGGGCGTGGTGCGCGGCGGCGCTGGTCGGGCTGGCCAGGTCGCTGGCCGGGGTGACGAAGGCGCAGCGGACGGTGCGGCTGGCCGGGCGGATCCGGGAGGTCGGCGAGGTGCGGCACGGCGCCTCGCGGGTCGGCGGCATCCCGCTGGTCGTCGACTACCCGGACCCGGCCACCGGGCGGCCGGTCACCGTGACGGGCGACGACGGGCGCGGCGAGAGCGTCACCGCGGCCTGGGCGGGCCGGGAGATCGGGGTCAGCCTCCCGCCGGGCCCGGCGGACGGGCACCGCTTCACCGCCGCCCCCGAGCCGCCCTCCCGCGGGCTGGGGTGGCCGGCCTTCGCGGCCTTCCTGGCCTACGCGGGCCTGGTGGCGCTGGCCGCCCTCCGCTGGGCGTGGCCGTGGGCGCTGGTCGGCGGCGCGGGCCCGTGGGCGCTGTCCGGCCTGTGGTACCTGCCGGAGGCCGTCCGGGACCGGCGGGGCAAGCGGGAGCGGCTGGCCGTGATGGACGCCGTGCCGGGCCGGATCGTCGCGGTGCTCCGGGACGTCCGGATCGACGAGGACGACGGCTCCAGGATCACCACCCACACCCCGGTGGTGGCGTTCACCACCCGCGACGGCACCGCCGTCACCGCCCACTGCACCGCGCACCTCGCCGACCCGGCCGGGGCGCGCGGGCGCGAGGTGACGGTGCACCACACGCCCGCGGACCCGGCCGAGTTCACCCTGGACCCGGCGGCCGACCGGCGCTCGTGGGGGTGGGACGTGGCGGTGCACGTCGCCGTCGTGGTGCTGCTGGCGGCGACGGCGGCGGTCGGCGCGCTGCTGCTGCGCTGAGGCCCGGGCGGCGGGGTCCGGGCCGCGGGCGCGGCCGCCGCGGCAGCGGCGGCGGTGCCGGGGCGGGGCTGCGGGGCCGCGGGACGGGGCCCGGTGGGGCGGGGGGCCGGTGCGGGTCGGGCATACTCGGGTGGGTGAGTATCGCAGCGCAGACCCGTAGCCTCCCCGTACCCGACGGCCTGGAGGGCGAGCGGCTGGACGCCGCCCTGGCCCGGATGTTCGGGTTCTCCCGCACCAAGGCCGCCGAACTCGCCGCCGAGGGCAAGGTCACCCTGGACGGCGCGGTCGCCGGGAAGTCGGACCGGGTCACCGCCGGGTCCTGGCTGGAGGTCGAGATCCCGGCGCCCGCCGCGCCGGTGCAGGTCGTCGCCGAGGCGGTCGAGGGCATGCGGATCATCCACGACGACGACCACGTCGTCGTGATCGACAAGCCGGTCGGCGTGGCCGCGCACCCCAGCCCCGGCTGGACCGGCCCCACCGTGATCGGCGGCCTGGCCGCGGCCGGGTACCGGATCTCCACCTCCGGCGCCGCCGAGCGCCAGGGCGTCGTGCACCGCCTCGACGTCGGCACCTCCGGGATCATGGTGGTCGCCAAGTCCGAGCGGGCGTACACCGACCTGAAGCGGCAGTTCCACGACCGGGTCACCGAGAAGAAGTACAACGCGCTGGTCCAGGGCCACCCGGACCCACTGTCCGGCACGGTGGACGCGCCGATCGGCCGCCACCCCAGCAGCGACTGGAAGTGGGCCGTCACCCGCGACGGCAAGCCCTCCGTCACGCACTACGACCTGATCGAGGCGTACCGGGCCGCGTCCCTGCTGGACATCAAGCTGGAGACCGGCCGCACCCACCAGATCCGGGTGCACATGTCCGCGCTGCGGCACCCCTGCGTCGGCGACCTCACCTACGGCGCCGACCCGACGCTGGCCAAGCGGCTGGGCCTGACCCGGCAGTGGCTGCACGCCGTCTCGCTGGGCTTCGAGCACCCCGAGGACGGGCGCTGGGTGGAGTTCGCCTCCGCCTACCCCGAGGACCTGCAGCACGCGCTGGACACCATCGCGGCGGAGAGCTGAGATGGGCGCTCCGCTGACCGGCGTGTCGATCCGGGTGGTCGACGGGGACGCCGACATGGCGCTGGCGCGCGGCGTCCGGCAGGAGGTGTTCGTGGTCGAGCAGCAGGTGCCGCCGGAGCTGGAGTACGACGAGTACGACGCGACCTCCGTGCACCTGCTGGCCCTCGGGCCGGACGGGGCGGCGCTCGGTACCGCCCGGCTGATCTCCGGCGCCGAGGCGCTGGCGATGACCGGCGGCACCGAGGGCCGGGTGCTGCTCGGCCGCCTCGCCGTGGTCGCCGCCGCCCGCGGGACCGGGCTCGGTGCGCAACTGGTGCGCGCCGTCGAGGAGTTGGGGCGGGAGCACGGCGCGCGCGAGGTGGAGCTGCACGCGCAGGTGCAGGCGCTCGGGTTCTACGAGCGGCTCGGGTACGTCGCCGAGGGGCCGGTGTACGACGACGCCGGGATCCCGCACCGGACGATGACGCGGGTGCTGTAGCGGCAGGACGGGGCCTGCCGCGCGTTCACCCGGTGCGGACGCGCGGCAGGGACTCCGGGTGGTGGTCGCGCAGGTACGCCAGCAGGTGCTCGCGGGCGGCGAGTTTGAGGGCGGCGGCGGTGTCCGGGTCGCGGGCGGTCATCACGGCGCGGACCACCACGGTGGACGGGGTGGTGTCGCTGACGGCGAGGGACCACTCCCGGCCGTCCCAGAGCTCGGTGGTGCCGAGGTAGCGCTCCAGTTCGGCGCGCAGCGCGTCGACGGGGGTGCGGTGGTCGAGGTGCAGCAGCAGCCAGCCGGACAGGCCCGGGTCGCGGCGGGTCCAGTTCTCGTACGGCTTGGAGACGAAGTACGAGACCGGGACGACCAGGCGGCGGCCGTCCCACAGGTGCAGCACCAGGTAGGAGAGGGTGATCTCCTCGACGGTGCCCTGCTGGCCGTCCACGACGACGGTGTCGCCGATCCGGACGGTGTCGCTGAAGGCGATCTGCAGGCCCGCGAAGAAGTTGCCGAGGGCGGACTGGGCGGCGATGCCCGCGATGATGCCGAGGATGCCGGCCGAGGCGAGCAGGCTGGCGCCGACGGTGCGCATGGCGTCGAAGGTGAGCAGGAGCGCGCCGACGGTGACCACCCAGACCACCGCGGAGCCGACCCGGCGGACCAGGCCGAGCTGGGTGCGGACGCGCTGGACCCGGGAGGCGTCCTCGGTGACCGTCTCGTAGCGGCTGAAGGCGGCCTCGATGACGGCGGCCAGCACCCGGACGGTCAGCCAGCCGAGCGAGCCGACCAGCACCAGCAGCACGCCGTGGCGGATCGCGTCGTCGTCCGTGTGGAAGATCCGGCGCACCGGCCGGGCGGCCAGCACCAGGGCCGACAGCAGCACCAGTTGGAGCGGGACGCGGCAGCGGCGCAGTTCCGCCCAGACCGGGGCGTCGGGGTGGCGGGCGGTGAGGCGCTGGAGGACCTGGTCGACCAGCCAGCCGGCGAACAGGGTGGCGAGGACGGCGGTGAGCAGGCTGGCGAGCGGCCAGAACACGGGTCACCTCGGCTGGTCGGTCCGGGGGGTGGGGGATTCGCACCCTATCGCGGCGGATTGCGCGGGTTCGGGAACTCGGGCGGGGAGCCGGACGTCAGGGAGGGGTGGCGGCGTCAGGCGGGGGCGGGGCGGCCTGACGGCTTCCTTACCGGCCGCCCGGTTAGGATCACCTGCCATGGGCTTCGGTGGGGCGTGGCGCGGGTGGTGGACCAGGCGCAGGGCGGTGCTGGCCGGTGGGCTGGCGGCCGCGCTGCTGGTCGGCGGCGGGGCGGTCGCGCTGGCCGGGCAGCCGCCGCAGGTGCACCGCGAGGACCGCTTCCTGGACGTGCCGGACGTCGCGGGCAGCGCCGGCACCGTCCGGATCGACACCTCGTTCTTCACCGCGGGCGGCTCCGGGCGGCGCCCGGCGGTGCTGCTGGCGCACGGCTTCGGCGGGTCGAAGGAGGACCTGCGCCCGCGCGCCGAGGAGCTGGCCCGGGACGGGTACGCGGTGCTGACCTGGTCGGCGCGCGGCTTCGGGCGGTCCACCGGGCAGATCGGCCTGAACCAGCCGGAGCGCGAGGTCGCGGACGTCTCGCGGCTGGTGGACTGGCTGGCGCAGCGCCCCGAGGTGCAGCTGGACGCCTCCGGTGACCCGAAGGTGGGCGTGACCGGCGCCTCGTACGGCGGGGCGGTGTCGCTGCTGGCCGCCGGGTACGACAGCCGGATCGACGCGATCGCCCCGCAGATCACCTGGTTCGACCTGGCGGACGCGCTGTTCCCGCAGGGCGCGCAGGGGAGTTCGGCCGCCGACGGGGTGTTCAAGAAGCTCTGGGCCGGGATCTTCTTCACCACCGGTTCGTCCGCGGCGTTCGGCGGGGGCGGCTCCACCGCCCCGGCGTCGGGGCCGGGGCAGGGGCCGGGGCCGGGGCCGGTGGGCTGCGGGCGGTTCCGGGCCGAGCTGTGCGAGATGTACAACCGGGTCGCGGCTGCCGGGCGGCCCGACGCGGACGCCGTGCAGCTGCTGGAGCGCTCCAGCCCCGCCGCCGTCGCGGACCGGATCAAGGTGCCGACGCTCGTCGTCCAGGGCCAGCAGGACTCGCTGTTCCCGCTCGACCAGGGCGACCGGATCGCCCGGGCCGTCGCCGCGAACGGCGCGCCCGTCGCCGTCGACTGGTTCGGCGCCGGGCACGACGGCGGCCAGGAGACCAGCACCCGCGCGGACGCCCGGATCACCGCCTGGTTCGACCACTACCTGAAGGGCGACGGCGCCGACACCGGCCCCGCGTTCCGGGTCACCCGCACCGGCGGCGTCGACTCCACCGGCTTCCAGGCGGTGCTGCGCGGCGCCGACGCCGACGCCTACCCCGGCCTGGGCGGCACGGCGCAGCGCAGCGTCGAACTGGCCGGGGGCGAGCAGCGGTTCGCCAACCCGCCGGGCGGGGCGCCGCCGAACATCTCCACGCTGCCGGGCATCGGCGCGCTGTCCCAGCTGTCCGCGGTCGGGGCGGGCCTGTCGCTCGACTTCCCCGGCCAGTACGCGTCCTTCGACTCGCCGCCGCTGGACACCGCCCTGGACCTGACCGGCGCCCCCGCCGTGTCGGTGCGGGTCGCCGCGGACGCGCCCGAGGCGGTGCTGTTCGCCAAGCTGTACGACGTCGCCCCCGACGGCAAGCAGACCCTGCCGCAGCAGCTGGTCGCGCCGCTGCGGGTGACCGGCGCGGACGCGCCCGGCGGGCGGACGGTGCGGATCACGCTGCCCGCCGTCGAGCACCGGTTCCCGGCCGGGCACCGGCTGCGGCTGGTGCTGGCCGCCACCGACCTCGCGTACGCCTCGCCCGCGCGGGCCGCCGCGTACACCGTCGCGACGGACGGGCCGCTGAGCGTGCCGACCGTCGCCGAACTGCGCACCGAGGCCGCGCCGGTGCCGGACCGCACCTGGGTGCTGCCGCTGGTCGCGGCGGCCCTCGCCGCGCTGCTGGTGTTCGCCCGGCGGCGGCGGGACGCCACCCCGGCGCCCGACCCGGAACTCGCCGCTGTGCCGCTGCAGATCACCGGCCTGGCGAAGAGGTACCGGGGCTCCGCCGACCGGTACGCGGTGCGCGACCTGTCGTTCCGGGTCGAGACCGGGCAGGTGCTCGGCCTGCTCGGCCCCAACGGCGCGGGCAAGACCACCACGCTGCGGATGCTGATGGGCCTGATCCGCCCCGACGCGGGCGAGGTCCGGGTCTTCGGCCACGCGATCCGGCCCGGCGCGCCGGTGCTCTCCCGGGTCGGCGCCTTCGTCGAGGGCGCCGGCTTCCTGCCGCACCTGACCGGCCGGGCCAACCTGGAGTCGTACTGGGCCGCCACCGGGCGCCCCGTCGCGGACGCCCACTTCGCCGAGGCGCTGGAGATCGCCGGGCTCGGCGAGGCCCTGGAGCGCGCGGTGCGCACCTACTCGCAGGGCATGCGGCAGCGCCTGGCCATCGCGCAGGCCATGCTCGGCCTGCCCGACCTGCTGATCCTCGACGAACCCACCAACGGGCTCGACCCGCCGCAGATCCGCGAGATGCGGGAGGTGATGGTCCGCTACGCCGCGGCCGGGCGCACCGTCATCGTCTCCAGCCACCTGCTCGCCGAGGTCGAGCAGTCCTGCACCCACCTGGTGGTGATGGAGCGCGGGCGCCTCGTCGTCGCCGGGCCGACCGCGGAGATCACCGGGGCGGGACGGCAGTTGCTGGTGTCCGTGGAGGAGGACGGGTTCGAGGCCGCCTCGCTGGAGGCAGTGGCCGGGAAGCTCGCGGAACTGGACGGCGTCGCCTCGGCCACCGCCGTGGACGGCGGGCTGCTCGTCACCCTGGACGGGCTGCCCGCGAGCCGGCTGACCGCCGAACTGGTGCGCCTGGGCGTGCCGGTGGCCGGGATCGGCCCGCAGCGACGGCTGGAGGACGCCTTCCTGGCCCTGATCGGAGGAGCGGCATGAGCAGCAGCACGGTAGACAGCCCCGCCGGGGAGACCGCCGCGCCCGGCTACCGGCCCGGCCGGACACTGCCGCTGCGGGTCGAGGCGCTGCGCCAACTGCGCCGCCGCCGCACCCTGGTGGTCGGCGGGGTGCTGGCCGTGCTGCCGCTCGTCCTGCTGGCGGCGTTCCAGCTCGGCGGCACGCCCGGGCGGGAGAACCGCACCACCTTCATCGAGCTGGCCACCTCCTCCGGCGTCAACTTCGCCACCACCATGCTGTTCGTCGGCACCGGCTTCCTGCTGGTCATCCCGGTCGCGCTGTTCTCCGGCGACACGGTGGCCTCCGAGGCCAGCTGGTCCTCGCTGCGCTACCTGCTGGCCGCGCCGGTGCCCCGGGCCCGGCTGCTGGTGCGGAAGTTCACCGTGGCGATGGCGTTCTCGGCCGCCGCGGTGGTCCTGCTGCCCGCGGTGGGGCTGGTGGTCGGCACCGCCGCGTACGGCTGGGGAGACCTGAAGCTCCCCACCGGGGCCAGCCTGGGCGCCGCCGAGGCGCTGCCCCGGCTCGGGATCGCCGTGCTGTACGTGTTCCTCGCCGAGATCGTCATCGGCGCGCTGGCGTTCTGGCTCTCCACCGCGACGGACGCCCCGCTCGGCGCGGTCGGCGGCGCGGTCTTCGCCTCCATCGTCACCGGCGTGCTCGACGCCGTCACCGCCCTCGGCTCGCTGCGCGAGTGGCTGCCCGCGCACTGGCAGTACGCCTGGGCGGACGCGCTCCAGCCGCAACTGGAGTGGGGCGGCATGGTGCAGGGCGTGGTGCTGTCGCTGTCGTACGCGGTGGTGCTGCTGGCGCTGGCGTTCCGCGGGTTCGCGGCGAAGGACGTGGTGTCCTGAGCCGGGGGGTGAGGGTCGTTACCGGGTGCCGTCGCGGACCAGCAGCAGGTCCAGGCCGAGGGCGTGCGCCCGGGACGTCCAGACCGGGAGGTGCTCGGTGAGGAACCAGGACGCCTCCTCCAGGTCGTCCTCGTCCAGCGCCTCGACGTCCTGCTCGTGGATCGACTCCGAGGCCAGCGCCGCCAGTTCGACCAGCAGTTCGGCGGTGTCGGTGCGGGCCGCCAGCGTCGGGTACGGCCACGGCCAGTCGTAGGTCGCGTCGGCCGGGAACGGCCACGGGCGGGACCACAGCGCGGTCAGGGCCGGGAGTTCGAGCGAGGTGAAGACCTCCGTCAGCTCGTCCCAGTGCCGCCCGGGGACGGAGACCGCGCCCAGCGGCGTGCCGAAGGCGCCCGCCAGCGCGGGCAGCAGCGCGGTGTAGCGCGAGTCCGCGTCGGCGTGCAGCCGGCCGGAGAGCAGCTCGGCGAGCGCGGCGGAGGGCGCCACGCCCGGGAGCACGCGCTCGCCCGAGCCGGGCAGGCGGAGCAGGGCGGCGGCGTCCACCGCGAAAGCGGAGAAGTACTGTTCGGCCATGCCCGCATTCTGCCTCGGCTGTGCGACAACGGCCCTACTGGGGTGGGGGGTTCATCGGGGTGGGGT
>NZ_JNYE01000096.1 GCF_000717185.1 Kitasatospora phosalacinea | reverse complement strand
GCCGGGTCGATGTCCTGTGGGCGATGCTGCGTGACAAGAGGCTGTTCACCTCCGCCCCGCCGGTCACGCAGGCGGCTTGACACGATCATTGAGATTCCTCCTGGGAGCTGTCGACGGGGGTTCAGAGCGAGCCGTGGAAGGTGCGGTTGACGACGTCGAGCTGCTGCTCCCTGGTCAGCCGGACGAAGTTGACCGCGTAGCCGCTGACCCGGATGGTCAGCTGCGGGTACTGCTCGGGGTGCTCCATCGCGTCGAGCAGGGTCTCGCGGTCCAGCACGTTGACGTTCATGTGGAACCCGCCGACGGCCGTGTACCCGTCCAGCACGCCCGCCAGGTTGCGCACCCGCTCCTCGGGGGTGCGGCCCAGCGCGTCGGGCGTGACGGTGTTGGTCAGCGAGATACCGTCCTCGGCCGCGTCGTACGGCAGCTTGGCCACCGACAGCGCACTGGCCACGTACCCGTGGGTGTCGCGCCCGTTCATCGGGTTGGCGCCGGGCGAGAACGGCTCGCCGGCCCGGCGGCCGTCCGGGGTGGCGCCGGTCTTCTTGCCGTACACCACGTTCGAGGTGATGGTCAGCACCGACTGGGTGTGCTCGGCGCCCCGGTAGGTCGGGTGCTTGCGCACCTTCGCCATGAACTCCTCGACCAGCCGCACCGCCAGGGCGTCGGCCCGGTCGTCGTTGTTGCCGTACGCCGGGTACTCGCCCTCGACCTCGTAGTCGACCGCGAGGCCGGTCTCGTCGCGCACCGGGCGGACCTTCGCGTACCTGATCGCCGACAGCGAGTCCGCGGCCACCGACAGCCCGGCGATGCCGCAGGCCATGGTGCGGCGCACCGCCCGGTCGTGCAGCGCCATCTCCAGGCGCTCGTACGCGTACTTGTCGTGCATGTAGTGGATGACGTTCAGCGCGTGCACGTACGTCCCGGCCAGCCACTCCAACTGCCGGTCGAAGCGGTCCAGCACCTCCTCGTAGTCCAGCACCTCGGAGGTGATCGCCCCGGTGGCCGGGCCGACCTGGGCACCGGAGCGCTCGTCCCGGCCGCCGTTGATCGCGTACAGCAGCGTCTTGGCGAGGTTGACCCGGGCGCCGAAGAACTGCATCTGCCGGCCGACCTCCATCGCGGAGACGCAGCAGGCGATCGCGGTGTCGTCGCCGGAGCGCGGGCGCATCAGCTCGTCCGACTCGTACTGCACGCTGGAGGTGTCGATCGACACCCGGGCGCAGAACTCCTTGAAGCCCCGCGGGAGCTTCGGCGACCAGAGCACCGTCATGTTCGGCTCCGGCGCCGGGCCCAGGTTGTACAGGGTCTGCAGGTAGCGGAACGAGGTGCGGGTGACCAGCGGGCGGCCGTCGGTGCCGATGCCGCCGATCGACTCGGTGACCCAGGTCGGGTCGCCGGAGAACAGCTCGTCGTACTCGGGGGTGCGCAGGAAGCGGACGATCCGCAGCTTGACGACGAAGTCGTCGACCAGCTCCTGGGCCCGCTCCTCGGTCAACCGGCCCTCGGCGAGGTCGCGTTCGAGGTAGACGTCCAGGAAGGTGGAGGTGCGGCCGAGCGACATCGCCGCGCCGTTCTGCTCCTTCACCGCCGCCAGGTAGGCGAAGTACAGCCACTGGACGGCCTGGTGGGCGTCGCGCGCCGGGCCGGAGACGTCGTGGCCGTAGCTCGCGGCCATCGCCTTGAGCTCCTCCAGGGCGCGGACCTGCTCGGCCAGCTCCTCGCGCTCGCGGATGGTCTCCTCCAGCGTGCGCGGGTCGCCCGGCGCCGCGTCCAGGAACGCCCGCTCCTCCCGCTTCGCGGCGATCAGCCGGTCCACGCCGTACAGCGCGACCCGCCGGTAGTCGCCGATGATCCGGCCCCGCCCGTACGCGTCCGGCAGGCCGGTGACGATCCCGGCCTTGCGGGCGGCCCGGATCTCGGGCGTGTAGGCGTCGAAGACGCCCGCGTTGTGGGTCTTGCGGTAGACCGTGAAGACCTTCTCCAGCTCCGGGTCGACCGGGTACCCGTAGGTCTCCAGCGCCCCCGCGACCATCCGCCAGCCGCCGTTGGGCATGATCGCCCGCTTCAGCGGGGCGTCGGTCTGCAGGCCGACGACCAGCTCGTTCTCCCGGTCGATGTACCCGGGCGCGTGCGCGGTGATCGTCGAGGGCGTGTCGTACGAGACGTCCAGGACGCCCTTGGCGCGCTCCTCCGGGAACAGCGCGGTGATCTTCGCCCAGATCCCGGTGGTCCGCTCGGTCGGGCCGGCCAGGAAGGAGCCGTCGCCCTCGTACGGGGTGTAGTTCTGCTGGATGAAGTCGCGGACGTCGACCGCGTCCCGCCACAGGCCGCCCCTGAAGCCGTCCCAGGCGCCGCTCCGGGCGCGCTCCGCGTGCTGCTGCTGTGAGGTGGTCATCTCGGGTGCCCCTTCTCAGTTCTGCGTGCCGTAGTACGCCTGGGTCATCAACTGCTGCATGTCCCGCAGCATCGGCATCCGCGGGTTGGCCGGTGCGCACTGGTCCTCGTAGGCGTTCATCGCCTGCTGCGGCAGCGCCGCCAGGAAGGCCGCCTCGTCCACCCCGGCGTCCTTGAACGAGCGCGGGATGCCGACCTTCTCGCGCAGCTCCTCCACCGCCGCGGCCAGCGACGCCACGCCCTGCTCCGGGGTGTCGGCGGGCAGGCCCAGCACCCGGGCGATCTGCCGGTAGCGCTCCGGCGCCACGTAGCTGCGGTACTTCGGCCAGCTCGTCACCTTGGCCGGCGCCGACCCGTTGTACCGGATCACGTGCGGCAGCAGCAGCGCGTTGGTGCGCCCGTGCGCCACGTGGAAGGTCGCGCCCAGGGTGTGCGCCATCGCGTGCACCACGCCCAGGAAGGACGAGCCGAACGCCATGCCCGCGATCGTCCCCGCGTTGTGCATCCTCTCCCGCGCCACCGGGTCGCCGGGCCCGTCGGCGACGGCCCGCTCCAGGTGCTCGAAGACCAGCCGGATCCCCTGCAGCGCCAGGCCGTCGGTGAAGTCGTTGGCGTACACCGACACGTACGTCTCGATGCAGTGCGTCAGCGCGTCGAACCCGGAGTCGGCGGTGACGTCCTTGGGCAGGTGGGTGGTCAGCGCCGGGTCGACGATCGCCACGCTGGGGGTGAGCGCGTAGTCGGCCAGCGGGTACTTCTGGCCGGTGGCGGTGTCGGTGATCACCGCGAACGGGGTGACCTCGCTGCCGGTGCCCGACGTCGTCGGGATGCACACCAGCTTCGCCTTCTCGCCCAGGTCGGGGAAGGTGAAGGCGCGCTTGCGGATGTCGAAGAACTTCTCCTTCAGGTCCGCGAACTCCACCTCCGGGTGCTCGTACAGCAGCCACATCACCTTCGCCGCGTCCATCGGCGAGCCGCCGCCCAGCGCCACGATGGTGTCGGGCTCGAACGCCCGCATCAGCTCCGCGCCCTTCTCCACGGTGGCGATGCTCGGGTTCGGCTCGACGTGGTCGACGACCCGCACCTCGACCGGCTCGCGGCGCCGGTCCAGCACGGCGCGGATCCGCTCCAGGTGGCCGATCTCCACCATGGTCCGGTCGGTGACGACCACGACCTTCCGGGCGTTCGGCATGCTCGCCAGGTACGTGATCGAGTTGCGCTCGAAGTAGATCTTCGGCGGGACCTTGAACCACTGCATGTTGGTGTTGCGCCGCCCGATCCGCTTGATGTTGACCAGGTTCAGCGCCGAGACGTTGCCCGACACCGAGTTGCGGCCGTAGCTGCCGCAGCCCAGCGTCAGCGAGGGCGTGAACGCGTTGTAGACGTCGCCGATGCCGCCCTGCGAACTCGGCGCGTTCCAGATGATCCGGCAGGCCTTCACCGCCGTGCCGAACTCCTCGGCGAACGCCGCGTCCTCGGTGTGCACCGCCGCCGAGTGCCCCAGGCCGTTGAACTCCACCATCCGCTGCGCCAGTTCCACGCCCTGCGCCCGGCCGTCCGCCCGCAGCACCGCCAGCACCGGGCAGAGCTTCTCCCGGGTCAGCGGCTCCGCCTCGCCGACCCCGCCGACCTCCGCCAGGATCACCGAGGTGTCGTCCGGGACCTCGAAGCCCGCCGCCCGCGCGATCGCCGGTGCCGACTGCCCGACCACGTCGGCGTTCAGCTTCGCGCCCGCGCAGTCGGTGCCCGCGCCGACCCCGAAGAGGTGGCGCTCCAGCTTGGCCTTCTCCTCCGGCGTCGCCAGGTGCGCCTTCAGCTTGCGGAACTCGGCGACCGCCGCGTCGTGGATCTCCGCGTCCAGGATCACCGCCTGCTCGGAGGCGCAGACCATGCCGTTGTCGAAGGACTTCGACAGCACGATGTCGTTCACCGCGCGCCCGACGTCCGCGCTCCTCTCCACGTACGCCGGGACGTTGCCCGCGCCCACGCCCAGCGCCGGCTTCCCGCACGAGTACGCCGCCGCGACCATCGCGTTGCCGCCGGTCGCCAGGATCGTGGCGACGCCGGGGTGGTTCATCAGCGCGCCGGTCGCCGCCATCGACGGGTGCTCGATCCACTGCACGCAGTGCGCCGGGGCGCCCGCCGCGACCGCCGCGTCCCGCACGATCCGGGCCGCCTCCGCCGAACAGCGCTGCGCCGCCGGGTGGAAGGCGAACACGATCGGGTTGCGGGTCTTGAGCGCGAGCAGCGCCTTGAAGATCGTGGTGGAGGTCGGGTTGGTCACCGGCGTGACGCCCGCGACCACGCCCACCGGCTCGGCGATCTCCACGATCCCGTCGATCTCGTCCCGGCGCACCACCCCCACCGTCCGCGTCCGGCCCATCACGTGGGTGACGTTCTCGCAGGCGAAGACGTTCTTCACCGCCTTGTCCTCGAACAGGCCGCGGCCGGTCTCCTCGACCGCGAGGACGGCCAGGCCGGTGTGCTGGGCCAGCGCGGCCAGCGAGGCCTTCTTGACGATGCGGTCGACCTGCTCCTGGCTGAAGGAGGCGTACTCCCGCAGGGCCCGGTGGCCGTTGCGGACCAGTGCGTCGACGGCCGCCGCCACGGTGGCGGCGCCTTCGGTGACGGGGGACTGCTCGCGGGACGACATGGCGCGCTCACCTCTCGGGGTGCGGGCGGGGCGCCCCGGCGGCGCTGCCGGGACCGGCTTGACCCCCTCACTCTCCGTCAGTGCCGCGTAGGGCGGCTACGGCCGTTGGGCGCGACCCGCCGGGACCAACAGCCCCTCCCGGCGAGCCGTCCGGCCCTGCGCCGTACGGGTGAGCCCCGGCCGTCCGGATGCGACCCCTCCGGGCCGGTGCGAGGGTGGACGGAGCCCGTTGTCCGCGACACCCGAGGAGGAGACATGGGCATGAGCGACCAGTTCAAGGACAAGGCGAAGGACCTCGCCGACCAGGCCAAGTCGGCGCTCGGCGACCAGGGTTCCAAGACCGAGGAAGCCGAGCAGAAGGCCCGCGAGCGGGCCGAGGGCATGATGCCCGGCGGCCAGGAGTCCGCGGACGACCAGCAGCAGGAGGGCGGGTCCTCCTGACCGGCCGACCGCGCGGGGCGGGCCCTGACCGGGCCCGCCCCGTCGGCGTACCGTGACAAGGGGGGACGCCCACCCGAGGAGGAGACATGGGCATCTTCGACAGGTTCCGCCACAAGGCCGCCCCGCCCGCCGCCGCACCCACCGAACCGCCCGAGCGCGTCGTTCCCGCCCGCGACGAGGCCGCCGACGCCTTCGGCGACCAGGCCGAACGCGCCCGCGACGACGCCGAACGCCGGATCAGGCAGGAACGCGAGGACCGCGAGGCCGCCGCGAACATGACCTCCGAGGGCGACCCCTGGAGCTGATCCCCCGGAGCTGATCCGCGCGCGTACGGAACGCCGGTGCCCGCCGCGGGCACCGGCGTCCGCGCGTCGTGACGCGCCGGGAACGCCCGGCCCCCGCACAGCGGGTTCGCGCGGGTGCGGTTGCTGCGCCGTTTCCGGCCCCGTCCCCGCTTGTTCCCGCCTGCTCCGCGCAGCGGGTCGCAGCGGGTCTCAGGGGCGCGGCGGCAGCGGGGGCCGGCGGAGGTCGGGGCGGGGGGTGTCGGGGGGCGGGGGAGCGGCGGCGGGGGGGGCGGTGAGGAGGGTGAGGGCGAGGTCGACGGCGGCGGCGAGGTCGGTGTGGTCGCCGCGGGCCCAGTCGCGGGGGGTGCGGACGACTTCGACGTCGGGGTCGACGCCGCGGTTCTCGACGGAGAAGCCGATGCCGCCGGTGAACCAGCTGGCGTTCTTGGGGACGGAGATCTGGGTGCCGTCGCCGAGGGCGTGGCGTCCGGTCATGCCGACCACGCCGCCCCAGGTGCGGGTGCCGACGACGGGGCCGAGGGCGAGCGCCTTGATGGCGGTGATGATGACGTCGCCGTCGGAGCTGGTGGCGTGGTCGGCGAGGGCGACGACCGGGCCGCGCGGCGCGTCGCGGGGCCAGCGGACGGGCTGCCGGCCGCGGGTGAAGTCCCAGGCGAGGACGCGGCGGTGGAGCTTCTCCAGGACGAGCTCGGAGACGTTGCCGCCCGCGTTCCCGCGGACGTCCAGGACGAGCGCGGGGCGGGCCAGCTCGGAGCGCAGGTCGCGGTTGAACTGGGCCCAGCCGGAGCCGCCGAGGTCCGGGATGTGCAGGTAGCCGCAGTCGCCGCCGCTGAACTCCCGCACCAGGTGCCGCCGTCTGGCGACCCAGTCCTGGTAGCGGATGGGCCGTTCGTCGGTGAGCGGGGTGACGGCGAGGCGCCGCACGCGGCCCCCGTGGCGGACGGTGAGCTCGACGGTGGTGCCGCCCGTTCCGGCCAGCAGCGGGACGGGGCCGCGGACGGGGTCGGGCGGGCGGCCGTCGACGGCGAGGAGCTCGTCGCCGTCGTGCAGGCCGTGCCCGGCGAGCGGGGCGCGGGCCTTGGGGTCGGAGGACTCGCCGGGCAGGATGCGGTCGACCAGCCAGCGGCCGTCGACGTCCCGGTGGGCGTTGGCGCCGAGCAGGCCCAGGGGCTGCTGGGCGAGGGCGGGGCCCTCGCCGCGGCGGGCGGGGGTGACGTAGGCGTGCGAGGTGCCGAGTTCGCCGAGGAGCTCGCGCAGCAGGTCGGCGAAGTCGTCGGGGGAGGCGATCCGCTCCAGCAGCGGGGCGTACTGGGCGGTGAGGGCGGGCCAGTCGAGGCCGCACATGCCCTCGTCCCAGAACTGGTCGGCGACGATCCGGGCGGCCTCGGCGTAGGACTGCCGCCACTCGGCGGCGGGGTGGACGGTGTGGGTGATGCGGCGCAGGTCGACCGGGACGGGGGCGGTGGGGGCGGCCAGCGGGTACAGCTTGAGCGCCCCGGCGGAGAACACCGAGACCGCGGAGCCGTCGGCGGAGACCGCGAAGCCGTCGAGCTGCTCGACCAGGGTGGTGCGGCGGCCGCGGGCGAGGTCGAAGTACTCCAGGGCGGGGCGGCCGGAGGTGTCCTCCGGGTTGGCGAAGGTCTGGCCGAGGGCGCCGGAGATCGGCCAGCGCAGCCACACCACGCCGCCGCGCACCGCCGCGGTCGCCGAGTACTTGGAGGCGATCACCGGGAAGGGCACGAGCCGCTTGCCGATGCCCTCCTCGTCGACGTGCACGGTGCCGTCGCCGGTGGCCTCCTCGGGGTCGAGGCCGACGGGCGGACGGCCCTCGGCGGGGGAGGCGAACGGCGACGGCGTCCCGGCGGCGAGCGGGACGAGGTAGGGGCGGCAGCCGAGCGGGAAGGACAGGTCGCCGGTGTGCACGTCGTGGACGGGGTCGAAGCCGCGCCAGGACAGGAACACCAGGAAGCGGCCGTCCCGGGTGAACACCGGGTGCTCGTCCTCGAAGCGGCCGGTGGTGACGTCCACCTTCTCCTCGGGCCGGGCGGTGCGGGCCAGCCGGATCGCCCGCAGCGAGCGCCCCGCGACCGGCTCGGACCAGGTCAGCCAGCGCGAGTCGGGGGAGAAGGACGGGCTGGAGACCGGGCCGAAGCGGGAGGCGGCGACCTCGGTGACGGCGCCGTCGGCGGTGTCGACGAGCAGCAGCCGCCCGTCCGAGCAGGCCACGGCGAGGCGTCCGCCGTCCGGGGCGGCGGCCAGCTCCTGGACCCGGCCGATCCGGCCGCCCGCGATCCGCCGGTGCGGGGGCTGCTCGTCGGCGGCGTCCTTGCCGGGCAGCGCGGCGATCTCGACCGCGTCCTCGCCGTCGGCGTCGGTGACCCAGGCGGCCTGGTTGCCGTAGCCGAGCACCAGCGGCAGCCGGCAGCGCACGCCCGGGGTGTCGGCCAGCACCCGGGCCGGGCCGTCGCGGTGGGTCAGCCAGTACAGCGAGCCGCGCACGTTCAGCACCCCGGCCCGGCCGGTGGCGTCGCAGGCCAGGTCCTTGACGTTGTTGGCGGCGCTGACCTGGTACGGCCGCCGCCCGGCCCGGGCGCCGCCCAGCGGGACGTCCAGGCGGCGCGGCGCGGGGGCGTCCAGCGAGTCGAGCAGCCACAGGTCGCCCGCGTGCTGGTACACCACCCGGACGCCGTCGGTGGCGGCCTCCCGGGCGTAGTACGAGGCGTGGTCGGTGTGGCGGCGCAGGCCGCTGCCGTCCGGGCGGACGGAGTACAGGTTGCCGACGCCCTCGTGGTCGGAGAGGAACGCGATCCGGGTGCCGTCGGCGGCCGCCACCGGCATCGGCGAGGCCAGGTGCCCCGGCAGGTCGGGCAGCAGCAGGTCGTGGTCCACCCACAGCCGTCCGGTCGCGCCGCCGCGGTAGCGCTTCCAGAACGCGGGCTCGTGCGGCGCCGCGTCGGTCAGCAGCACCGTGTGCCCCTCGCCGACCTGGGCGTCCGCGACCGGCCCCCACGGCATCCGCCGCCCCGGCGCGCCGTCGGGCGACAGCTCCCACGCCCAGGCGTAGTGCGCGAACGGCTCGTGGTACGAGGTCACCGCCAGCACGTCCCCGTTGGGCAGCCAGCCGCGCACCCGGGTGTCCTGGCTGCCCCAGTACGTCAGCCGGACCGCCTCCCCGCCGCCCACCGGCGCGGTGAACACCTCGGGCACCAGTGCGAACCAGCTGGTCCACGCCAGCACCTCGCCGTCCGGCGACAGCCGCGGGTGGCTGACCCTGGTCCGGTCCGCGCTCACCCGCCAGGCCCGGCCCACCGAGCCGTCCGGCGCCAGCGGCGCGACCCAGGCGTCGTCCTCGGCGGTGAAGGCGAGCAGACCGCCGCGGACATGGGGGTAGCGCAGGTATCCGGACACCCTTCCATGGTTCGATCGGCGGCCGGGGCCCGCAAACGCGGCCCCGTGACCAGCGGGGAGGGGAACGCGGCGGAGGCACCGGAGCGGCTGCGGCGGATCCGGGCGCGGACCGGCCGATCGCGCTGGACTTCCGGACCGGACCGCCCCGGGTGCTGCTCCTCGCGGTGCCCGGTCGGCGGGTGGTGGCCGAGGACTTCGAAGCGTTCCGGGAGCTGCTGGCGGGGGGTCAGTGAACCGGGTTCGCCGGTCCATTGACAGGGGACGGCCGCAGCCGCTTCAGTGGTCTAGTCCAACTCCCTGGGTGGGTGCCGGTGCGGCGGCACGCCCCCGGCCGGGAACCCCACAGCCCGGCGGGACGGAGGAGGGCGTCCCCCACACAGAGGCAGGAGCATCCCCACATGCACACTCCCCGGAAGAAGCGGCTGCTCGCCGCCGGAACGGCCTGGGCGGTCGCCGCCGCGGGCGCCGTCGCGCTCAGCTTCGGCCTGGCCGGCCCGGCCTCGGCGGGCGAGTTCCTGGTCAACGGCGGTTTCGAGACCAACGCACTGAGCCCCTGGACCTGCACCGGCTCGACCGGCTCCGTGGTCACCGGCCACGCGCACACCGGCAGCTACGCGCTCGCGGGCGCCGCGTCCGCGTCCGACACCGCCCAGTGCACCCAGACCGTCGCGGTCGCCCCCAACACCACGTACACCCTCAGCGCGTACGTCAACGGCGCCTACGTCTACCTCGGCGTCAACGGCGGCACCTCGACCTGGACGCCGAGCACCGGCGGCGCCTACCAGAAGCTCTCGGTCAGCTTCACCACCACCGCCACCCAGACCTCCGCCACCGTCTTCACCCACGGCTGGTACGGCCAGGGCACCTACTACGCGGACGACGTCTCGCTGGACGGCCCCGGCGCACCCGCCTCGCCCTCCGCCAGCGCGAGCCCCTCCCGC
This sequence comes from Kitasatospora phosalacinea, assembly GCF_000717185.1. GTDB lineage: Bacteria > Actinomycetota > Actinomycetes > Streptomycetales > Streptomycetaceae > Kitasatospora > Kitasatospora phosalacinea_A. The sequence continues at coordinate 20,063 of NZ_JNYE01000096.1, read as the reverse complement.
TCGGCCTCGCCCTCCCCCTCGGCCTCGGCGTCCACCTCCGCCTCGCCGTCGGCCTCGGCCTCGCCGTCCACCAGCCCGTCCACCTCGGTGCCGCCCACCAGCCCGCCGCCCGCGGGCAGCCACGCCCTGGTCGGCTACCTGCACGCCAGCTTCGCCAACGGCGCCGGCTACCTGAAGATGGCCGACGTCCCCGACAGCTGGGACATCATCGACCTGGCCTTCGGCGAGCCGGACTCCGTCACCTCCGGCACCATCCACTTCAACCGCTGCCCGGCCACCGAGTGCCCCGGCGTCGAGACCGACGCCGAGTTCAAGGCGGCCATCGCCGCCAAGCAGGCCAAGGGCAAGAAGGTCCTGCTGTCGATCGGCGGCCAGAACGGCGAGGTGCAGCTCACCACCACCACCGCCCGCGACAACTTCGTCAAGTCGGTCTCCGCGATCATCGACAAGTGGGGCCTGGACGGCCTCGACATCGACTTCGAGGGCCACTCGCTGTCGCTCAACACCGGCGACAACGACTTCAAGAACCCCACCACCCCGGTGATCACCAACCTGATCTCCGCGGTCAAGACCCTCAAGGCCAAGTACGGCGCGAACTTCCAGCTCACCATGGCGCCGGAGACCTTCTTCGTCCAGCTCGGCTACCAGTACTACGGCTCGGGCCCCTGGGGCGGCCAGGACCCGCGGGCCGGCGCCTTCCTGCCGGTCATCTACGGCCTGCGCGACGACCTGACCCTGCTGCACGTCCAGGACTACAACTCGGGCTCGATCATGGGCCTCGACAACCAGTACCACAACATGGGCGGCGCGGACTTCCACATCGCGATGACCGACATGCTGCTCACCGGCTTCCCGGTGGCCGGCAACACCAACAACGTGTTCCCGGCGCTCAAGCCCTCGCAGGTCGCGATCGGCATGCCCGCCAACACCTACGCGGGCAACGGCTACGTCGCCCCGGCCGTGGTCAACCAGGCGCTGGACTGCCTCACCAAGGGCACCGGCTGCGGCTCCTACACCCCGCGGGCCGGCAAGCAGCCGAACCTGCGCGGCCTGATGACCTGGTCGATCAACTGGGACAAGTACAACGGCTACGAGTTCTCGAAGAACTTCGACAGCTACTTCGGCTGAGAGCCGCCGCAGCAGCGACGGAGCCGGTCGCCCCTCGCGGGGGTGGCCGGCTCCGGTCGTTGGGCGGGGCGAAAAGCGGGGGCGGCTGGCGCCGGGCGGATGGGGGAGAGGGGGAGGGCTGGGAGCTGCCGCAGCAGTGGCGGAGCCGGTCGCCCCTCCGGCAGGGTCCACCGGGACGGCGCCGCGGCGCGCGGACCGCTGTCCGGCACGGCCGCCCGGCGCCCGCGACCGACGCTCCCCGCACCGGCTGGACCGCCGCTGGAGCGCGACCGGAGCCCGGCCGGAACGCGGCTGTTCGACCGGCGGGGAAGGCGCGCCTAGCCTGGGGGGAGGAGGTGATGGCGATGCTGGCAGACGCACCCCTGCTCGCGGTGATCCCGGTGACCGACCTCGAACGGGCCAAGCGGTACTACCACGACACGCTCGGGCTCACCCTCGCCCGGGAAGGCGCCGAAGAGGTGGTCTTCCGCTGCGGCAGCACCGAGTTCGGGATGTACGAGACCCCGTACGGCGGACAGGCCGGCCACACGCTGGCCAGCTGGAAGGTCGCCGACCTGGACACCGAGATGGCCGAACTGCGCGGCCGCGGCGTGGTGTTCGAGGAGTACGACCAGCCCGGGCTGAAGACCGTGGACGGGGTCGCCGAGGCGGACGGCATGCGGGCCGCCTGGTTCAAGGACCCGGACGGCAACGTGCTGTGCGTCAACGAACTGCACCAGGAGTGAGCGGGCGGAACAACGCCGAAGGCCTCCCCGGAGGGAGGCCTTCGACCTGTCGGTGCGCCGCCAGGGACTCGAACCCCGGACCCGCTGATTAAGAGTCAGCTGCTCTAACCAACTGAGCTAGCGGCGCCTGCTGACGCGGAGAACATTACCTGGTCAGCGCCCGAAACACACAATCGGCCCGGCCGGGGCGCGGACGTATGCTGAAGCCGGCGCACCCCACCTGCCGAGAGGAACCACCGTGGGCCAGCTGACCCTGCTCTTCCTGGTCCTGCTCGCCTCGGTGGTCACGATGCCGCTGGCCCGCCGGAGCCGGATCCCGCAGCCGGTGCTGATGACCCTGGTCGGTCTGGTCTTCGCGGTCGTCCCGCAGATCCCCAACGTGCAGATCAACCCCGAGTTCATCCTGCCGCTGGTGCTGCCCCCGCTGATCTTCGCGGTGGCCCGGCGCTCCTCGGTCCGCTACTTCAAGGCCAACATCCGCTCGATCCTGCTGCTGGCCGTCGCCCTGGTGGTGGTCACCACCACCGCGGTGGCGGGCGTGTTCAGCTGGCTGGTGCCCGCCGCGCCGCTGGCCGCCGCCGTCGCGCTGGGCGCGCTGGTCTCCCCGCCGGACCCGGTGGCCGCGGTCGCGGTGGCCGGCGAGGTCGGGCTGCCCCGTCGGCTGACCGCGGTGCTGGAGAGCGAGGGCCTGTTCAACGACGTCACCGCGATCGTCATCTACTCGCTGGCCGTGGAGGCCGTGGTCGACGACGACCTGTCGGTGGGCCGCGCGGTGGAGCGCTTCCTGCTGTCCGCGGTCGTCGCGGTGGCGGTCGGCATCGGGCTGGGCTGGCTGAACGCGAAGATCGCCGGCTTCCTGGACGACCCGACCCAGCAGGTCGCGCTCAACCTGCTCGTCCCGTTCGCCGCGTACGTGCTGGCCGAGGAGGCGCACGGCTCCGGCGTGCTGGCCGTCGTGGTCTGCGCGCTCTACCTCGCCGACCGGGCCTCCGACGCCGACGAGGTCTCCTACCGGCTGGTCGGCAACGCGTTCTGGGAGATCGTCGAGACCCTGATCACCGGCGTCGCGTTCGGCCTGATCGGCCTGGAGCTGTCCACCGTCCTGCGGGACGTCAAGGACACCTGGCACACCATGATCGGCGACACCGCGATCGTCCTCGCCGTGGTCGTGCTGCTGCGCCTGCTGTGGCTGCTGCCCGCCGCCTGGCTCTCCCGGCGGGTCACCCACGGCGAGGAGGACACCCCGATCAGCTGGCGGGAGACCGTCGTCCTGTGGTGGTCCGGCATGCGCGGCGTGGCCACCGTCGCCCTCGCCCTCGGCATCCCGCTCTCGCTGCGCGACGGGCTGCCGTTCCCGGCCCGCAGCGAGATCGTCTTCATCGCGTTCAGCGTCGTCCTGTTCACCCTGGTCGTCCAGGGCCTCACCCTGCCGTACGTGGTCCGGCTGCTCGGCCTGGACGACGCCCACGACGAGCACGAGAAGGCCGTCCGCGAACTGTGGTGGCGCGCCGCCAGGGCCGGGCTGCACCGGCTCGCCGAACTGGAGGAGGAGGACCAGCTGCCGCCCGAGATCACCGAACGGCTCCGCGAGCGCCAGCACGACCGCCTCGCCCGGCTCTGCCCCGAGAAGTACGAGGAGGAGGAGGCGCTGGAGGCGAAGCGCCGCGGCAAGCAGTGGCGGCAGGCCTTCGCCGTCGAGCAGGAGATGATCGCCGCCTCCCGCCGGGAGGTGCTGGTCGCCCGCGGCGAGGCCGGGGCCGATCCCGAGGTCGCCGACCGGGTGCTGCGCGCGCTCGACCTCCAGTCGGCGCGGAAGTGACGTCCCGTCGACGTCCCGTGGTGGACCGCCGGACCGCCGCCGACAGGGCATAGGGTTGGGGGCGGGCAAGGCCGTCGACGTAGCCGGCACACGCACACGTACCCGCCGGACCAGCGCAACCCTCCCGCCGGAACCTGCCGGTACCAGCACCCGTACGACGCTAGGAGCAACCGATGTCGGACACCCCCGCCAACGGCCGGACCCCGTTGGACCGCACCCCGCAGTGGGCCGCGCTGGGGAAGCACCGGGCGGACCTGGGCGAACAGCACCTGCGCGGGCTGTTCGCGGCCGACCCCGACCGCGGCACGCGCTACACCCTCCAGGTCGGCGACCTCTTCGTCGACTACTCCAAGCACCTGGTCACCGACCGCACCCTGGAGCTGCTGCGCGAACTCGCCGCCGCGACCGGCGTGGCCGAACTGCGGGACGCCATGTTCCGCGGCGAGAAGATCAACACCACCGAGGGCCGGGCCGTCCTGCACACCGCGCTGCGCGCCCCCCGCGGCGCCGTGGTCGAGGTCGACGGCGAGAACGTGGTGCCCGCCGTGCACGCCGTGCTCGACAAGATGGCCGCCTTCTCCGAGCGGGTGCGCTCCGGCGAGTGGACCGGCCACACCGGCAAGCGGATCCGCAACGTCGTCAACATCGGCATCGGCGGCTCCGACCTCGGCCCCGCGATGGCCTACGAGGTGCTGCGCTCCTACACCGACCGCGACCTGACGGTCCGTTTCGTCTCCAACGTCGACGGCGCCGACCTGCACGAGGCCGTCCGCGACCTGGACGCCGCCGAGACGCTGTTCGTCGTCGCCTCCAAGACCTTCACCACCATCGAGACCGTCACCAACGCGGTCGTCGCCCGCGGCTGGCTGCTGGAGCAGCTCGGCGCCGGGGACGAGGCCGTCGCCAAGCACTTCGTGGCGCTGTCCACCAACGCGCAGGGCGTCGCCGACTTCGGCATCGACACCGCCAACATGTTCGAGTTCTGGGGCTGGGTCGGCGGCCGCTACTCCTACGACTCGGCGATCGGCCTCTCGCTGATGATCGCGATCGGCGCCGAGCGCTTCCGGGAGATGCTGGACGGCTTCCACCTCGTCGACGAGCACTTCCGCACCGCCCCCGCCGAGCAGAACGTCCCGCTGCTGCTCGGCCTGCTCGGCGTCTGGTACGGCTCGTTCTTCGACGCCCAGGCGCACGCCGTGCTCCCGTACTCGCACTACCTGTCGAAGTTCACCGCGTACCTGCAGCAGCTCGACATGGAGTCCAACGGCAAGTCCGTCGACCGCGAGGGCAACCCGGTCGACTGGCAGACCGGCCCCGTCGTGTGGGGCACCCCCGGCACCAACGGCCAGCACGCCTACTACCAGCTGCTGCACCAGGGCACCAAGCTGATCCCCGCCGACTTCCTCGGCTTCGCGAAGCCGGTCGCCGACCTGCAGCCCGCCCTGGTCGCCCAGCACGACCTGCTGATGGCCAACTTCTTCGCCCAGACCCAGGCGCTGGCCTTCGGCAAGACCGCCGAGGAGGTCGCGGCCGAGGGCGTGCCCGCCGAGCTCGTCCCGCACAAGACCTTCCGCGGCAACCACCCCACCACCACGATCCTGGCCGCCGAGCTGACCCCGCGCGTCCTCGGCCAGCTGGTCGCCCTCTACGAGCACAAGGTGTTCGTCCAGGGCGCGGTCTGGAACATCGACTCCTTCGACCAGTGGGGCGTCGAGCTCGGCAAGGTCCTCGCCAAGAAGATCGAGCCGGCCCTGCTCACCGGCGAGGGCACGGAGGCGCTGGACGCCTCGACCGCCAACCTGGTCGGCCGCTACCGGGAGCTGCGCGGCCGGTGAGAACGGCGGGCCCGCATCCAGGGGCTCGGGGAACGGCGAGTCGGTGCTGCTGACGGCCGGAGCCCATCGGAGGTCCGTGCTGCTGCGTCGTGGCGACGGAACCGGAAGCCGATGCGCGCTCCGGCAGTGCACCGTCAGCAGACTCGGGCTCGCCGTCCCCGAGCCCCTGTTTCACGTCACGCGCGCCAGCAGGGAGTCGGCGTGGGCGGTGACCAGGTCGCGGGCGGCGGCCGGGTCGGCGGCGGCGAGGGCGCGGGCCAGGGCGAGGTGCTCGGCGTGGTCCTGCTCCGCGTGCGGGGTGGTGGCGGTGGCGGCGGCGGAGACGCGTACCTGGCGGTCCCAGAGCGTCTCGTACAGCGAGGTCAGGACCGGGTTCCCGGCCGCGCGCAGCAGGGTGAGGTGGAAGTGGCGGCCGGCCTCGACGGGGTGCGGGTCGCGGTGCTCGCAGGCGGTGAGCAGCTCCGCGGCGGCGGCCGCCAGCGCGGCGGGGCCGCGGGCGGCGAGGGCGTCGATCGCGGCGCGCTCGAACAGGACCCGGGCGGCCAGCACGTCGCGGGCCTCGCCCGGGGCGATCGGGACGACCTGGGCGCCGCGCTTGGGGTACAGGCGCAGGAAGCCCTCGGACTGCAGGCGCAGGAACGCCTCCCGGACGGGCGTGCGGGACAGGCCCAGCTCGGTGGCGACGACGCCCTCGGAGAGCAGCGTGCCGCCGGGCCAGCTGCCGTCCAGCAGGCGGGTGCGGACGTGCTGGTAGGCCCGGTCGGCGGTGGGGAGGGCGTCGGTCGTCACCCGGTCATTCTGCCACGCACCCTGTCTTGCATCTAAGCTTGCATCTATGATGCGGGCATGCCCCCGAACCCACCGCGCCCCCGCACCGCCCTCTTCGTGACCTGCCTGAACGACACCCTCTTCCCCGGCACCGGCCGCGCCACCGTCACCCTGCTGCGCCGCCTCGGCGTCGAGGTCGACTTCCCCGCCGCCCAGAGCTGCTGCGGCCAGATGCACTTCAACACCGGCTACCGCAAGGAGACCGCCAGGCTCGCCCGGCACTTCGTCGACACCTTCGCCGACTACGAGGAGATCGTCGTCCCGTCCGCCTCCTGCGCCGGGATGCCCGCCGAGGCGTACCCGCTCGCCGCCGAGGCCGCCGGAGACCCGGGGCTGGCCCGGGCGGTGGCCGAACTCGCGCCCAGGGTCGTCGAGTTGACCCAGTACCTGACCGACCGGCTGGGCGTCGAGCAGGTCGGCGCGCACTTCCCGCACCGGGTCACCTACCACCCCACCTGCCACAGCCTGCGGGCCACCGGGCTCGGCGAGCGGCCGCACCGGCTGCTGCGCGCCGTCGCCGGGATCGACTACGTCGAACTGCCCGCCGCCCAGGAGTGCTGCGGCTTCGGCGGCACCTTCGCGGTGAAGAACCCGGCGGTCTCCGGCGCCATGAACGGCGACAAGGCCCGGCACGTCCTGGAGACCGGCGCGCACGTGCTCGCCGCCGTCGACAACTCCTGCCTGATGAACATCGGCGGCCGACTCACCAAGGACGGCCACCCGGTGCGCACCCTGCACCTCGCCGAGATCCTCGCCCGCACCGAGCAGGACGGGCCGCTGCCCGGCGTCCCCGTCGTGGAGGCCGCCCGATGACCAGGTCCTTCCTCGGCTGGCCCGCCTTCCCCGAAGCCGCCGAACGCGAGGTCGGCAACGAGCAGTTGCGCGAGAACGTCCGCCGCGCCACCCGCACCATCCGCGGCAAGCGGGCCGTGCTCGCCGCCGAACGCCCCGACTGGGAGCAGCTGCGCGACAGCGCCGCCGCGATCAAGGACCAGGTGCTGGCCGGACTGGAGCAGTACCTGCTGCAGGTCGAGGAGAAGGTCACCGCGGCCGGCGGCACCGTCCACTGGGCGCGCGACGCCGCCGAGGCCAACCGGATCGTCACCGACCTGGTCCTGGCCACCGGCGAACGCGAGATCGTCAAGGTCAAGTCGATGCTCACCGAGGAGATCGGCCTCGACGCCGCCCTCGAAGCCGCCGGGATCAACGCCCGCGAGACCGACCTCGCCGCCGCCATCGTCCAACTCGGCGACGACCTGCCCTCGCACGTCGTCGTCCCCGCGCTGCACCGCAACCGCAGCGAGATCCGCGACATCTTCGCCCGCGAGATGGGCCGCCACGGCCGGCCCGCCCCCGAGGGCCTCACCGACGACCCCGCCGAACTCGCCGAAGCCGCCCGGCTCCACCTGCGGGAGAAGTTCCTCGGCGCCAGGGTCGCCGTCTCCGGCGCCAACTTCGTGGTCGCCGAGACCGGCACCCTGGTCGTCGTCGAGTCCGAGGGCAACGGCCGGATGTGCCTCACCCTCGCCGACACCCTGATCTCCGTCGTCGGCATCGAGAAGACCGTCCCCACCTGGGCCGACCTGGAGGTCTTCCTCCAACTGCTGGCCCGCAACGCCACCGGCGAACGGATGGCCCCCTACACCAGCACCTGGACCGGCACCACCCACGGCGACGGCCCCCGCGACTTCCACCTCGTCCTGGTCGACAACGGCCGCACCCGCGCCCTCGCCGACCCCGTCGGCCGCCAGGCCCTGCGCTGCATCCGCTGCGGCGCCTGCATGAACACCTGCCCCGTCTACGAGCGCACCGGCGGCCACGCCTACGGCTCCGTCTACCCCGGGCCGATCGGCGCCATCCTCAACCCGCTGCTCAAGGGCCTCGACGACGAGCAGACCGCCTCGCTGCCGTACGCCTCCACCCTGTGCGGCGCCTGCAACGAGGTCTGCCCCGTGCGGATCCGCTTCACCGACGTGCTGCTCGACCTGCGCGCCCAGGTCGCCGACGGCGGCAAGCACCCCGTCGAACGCGCCGCCCTCGGCGCCGTCGGCGCCACCATGGCCCGCCCGCTGCTGTGGAAGGCCGCCGTCAAGGGCGCCGGACTGGTCGGGCCGCTGCTGCCCGCCCGCACCCCCGTCCCCGGCTGGAGCGACAACCGGGCCCTGCCCGACGTCCCCAAGGAGTCCTTCCGCACCTGGTGGAAGCGGAACGAAGGAGAACGCGCATGACCGCCGCCGCCCGCGAGGAGATCCTCCGCCGGATCCGCGCCGCCGCCGTCCCGCCCGCCCCCGAACCGCCCCGGCACTACCTGCGCCACGCCCCCGGCGTCCCCGACGAGGACCGCCCCGCCGTGCTCGCCCTGTTCGCCGAACGGCTGGAGGAGTACGGGGCCGAGGTGCTGCGCGCCGACCGGCCCGGCCCCGCCGTCGCCCGCGCCCTGGCCGAGCACGGCGCCCGCAGCCTCGTCGTCCCCGACGGGCTGCCCGCCGAGTGGACCGCCGACTGGGACGGGGAGGTGCGCACCGACCGGCCGCCGCTCGGGAAGGCCGGACTCGACGCCACCGACGCCGTCCTGACCGGCTGCGCGGCCGCCGTCGCCGACTCCGGCACCCTCGTCCTCGACGGCGGACCGGCCCAGGGCCGCCGCGCCGCGACCCTGCTGCCCGACCTGCACGTCTGCGTGGTCCGCGCCGAACAGGTCCGCTCCGCGCTGCCCGGCGCGCTCGCCCGGCTCGACCCCGCCCGGCCGCTCACCTTCGTCAGCGGGCCGTCCGCCACCGCCGACATCGAGATGATCCGGGTCAAGGGCGTGCACGGGCCGCGCCGGCTCGCGGTGGTCCTGCTGGACTGAAGGGCTCAGGGCGAGGCGGTCGCCGCCGGACGCGGCGTCGGGCCGTGCTGCGCCGTGTACACCAGACCGAAGCCGAGCCCGGCCGCCAGCGCCACCGCGCCCGCCCAGGCCAGCGCGCGGAGCAGGCCCCGCCTCCGCCGCTCCTGCCGGTGCGCGCGCAGGGCGGCCGCCTCGGACCCGGCGAGCTCCGCGTCGAACCAGGCGGCCCAGTCGGAATGGAGATCGTCGGACGCCATGCAGCGGACACTAGCAGCCCTTCACGCGCCGTCCGCGTCCCCGGGAACGCGAAAGGCCCCCCGGTGAAGGGGGGCCTCTCGCTGTCTGTGCGCCGCCAGGGACTCGAACCCCGGACCCGCTGATTAAGAGTCAGCTGCTCTAACCAACTGAGCTAGCGGCGCCTGCTGACGTGGAAGACTCTAGCAGCGGCCGCGGCCGGAGCCAAAATCGATTCCCGCCGGACCGGCACCCCCCGTTCAGCGCGCGTCCACCACCTGGTCGCCACCCTCCCGGACCCGCCCGCGGGCCGCCCGGACGCACGCCCACAGCACCACCGACGCCCCCGGCAGCCACGGCTCGCTGGTGTCCGGCGCCACGATCCACCGGCTGGTCGTGCTCTCCGGCTCGTCCACCGCCCGCTGCACCGGCGGCACCGTGATCGCGTCCCCCTGGCCGTGGCAGAGCAGCGGCGGCACGTCCCGGGCCCACTCCTCCCAGGCCAGCAGCGTCCGCAGCCGGGCCGCCGCGCCCGGCTGCACGAACAGCAGCGTCCGGCCCCGGTAGGTCGCGACCGGGCCGCAGCCCGGGCCCGAGGTCCACAGCTCGTCCAGCACCCGGCGGCCGAACACCGCCGGCAGGCTGATCACGTCGAACACCCGGCCGCACGGGAGGACCGCGGGCGCCCACGGACGGGCCTCCCACAGGGCGCGCATGCTGCTCGGGTACTCGCTGGCGGAGGCGAGCCACGCCTCCCCGGCGACGCTGACGTACTCCACGGATTGATAGGTCCAGATGTCCACCCGGTCAGGGTGGACCGGTGGCGGGGCCGACCGGGGAGAAAACGGCGTTCGCCGGACAGCGGAGGGGGAGGGGGCGTACCATCGCCCGCCGCATATGCCAGAGGCCTGGCGGGGCGCCCGGCCGGGCCTACTCCTCCAGGCCGCGGCGCTGCAGCGAGCGGCCGTACTCGACCATCTTCCGCGCGTAGTCGGGCGTCCAGTCCGCCCGGTCGGCGATCTGTTCCGCCGAGAGCGCGTCGAACCGGCGCGGGTCCGCGAGCTGCGCGGCCGCGAGCGCCTGGAAGTCCGTCGCCCGCTCCGCCGCGGCCCGGAACGCCAGGGCCAACTGGGTGGAACGCGCCAGCAGTTCGGACGGGTCGTCGATCGACTCCAGGTCGAAGAACCGCTCCGGCTCCGGCTCCGCCCCCGGCGGCTCGAAGAGCAGCTCGACCGGCCGGATCCGCCGGGCCGGGCCCGGCACCGGGGGGACGACCGCCGGGACCGGCGAACCACCCTGGTCGGACGCCTGCGGATGCGAGTCGGGCATGACGGGGCACCTCCGGGAGTGCGAGGGGAAAGACGGCCGCCGTCCATTGTCGCGCGCGAACCGCCAGAACCGGAACGGTGCGCCCGCGAGCGCTATTCCCCACCGGGGGCGCGCAACCCGCGCTGCGCGCCCCAACGCGAGAGGGCCCGCCGGGGCCCGAAGCAGCACGGACGCATCGACGGGCTCCGGCCGTCAGCAGTACGGACCCGCCGTTCCCCGAGCCCCTGACGGGGCTCGCCCTACAGGCGCACCCGGTGCTCGGCCAGGTGGGAGAGGACCGCGTGGTTGGCCTCCCAGCCGTCGGGGAACTTGACGGCCACGCCGAGCTGGACGGGGTCGGTGGCGGGGTGGTCGTCGAGGAGCTCGGGGATGCCCGCGCGGGCCACCACGATGCAGGCGTGCCGGTGGCGGGAGGCCAGCACGCACAGGCGGCCGGTCTCCAGGTGGAAGGCCGTCGCGTCGGGGCGGCCGGAGAGCGGGTGCAGGACGACGGTGACGTCGTACTCGCGGCCCTGGAGCCGGTTCGCCGTGTCCACCGTCACCGCCTCCCCGGCCGCCGGGTCGACCGGGACGCCCAGCCGGGCCAGTTCGGCCCGCACCGCGGCTGCCTGGTCGCGGTGCGCGGTCCCGACGGCGACCCGGCCCGGGGTGAGCGGGGCGGAGCCCTGCTCGGAGTGCGCGGTCAGCTCGCGCTCCAGCAGGCGGCGGACGGTCGCGGCGACCGCCGCCACCGCCTGGGCGTCGGTGCGGACGGTGTGCCGGGCCGGGAGCTCCAGCAGCGCCCAGCCGCCGGCCGCGGCCTCGTCGATCGCCGCGTCCACCGCCGACCCGTCCCCGCGCAGGCCCGGCCGCAGCGTCCGGTCGTCCGGGCCGGTGCCCGCGCGGAACGGGGTGTACGGGTAGAAGGCGTCGGAGACCAGCGGCGCGGCCGAGGCGGGCAGCCGCCAGGAGACCGGAAGGCGGTGCGGGCGGATCTCCGGGTTGTGGGCGAGCAGGGTGACGACCGCGGAGGAGGACGGGTCGTAGGACAGGCCCGCCCACTGGTCGGTGCCCACCACCGTGAACGGGTCGAGCTGGCCCGGGTCGCCGACGAACAGCGCCCGCTCGAACAGCCGGGCCACGGCCAGCAGCGCGTCCGAGCGCATCTGGTAGGCCTCGTCGACGATGGCCTGCCGCCAGGGCTGCTCGGTCTTCACCCACTGCCACTTCGCCGCGGTGGAGATCACCACGTCCTGCTCCAGCAGGTCGGCGACCTTGTCCTTGGCGGTGACGTTGGCGTGCCGCAGGGCCTCCGGCGCGGGCCGGGAGTCGCTGGCGTGCAGCCGCCCGATGCTCATGCCCGGGGCCTTGGACGCCAGCCGGTCGACCAGGTCGTCGACCTGGCTGTTGGTCTGGGCGACGATCATCAGCCGCTCGCCCGCGTCCACCAGCTCGCGGGCCGCCCGCACCACCAGCGTCGACTTGCCCGCGCCCGGCGGGGAGTCGACCACGACCCCGCGCGGCGCGCCCGGCGCCGGGCGCACCACCGCGTCGAGGATCCCCGCGACCGCCCGGTCGGCGGCCTCGCCCGGGGCCGGGGCGGGGCCCGTGCCGGGGCCGGTGCCCGTGCCGGGGTCGGGGAAGGCGCCTTCGGGGTCGGTCACCGCTGCTCCAGAGAGATCCATGCGCACGTCATTCCCACTCGTCCCCACCGGCCGGTGCATCCTCGACGGCCACCGGGGGGCCGCCGTGCGTCCACGGGGTGTCGGCGGGCTCCGGCAGCGGCGCGGACTGCCGGGGCGCCAGCTCGAACAGGGTGAACACCACGGCCGTGCCCGGCTCCGGGACGCTGCCCGGCTCCGGGTCCTTGCGGCGGCCCATGCCGGACAGCAGCCGCACCACCACCTCGCCCGGCGCCGCGGAGACGACCTCCGCCCGCTGGGCCGGCTCCGCGTGCGCCCGGTGCGCCTCGCGGCCCGGATCGGCGTGCGGACGGTCGTCGGTGCGCACCACCAGCAGCGGGCGCGGCTTGGGGGAGCGGCCCGCGGACCACTCCGGGACGACGTCCACCACCTCGCCCGCGAACGCCTCGCCCGCGAGCCGGCGCTCCGCCATCGCCAGCGGGTCGTCCAGCGCCTCCTGGATCTCCAGCCTCGCCTGCTCGCGCTCCCGCTGGGCCAGCTTGCGGGCCGCCGTCACCGCGTCGTCCCGGCGCGGCTGCGGGGGCTCGCCCGCCGCGACCCGGTCCCGGTGCATGGTGAACGACCAGCGGTCGCCCTCCCAGCGGTCCGGCAGGTGCCCGGCCGCGGGCAGGGCGCGCAGCAGGTCGAGGCCCCGCCAGACGTCGTGCCAGGTCGGCAGCGTCGCCGCCAGCAGCACCCGGGCCAGCTCGGCGTGCGCCTGCTCGACCAGGCCCGCCGCCCGGCGGACCTCCGCCCCGTCCCGGGCCGCCTCGGCCCGCTCGCGCACCGCCACCGCCGCGTCGTGCCGCAGGATCGCCGGGGCCAGCACCCGCTCGTCGAACTTCGGGTCGGTCGCCGGACCGGCCGGCGGGTGCAGCAGCAGGCCGTCGCCGTCCCGCGCCGACTCCACCCACTCGGCGGCCGCCGCGCCGACGGCGGGCGGCTCCAGGCCGGCCGGCGGCAGGTGCCAGGCCAGCCGGGCCGCCAGGTGCTGGTCCTCCAGGTTGCTCTGCCCGGTCGCCCAGTGCCGCGACAGCAGGCCGGTCATCGCCAGCAGCAGCGAGGACCCCGGCACCTGCGCCCGGTCCGTCAGGTGCGTCAACCACCGCCCCAGCAGCGGGACCTCGGTCGGCGACGGGTACTCGCCCGGGTCGGGGTCCTCCACCGTGCGGCGGAACCGGGTGGAGCGGCCCAGCAGCGCCAGGTGCGAGACGCCGCCCGCGTTCGGCACGACCAGCTGCGGCGCGTCCGCGCACAACTCCCGCACCACCGGCACCTTCTCGCCGCTCACCGGGTCCCGCTCGGAGCCCTCCAGCAGCTCCACCTCGTCCCCGAACGACTCCAGGTACGGCACCACCTCGCGGGCCACCGCCGCCAGGAACTCCCAGCGCTGGGTGCGGTTCAGCGGCTGCGGCACGAAGTGCAGCCGGGGCGCCTCCCGGTCGGTGCCCAGCAGCACCGCCAGCGGCGCCCCCGACTCGCCCGCGGCCGCCAGCGGCACCAGCACCATCGGACGCTCCGACAGGTGCCGGTGCCGCACCGTGGCCAGCGGCTGCGCCCGCTGCGCCCGCACCGCCTCCAGCCGGGCCAGCGTCGACAGCAGGCTCACCGCACGCCGCCCGCCGCCAGGGCCTCCGCACGCAGCCGGGCCGCGTACACCAGCCGCTCGGCGGCCTCGTCCAGGCCCGACCCCTCCTCGAGGGCGGGCTCCGGGCCGCCCCCGCCGCCCTGCTCGGCCGCCGCCAGCGCCTCCGCGACGGTGCGCAGCGCGCCCAGCTCGCCGCGCACCCCGCGGCCCAACTGCTCCACCGCGCCCGCGCAGCGCGCCTGCGAACGGCAGTGGAAGCCCAGCTCGCAGGTGGAGATGCACTCCGGCGCGTACGCGGCGGGCACCGCGGCGACCGCCGCCGCCAGCTCCCCGGCCGGGCGGGTCGGCGTGCCCGAGGCGTCCCGCGCGAGGTCGAAGGTCACGCCCCCGGGCAGCGCCGCGAGCAACTGGTCGATCCGCGTCATCCGGGACAACTGCCGCCGGGTGACCGCCAGTTCGCGCCGCACGTCGACCGGGACGGCGACCGGCAGGGAGGAGAAGTCCTTCGGGCAGACCAGCAGCACCGTCAACTCCGGCGCGCCCGGCAGGTCCTGGACGGCGTACGGGCCCGCCGACAGCGGACGGCCCGCCAGCCGGGCCGCCGCCTCCTGCAGCGCCAGCACGTACACCGCGGCCTGCCGGGCCGCCGCCCCGACGTTCGCCGGATCCGCCGAACCGTCCAGCACCGGGAAGGACTTGATCTCCACCACGGTGCACCGCCCGGCGTGCACCACCACCGCGTCCGGCTCCAGGTAGGCCGGGCTGCCCGCCACGTCCAGCCGCAGCAGCGGGTGGTCCAGCAGCGTCCAGCCCGCCGGGTCGGCGGCGGCCTCGGCCAGCGCCGCCGCCGTCCGCTCCGCGCGCACCGCGGGGGAGGCGGAGGGCAGCAGGTCCGGCACGGCGAGCGAGAGGGCCTCGTCCTCCGGCACGCCCAGGCGGCGGCGCAGCGGGGCCAGCAGCACCGCGTACCCGTCCCGCTTCAGCCGGGACTCGAACTGCAGGCCGCGGCGGATCGCGAACGGCGACTGGCCGAACGGTGCGGGACGGCCCAACTGCTGGGCCAGCGCGGTCTTGTCGACGCCCGCGGCGTCCAGCAGGGCGCGGCGGCGGCAGCCCGGATTGGCGGCGAGGGCGGCGAGGGCACGGGCGTCGAGGCTGCGCTGCGGCGCCGGGCCGCGCAACTCGGAGAGCCGCCGCAGCGGCGGGGAGGCCTGCCCCAGGTGCGAGACGTTCATGGTGCGGCCCAGTCTCGCACCCGACGGCGACAAAGCGGAGCCCGGTCGTCGAAGCGGAGCGCCGGGTGGGGGATCATGGGGAGGGTGGCCCCCGCCGCGGGGCCCGCCACGCACCCCTTCGAACGAGGTAACCCCCCATGCCCGCCCGCATCGTGCTGGTCCGCCACGGCGAGACCTCCTGGTCGGCCACCGGCCGGCACACCGGCCGCACCGACGTCCCGCTCACCGAGGAGGGCCGCGCCATGGCCCGCGCCCTCGGCGAACGCCTCGCCCGCGCCCCGTGGAACGGCCTGCCCGGCGCCACCGTCTGGACCAGCCCGCTCTCCCGCGCCCGGGAGACCGCCGAACTCGCCGGCTTCGGCGACCGCGCCGTCGAGCGCCCCGAACTCCTGGAGTGGGACTACGGGCAGTACGAGGGCCGCACCGGCGGCGACATCCGCGAGAGCGACCAGCCCGGCTGGCTGATCTGGCGCGACGGCGTGCCCGGCGGCGAGACGCTCGCCCAGGTCTCCGGCCGGGTCGACGCCCTGCTCGCCGAACTCAACGACGAGCACGGCACCCCGCACCCCGACACCACCACCATGAACTGCGCCGACCGGGACGTCGTCCTGTTCGCCCACGGCCACCTGCTGCGGATCCTCACCGCCCGCTGGCTCGGCCTGCCCCCCGAGTACGCCCAGCGGCTCAAGCTCGGCACCGCCGCGCTCTGCGTGCTGTCCTGGGAGTACGGGCTGCCCGCGATCGAGGTCTGGAACGACCACAGCCACCTGGAGCGGCTGGGGCACTGACCCCGCCCCCGGCCCCGGGCCGTCAGGCCGCCGCGTCGTAGCCCTCCAGGAACTCCCGGACCTCCGGCACGGCGGCGTGGCCGCGCAGCCGGTCCGCGGTGTGCGCCAGCATGCCGCGGATCCGCGCGGAGCGGACCTGGCCCAGCAGCGCCACCGCCGCCGTGCCGTGCGCGCCCGCGCCCGCCAGGTCGCCGCGGCCCAGCCGGTCGTGCGCCAACTCGGCGGTGTACAGCACCCGGTTGCGCACGAAGTGCGGCTCCTGGAGCCCTATGGCCCGCTCGGCCCGGGCGCTGGCCCGGTCCCAGTCGCCGAGGGCCGACCAGCACTGCGCCTCCTGCCCGGCCAGCTCCGCCTCGCCGTAGAAGGACATCCACTCCGGGTCGGCGTCCGGTCGCTCGCCCCGCTCGAACAGCGCGTACGCCCGGGACAGCGCCCGTTCGCAGGCCGGGCGGTCGCCGAGCAGCGCCCAGCCGCTGGCCTCGCGCAGCGCGAGCAGCGACAGCAGCCGGTCCGAGCCCAGCCCGTCCGCGGCGGCCTGCCCGGCCTGGGCGGCCCGCAGCGCCTCCCGGGGGCGGCCGGCGTCCCGGGCCAGGAAGGCGCTGTTGCTGAACACGTGCGCCTCCAGGTGCGGGTCGCGGGCCATCCGGGCGGTGGCCAGCGCCTCCGAGTAGAACGACCTGGCGTCGGTCAGCCGGTTCGAGTCGTGCGCCAACCAGCCCACCGAGATGGCCAGTTCACCGGCCCCTGACTGCAGGCGGCGCTCGGTCGCGGCGCTGTAGTCGCCGTCGTTGAGCAGCACGTAGGCGCTGCGCAGCGACTGCCCGGCCAGCTCGAACAGGGCGTCCGCGCCGTGCGCGTCGTCCAGCAGCCGGATGTCGCGGACCGCCTGCTCGACCCCCCGCACCTCGGCGGCGCCGACCCGGCGGCGCTCCGGCAGGGGCGCGGCCGCGGGCGGCGGGGGCGCGGACGGCTGGGCCTGGTCCAGGCCCAGCACGGCCGCCACGGCGGTGGGACCGCCGTTCAGGAACGTGCGGCGAAGCACCTCGTCGTTCTCCTCGTCAGACCGGTGCGGTGCGCCCGGCGGTTGCGCCGGGACGGACGGACCGGTGGTCGGCGCGCGGCGGCGGACCGCCGTGCGGGGTGCGAACCCGAGCTCCGCCAGCGAGCGGTCCGGCCACATGTGCCGGAACACCCGCTCGTACGCGTAGTTGGGGCAGCGGATCTCGCCGGACTCGACCCGTCCGACGTAGCGCGCGTCGCAGGACACGTGCTCGCCGATCTCCCGGGCGGCCCGGCGGACCAGGGTGGCGAACTCCCCCGGCGAGAGGCCGCCGCGCAGCTCGCGCATCGCCTGGTTGGGGACGGGCGACGGGCGGGGCCCGCCGGTTCGGGTGGCTGCCATGCTGCACTCCGAGGTCGTGCCGGGGTGGTCGCGCCGACACCCGGGGGAGGGCCGCCGCGTCGCCAGAACAGTACCGGCAGTCACCGTGCGAACACGGCGGGTCGCCGGGAGCGGGTGGGTCAATTGCGGACAATACGGACCGAGTTGCCGCCTTCTGCCATGAAATGCCATGGCTTGCTGTATCGGAGGCCGTGGCCTGGGCGACCGGTTCCGCGTTGTCCTGATACATGGACACCGGCGGTACGGGCCCCCTCCCGCACCGGCCCCCCGTCGCACGACCGGGTGACGGAGCACCACCCGGTTTCCGCGCGTCCCGAGGCGACAGGAGGTCCCCCATGGCCACCGGAGTTCCCCAGTACCGGCGTCCGGCCGTCCCCGCCGCGCCGCCCCCCGCGCCCGCGGGCACCTCGGCCAGCCGCGTGGTCCAGTACGACACGGTCACCGTCCAGGTCCGGCACGGGCTGGAGGCGGTCGACATCCTCCGCCTGCGGCGGGCCTGCGGGGCCGTCCAGCAGACCGCGGGCGGCACCGCCGTCGCCTTCCTCGTCCCGGCCGGCACCGCCCTGCGCTGGCACCTGACCGGCTCCGCCTGTACGCCGGGGGCCGAACTGCTCCCGCCCACCGACCCGCGCTGGATCATCCCGCCCTCCGGTCCCCAGCCGTACCCCCGCCCCACCGACGCCTGGGTGCTGCGCTCCGCGCTCTGCGAAGCCGCCACCACGCTCACGGCGGGCGGCCTCGGCCCGCTCTGAACGCGCCCCGTACGTCGGCTGACGATTCGTCAGAGAACTTGCCCGACGGGTGAGTTGGCATGCAAGCGTCGTCTCGCTGGGTGGACCGCGCGACCCCGCAGCGGGCAGCCCCCGTCACCCACCGTCGCGAGCCGCCCGGACCGGTCCGCGATAATGGACCCATGGGCCGCCCACGCACCACCCCCGCCGTCCCCGGCCGCACGCACGCCGTCCCCGGCCGCACGCACGCCGAAGGCCCGCTCACCGCCGCCGTCGCCTCCGGCACCGCCGAGCTCCGCCCCGACCGCGACCGGCCGCACGCCTGGGAACTCCGGCTGGACGGCGCCCCGCAGTCCCTGGTCGACCTCGCCGACCCCACCCACCTCGGCTTCGCCTACCAGCGCCGGATCGGCCACCTGATCGACCTCGCCGCCCCCGCCCGGCAGCCCCTCACCGCCCTCCACCTCGGCGGCGGCGCCCTCACCCTGGCCCGCTACACGGCCGCCACCCGGCCCCGCTCCCGCCAGCAGGTCGCCGAGATCGACACCGAACTCACCGCCCTGGTCCGCACCGAACTGCCGCTCGACCGCAGCTGGCAGGTCAAGGTCCGCGGCGGCGACGCCCGCGCCGTCCTCGAACGCACCCCCGACGACTCCACCGACCTGGTCGTCGCCGACGTCTTCGCCGGGGCCCGCGTCCCCGCGCACTGCGCCACCGTCGAGTTCGCCCGGCACGCCGCCCGCGCCCTCACCGGCACCGGCCACTACGCCGCCAACCTCACCGACGGCGGCCCGCTCTCCTTCGCCCGCGCCCAGACCGCCACCCTGCTGGCCGTCTTCCCCGAGGTCTGCCTGATCGCCGACCCCGCGGTGCTGCGCGGCAAGCGCTTCGGCAACCTCGTCCTGCTCGCCGCGCACACCCCCCTCCCGCTCACCGACCTCACCCGCCGCCTCGCCACCGACCCCGCCCAGGCCCGCCTGCTGCACGGCCGCGACCTCACCGACTTCACCGCGGGCGCCGCCCCCGCCACCGACAGCACCGCCGTCCCCTCCCCGGCCCCGCCCCCGAAGACCTTCACCTGACCGGCCCCCGGGGCCCGCTCAGCGCCGCAGCGCGGCCGGGTCGAGGTCGAACGGGAACGGTTCGGTGAGGGCGGTGGACCCGCCGGGCTCGACGGTGCGGTCGAGGTAGCCGCCGCCCCCGGGGGCGAGCCGACCGAGGTGGAGCCGCGGCGCCGGGTCGAGGTCCAGGCGCCAGTAGTGCGGGACACCGGCGGCGGCGTACAGGCCGGGCTTGGTGCGGCGGTCGATGACCTTGGTCGACGGCGAGGCGATCTCGACGGCGACCACGACGTCGTCGGCGTGCAGGGTCGCTCCGGCGCCGGCGGTCGCGGCGGCGTCGGCGATCACCAGGTCGGGGATCAGCAGGCCGTCCGGGACGAGCACGTTGACGGCCTCCAGCACCTCGAACGGGGCGTCGGCGGCGACGATCGCGGCATCGAGCAGCGCCCACAGCCGTGAGCTGATCCGCTGGTGCGGGACTCCGGGGTTGGGGCTCATCAGCAGCACCCCCCCGACCAGTTCGATGCGGTGGCGGGTGTCCTCGGGCAGGGCCAGGACGTCATCGACCGTCCACGGCCCGAGGTGATCGGAAACAGCGACACTCACGATCCTTCCTACCTTCCTTCGACGCCGTGGAGGGGGACACCTCCATTGTCTCCACAGGTGTCGGTCGGCGATACCGGCGTGGTGGGGAAACGGGTCAGTGGCCGCCGCCCGGGAGGCCGCGGTGCTTGTACATGGCGGCGGCCGTGAGCAGCAGGCCCGCGGCGATGGGGATGAGGACGGCGAGGGCGTCCTCGTTCGGGGGGCGGACGGGGGTGGCGGTGAGGGCGAGGCGGTCGGGGGCGGGGCGCGGGGCGGCGGAGCGC
>NZ_JNYE01000095.1 GCF_000717185.1 Kitasatospora phosalacinea | reverse complement strand
GGGACCCTGTGGGAGAGTAGGACGCCGCCGAACAATCATTCAGAGAAAGCCCCCTGACGGGATGTCAGGGGGCTTTCTCGCGTTTCCGGGCCGGAGCGGAACTCGGGGTGAGGGCCGGTGTTGCCGGGTCGGGCGGTGCGCGGCACACTGTGGCGTCATGGTCGTGGAGCGGGACGAGGGGGCCGGTGGTAGAGCCGGTCAGGGCGACGGCGACTTTCGGGTGTTCTACGAGGCTGCGTACGGGCAACTGGTGGCGCACCTGTACGCGCTGACGGGGGATCTGGGTGAGGCGCAGGACGCCGCCCAGGAGGCGTTCGTGCGGGCGTGGAACCACTGGGGGCGGCTGGTGTCGCACGAGAATCCGGTGGCTTGGGTCCGGTTGACGGGGCAGCGGATCGCGATCAGTCGGTGGCGGCGGGCCCGGACGGCGTTGCAGAGCTGGATCCGGCACGGGGACGGGCAGCAGTCGCCGGTTCCGGGGCCGGGGCCGGAGACGGTGGCGTTGGTGGAGGCGTTGCGGCGGTTGCCGGAGGCGCAGCGGTCGGCGTTGGTGTGGCACCACATGGGCGGGCGTTCGGTGGCGGAGATCGCCGCGGACGAAGGGGTGCCGGTGGGAACGGTGAAGGCGCGGCTGCACCGGGGGCGGCAGGCGTTGGCGGTGCTGTTGGGGGAAGAGTCGGCGGCGGTCGCCGAGGAGCCGGTGGTCGCCCCGCTGCGGCCGGTTCGGGTGGCTGCCGCGGGTGAGGCGCAGGGGGCGGGGGTGCAGCGGACGACGGGGGGAAGCAGTGCGGAACGGGGGCCGGTGGACGTGGAGTTGACGGAGAATCAGGTGTGGGTGGCGGAGGACTGCGGGTCGCATGTCTAGGCCTGAGGTTCCGGAGGTGGACGAGGCGGAGGACCGTCCGGCGATCGGTGCTGCCCGGTTGGAGGCGATGTTCAACGGGCTGCGGCGCGAGGTGGCGTCGGGAGTTCCGGCGCCGGACAGTGCCGAGGTGGTGCGGCGCGGGGCGAGGCGTCGGCAGCGGCGCCGGGTGGGTGCGGTGGCCGGGGTGGGGGTGCTGGGTACTGCGGCGCTGTGGACGGTGGCGTCGGTGGTGCCGCTGCAGCCGAGGCACGGGGCGGCGGGGGTGCCGGTGGAGCAGTCGGCGGTGCCGCGGCCGAAGCCCTCGATGACGTGGGCGTCCTCTCCGGTGCCCTCGCTCCTGGTGGGGCCGACGGCGAGTGCCACGGGGCCGGCGCGGGCGTGGGAGCTGCTGCCGTTGGATTCGGCGGGGCCGGAGGTGCGGGCGCTGGTGCTGGAGGTGCGACGGATGCCGAGTGTGCTGGGCGGGTACGGGCCGTGGACAGCGGTGACGCCGTCGCCGAGCGTGTCCCAGTCCCAGTCCCAGTCCCAGTCCCAGTCCCAGTCCCCGCTCCCGTCCGCGTCCCCGTTCACCTCGGCCTCCTCGTCCACCTCGGCCTCCGCGTCAGCAGCGGCCTCCGCGTCCGGGGCTTCGACCGCGCCGTCGTTGCCGGGGGAGGAGTTCGCGAACGGTTGCGTGTCGGGGCTGGTGGCGCGGATGGGGGCGGTGCGGGCGTGGGGCGAGGCGTACACGGACGGGTCGGACGGGGAGGACGCGGAGGAGGCGACGGCGCACCAGTACGTGCTGGACTTCGGGGCGCCGGGTGCGGCGAAGGCCGCGGGGGCCCGGCTGCTGTCGGGCGGGGGCTGCGTGGGGCCGGGGCCGGGGCCGGGGGCGGGGTGGACGGTGGAGGACCAGGGGATCGGCGCGGTGGCGTTGGGGGCGCGGCAGGCGGGGGTGTCCGCGGAGGAGGTCGCGGTGCACGTCAGCGGGTCGGTGGTGGCGGTGCTGACGGTGCGGCGGAGCGGGGGCGGGGTGGTGCCGGAGGCGGGGCTGTCGGATCCGTTCCTGGTGGCGGCGGCGGAGTTCCTGGCGTTGGGGGTGCCGTCGGCGTCGGGTTCCCCGGTCGGCGCCCCGACCGGTTCGCGGGTCGGCTCCCCGGTGGGTTCGCCGGTGGGTTCGCCAGTGGGTTCGTCGACCGGCTGAGCCGGGGTCCGGACGGGAGCGCGGGTTTCGAAAAAAGTTCGGAATCCGATGCAACCTGACTGCTCCGGGCGGCGTTGGAGTGTTGAGACCGTCGTCGTGTGGGCGTCGGTCAACGGGGGAGGGCCGGGTCGGTCGGTCGGGGCAGAACAGGGGACTGCCCCGACCGGCCGTCCGGCGTAGGCCCGGTTCGACAGGCCTTGGCGAGCCGTGCGGCTCGGGCCGGAGGGGAATGGCGTGGGGGTCGAGGCCGTGGGTGTGGAGGCCGTGCCGGATCTCGAGGAGTTGCGCAGGCGCGCGTCCGGGGAGGGGCCGCCGCCCGCGGAGGGCATGGTGGTGTGCGAGAACCTGGTGCGCATCCACCGTTCCGAGGGGGTTGAGGTGCAGGCCCTGCAGGGGCTGGACCTGGTGGTGGAGGACGGCGAGCTGATCGCGGTGGTCGGCGCCTCGGGTTCGGGGAAGTCGACGCTGCTGGGCATCCTCGCGGGGCTGGACGTGCCGACGGCGGGCAGTGCCCGGGTGGCGGGGCACGACCTGCTGGCGATGGGCAAGCGCGAGCGGCTGGAGTTCCGGCGCCGGACGGTCGGGTTCGTCTGGCAGCAGACGGCGCGCAACCTGCTGCCGTACCTGACGGCGGCGGAGAACGTGATGCTGCCGATGGGGTACGCGGGCGTGCCGCGGGGCGACCGGCGGCGGCAGGCGGGGGAGCTGCTGGAGCTGCTGGGGATCGGGCACCTGGCGGGCCGTCGTCCGGCGGAGATGTCGGGCGGCGAGCAGCAGCGGGTGGCGATCGCGGTGGCTAACGCGAACTCCCCGGCGCTGCTGCTGGCGGACGAGCCGACGGGTGAGCTGGACAGCGCGACCAGCGAGGAGATCTTCGCGGCGCTGCGGTCGGTGAACGAGGAGCTGGGGGTGACGGTGCTGATCGTCACCCATGACCTTATGGTGGCGCAGGAAGTGCGCCGGACGGTGCGGATCCGCAACGGGCGGACCTCGACGGAGGTGCTGCGTCCCGAGCGGGGCGAGCCGGGGGTGGAGTACGCGGTGCTGGACCGGGTGGGCCGGTTGCAGCTGCCGCCGGACTTCACGGAGGCGCTGCAGCTCAGCCGCTGGGTGCGGTTGGCGTTGGAAGAGGACCACATCGGGGTGTGGCGGGCCGAGGAAGAGGTGCGCGGGTGAGCGGCGACGCGATGGTGGTCGTGGAGGACGTGCACCGGACGTTCGGTGAGGGCGACCGGGCGGTGCACGCGGTGCGCGGGGTGTCGTTCACGGCGCGGGCCGGGGAGCTGACGGCGCTGCGGGGCCGGTCGGGCTCGGGCAAGACGACGCTGCTGAACCTGGTGGGCGGGCTGGACACGCCGTCCGCGGGGAAGATCAGCATCGCCGGGACGGACCTGGCGGGGCTGGACGAGTCGGGCCGGTTGGAGCTGCGGCGGGACCGGATCGGCTTCGTGTTCCAGTCGTTCGGCCTGATCTCGGTGCTGACGGCGGCGGAGAACGTCGGGGTGCCGATGCGGCTGCGCAAGGTGGCGGTGAAGGAGCGCGAGGAGCGGGTCCGGACGCTGCTGGCGATGGTGGGACTGGCGGAGCACGCGGAGCAGCGGCCGACCGAGCTGTCGGGCGGCCAGCAGCAGCGGGTGGCGGTGGCGCGGGCGTTGGCGAACGAGCCGGCGCTGCTGATCGCGGACGAGCCGACCGGCCAGCTGGACTCGGACACCGGGTTGGCGATCATGCAGTTGCTGCGGGCGGTGGTGCGCAGCGAGGGCGTGACGGCGCTGGTGGCCACGCACGACCCGCAGCTGATGGAACTGGCCGACCGGGTCGTGGAGCTGCGGGACGGCAGGATCGTCGAGTAGTCGGCGGGCGGTCCGGGCGGCCGTGTGGGGTCGCCCGGACCGATCAGCTCCGACCGATCAGCTCCGACCGATCAGCTCCGGGGCGGGCCCGTGGCGGGGGCGGGGCCGTGGAGGGGCGTCAAGGATTCGACAATTCTCCCCCGAGGGTCGTCCGATCAGCGGATGGTGCGATTTTGGGTCGTAGTCTCTGAGCCATGGTGCACACGGCCCGCGGCAGGCTGCGGATCTACCTCGGGGCGGCCCCGGGCGTCGGCAAGACCTACGCGATGCTGGCCGAGGCGCACCGCCGGATCGACCGCGGCGCGGAAGTGGTGGTCGCCCTCGTGGAGACCCACGGCCGGGCCCGCACCGCCGAGCTGCTGGACGGCCTGGAGACCGTCCCGCGCCGGACGGTGCTCCACCGCGGCGCCGAGTTCACCGAGCTGGACCTGGACGCGGTGCTGGCCCGGGACCCGGCGGTCGCGCTGGTCGACGAGCTCGCCCACACCAACGTCCCCGGCTCGCGCAACGCCAAGCGCTGGCAGGACGTGGAGGAGCTGCTGGCCGCCGGGATCGACGTGGTCTCCACCGTCAACGTCCAGCACCTGGAGTCGCTGGGGGACGTGGTCGAGGGCATCACCGGCGTCCGGCAGCGGGAGACCGTCCCGGACGAGGTGGTGCGCCGGGCCGAGCAGATCGAGCTGGTCGACATGTCCCCGCAGGCGCTGCGCCGCCGCCTGGCGCACGGCAACGTGTACGCGCCGGAGAAGGTGGACGCGGCGCTCGCGCACTACTTCCGGCCCGGCAACCTGACCGCGCTGCGCGAGCTGGCGCTGCTGTGGACGGCCGACCGGGTCGACGAGTACCTGCAGCGCTACCGGGCCGAGCAGGGCATCCAGGGCACCTGGCAGGCCCGGGAGCGGATCGTGGTCGGCCTGACCGGCGGCCCGGAGGGGGCCACGCTGATCCGCCGGGCGGCCCGGATCGCGGCCCGCAACAGCGCGGGCGAGCTGCTGGCGGTGCACATCTCGCGCTCCGACGGCCTGTCCGGCTCCTCCCCGCGGGCGCTGATCGAGCAGCGCGCCCTCGTGGAGAGCCTGGGCGGCAGCTTCCACCCGGTGCTCGGCGACGACCCGGCGGCCGGGCTGCTGGACTTCGCGCGCGGCGTCAACGCCACCCAGATCGTGATCGGCACCAGCCGCCGCAGGGTCTGGCAGTACGTGTACGGGCCGGGCGTCGGCTACGCGGTGACCCGGGACTCCGGGGACATCGACGTCCACATGGTCAACCACGAGCACGCGGCGCGCGGCCGCGGCCGGATCCCGATCCGCCGGGTGACCGACCTGGGCCGGACCAGGACGGTCGCGGGCTGGGCGATCGGCGTGGCCGGGCCGCCGCTGCTGGCGCTGCTGCTGACCGGGTTCAGCGGGCCGGGGCTCTCCACCGACATGCTGCTGTTCCTGTCGCTGACGGTGTGCGCGGCGCTGGTCGGCGGCCTGTACCCGGCGGTCGCCTCGGCGCTGGTCTCCTCCTCGGCGCTCAACTACTACTTCGCGCCCCCCGTGCACACCTTCACCATCGCCCAGCCGGAGAACATCGTCGCGGTGGCGATCTTCGCCGCGGTCGGCATCGCGGTCGCCACCGTGGTCGACCTGGCCGCCCGGCGCAGCCACGTCGCGGCCCGCGCCCAGGCCGAGGCGCAGACGCTGTCCGCGCTGGCGGGCACGGTGCTGCGCGGCGCGCCGACCGGCGAGGGGGTGCTGACGGCGCTGCTGGAGCAGGTCCGGGAGACCTTCCAGCAGGAGGCGGTGGCGCTGCTGGAACGCGCGGACGCCCAGGGCGCGCACGGCACCTGGCACGCCGCGGCCGCGGTCGGGCCGCGGCCGCCCGCCGGGCCGGAGCAGGCCGACGTGGACGTCCCGGTCGGCGAGCGCCTGGCGCTGGTGCTGCGCGGCCGGGTGCTGCCCGCCGAGGACCGGCGGATGCTTGGCGCGTTCGCCAACCAGGCCGCCGTCCTGCTGGAGCACCGCCGACTGGCCGGGGAGGCGGTCGCGGCCCGCCGGGAGGCCGAGGGCAACCGGATCCGCACCGCGCTGCTGGCCGCCGTCTCGCACGACCTGCGCA
This sequence comes from Kitasatospora phosalacinea, assembly GCF_000717185.1. Lineage (GTDB taxonomy): Bacteria > Actinomycetota > Actinomycetes > Streptomycetales > Streptomycetaceae > Kitasatospora > Kitasatospora phosalacinea_A. The sequence continues at coordinate 24,866 of NZ_JNYE01000095.1, read as the reverse complement.
CCCCGCTGGCCGGGATCAAGGCCGCGGTCTCCTCGCTGCGCGCCGAGGACGTCGAGTGGGACGAGGAGGACGAGGCCGAGCTGCTGGCCGGGATCGAGTCCGGCGCGGACCGGCTCGACCACCTGATCAACAACCTGCTGGACATGAGCCGCCTGCAGACCGGCACGGTCACCCCGCTGCTGCAGCCCACGGACCTGGACGAGGTGGTGCCGTTCGTGCTCGGCGGCGTCCCGCCGGGCAGCGTGCGCCTCGACGTGGCGGAGTCGCTGCCGATGGTGCGGGCCGACGCGGGGCTGCTGGAGCGGGTGCTGGCCAACCTGGTGGAGAACGCCGTCAAGTACGGCCCGCCCGGTTCACCCGTCCTGGTGAAGGCGGACCTGCTGGAGCGCACCGGGCGGGTCGAACTGCGGGTGGTCGACCGCGGCCCCGGCGTCCCCGAGGAGGCCCGGGAGCGGATCTTCGCCCCGTTCCAGCGCCACGGCGACGCCCCGCGCGGCGCCGGGGTCGGCCTCGGCCTGGCGGTGGCCCGCGGCTTCGCCGAGGCGATGGACGGCACCGTCACCGCCGAGGACACCCCCGGCGGCGGACTGACCGTGGTGGTCTCGCTGCCCGCCGTCGCCCCCGCACACCCCGCCGGCGAACGAGCCGAACGCGACGAACGAGCCGAACGCGACGAACGAGACCAACGAAAGGCCGGTCCCGCATGACCCGGGTCCTGGTGGTGGACGACGAACCGCAGATCGTCCGCGCCCTGGTGATCAACCTCAAGGCCCGCAAGTACGAGGTGGACTCCGCGCACGACGGCGCGAGCGCCCTGGAACTGGCCGCCGCCCGCCACCCCGACGTGGTCGTCCTCGACCTGGGCCTGCCCGACATGGACGGCGTCGAGGTGATCCGCGGCCTGCGCGGCTGGACCAGGGTGCCGATCATCGTGCTGTCCGCCCGGCACGCCTCCGACGAGAAGGTCGAGGCGCTGGACGCCGGGGCCGACGACTACGTCACCAAGCCGTTCGGCATGGACGAGCTGCTGGCCCGGATGCGGGCCGCGGTGCGCCGGGCCGAACCGGTCGCCGCCGAGGGCGAGCCGGTGGTCGCCACCGAGGGCTTCACCGTCGACCTGGCCGCGAAGAAGGTCAACCGGCAGGGCGCGGACGTCCGGCTCACCCCCACCGAGTGGCACCTGCTGGAGGTGCTGGTGCGCAACTCCGGGCGGCTGGTCAGCCAGACCCAGCTGCTCCAGGAGGTGTGGGGGCCGGCCTACCGCAAGGAGACCAACTACCTGCGGGTCTACCTGGCGCAGCTGCGCCGCAAGCTGGAGGCGGACCCCTCGCACCCCCGGCACTTCATCACCGAACCGGGCATGGGGTACCGCTTCGAGCCGTGACCCCGCCGTGATCCACCCCACGCGCGGCCCTGCCGTCCGGCACCGGCGAACCGGTACCCTTCCGGCATGAGTGGTGACAACATCGGCGACCAGCCGCAAGGCCGTTTCCGCCGCATGCTGAACCGGCTGACCTCCTCCTCCGAGGAGCTGGAGGCCGAGGAGCTGCGGCAGGACACCGCGGAGGCGGGCTGCACCCCGATCGCCGCCTGCGGCGACCGCGAGGTCGTCACCGTCGCGGGCACGCTGCGCACCGTCACGCTCCGCCCGCGCGCGGGGGTGCCCGCGCTGGAGGCCGAACTGTTCGACGGCACCGAGGCGCTGGACGTGGTGTGGCTGGGCCGACGCTCGATCGTGGGCATCGAGCCGGGCCGCCGCCTGATCGCCAGCGGCCGGATCAGCCACGCACGCGGGCGCCGCGTGCTCTTCAACCCCCGCTACGAGCTGCGTCCGGTGGGACACGGGAGCGAGACCGCGTGAGCAACGAGGCGATTAGCGTGAGCGCGCACGGCCCGAACGGGCCGCAGGGCGGGCCGCAGGACGACGGGCGGCCCGGCGCGTACGAGCAGCCCGCCGCCGGGCAGGAGCCCGAGCGGGACGCCTCGAAGGAGGCCGCCGAGACGGTGCTCAAGGCGTTCGGCGGCGTGCGCGGCATGGTCGACATGACGCTGCCGGGCCTGGTGTACATCGTCGCGTTCAACATCACCCACAAGGTGCCGGCGGCCGCCTGGTCGGCGCTGGCGCTGTGCGCGGTGTTCGTGGTGGTCCGGCTGGCCCGCCGGGAGACCATCCAGCACGCCTTCTCCGGCGTGTTCGGGGTGGCGATCGGCGCCTGGATCTCGATGAAGACCGGCAAGGCCGAGGACTTCTACCTGCCCGGCCTGCTGTGGAACGTCGGCTACTGCCTGGCGCTGGCGGTCTCCGCGCTGGTGCGCTGGCCGATGATCGGCCTGATGCTCGGCCCGATCACCGGCGAGATGTTCACCTGGCGCAAGCAGAACCCGGGCCGGCTGGCCGCCTACACCAAGGCGACCTGGGCCTGGGTGCTGATCATGGGCCTGAAGCCGGTGATCCTGTTCCCGCTGTGGGCCGCCGGGCAGATCAACCTGCTGGGCTGGCTGAAGGTCGCGCTGGGCATCCCGCCGCTGCTGCTGGCGATGTACGTGACCTGGCGGATCCTGCTGACCGCGCCGCCGCCGATCAAGGCGGAGCTGGACGCGGAGGACGAGGAAGAGCCGCAGAAGTGACCTCCCGGACGTGACGGAGGGCCCCGCGCACCGCGCGGGGCCCTCCGTCACGTCCGGGAGGCGGGATCAGCCGGCCAGCAGCGTCTCCAGCTCCTCCTCGCGCTCCTGGGCGGCGACGAACAGCAGCTCGTCCCCGGCCTCCAGGGTGTCGTTGCCGCCGGGGACCAGCACCCGGCCCGCGCGGATGATGGTGACCAGCGCGGTGTCCACTGGCCAGGCGACGTCGCCGACCCGGGTGCCGACCAGGTCGGTGTCGGCGGCGAGGGTCAGCTCGACCAGGTTGGCGTTGCCCTGGGAGAAGCGCATCAGGCGGACCAGGTCGCCGACGCTCACCGCCTCCTCGACCAGCGCCGACATCAGGCGCGGGGTGGAGACCGCGACGTCCACGCCCCAGGACTCGTTGTACAGCCACTCGTTCTTCGGGTTGTTCACCCGGGCGACCACCCGCGGCACGCCGTACTCGGTCTTGGCGAGCAGCGACACCACCAGGTTGACCTTGTCGTCACCGGTGGCGGCGATCACCACGTGGCAGCGCTGCAGCGCCGCCTCGTCCAGCGAGGTGATCTCGCAGGCGTCGGCGAGCAGCCACTCGGCGAGCGGGACGCGCTCCACCGAGATGGAGTTCGGGTTCTTGTCGATCAGCAGGACCTCGTGGCCGTTCTCCAGGAGCTCCCCGGCGATGGAACGGCCGACGGCTCCGGCTCCGGCGATGGCGACGCGCATCAGTGACCAGCCTCCTCGGGGGCCTTCGCGAACGCCGCCTCGACCGCGGTCAGTTCGTTGCGGCGCAGCATCACGTGCACCAGGTCGCCCTCCTGGACCACCATCTGCGGGGTGGGCAGCACGCCCTCGCCGACCCGGGTGACGAACGCCACCCGGACGCCGGCGGCCTCCTCCAGCTCGGCGAGCCGGTGGCCTATCCAGGCCGGGGCGAACGCGACCTCGGCGAGCTGCACGGCGCCCGAAGGGTCCTGCCAGAGCGGCTCGGCGCCGCTGGGCAGCAGCCGGCGCAGCATCTGGTCGGCCGTCCAGCGGACGGTGGCGACGGTCGGGATGCCCAGGCGCTGGTACACCTCGGCGCGGCGCGGGTCGTAGATGCGGGCCGCGACGTGCTCGACGCCGAAGTTCTCGCGGGCCACCCGGGCCGCGATGATGTTGGAGTTGTCGCCGCTGGAGACGGCGGCGAAGGCGCCCGCCTCCTCGATGCCGGCTTCCTTCAGGGTGTCCTGGTCGAAGCCGACGCCGGTGACCCGGCGGCCGTTGAAGCCCGCGCCGAGCCGACGGAAGGCGGTCGGGTCCTGGTCGATGACCGCGACCGAGTGACCCTGTTTCTCGAGCGTTCTGGCGAGGGCGGAGCCTACGCGTCCGCAGCCCATGATGACGATGTGCACGCGCCTACCTCACCCGGTCCGTTGGGGTCATGATCTGCGTAAACACCGCTCATCGTCCTTCCGTGCCCCCGATTTTGGGGGCCTTCTGTCGGCCGCGCCTGTGATCCGACGCGAGGGGCAACTCGGTGTTGCCCGCAAACCCTTCTGTCGACACGCTAGCCGGTCCGCCGAACACAGTCGCGACCAAGGTGGCCCCGCGAGGCATCCGGTGCCATCAACAGCCCTTACGATTCCTTGCTGTGCCTATGCCTGCTGACCTACCGAAACGCATCCTGATCGGGCGTGCGCTGCGCAGCGACAAGCTGGGGGAGACGCTCCTCCCCAAGCGGATCGCGCTGCCGGTGTTCGCCTCGGACGCACTCTCCTCCGTCGCCTACGCGCCCGAGGAGATCCTGCTGACGCTGTCGCTGGCCGGCGCCTCGGCCATCCACTTCTCGTGGCAGATCGGCGTCGTGGTCGCCATCGTGATGCTCGCGGTGGTCGCGTCGTACCGGCAGAACGTGCACGCCTACCCCAGCGGAGGCGGTGACTACGAGGTCGCGACCGTCAACCACGGGTCGAACTCCGGCCTGGTGGTGGCGAGCGCGCTGATGGTCGACTACATCCTCACCGTGGCGGTGTCCACCACCTCCGGCGTGGCCAACGTGGTCTCGGCGGTGCCCGCGCTGCGCGGGCACGAGATGGCGCTGTCGGTGTTCCTGGTCATCGTGCTGATGGGCATGAACCTGCGCGGCGTGCGCGAGTCCGGCTCGGCGTTCGCCGTGCCGACGTACGCCTTCATGGTCGGCGTGATCGGCATGGTGGTCTACGGCATGGTCCGGCACTTCGGGTTCGGGGCCGAGCTGCCCGCGGAGAGCGCCTCGTACCACCTGGCGGCGACGCCCGGCAACGACTCGCTGGCCGGGTTCGCGCTGGTGTTCCTGCTGCTGAAGGCGTTCTCCTCGGGCTGTGCGGCGCTGACCGGTGTGGAGGCGATCTCCAACGGCGTGCCCGCGTTCCGCAAGCCGAAGAGCAAGAACGCGGCGACCACGCTGCTGATGATGGCCTCCATCGCCGTGACGATGTTCATGGGCATCATCTACCTCGCCCACCTGACCGGCACGCAGATGGCCGAGAACCCGACCGAGCAGCTGATCGGCGCGCCCGCGGACTACCACCAGAAGACCGTGCTGGCGCAGATCTCCGAGGCGGTGTTCTCCAACTTCACGCCCGGCTTCTACTTCGTCGCCGCCACCACCGGCCTGATCCTGGTGCTGGCCGCGAACACCGCGTTCAACGGCTTCCCGGTGCTCGGCTCGATCCTCGCCCAGGACCGCTACCTGCCGCGGCAGCTGCACACCCGCGGCGACCGGCTCGCCTTCTCCAACGGCATCGTGCTGCTGGCCGGGGCGGCGATCCTGTTCATCGTGGCGTTCGGCGCCGACCCGAACCGGCTGATCCAGCTGTACATCGTCGGCGTCTTCGTGGCCTTCAACATGAGCCAGTCCGGCATGATCCGGCACTGGACCAGGCTGCTGCGCACCGAGACCGACCCGAAGAAGCGCGCCCACATGCAGCGCAGCCGGGCGATCAACGCCTTCGGCCTGGTGATGACCATGGCCGTGCTGATCGTGGTGCTCGCCACCAAGATCGGCCACGCCTGGATCGCGATCGCCCTGATGGTCGTGCTGTTCGTCGTGATGAAGGCGATCCGCCGCCACTACGACCGGGTCAGCGCCGAGCTCAAGGCCGCCGAGGAGCCCGACGACGTCGCCCCGCCGACCCGGGTGCACGCCATCGTGCTGGTCTCCAAGATCCACAAGCCCGCGCTGCGCGCCCTCGCGTACGCCCGCCTCGCCCGGGCCCAGACCCTGGAGGCCGTCACCGTCAACGTCGACCCGGTGGACACCGCGGCGCTGCGCCAGGACTGGGAGGAGCGCGGCCTCGACGTGCCGCTGAAGGTTCTCGACTCGCCCTACCGCGAGGTCACCGGGCCGGTGCTGGAGTACGTCAAGAACCTGCGCCGCTCCAGCCCGCGCGACGTGGTCGCCGTCTACATTCCCGAGTACGTGGTCGGCCACTGGTACGAGCACCTGCTGCACAACCAGAGCGCGCTGCGGCTCAAGGGACGGCTGCTGTTCAAGCCCGGTGTGATGGTGACCTCCGTACCCTGGCAGTTGGAGTCCTCGGAGCGGCGCAAGGCGCCCAAGGCGTGGTCCGCGCCCGGCGCGGTGCGCCGCGGCGAGCCGCGGCGGCGGCCGACGGCGGGCGGGTCGGGCGATCCGGCCGGGTCCGCCGGTCCGGCCGACGGGTCGGGCGGGTCGGACGCCGCGCCGCGCGACTAGCGTCGGGGTAGCGCCCGCGCTGCCCGTCCGGCCCCCGGATGGCCTTCAATGGGCCCGTGGCGGATCGTTCCCGGTCCGCCGCGGGCCGCCGTGTTCGTGTCCGCCGCACGGTGCTCCACCCGTTTGTGTCCCGCTGTCTCCCGTAAGGAAGCGACCCCCGTGACCCGCAACAACCCGCCCCGCTCCTCCGGTCGCCAGGGCCGCCCCGGCCGCACGTCCGGCGCCAAGCCGGGGCAGGTCGCGCACCCGCGCTGGAGCAACCGGCCCGCCCGGCCCGAAGCCACCGACCGGGAGGGCAACACCGCCCGCAGCCTGCCGCCGGTGCCGGGCGAGCAGCGTCCCGAGAAGCCGGCGAAGGCCGCCCCCAAGGACAAGGCCCCCAAGGACAAGGCCGCGGCGAAGGGCCAGGGCGCCGCCAAGGGCCGGGCCGCGGCGAAGGGCGAGGGCGAGGGCGGGAGGAAGCCGGCCCGGCAGGGGCGCAAGCCCGGGGCGGTGCGGCCGCCGAAGGTGCTGCGGCCCGCGCAGCCGGTGCTGCGGCAGCCCTCCGGGGACCCGCTGGTCGGCGAGCGCTACGAGGTCGAGGTCGGGCCGGTCGCGCACGGCGGGCACTGCGTGGCCCGGCACGAGGGCCGGGTGCTGTTCGTCCGGCACGCCCTGCCCGGCGAGCGGGTCGTCGTGCAGGTCACCGACGGCACCACCACCTCCCGCTTCCTGCGGGCCGACGCGGTGGAGGTGCTGGAGGCGTCCAAGGACCGGATCGAGGCGCCCTGCCCGTTCTCCGGCCCCGGCCGGTGCGGCGGCTGCGACTGGCAGCACGTCACCCCCGGCGGGCAGCGCAAGCTCAAGGCCGCCGTCCTCACCGAGCAGCTCGCCAAGCTGGCCGGCCTCACCCCCGAGGAGGCGCACTGGGACGGCTCGGTCGAACCGGTCGGCGGCAAGCTCCCCGCGGGCGAGGTCCCGGCCTGGCGCACGCGGGTCCAGTACGCGGTGGACGAGGAGGGCGTGATCGGCCTGCGCAAGCACCGCTCGCACGACGTCCAGCCGATCGACCGCTGCCTGATCGCCGCGCCCGGCGTCGCCGAGCTCGGCGTCGAGTCCCGCGACTGGACCGGGGTGGCCGCCGTCGAGGCGATCGCCGCGACCGGCTCCTCCGACCGGCAGGTGATCCTGCGGCCGCTGCCCGGCGAGCAGCTGCCGCTGGTCGAACTGGACCGCGAGACCTCCATCGCGCGGATCGACGACCAGGACCTGTTCCACCGCGTCCACGGCCGCACCTTCGTCCGCGAGCGGGCCGTCGGCCGCACCTGGCGGGTCTCCGAGGGCGGCTTCTGGCAGATCCACCCCGAGGCCCCCGAGACCCTCGTCGACGCCGTCCTCACCGGCCTCGACCCGCAGTGGGGCGAGAGCGCGCTCGACCTGTACTGCGGCGTCGGCCTGTTCGCGGGCGCGCTCGCCGAACGGGTCGGCGAGGAGGGCGCGGTGCTCGGCATCGAGTCCGGCAAGCAGGCGGTGGCCGACGCCCGGCACAACCTGGCCGCCCTGGAGCAGGTCCGGATCGAGTGCGACAAGGTCGAGACCCTGCTGCCCCGCACCGGCATCACCTCCACCGACCTGATCGTCCTCGACCCCCCGCGCGCCGGCGCCGGCCGCGACACCGTCGCCCACCTCAGCTCCCTGGAGGCCCGCCGCATCGCCTACGTCGCCTGCGACCCGGCCGCCCTCGCCCGCGACCTCGCCTTCTTCCGCGAGGGCGGCTACCGGCCGGTCTCGCTGCGGGCGTTCGACCTGTTCCCGATGACCCAGCACTTCGAGTGCGTCGCCATCCTGGAGCCGGTCCGGTAGGGCCGCCGACCCTCCGCCGGCACCGGGTGCCCACCGCCCGGTGCCGGCGGACCGGCCGGGGAAAATCGGCGTTCCGGTTGAAGCGGCCGACGCGCCCGTCCCATCCTTGCTGCCATGCCGCTCGCCTCCCCACCCGACGTGTCCCTCCTGCCCGACTACGCGTACGACTGGGCCCTGGTCGACGTCGAGACGTCCGGCCTGGTCGCCCGGCGTGACCGGGTCCTCTCGATCGCGGTGCTGACCTTCGGCCCGGACGGGATCCAGACCGGGGAGTACTCCACCCTGCTCGACCCGGGCTGCGACCCGGGGCCGGTGCACGTCCACGGCCTGACGGCGGAGCGGCTGCGCGGCGCCCCGGCCTTCGAGCAGGTGGCCGACCGGATCGGGACGCTCCTCCGCGGCCGGGTCATGGTGGCCCACAACGCCCAGTTCGACTACGACTTCCTGGCCCACGAGTTCGCCCGGGCCGGACTGCACCTGCCCGTCGACCGGCGCCTGTGCACCCTGGCCCTGAACCGGAGGGTGGAGCCGCCGGTCGCCGGACTCAGCCTGGCGTCCCTCGCCGAGTACTACGGCGTGCCGCAGACCAGTGCGCACGACGCGCTGGACGACACGCGCGTCCTCGCGGGCATCTTCCGCTCCTCCCTGGCCGAGGCCGTGCGGCTGGGAGTCCCGCTGCCGCTGGTGGCCTGCCCGCCCCGGCAGGACCCGCGGTTCGCGCCGAAGCCGCCGAAGACGCCGTGCGCCTACCGGAACCCGGGCCGTCCGGCGCCCGGGGAGCCGCTGGTCCAGGGCATGAAGATCGCCTTCACGGGCGAGACCGCCGCCTCCCGGGCCGAACTGGTGGCCCGGGCCGTCGGCGCGGGCCTGAACGTCATGTCGTCGGTCAGCCGGCACACCGGCGTCCTCGTCACCAACGACGCGGTCTCGGGCTCCGCCAAGGCGCGGCGGGCGCTCGCGGAGGGCGTCACGGTCGTCGACGAGCAGACCTTCCTCGGACTGCTGGCGCAGGTGCGGCCCGGGACGCCCCACGAAGGGCCGACCGGGAGGAAGCCGCAGCGGGCGGAGAACCCCGCCGCAGCGGGCGGGCCGACCGCGGCACCTACCGCCCCTGCCCCCGTTCCCGTTCCCGTTGCGGTCCCCGTCGCCGTCCCCGTCGCCGCGGCGGCGCCCGTGGCACTGCGCGCGGTCAAGCCGTTCGGCCGCCGCAGGGTGCTCGTGCTGGGCGGCAGCCACGAGGAGGCGTCCGCGGTGCGGGCCAGGGCCGTCGAGCTGGGCGGGACGGCCGCGATCAACCTCTCGGCCGGGGTCACCGACGTCGTCCTCCTCGCCGGTGGCGAGCGCGACCGCCGGATGACCCGGGTCGCGGCGCTGGGGATCCCGGTGCATCCGCGCGAATGGCTCGGCGCCCCCGCCGCGGAGCCGGTCGCGGCCCTCGCTCAGGACGCCGCGGAGCACCGGGACGCCGTGGAGCAGCGGGAGGCGGTGGAGCAGCGGGACGGCGCGGCGGCCGAGGTGCTGCCGCGCGGCGGGGTCATCGACCTCCCGGCCGCCGGGCAGTGGCACGTGGCCGCCTCCTGGGCGCAGCAGGCGCGCTGCGAGATCGACGTCGTCGCCTTCGTCCTCGACGGGGACGAACAGGTCGCCTGCGACGATGACTTCGTCTTCTACGGTGCCCCGGAGAGCCCTGACGGGTCGGTCCGCCTCCTCTGCGACGGCCCGACCGAGCAGACCGTCGCCGTCGACCTCGCGGCGCTGCCGCCCGCCGCCCGCCGGATCGCGATCGCCGCCGCCATCGACGGGACCGACACCTTCGGGGACGTCGGAGCGGTCCAGGTGGCCCTCACCCCGGGCGTCGACGCGCCGGTCGTCGCCCAGGCCACGTTGGACGCCGCCACCAGCGAGCGCACCCTGCTCCTGGCCGAGGTCTACCGCCGCGGCCCGCAGTGGCGCTTCCGGGCCGTCGGCCAGGGCTACGACCACGGCCTGGAAGACCTGGTGCGCGCGTACGGCGTCGAGGTGGAGTAGTTCCGGTTCCGGGACGGCCCGGGCACCCGCCGGCGGGAGGGGCGTTGGCGGATCGAGACGCGTGGCCGGTTTTCGCGGGGGCGTGGGCGGACATGGTGTGTCGGACGGCAGAAAAAAGTTCAGTGAGCGCCCTGCCGACCTGGGAACTGAACTCTTTTCTGCGGTGGATTTCGGAGGCTCTACCGCACGAATGAGTTCAGTGCGCAGTCGGCCCGCTTCAGGCGACAGCGCCGGTAGTCACCAACCGTGACTACCGGCGCTTTGCTCTGGTCAGCCGGCGATGGGCTCGCCTTCATCGCCGTCGGCCTCCGGGCCGGGACTCTCCGGCTCCTCGTGCCCCGAGATGTCGTACGCGGTCTGGGCGTTCTCGTTGATCACGATGCCCTCCATGAGCTTCCGGGTGATCGCCTCGGCGCCTGTCATGACGGCCTCGGTGGCAGACTCCCGGATCAGTTCCGCGAGTGAGCTGATGTTGCCCTCAGTGCGCTCGTAGAGGTACTTCCAGGCTCGCTTGAGAGTGCCGGGCTCGTGTCGGTAGAGGACGAGCGCGGCTTCCATGGAGGCGATGACGCTGACCCAGTCGGCCTTGTCCGGCTTCGCTTCGACGGAGAACGGCCGTATGTGGAGCAGGGTGTTGCGGCCGGAGGTCTGGGTGACCCGGGCCCCGCCGGTGCCCTCCAGGAAGAGGCCGGAGTGCTTGAGGTCGACACCGGTGTAGATGAAGGTCGCGGCGGTGTGGTTGGCGATGAACTTGAGGTGGTCGTTGACGACCTTTCCCTCCTTGAGGGAGAGGTTCATGAAGTGCGCATCGTCGATGATCACCAGCTCCACGCCGCAGCGGCGGAGGTCGGTCAGGACCCGGTTGGTGATGGCGCTCTTGGTCGCGCCGGGCCGGTACGCCATGCCCATGTAGTCGGCCAGGGCGATCGACAGGTCCTTCGGCGTGGCCTGGGAGGGGATATTGATGTACACGACGGGGGTGTAGTCGACCGAGTGGTTGTCGACGCGGTAGCTGCGTTCGAAGCGTTCGGGGAAGTCCCGGCGGAGTTCGTGTTCGAAGTCGGCGGCGAACATCTTCACCAGGGTGGACTTGCCGAGGGTGGCCGGGCCGTCCAGGACGATTCCGCGGCGGGCTCCGGCCGGCTGGCGGGCGTTGGTGAGCATCCGGCGGCGTATCTGGTGGTGGATGGCATCCATCTGGGCGTTGCGGACGATCACCAGCGCGCTGTGGTGGGCGAAGCGGGCTCGGTTGTGCAGGGCCTTCTCCTTGGCGCTGAGCTGCTCGTACATCTCCAAGGAGAGCTTGTCCGGCTTGATCGGCGGTTCGGACGCGAGGTAGGCCCGCCATTCCTCTTTGGTGCGCGGCTCGGCGAGCCCAGGGTGCTGGAAGTGGTTGTCGTCATCGTCGGGGAAGCCGAGGGCGGTTGTCACGGGGTCAGTTCTCCTGGGCGCTGTGGGGGTTCCATACCGCAGCGGGCTGGATGGCGTCGAGGTCGAGGTCGTCGTCCTCAATGGGAAGGTTGGGGACGGCGTGTAGGCCGGGGATGGTGGGCTTGCGGGTCGGCGGTGCGGGGGCCGGCGGAGCCGGTGGCGGCGCGGGCACGGCGGGTGTGGAGCGCAGGGCATCCACGGCCTGGGTGTGGGCCCGGTGGCGGTCGCGGGACCAGCGCTTGCGGGTGCCCTTGGTCCAGGTCTCGGGTGCGTCGGTGCGGTTCTGGAGGTCTCGAAGCGCTTGGGCGATCAGTTCCGGCTTGCTCGGGTCCTGGCCGCGCTGGGCGAGCAGACGTTTGGCCTCGCGCAGGGTGATGTCGGTGAACGGTTGAAGGTCGCTGAGCGCGTGCGTCCAGCGCAGCGTGTACCACTTCTGGTCGCGCGGGTTGTGGAAGTAGGCGTGCAGCAGGTTGCGGGGGTCGTAGCGGATGGGCCACAGCTCGTTCGGGTACGGGGACTTGGCGTTGCGGAACTGGTAGAGGACCTCGGCGTTGTAGACGAGGTGGTTGAGCTCCACGCCGTACGGGTGGATCACCCGGCCCTTGCCGGCGATCGGCAGCAGCTCGTAGTACAGGTTCGGGTCGCGTGGGCAGTCGACGAAGCCGGCCGAGCCCAGCGCCATCGCGTACGCCTCGTTCGGGGAGACCTCAAGGTCGGGGAAGCCGTGCAGGTGCAGCCCGGAGTGGGATTTCTGCTGGTAGACGGCAACGACGTACTCGGCGAAGAACTCGGCGATCTCGTCGACGCTCCAGCGGGCCTGCTCCTCCACGGTTCGGCCGCGGGTGGCAACGCTGAAGCCCTTGTAGCCGGCGACGTGCATGGAGAACTGCTCGCGGATGGTGCCGAAGAGGCGTTCGACGTGCGGCTTGTCGGTGGGCTTGAGCTTGCGCGCGTCCTGGATGTCGATCTTCCAGGAGCGGCAGGCCCGGCGGACGACATCCGACTGGTAGGGCTTGCCGTGGTCGAACAGGAGGGTCTCGGGGTAGATCACCGGGCGGGCGGCCGCCTGGGCGAGGCGTTCGTCCAGCGTGAGCATGCGTTCGTAGGGGACGCGGAGCATCGAGTAGCGCAGGGCGTCGTCCCAGGCCGGCCGCATCGGCTCGGGAGTCATCACGTCCGCGAGCAGGAGACCGATGTCGATGGCCTTGGTGCCCACCGGGGTGAGCCGCCAGGCCAGGATGGACCGGGTCGCCAGGTCGAGCGCGATGGTGAGTTCGAGGCCCTCGGTGCTGTTGGTCGTCGCGTCCCAGGCCAGCACGTCCAGCGGCGTGCTGTCGAGCATGACGACCTGGCCGGGGCGGTGCGCGATGACGTTGCCGAAGGTGCGGTCGGGCTGGTTGGCGCCGGACTGGCGCTGGTAGGCGGGGTCGGAGGGGCGGTGCGTCAGAAGCAGCCGCACGATCCGGCGGAAGGTGTCCTCCTTGGGGAGCGGCACTTCGCCGGTTCCGTAGTCCGCGTCGAGGCGGTTCTGAGTGCGCCTCAGGAAGCGGGTGGTGACCGTGGAGGAGCTGTCCAGTCGCTCTGCGGCCGACTGCTCGCGGATCGCCTGGATGACGCGCGGTTCGACGTTGCGCAGGGGGTTGCGGACCCGTGCCTTGCGTCCGTCCACCAGCGCGAAGAGGCCCTGCTCGTCCCACCGGTCCAGCAGTTTCCACAACCAGCGGTCGCTGACGCCGAGTTCCGCGGCCTTGGCCAGGATGCGTTCGGTCTTCTTCATGTCGGGGTGGTACTGCGGGCGGGGCTCCCCGGCCTGGGCCTTCATCGGATCACCGGACCGGTAGCCGGTGGTCGCCTCCCACAGATGGGCTTCGAGGTCGAGCGCCGCCTGCCTGGCCGCGGGTGCGACGGTGGCGAGCACACCGCCGGGGTCGAGACCCACGTCCTTGGCGTCGGCTTCGGGCGGGGGCTCGGCGAACGCACGGAACGAGGGGTCGGTCAGCAGCTCGGAGAGCATGATCGTGATCCGGTGGCCGGTGATGGACCGCAGCCGGACCAGCGCGCCGTCGGTGGCCACGACCTGGTGGCGTTCGTCCTCGAACTCGATCCAGTCCTCGACCGCGAGCCGGTGGCGCTGGTTCATCGCGTCCTCTCTGGGGTGCTGCTGGTCGCCCACACACGGGTGTGGTCGCGAAGGGGCCGGGCGGTGTCGAAGAGCAGGCGGTGATGCCACATCAGGTGGTAGACCACCGGCCGGACGACCTCGGGATCATGAGGGAAGTCCACGAGGTCCCCGAGGGTGATCGGCTTGGCGGCGAGCGCCAGGACGGGGTCGACCAGGTCGGCCGTGGCGTGCAGCGGGCGCCGGTAGCCGCCCAGCCACTCGACGGTGGCCCACAGTTGCGGGTCCGGGGCGCCGACCATGCGGTAGTCCCATCCGAGCTCCTGGCACGCCTGCCGGGTGCGCTGGGCCTGCTGCACGACACGCGGCTTGGCCAGCTGCTCGGGGTTCTTGACGTCCAGCAGCAGCACTGTGCCGTCGGTGCGGCGGACGAACAGGTCGGGGACGTGGGTCCACTTGCCTTGGGCATCGGCGCCTTCGAAGATGAACGGCTGTGCGGCCAGGACGGCGACCTTGGAGTCGAAGTCCAGCAGCCGCATCCACTGCGCTTCCAGGAAGCTCTCGTAGTCCAGCACGGTGTCGCAGCTGGCTGCCCAGTACGAGCCGGGAGTGTGCCGCATCCCCACGTACGAGGGGATCTCGCGGGCGGGCAGGCAGTCCTCGAAGCGCACCCGCGCTGCCTGGGAAGCCGGTATGAGCCGTTCGATCTCGGCAGCGTCGTAGTAGCGGACGAACAGTTGGTCAGGCACATACCTGACCGGCCGCAGCGTCCGGGTTCTCTTCGGACTCACGCCCGTCCTTCCTGATGCGCAGTGTCGGGCCCGCCCCGGTCGGCGGCCGTTCGGTGGTGTCGTCGTTCAGACAGGCCGGAATCGTCAAGGACTCCGGGACGGAGCCCTGCCAGCGGGCCAAGGCGGCGCTCATCGCCGTCCGGCTCCGGGCGAACAGCAGGGGGGCCGTCAGCGCGAGGACGGCGGCCGCGTGGGCGGCAGTGGGCGGACTCATCCCGAGCTTCGTCCGTGCGCCGCCGTGGCGGGCGCGTCGGCGCACGTCCTGATAGGCCGTGAACGCCTCGGCGGCCTCGGGAGCCAGCGTCGGGCAGTCCGCCAGATCGCTCGGCTCGGCACCCGCCCGGGCGGCTGCGGCCAGGTAGCGCAAGGCGGCGAAGAAGTCAGCCGTCGCCATAGTCCGCCCGGCAACCACTGCAGGGCTCCCGTCTGCGGCCTTCAGCACCAGCTCCTGCAAGTCCGCGAGTAGCGCCGGAACGGTCACGGACGGCAGCTCGGCCAATTCCTGATCACAGCGGGCCGATCGCTGTCCCGCAGCCGCTGAGCGTCGGTTGTTGCACCGCCGCAGGTCCAGGACTCCCGACCGGGTCGGCAGGCCCCCGGGATGCCCGGAGTTCCCGAGTCCGAGCCGGTCCCCGCACGTGGGGCAGGTGTCAACCAGCAGTGTCCGGTGGGTCGGACACACCGCCGCTATGCCCAGGCGCCACCACAGCGGCCACACCGGACGCTCGCTCAGGCACTTCGGGCACGCCCGGGTGCCGGTGAACAGCGCCCACTCACGGTTGCTCAGCCGGGTCACCGACGGTGGCTCGGCCAAGTCCAGCCGGGAGAAGTCCAGGACGCCGTCGGCGTACCGGGCCAGCTGCATGGACCGCAGCTCCTCCTTGTCCAGCCCGGTCGCCGCCCCGATCCGACGCGCACCCAGCTCCGTCAGCGCCACGCCGTAGCACACCGGCCGCACTGCGCGGTCGCTCGAACGGCACTCCAGCCCCACCCGCCGCGCTGTCTCACCCGGCGTCAGCTCCAGATCCACGGCCATCCGATCCACCCACGATGGGAAGGACTCGCCGGCTGCGGGCACCGGCACCGCCGGAAGCCTGCGCGGCATCGCCGACGGCAGTCGCCGCACTGCGGCTCCGCCAGCTGCCGGGCCCAACACGCCGGAAGCCAGCAGCGGCTGCACTGACGCAGTCATGCGGCAACTCCCCTTGGCGCAACAATTGATCTTGTAGGAGACTTCCTACAGCTCGGACTGTACTACGGTTACTGCTCGTGGCGAACAGCGATTCAGACCCGGCCATCCCAGCCCAGCGCGTCCTCTTCGGGCGCCGCCTGCGGGCGCTTCGCGAGCGGAAGGGGCTGACCCAGACCGCCGTGGCGGTAGCAGCTGGCATGGACAGGTCCTTCTACGTCGAACTCGAAACCGCCCGGCACAGCGTCTCGGTGGACCGCATCCCGGCCCTCGCGAAGGCACTGGGAGTCGAGCCCCACGAGCTGTTCACCGAGGACTGACTCGACCCTGGACACCGTTCAGCTGCTGGCCCCTGTACCGCTGCGGGCACTGCCCTGTTGTCTGGCTTCGGTTCCGCTGCCAGCGCCTGGTGGATCATCCTGGAATTGGAAGCGCTCGAACGAGTGGGCTCGTACCACCAGGCGCGGGCCGGAGTCACCTATCAGCAGACTTGGCGGCGTCTGCTGGGACCGCCCCCTCGACGCTGAGCGCACCGGGCGTTGACGGCACTCGGGCGCGTCCGGCAGGCCACACCGTACGTGTAGGAATGAGGACCTGGAGCCCTTCGCTGGTAGGTGATTCACTGGCGGGACACCCTGCGGCCTTTACCGCCGACGGTGGGATGGTCACGTTCGTGATTTCGATGGACATTGACTGCGAGATCGCAAGCCTGGCTCGGTGGTCACGACTGTCGCTTGTGTCTGAGCGCAGACGCCCCAGCGCCGACAGCGGCCACACGCACGATGCAGGTCAAGTGGACGGAACTGAGCCCGCCCGCGAAGTCAGCCGTCCTCGGCGCCGAAGTCGCTTTCGGGGGGCATCTGAGAGATCTGTCCCGCTACCTCGATCAGCCGGTATCGGCGTTGGCTTGCCTTGCCGGAGCCGGACCTGTTGACGAAGCTCTCCAAGGCGACGTCGACCTGGGCGTCGAGGTTCTCCTTGACTGCTGACATGAGGGAGTCGTCCACGTAGCCGTGGATCTCGCCGCCCGCGGGGGTCTCAAAGTAGAAGATCTGCCGCCTGGTCCGAAGACCGTCGAGGCGCCCACGCATGCGGACGACCTGCCGCTCCTCCCGGACGGAGTCCAGGCGCTCCCGGAGAATATTGGCTTGGGGGGCGGTGAGACAGGAGGTGAGCTTCTCGCCGGACCTCTGCCGAAGGGTGAAGTCAATGTTCAGTTTGGGGTTCGGCAGCCCGTGGATCAGGTCGGCAACTGCACGCCTGACCACCGGGGAGGCGCTTGTCAGAGAATCCAGCGATGCCTCGTCGTTGGGGTTCTCCGGTAGAGCCCGCACGAGCTCGATAGCCCCGATCTCAGCCCAGGACGAGCCCGCAGGGAGAAGATTTTCGCTGCCGTCGGCCGTCTCTGACGCAGTTTGCGGGACCAAGTCGACAATGAGCGACCCCATGGCCGTTGCCCTGACGTTGAGGCGGGCAAGGTCAAGGTCCAGCGGCAGCAGCCTGGCGACGTCGGCAAGGCGAGCCCGACGGGCCTTGGCCAGCCGGGCCACGGCACGTTGGAGACGCTGAAGGAAGTCGCCGGCGTCGTTCGCAGAGATCGGGCTTCCCGGGGCCTCGGAGTCCGCGATGCGGAACATCAGGCCCTGAGTGGCCGCCGTCGCGCCCAGGCCCAGTCCCGGAAACCTGGCTGCCGAGGACTGGAGGCTCTCCCGGGCCAGGCGCGAGAGCGGGTCGTCTCCTTGAACACTCGCGAAGGCGCGCTCCCAGGAATCCTGGACACTGCTGGTCACCAGATCACCTCCAGGTAGCCCTTGACCTGTCCTGCCATGATCTCTCCGTCCGGGCCTTTGACGCTCGACCATAGGCCATGCCAATAGTCCTCTAGGGCGGGCTCGCCAGCCACCACGATGAAGCTGTCGATCAGACCGCCCATAGGCTGCACGCGCTCCGCGAGCGTCTTCGGCATCTGCGAGTACACCCCCTGGAGGGTGCGCAGGCTGTCCAGCTTCTCCCAGCCCTCAGGACTCAGTCCTGCAGTGTGGGCCCGGTCGACAAGCAGAGCCAGGTCCATGTCCTTGGGGGGCTCACTCTTGTACGTGCAGAAGCCGCCGTCCAGCCACACGGAACCGCTGGGCAGCACGTCGGCTACCTGTTCCATGTAGATCTCGAACGCACGGAAGATGCGACGGCGCCGGTCGGCATGGGGCGCCTGCTTGACGAACAGCTCGTCTATCTCGGCGAAGGTGGCAAGGTGTCGACCCGGCGGCAGCACCCCGGCCACGGTCAGCTCGGGAATCAAGATCGCCCCTCCCTGCCGGCCGCGCAGGAGCCGACGGTGTCCCAGGGCGGGCACTCTAGCGCACCAGATCCGAACATGGAGTGCCCTTGCCGCACCCCGATGCCGGCACCTCGCAGCCACGCGCTCGCACCGTATCCGAACCATCGCGACCAGCTGCCATCGCCAGAGGCTCGAACGGAGCCGTTGTTATCTAGCCAGTGCTGTCAACCAGCACGGCAGATCAGTAGCCCAAGACCACGTAAGTCAGGTGAGCCAAGTTGGAGCTGCGATCTACCAGCTCCGATCTTGGCTCGATGCTGTCGGCACGTCAGGCACGCGGGTGACGTGATGCTGGCAGCGGCCGAGTTACAGAAGGTCGGCATATCGGACAAATGACCGATCCTTCTCGGTGTGCGGCTGCCGGTAATACGATGGCCCTCGTGGTCACCCTACGTACATACCTCGAACGCCTAAAGGCGATCCACTCAACCGGCGAGGCCGCCCCAGAGACCTCCTACTATGGGCAGCTAGAAGCGCTACTCAACGAGGTAGGGAAGACCCTCACTCCGGTGGTCACGTGCGTCCTGACCACCAAGAATCGCGGTGCCGGGGTACCGGATGGTGGCCTGTTCATCGCAGGCCAGGCCGTGGCCGAGGCCGGGGATTCCGCGATGGCGTCGCGTGCGCCTGAACGCGGAGTCATGGAAGTCAAGGGGGTGTCACAAGATGTCCTTCGAGTCGCAAGATCCGCCCAAGTCAAGCGTTACTTGGAGCGCTACGGCAAAGTCCTAGTTTGCACATACCGCGATTTCGTAATCGTTCGCTTGGATTCCGACGGCGAGGCTCAGACAGGCGAACGATTCACCGTTGCGCCCGATGAGAAATCGTTCTGGGCTCTTGATCCCAAAGAAATCGAAAAGTCGAAGGGCGCCGACTTCCTCGACTACCTCAAGCGAGCGCTTCAGGGCGATGCACCTCTGAGTGCTCCTGCCGACCTTGCGTGGTTCCTGGCCGCCTACGCACGAACCGGGCTATCGCGGGTCGAGCAGGCGGGCGATGTCGAGACGCTCGCGACCCTGAGGAGTTCGCTGGAAGAAGCCCTGGGCTTGCGCTTTGAGGGCAAGGATGGCGACCACTTCTTCCGCTCAGCACTCGTCCAGACACTGTTCTACGGCGTCTTTTCCTCGTGGGCATACTGGTCAGAACAGCAGTCGGAACAGAGTACCAAGCGCTTCACTTGGCGCCAGGCTCAGTGGACACTCTCAGTTCCGATGGTCCGCGTTCTTTTCCAGCAGTTGGCCACCCCGGCAAACCTACCAGTGGGACTGGACGAGGTGCTCGACTGGACAGACGATGTCCTTGCGCGAGTGGACCGCAAACTGTTCTTCCAGCGCTTCGAAGCGGCTGAGGCTGTCCAGTACTTCTACGAGCCATTCCTTCAGGAATATGATCCCGAGCTTCGTCGCGAGCTCGGCGTCTGGTACACACCTCCTGAGGTCGTGCGCTACATGGTAGACCGCGTCGACCACGCGCTACGCACGCAGATAGGACTTCCCCTCGGCCTTGCCGACCCAAAGGTACATGTGCTTGATCCATGTACAGGCACCGGCTCGTACCTAACCGCTGTCCTCGAAAAAATAGTGACCACTTTGAAGGAGCAAAGCGGCGACGGGCTCGTCGCAGCGGAGGCTAAGCAGGCAGTCCTGTCACGCATCCACGGCTTCGAATTGCTACCCGCACCGTTTGTCGTCGCACATCTCAGGATCGGGATCGCCTTGCAGCGCCTGGGCGTTCCGCTCGACGCCAATTCCGGGGAGCGCGCCAGCGTATATCTAACCAATGCCTTGACCGGCTGGGTCGACGACAATAAGCATCCCGTGCTCCCATTTACCGAGTTTTCCGCAGAGCGAGATGCGGCCCGCTCCGTTAAGCGCGATCAGCAAATCCTCGTTGTCCTCGGCAACCCTCCTTATAATGGATTCGCTGGCGTGTCAGGAGACGAGGAAGGCGGGCTCGTTGAGCCCTACAAGGCCAGACTTTCCGAAAAGCCTTGGGATATCACCAAAAACAAGCTTGACGACCTCTACGTCCGCTTCTTTCGCATCGCCGAGCGTCGCATTGCGGAACAGACCGGTAAGGGTATCATCTGCTTCATCAGTAATTCATCATGGCTCGGCGACCCGTCATCTGTCATCATGCGAAAGCGCCTACTGGATGAGTTCAACGATGTCACCGTCGATCATCTAAATGGCGATAGTCGTGAGACGGGAAAGAAGACCCCTGCCGGTGGCAAGGACCCGTCCATTTTCAGCACGCGGTTGAACCCTGCAGGTATCACGCGCGGCGTGGCCATCAGCATGCTCGTCCGAACCAGCGACCATGCCAGCTCGCCAACGATGGTCCGGTATCGCGATTTTTGGGGGCAAGACAAGCGCGAACAGCTCGCTGCCGTCACAGGCGATCCCAACGCCGGCCCCCACTATGAACCCCTCACGCCAGACAAGGACAACTGGTTCCGTCTGGTGCGCTGGACCTCACGCCAGGGGTACGCAGATTGGCCTGCCGTCAACGAGCTGTGTGCCAAGGACCCCATGCTCGGATTGAACGAGAACCGTCAGTTCGCTTTGATCGACGGTGACCGAGATGCCTTGAGCGCTCGCATCAAGAATTACCTGGACCCCAACGTCCCAATTTCGCAGGTCGACCCTCGGCTCGCCACGAAATTCGCGCGCTTCGACCCTGAGAAGGTCCGCAAGCGCATGCTAGAAAAGAATCCGTTCGACGAGCAGCATATCCAACGGTTCCAGTTCCGCCCGCTCGACATGCGATACGCCTACGCCGAGACCGAGGCCAAGCTATGGAACGAATCTCGGCCACTTCTCGTTGCTGCCGCAAAAACATCCTCCCGTTTTCTGATGGTCCGCCGCAACGCTCCACGGGCACTCGATGGTGCAGCTATCCATCTTTCTGATGTCCTTGTAGACCAGAAAGTCCTCTTCACCGACGCATATGCCATTCCGTTCTGGCTTTCTGCCAAGTCGAAGAAACCCGATGACACTCCGTCACTGTTCGATCTAGATGCCGATGAGTCATCCGCAGATTGGCGGCCGAACCTCTCCGGCGGCGCGATGGATTACTTGCGGCAGCTCGGCATCGAAGATGCCGAAACCAACAAGGACAGTGCCATGCTTATCTGGCTGCATGCGCTTGCTATCGGATCCTCTCCGCTCTATGTCGAACAGAACGGAAAAGCAGTACGCTCCGACTGGCCTCACATCCCCCTGCCCAACACCAACGAGGGCCTCCGCGAGTCCGCTGCGCTCGGCGAGCAGGTAGCACTTCTGCTTAACCCAGATGTAGCTGCCGCGGCTTCCCCGCATGACCCCTACCTCCGGACTGTCGCTACTATCGAACGCACTGACGGTAAGCCCGTGAATCCTGGCAATGGGGATCTGGCTGTCACCGCCGGCTGGGGCACAGTTCAGCCACATGCTGTAATGCCAGGCTCCGGAAAATATGATGTCCGCGAGCGTTCTGCCGTTGACAGCGAAGGGCTGACTCAGGAAAGTCGGGATGCCCTAGGCGAGGAGGTGCTCGATATCTACCTGAACGACCATGTTTGGTGGAGAGGGGTACCTGAAGCAGCCTGGGACTACAAGATTGGTGGCTTTCAGGTACTGCGCAAGTGGCTGAGCTATCGCGAAGAGCGCGTTCTCGGCCGGGATCTGACCCCCGCTGAGGCCCGCACTTTCACTACGATCGCGCGCAGGCTCACAGCGCTTGCGCTGCTCGGGAAGAATCTCGACGCAAACTACCTGAAAATCGCAGACTCGGCGCATTCTATTCGGCTTGACGAACGGGCATAGCTCAACGTTTGGCAACGGATCTCGGTTGTCATCCCAGATCCCCGGGCAGCGAGCTCGACAAAGATGAGTAGCCGCCACCTGGGCCCTTCCAAATTGCAGGACGGGCCCAGGGGTGGCTCTCAGCGACCCTGGGTTTGCGCGCCGAGGCCAGCGAATCACTAAGATTCGTTTAGCTTGCAGAAGTTCCATGCTCAATCTCTGCCGCGAAGATCGCGGCTGCCGACTTGAGAATGCTGTTGATTCTGCGCAAATTCGCATTCTCCGCCTCAAGTAGGCGCATCCGCTCGGCATCGCCAGTTGGTGCTCGCGACTCCCACGTCGCCGTAGCGTCAGCTTTGTTGACCCAGTGGCGCAGAACCTCCGGATGGATGCCGAGCAGGTCCCCCACCTCGCGGACGACCCCCGCGCGCCCCGAATCCGCCCGCCTCCGCTCGATCACCAGCTGAACTCCGCGCTCGATCAGCTCGGCCGGGTACTTCCTCCGGGCAGGCATGGCGCTTCCTCTCGAAGAGCCAGCTCCACCGACGGCCTGGCCTGAGGTTAACAGTCTGAAACCACGATCAGCGCCGATTATGCACAGCTGTTCATGGCAGTCAAGTGGGTGTCGATGTTCGAGTCGAACCCGTGTCGCCATCAAAGCCTCCAGGCGCCTCAGCTCCATGCCTTCGGCATGCACCTGAGGCGCCTGCGCAAGGATCGTGGGCTCACCCTTGAAGAACTGGCAAGCAGAAGCGGTCTCAGCTTCCGCGGCGTTGTCTACATCGAGCACGGCCAGCGGAATCCAAGCTTGGTCACGTTGCTCAACCTTGCGCGCGGCCTTGAGGCCGAACCATCTTCGCTGCTTGTCGTCTTTGACGAAGATAATTGAAGTTATGCCAGTTCATCCTCGACCTCGCTGAACCGCCACCAAGAATGAACGCCAAGCTTTGTTGCCGAAGCTTGTAACCGTTAGTGGGTTCTTCCTAATCCAAGCCATGGACCAACCGGGCCGCGTTGTGCACGGCATACGCGCGCCGATGCAGCTCTAGGTCGTACGCTGCCGCCTCGGCGCTACCGCCAGTGAGGAGGATGGAGCCCGTGCCCAGCAGGTGAGCGCTGCCGAGGCACGCGACATCCAGGGTGAGGCTCAACATCTCGGGCGTGAGCTGGCCAAACTGGACACCGTCATTACGGTTGCGAGTCAGATGCAGGACGCCGATGGGTGTGCTGTGGGTGACCTGGCTGAGCAAGCTATAAGCAACACACATCCAACCGGGCTCTGGGTAGGGGTCACCCAACGCCCTGAGCATGCTCTCGATCGACGGAAGCGGTTCGCGACCCTTAGCGATATCGGTAGGTCCCTCGACCACGTTGTCCGGAAATTCGAAGAGCTTCTTGGCGACTTGCTGCCGCACCCCATTCCCGGTTAGCAGCGAGATAGTCGCCTTCTTGCGCGATCGGAACTCATCGAAGTACCGCTTCGAACGCTGGGCGAACTCATCGTCACTGCCGGCCTCAGAGGTCAGCCAACGAAGCCGGGCGGCTTCCTCCAACAGCATCCGGGCAGCGAAAACCGCTGCCACCGGAGCGTTGTCGATCATGGACATCACAGTCTCGAAGAAGGAATGGCCTCCGAGGTAGGCCAAGACAGAGGCGAGCTTCGGATTACCGAAATACGGGCTCGTGTGCCAACTTCGGACATGCTGCTCGTACAGCTCGGCTGCAGCGACCACTGGCCCGGCGTCATTGATGTCAGGCAGCAGGTCCTCGACACCGACAACGACTGAGCCGCGCAGAAATTCCGATCGAGTGGTTGTGAACCTGATCTTCTGCTTACCTGTCGGAGCAGATGCCGCACCCAGGCCGTGCAACGAGGTAGCCGCGTCAGCCACCTCTCGAGTCAACCGCAGTGCCTCCTCGAGGAACGTCTTCTGGTCGACTTCCTCCGGCCAGCTCTCAGGGGCTGCCGCACATACTCCGAGCAGGGTGACCGTCACACCCACCGCAGCCGTGTGCATGAACAGCGCCTCATGGTCCGGACGGAGATCATGACCGGGCACACCTCCCTCGGCAAGGCTGCTTTCGAGACCGAGAAGGTTCCCGTGGCCCGCATGGGCCAGGACCATCACTGCGCCTCGCAGCCCTGCGAGACCAAGCAGCTGCCGTGCTGATGAGAGAAGATCCTGCACCGCATCACCCGAAGGCAGAGCATCCTCAGCTGGTCTAGCCAAGAACGTGTCGATGAGCTCATTCTCCGCCGGCATCGACGGTGCTTGCCACCACTGGGGCGACCCTCCCGTCAGATCAGTCACCTCAAGCAGCGGCGCGAACCAGCGCGGCAGGATCGGACAGGTGGCCTCGTGACGTTCGAGACTCGCCAGGATCGTGTTGCGTTCCTCCAGCATGCTCCCAAGTAGCGCTGCTCTTCGCTCGTCAGGGGCCTCTCCGATCCACTGCCACCGGAGGCCGTCAACGAAGACGCTCCTAGCCAATGCACCCATGACGGTCCCGCCAAAGCTGGCACCGATCAGAGACTCAGCGCTCTCGTAGCAGAATCTCGCGAAGGGAAACGCCGACTCGGCAAAGAACAGGTCACCCTCGTCCTCATAGTGCACAACACAGGGCAACTCGCGCAGATGAAGCCGCAGGGCACGTGTCGCAGCCCGAAGGCGGAGTGTTTCAGCACTTGACGTTCGCCCATCAGGACGGGTCGCGTCTCCGGTATCGAGATCACCCACGGCGTCCCCTCCTTGCACAGCCCGACCCCGCGATCAGCCGAGCGGCGGTGTCCGATCTGGCCGATCCAGCCTAACTACGACCGATTCGCTGGTCCATCGGATTCCGGTGGACAGCTCCCGGAGAGGCGTCGGTCCGGCACCACAGTCCAGCCAGGGCCACGGCTGTCGGCGCCGGGTGAAAGCTGACCGCTGAACGGCGGATCAAATGGGACCCACCTCGCAGTCGTCTGATCATCCTGATCTTCAGAGGTCAGGAGGAGAG
>NZ_JNYE01000094.1 GCF_000717185.1 Kitasatospora phosalacinea | reverse complement strand
GAGCGGGGGGGTGCGCGGGGGCGGGCCGCGGCCGCGGCCGCGGCGCCGCGGGTCACGGGGCCACGTACTGCACGGTCTGCATCATGCCGAGGTCCTCGTGGTGCAGTTGGTGGCAGTGCGCGATGGTGCGGCCGGTGAAGTCCTCGTAGCGGACCAGGAAGGTCACCGACTCGCCGGGCGTGCCGCCCGCCAGGCCGACGGTGTCGTGCCAGACCGGCGGGTCCAGGCGGACGCCGTTCCGGTGGGTGACCAGGAACGGGTTGGTGTGCAGGTGGAAGGGGTGGTTGAAGCCGGGGGCGGTCTCGCCGGTGCGCACCGTCCAGCGTTCGGTGCGGCCCAGCGGGAGGACGTGGTTGACGTAGTCGGGGTCGTACAGGCCGTACGCCGGGTCGCGGCGGAGGTCGCCGTCCGTCCGGGCGGGCGGGGTGGGGTGGCTGCCGAGGACGCGGAAGGCGTCCGGGAAGGGCTGCGGGAAGACGTTCGGGTCGGCGTGGAAGAGCACCTCCCGGTCCGGGCCGGTGACCTCCCGTTCGTCGAGGGGCGGGCGGCCCGGCGGCAGGGCGGACGGCAGGCCCATCGGGGGGACGACCGGCGGGCCCGCCACCTCGACGGTCAGCAGCGGCTGCGGCACCCGCTCCGCGCGCAGCTCGTACCGGCCGGGCGCGCCGCCGCGGATCAGCACGTCCACCCGGCCGCCCATCACCAGCTCGACCAGCTGCGCGGGCACCGGGGCGGGCAGCGTCACCCCGTCCTGGGCGATCCGGTGCAACGTCAACCTGCCTGACGGGCCGACGAGTTGCAGCTTGAGGGCGGTGAACGCGGTGGCCCCGACCAGCCGCCAGCGCTGCACCTCGCCGGGCCGCAGCGCCAGCACCGGGTTGACCGCGCCGTTGACGGCGAACACCGACGGCACCCCCGTCATCCAGGCGCCCGAGGTGAACGGCGGCACCCGGCCGTCGCGCAGTTTGAGCTCGTTGACGCACACCACCACGTCCGCGGCGGCCCGCACCTCCGGCACCTCGTCCACGTCCCCCTCGACCACGATCACCCCGGCCATCCCCCCGGCCACCTGCTCGGCGGTGGAGCCGTGCAGGTGCGGGTGGTACCAGTACGTCCCGGCCGGGTGGTCGGCCGGGACGTGCACGGCCGAGGTGTAGCGGGGCTCCGGGTCGCCCGCCGCGGCGCGCGGCGCGAACTCCCGCAGCACGTTGTCGGCGCGCCCGGACGGGGAGACGTGCAGCCCGTGGGTGTGCAGGTTGAAGCTGTTGGGCCGGTGCGCCATCCGGGCCCCGCGGTGGTCGTGGACGGGGTTCGGCGGCAGCCCGTTGACGTGCGTCAGCAGCAGGGTGTCCCCGGCCCGCACCCGCAGCGTCGGCCCCGGCAGGGCCCCGTTGTAGGCACGGACGGTCACCCGCCCGTACCCCGGCACCGCGACCTCCGCGTACCGGACGTCCAGCACCTGCTCCAGCACCGACGGCACCCGCCCCGGCACCGCCCGCCGCCGCACCACCACGGGCTGCGGGAACCCCGTCGGCACCGCCACCGGCACCGCCGCCGCAGCCCGCCCGGCCCCGGCACCCGTCCCCGCCACCGACCCGAGACCGGCGGCGGCGACCGTCCTGAGCACCGACCGGCGACTGATCCCGCCACTGACCTCACGACTGTCTCCCATAACCGGGCAATCTAGGCCAAACCACCCGGAGGACCCGGACTGCCGCACCGCACGGCCCCGTCCGGCCGACGGATCGCCGGCACCGCCTGCGGCTGCGGCGCGTGGAACCGCTCCGCTCCCCGGGCTCCTCCGGCGGGCAGCTGCGTCGACGGGGTGCCGGGCCGCCCCGGAAAAGCGCTTGTCGCGGCCGGTACGGTGTGGGCGAACCAGGAGGAGAAGCATGCCCGTACGCCCGGCCGCAGCCGTTGCCGCAGCCGCCCTCGCGACCCTCGCCCTCGCGGGGTGCACCAGCAGCACCACCGACCACCCCGCCACCGA
The DNA here is from genome assembly GCF_000717185.1 of Kitasatospora phosalacinea. Lineage (GTDB taxonomy): Bacteria > Actinomycetota > Actinomycetes > Streptomycetales > Streptomycetaceae > Kitasatospora > Kitasatospora phosalacinea_A. The sequence goes on along the minus strand of NZ_JNYE01000094.1, from coordinate 28,953 downwards.
CCACTCCGGCGCCGGGGCTGCTCCGACCGCGACCGCGACCGCTCCCGTGACCGCCTCCGCGGCCGCAGCAGCTCCCGTCGAGCAGCCCGGGGCCGCGTGCAGTGCGGCGCCGAGCCCTTCCGAGAGCTGGCTGGGCGGGTGGCGGAAGTCGCTGCCGGAGGAGATCCGCTGCCTGCCGCACATCGCCTCCGGTTACTACATGCGCCAACCGTCGGGGTCGGACGACGTCGAGGGCGAGGGGAACGTCGTGATGGTCGACGTCGAGCCCGACACCGTCCGCGAACAGACCCTGGCCCTGTGCCGACGCATCACCGAACTCGGCTACGGCCCGGACGGCCCCAACGAGGTCGTCTTCCTGTCGGTCGGCAACGGGGAGGAGACCGGCTCGTACGTCTCGATGCCAGGTCAGGAGGCCTGCTCCGTGCGCCGTTGACCCGCGCAGCGGGTTCCCGGGCCGCGGGGCGTTCACATGGTCTGATGAAACGTCATGGGCGCGGGTGAGGAGAGCGAGGCGGGCGGTATGCGGATCGCGGTGATCGGGGCGAACGGCGCGATCGGCCGGTGCGTGGTGACGGAGGCGCTGGCGCGGGGGCACCGGGTGACGGCGGTGGTGCGGCGGCCGGAGGAGTACCAGGGGCTGGCGATCACGGTGGAGCGCGGCGACGTGCTGGACCCGGAGGACGTGGCGCGGGTCGCGGCGGGGCGGGAGGCGGTGGTGAGCGCGGTGGGCGGCGGGGACGGCCCGGGGCGGGGGCGGCTGGTGGAGCCCGCCGCGCACGCGCTGGTCGCCGGGCTGCGCCGGCTCGCGGACGCGGCGCCGCGCCTGCTGGTGGTCGGCAGCGCGGGCAGCCTGGTCACCGCTTCGGGCGCCCCGCTGTGGGACGACCCGTCGGTGTCGCCCCGCCAGTTCGAGCTGATGCGCGCGCACGGCCGGGCCCTGGACTACCTGCGGACGGTCCGCGACCTCGACTGGACGGTGCTCAGCCCGCCGCAGAGCCTGTTCCCGGGCGAGCGCACCGGCGCCTACCGCTCCGCCGCCGACGACCTGGTGGCCACCCCGGACGGCCTGTCCGCCCTCTCGCTGGCGGACCTCGCGGTGGCCCTGGTCGACGAGCTGGAGCGCCCCGCCCACCACGGCGAGCGCTTCACCTGCGGCTACTGAACCCCGGCCGACACCCCGGCCGACACCCCGGCCGACACCCCGGCCGACACCCCGCCCGGGGAGCCGCCCCGCAGCGGCGCGCCCTTGGGGCACCACGTCGAGTGCGGGGTCCGGTACCGGTCGGCCCCGTACAGCACGACCGCCTGTCCCAGCAGGCCCAGCACGGCCAGCGGCACCACGACGGCCAGCACGACGTGCCCGGCCCGCTCCCGCTCCGGTCGGAGGTACAGGGCGGAGCCGAGCTGCCGGGCGCCCCAGCCGAGGGCGGCGGCGCCCGCCAGCAGGCCGGTGAGGGCGAGCAGCGGTGCGTACCCGGGGATCCGGAGGGTGCCGAAGCAGTGCCGGCCCAGCTCGCCCTGGAACGCCGACACGGCCGCGACCGCCCCGGCGGTGCAGGCCCAGCCGGCGCCGGTCGCCAGCAGGACGTACCGCGTCCGGGACCACCAGGGCACCCGTACCTCGTCCATTCCCACCCCATGCACTCCTGCGCGTCGTCCGGCCGTCCCCCGGTCAGACGCGTCCGGGCCGGGAGAGGTTGCCGTACGCGCGGTCCGCGGCGGGGGCGGCCCCGGCGCAGGGGCTGTGCTGCGGGCCGTCGTAGCCGCGGGCGTCCTGCAGGACGGCGTACTGGAAGGCGCCGAACAGGAGGGCGGTGGGCAGGGCGACGAACAGCAGGCAGCCGCCCGCGCTGATCGGGCGGCTGGTCTCGCGCTGGGTCAGGGCGGCGAGCCGGACGGCCCGGAGCGCGGCCGCGGCGCTCAGCAGGGGGCCGGCCCAGGCCAGCAGCAGGGCGTACCCGGGGATGCCGGGGCTGTCCTGGCACCGCCCGATCAGCTGCTGCACGCCCCCGTCGGCCCGGAACGCGAACCAGCTGCAGGCCCAGCCCGCGGCCATCGCCGCCAGGCAGTACCTGGCCCGGAACGGACGGCCCGTCCGCGCCGCCTGCGCCGCCCTCTGCGCCATCTCTTCCCGTTCCTCCTCGGCCCGCTGCCCGCTGCACCACTGGTCGCTGTGGCGCATTCTGCCGAACGGCACGGAAGGAACGTGTAAGGACTTTCCGGGCGGGGCGCGGTCAGCCGAGCTGGACGGAGCGCTTGGCCAGACCCATCCAGAAGCCGTCGATGACGCTGCGCTGCGTGCCGAGGTCGGCCTCGCCCGCGCCGAGGGTGACGAAGAGCGGGGCGAAGTGCTCGGTGCGGGGGTGGGCGAGGCGCCCGGCGGGGGCCTTGTGCTCGAAGTCGAGCAGGGCGTCGAGGTCGCGGGCCTCCAGGGCGCGGCGGCCCCAGTCGTCGAACTCGGCCATCACGGAGGTGACCCGGCCGTCGGGGGAGAGGGCGCGCAGGTTGTGGGTGAAGAAGCCGGAGCCGACGATCAGGACGCCCTCGTCGCGCAGCGGGGCGAGCTTGCGGCCGATCTCCATCAGCTTCCGCGGGTCCAGGGTGGGCAGCGAGACCTGGAGGACGGGGACGTCCGCGTCGGGGTACATCTCGACCAGCGGGACGTACGCGCCGTGGTCCAGCCCGCGGTCCGGCACGTCCTGCACGGGGGTGCCGGGGGCGTTCAGCAACTTGCGGACGGACGCGGCGAGTTCGGGCGCGCCGGGGGCGGCGTAGCGGACCTGGTAGTAGTGCTCGGGGAAGCCCCAGAAGTCGTAGACCAGCGGGCGGGTGTCGACCGCGCCGATCGCCAGCGGGGCCTCCTCCCAGTGCGCGGAGACCATCAGGACCGCCTTGGGGCGGGGCAGGTCCGCGGACCAGGCGGCGAGCTGGCCGGGCCAGAGCGGGTCGTCGGCGAGCGGGGGCGCGCCGTGCGAGAGGTAGAGGGCGGGCATGCGCTCGGTGGTGGGGGTGCTCACGGGTCCGTCCTCCTGCTGCCGGGGCCGCCGACTGGTAGTTCAAATTTGAACCTTGCGACTCCGAAGGTACACCCGAGTTCGAATTTGAACAACCGGAGTAGACTGCGGCGCATGGACGATCCTCGCTGGCTCGACGAGACCGAGATGGCCGCCTGGCGCGGGTTCGTCGCGGCCACCAACCTGGTCGCCCGCCACCTCGAACGCCAGCTCAAGGAGGACGCGGGGCTCTCGCACACCCAGTACGAGATCCTGGTCCAGCTCTCCGCCGCCCCCGGCGGCTCACTGCGGATGACCGACCTGGCCGACCGCCTGATCACCTCCAAGAGCGGCCTCACCTACCAGGTCACCCAGCTGGAGAAGGCGGGCCTGGTCGCCCGCCGCTCCTGCCCCAGCGACGTCCGCGGCGTCTTCGCCGAGATCACCGACCAGGGCTGGAGCGTGCTGCGCGCCGCCGCCCCGGGCCACGTCGCCGCCGTCCGCGAGGCCCTGATCGACGTCCTCGCCCCGGCCCAGCTCGCCGCCCTCGCCGAGAGCCTCGGCACCGTCAGCGACCGCCTGCGCGCCGCCGACTCCTGAGGGCGCGGGCCACCGCTCGGGCACCGGCGGCGGGCCCGCTGGACGTGCGCTCCCCGGGAGGGGTCTTCCCCGTCGGCGGGTCGGTCAGAGCGCCGCCGCCCGCACGCACAGCACGTCCGGCAGGTGGGAGGTCAGCAGGGACCAGTGGTCGCCGCCGTCCGGGGAGCCGTAGACCTCGCCGTTGCGGTTGCCGAAGTAGACGCCCGCCGGGTCGGCGTCGTCGGTGCACAGCGCGTCGCGCAGCACCACGCCGTAGTGCTCCCCGGTGGGCAGCCCGGTGTCCAGCGGCTGCCAGGTCTCGCCCGCGTCGGTGGTGCGGAACACCCGGCAGCGGCGGTCGACGGGCAGCCGGGCGTAGTCGGCCTCCAGCGGGAACAGGTACGCGGTGCCGGGGGTGTGCGGGTGCGCGGCGACGCCGAAGCCGAAGTCGGCGGGCAGGTCGCCGGAGACCGACTTCCACGTCCGCCCGGCGTCGTCGCTGCGGTAGACCCCGCCGTGGTTCTGCAGGTAGAGGCGGTCGGGGTCGCCCGCGTCCCGGGCGATCTTGTGCACGCACTGGCCGAACTCGGGGAAGCGGTCGGGCAGGAAGTCGGTGCGGACGCCGGTGTTGGACGGGCGCCAGCTCAGCCCGCCGTCGGCCGTCCGGTACGCGCCGCCGGAGGAGACCGCGACCAGCAGCGCGTCCGGGTCGCGCGGGTCGGTCAGCACGGTGTGCATGCCCTGGCCGCCGTAGCCCGCGCCCCACTGCTCGCGCTGCGGGTGGTCCCACAGCGCGTCGACCATGGTGAAGCTCTCGCCGCCGTCGGTGGAGCGGAACAGCGCGGCGGGCTCGGTGCCCGCGTACACCACCCCGGGGGCCTCGTCGCCGGCGGGCTGCAGCTGCCACACCCGCTCCAGCGAGGCGCCCGTCCGCTCCGAGAAGCGGACGGCGGGCCGGGCGGGCTCCTGCCAGCTCCCGCCCAGGTCGTCCGACCACCAGACCGAGGGGCCCCAGTGGCTGCTGTCCGCCCCGACCAGCAGCCGGGTGCGGCCGCCGCGGCGGTCGATCCCCACCGCGTAGACCCCGTTCATCGGGAAGTGCGGGCCGCTGAACTCCCACTCCTCGCGGTCCGGGCTGCGGCCCAGGAACAGGCCCTTCTTCGTGCCGACGGCCAGCAGGAAACCACGGGCGTCACGTGCGTCGTTCATCGTCGAACCCCTCCGGAGACTCGGTCGTGCGCGGTCTCGCAGCAGTGTGCTCCGGGCCACTGACACCCGCACGCCAGCGCGCCGCGCGGGCGGGGAATGCCCGCGCCCGGCAGGTGGTTTACAGTTCAACAACACGGTGGCCGAGCCGCCGTGCACGCCCCACCCGGAGGAGGACCCGATGGCATCCACGATCGACCTGCGCCGCGCCGACGAGCGCTTCCGCACCCGGGCCGGCTGGCTGGACTCCAAGCACTCCTTCTCCTTCTCCCACCACTGGGACCCGGCCAACACCCACTTCGGCCTGCTGCTGGTCTCCAACGACGACACCGTCGCCCCCGGCACCGGCTTCGACACCCACCCCCACCGGGACATGGAGATCATCACCTGGGTGCTCGACGGCGGCCTCGTCCACCAGGACTCCGAGGGCCACAACGGCGTCGTCTACCCCGGCCTGGCTCAGCGGATGAGCGCGGGCACCGGCATCCTGCACAGCGAGAAGAACGACTCCTGGACGCTCACCGGCGAACCCGCCCACCGGGACCCGGTCCACTTCGTCCAGATGTGGACCATCCCCGACACCGCGGGCATCGCCCCCGGCTACGAGCAGCTCGACATCAACGACCAGCTCTCCCGGGGCGGTTGGACCACCCTCGCCTCCGGCATGGGCAAGCACGCCGACCAGCGCGCCATCGGCATCCGGCAGAAGCACGCCGCCCTGCACGTCGCCCGCCTGCGCCCCGACGAGACGCTCGAACTCGCCACCGCCCCCTTCGTCCACCTCTACGCCGCCCGCGGTGAAGCCGCCGTCGAAGGCGCCGGCCTCCTCCGCCAGGGCGACGCCCTGCGCATCACCGCCGCCGAGGGCCAGCGCGTCACCGCGGGCCCCGAGGGCGCCGAACTCCTCCAGTGGGAGATGACCGCCGCCCTCGACTGACCCCACCCGCCCGCACCGAGGGCCCGCCCCACCAGGGGCGGGCCCTCGGTCGTGCTGCCGGGAGCGGAACGGTCGGCCGTGCCGCGGGCAGCGGAACGGCGGGGCGCCCGGGGAGTGGTGCTCCGGGGCCCCGCCGTTGGGTGCTGCCTACTGCCGGGGGTCAGTTCTGGGCGGCCTTCTGGGCGGCCACGCCGGCGTGGACCTCGGCCATGTCGAGCTTCCGGGCCTGGCCGATCAGGTCCTCCAGGGAGGCTTCGGGGAGCGCGCCGGGCTGGGCGAAGACCAGCACGCCCTCGCGGATGATCGCCAGGGTCGGAATCGACCGGATGTCGAACGCCGCGGCGAGCTCCTGCTGGGCCTCGGTGTCGACCTTCGCGAAGGTGATGTCCGCGTGCTTGTCGGACGCCCGCTCGAAGACCGGCGCGAACTGGCGGCAGGGGCCGCACCAGGCCGCCCAGAAGTCGATCAGGACGAACGCCTTGCCGTCCTCGCCCTGGACCACCTCGTCGAAGTTGTCCTTGGTCAATTCCACCGTGCTCATCATCGCCACCTGCCTCTCGCAGCTCCGGCCCCGCCTGTCGGGCCCTTCGCCCGGCACAACCCCGCCACCTGCGGAACTATTCCGGCGGCGCGGGCGGTGAACACCCGGGACCCGCCGTACGTACCCCCGGACGAACCGGTCCAACCGGGACCGGGCGGCACCCTCCCGGGACGGCGGCCGTGACCGGCGGAGCGGGAGACGGGGAGGGGTGCGGCGCGGGCGCCCGCGCCGCACTCCCGTCACGGTTATCGACACCGGCCGCACCGGACTTGAGGGCGCGCGCCCGCCCCGCGGTCCGCTCCGGGACGGCAGTGCTGGTCACCGTCCCCGCCACCGCGGCACACTGGAGGTAGTGAGGAGGCCACGCGGGCCCGGGAACTGCCCGCCGCGGGGCGCGTGGACAGCGGTGATGAACAACCGGATGCCCCTGCTCTGCCCGCGCTGCGGGCACCCGCAGCAGGTCGTCCACCAGGACGACCCCCACCACCCGGTGCGCGTGGTGCACACCGGGACCGGCCGCGAGGCGTGCGACGAGCCGGAGGCCGTCGAGGAGCTTCCCGGGGAGAACCCCGGCGAGGCGCCGATCGACGTGGAGCGGACCGGCCTCAGCCGCTGCTGAGACCGGCCCCGCCTCGCCGCCCCGGCCCCGGCGTCGCACCCTGGAAGGACCGGACCGGTCCGAACGACCTGCACGCACCCGGGAGGTGGCGGCCATGACGAGGACGCTGGTCGGATGGCACGTCGAGATGGAGTTCCAGGAGGACGGCGACCGCACCAGGGCCGCCGCACTGGTCCGCCTCTCCGACGGCACGGAACTGCGCGGGCACGGCAGCGCGACCCGGCACCACGGCGACAGCCCGCAGCTGCGGGTCGGCGAGGAGGTCGCCGGGGCGCGCGCCCTCAACGACCTCGCCATGCAGCTGCTCACCAAGGCCCACGACGAGATGAGCCGCCCCACCGGGGACCCGATGGCCCCGCTGATGTGGCGCGACGTGACCTGATCCGGGAGGTGCTCAGAGCTCGCCCAGCGGCACCGCCGGGTCGGCCAGCCGCTCCGGGTCCACCGCGCGCCCGGAGCGGACCAGTTCGCGGATCGGGTCGGTGACGTCCCAGACGTTGACGTTCATCCCGGCCAGCACCTTCCCGCCGGACAGCCAGAACGCGAGGAACTCCCGCCCGGCGACGTCGCCCCGGAACACCACCCGGTCGTAGCCGCCGGGCTCCGCGTAGCCGGTGTACTCCATGCCCAGGTCGTACTGGTCGGTGAAGAAGTACGGGACGCGGTCGTACACGGCCGCCTTGCCGAGCATCGAGGCGGCGGCCACCGCGGGCTGGTTGAGCGCGTTCGCCCAGTGCTCGACCCGGATCGGCCTGCCGAACAGCGGGTGGAAGGCGTTGGCCGCGTCGCCCGCCGCGAACACGTCGGGGTGCGAGGTGGCCAGGTGCTGGTCGGTGCGCACGCCGTCGTCGACCGTCAGCCCGGCGTTCTCGGCCAGCGCCGTGTTCGGGGAGACGCCGACGCCGACCAGCAGCACGTCCGCCGGGACGGTGCTGCCGTCGCCCAGCCGCACGCCGTCCGCCCGCAGCTCCTCGACCCGCACGCCGAGGCGCAGGTCGACGCCGTGCGCCCGGTGCAGGTCCGCGAAGACCCGGGCCACCTCCGGGCCCAGCACCCGCAGCAGCGGCAGCTCGGCCGCCTCCAGCACCGTCACCTCGGCCCCCGCGGTGCGGGCCGCGGCCGCCGCCTCCAGGCCGATCCAGCCCGCGCCGACGATCACCACCCGGGCCCCGGGCCGGAACGCGGCCCGCAGCTGCTCGCTGTCGCCGAGCCGCCGCAGCGTCCGCACGAACTCCCCGTCCCCGCCCGGCACCGGCAGCGTGCGCGGCGCCGAACCGGTGGCCAGCAGCAGCTTCGAGAACGGCAGCCGCTCGCCGCCCTCCAGCGTGACGGCGTGCCCGGCCGGGTCGACCGCGGTGGCCGCGGTGCCCAGCCGCAGCGTCACCCCGTGCTGCCCGTACCAGTCGGCCGGGTGGACGTAGACCTTCTCCTTCTCCTCCTTGCCCAGCAGGTACCCCTTGGACAGCGGGGGCCGCTCGTACGGCCGCTCGGCCTCGTCGCCGACCAGGGTGACCGGCCCCCCGTAGCCCTCCGCGCGCAGCGCCTCGGCGGCCTTCGCCCCGGCCAGGCCCGCTCCGACGATCACGATCCCGGTGTCCATGCCCACACGTCCTTCCCAGCGCGGCGTCCCCTTGTCCGCCGTCCTGCCCGACCTTGGCACCGCCACACGTCCGACCGGGGGACCCGCGCCGGTCCGCGACCCGCCCCGGCCCGGATTCGCCCGCGAGGCGCACCACCCTCCGGCGGCGCCCTCCGCCTAGGCTGGGCGGGTCCGGCCCTTCCGGTCGGCGGAGCGTCGAAGGGAGCCCGCGGGATGGTGGAGCGAACGGCCACGGTGCGCTGCGTGCCCGCGGTGCCGTGCTGGGTCGGCCTGACAGCGCGCGACCTCGCGGTCGCGCGGGGCTTCTACGGGCCGCTGCTGGGCTGGGAGTTCGCCCCCGGGCCGGACCGCTGGGGCCCCTACCTGCGCGCGATCGTCGACGGCGTCGAGGTCGCCGGGCTGAGCGAGCTCGGCACCGACTGGGAACGCCCCGTCGCCTGGACCACCTACTTCGGCACCGAGAGCGCCGACCGCGCCGCCGACGGCGTCCGCGAACGCGGCGGCACCCTCGCCGTCGGCCCGCTCTCCTTCGACGCCGGGCGGGTCGCGCTGGCCGCCGACCCCTTCGGCGCGACCTTCGGCATCTGGGAGGGCGAACCCGCCGACCCCCGGCCCGGCGACGCCCCCTGGACCGCCGAGCCCGGTGCCCCCGCCTGGATCGAACTGCGCACCGCCGACCCGTTCGCCGCCGCCCTCTTCTACGGCGAGGTGTTCCGCTGGGACGACCGCGACCCGGCGCTGTTCGAGGTCCGCTACGAGCACGAGCGCGTCGTGCTGCGCTCCGAGGACCGCAGCGTCGCCGCGCTGCGCGCCGCGCGGGACCTCTCCCCGCACTGGGAGGTCTTCTTCGCCGTCCCCGACACCGACACCGCCGCCCACCGCGCCACCGCCCTCGGCGGCCGCGTCCTCGACGGCCCCGCGGACTCCCCCTACGGGCGGGTCGCCCGGCTCGCCGACGCGGAGGGCGGGCACTTCTCGGTCCTGGGGCCCGGGCGGACGCCTGTTTAGCGGACGCGTATTCAGGGGCCCGGAGCAGCACGGACGCATCGACGGGCTCCGGCCGGCAGCAGCCCGGACCCGCCGTGCCCCGGGCCCCTGAGTGCGCGCCCCTTCCGGGCCCGGTGCTTCAGGGGGTGAGGGTCGGGGCGAAGAGGCGGTGCATCGCCTCCGGGAGGTCGTCGGGGCGGGTGACGGGGCGGTGGAAGTCGAAGCGGGCGTCCAGGCTGCCGTCGCCGAGGAGCAGGCGCACCCGCAGGCCGTGGCGGTCGAGGGCGACCGGGCGGACTCCGTGCAGGCGCTCGGCGGTGGGCCGGTGGTGGTCCAGGGCCCGGGTGCCGAGCAGCAGGAGCTGGTCGGCGTGGGCGTCGGCCAGGTGCTGGAGGAGGCCGGTCTCCTCGGCGGCGACGGGGTCGGGGCTCGCGGCGGCCGTCTCGTCGGGGTCGACGCAGCACTCGGAGCCCCACAGGTCGTCCAGGGCGAGGTGCTCGGGCTCCAGCCGGAGCAGGACGTCGCCGTGGTGGCCGTGGCGGGGGAACAGCGCGGCGGCGCTCTCGCCGGGGGAGCGGGTGAGCTGCCCGCGGACCAGGAGGCGGCCGCGGACGCGGTGCGGGAGGGCGACGGGGGCGACGTCCACGCAGTCGAGTTCGGCGGTGAGCGGGGTGCGGGCGAGGGCGGTGATCCGGTGCAGGGCCGACTCGCGGCTGACCAGCACCGCCACCGAGCCGTCCGGCCGCAGCGCGCAGGCGACCTGCGGGGGCAGGCCGGGGCGGGCGGTGAGGTCGGCGCCGTGGACGTCCAGGACCGTGGAGGAGGCGTGCTCCAGCAGGGTGCGGGCGCGTTCGGCGGCGGACGGGCGGCGGGCGGGCTGGGGCAGCACGGGGAGCCTCCTTCTGCTTAGGTAAGGCTAACCTAATCAAGAAGGGGGTCGGAGGTCCAGTGCCGGGGTGCGCTCAGTCGCCGACCCGCCCGGCCGGTGCGCCCAGCATCCGCAGCACCAGCTGCCCGTACCGCCGCCCCAGCTCCTCCGGGGACTCGCTGCTGCGCTCGGTGTACCAGCGCGAGACGTCGATGCCGAGCGAGGTGACGGCGCGGGCCGCGGTGCGCTGGTCGGGGACGCGGAACAGGCCCTGCGCCACCCCGTCCGCGATGATCCGCAGCACCGTCTCCTCGATCCGGATCCGCAGGTCGGCGACGGCCGCGAAGTCCTCCTCGGGCAGGGCGTGCAGCTCGTGGTTGACGATCCGGCCGACGGTGTGGCCGCGGGCGTGCCAGGCGGTGAAGGACTCCGCGAGGGCGCGCATCCGCTCCACCGGGTCCGACCCGGCGGCCTCGGCGCGCTCGACCAGCTCCAGGGTGGCCCGGTGGCCGGTGCGGGAGATCTCGGCGAGCAGTGCCGCCTTCGACGGGTAGTGGATGTACAGCGCGGCCGGGCTCATCCCGGCGGCGGTGGCGATGTCCCGGGTGGTGGTGGCGTGGTAGCCGCGGCGGGCGAAGGAGTCCACGGCGGCCAGCAGCAGCCGCCGGGCGGCCTCGGTGCGCTCCCCGGGCCAGAGTTCGGCGGTCGCTGGGTCGGTCATGGGGCAATCCTCCCAGACGGCTCCGGCCCGCCCCGGCGGGTCGGGCTGTTGACAGTGTCGCCCGCCGCCAAGATGCTAAGCAAGCGCTTAGTCACATCGGTTCGGAGAGGTGCGAGGTACGAGATGGCAGTGTCGTTCGAGGGCAAGGTGGCCGTGGTCACCGGCGCGAGCCGGGGCATCGGGTTCGGCATCGCCCGGGAGCTGGTCCGGCGCGGGGCGAAGGTCTGCCTCACCGCCCGCACCGCGGAGACCCTGGAGCAGGCCGCGAAGGAGCTCGGCGGGCCCGGGCACGCGATCGCCGTCGCCGGGAAGTCCGACGACGCCGCGCACCAGGAGGAGGCCGTCGCCCGCGTCATGGAGACCTACGGCCGCCTCGACCTGCTGGTCAACAACACCGGCATCAACCCCGTCTACGGCCCGGTCCTGGACACCGACCCGGCCGCCGCCGCCAAGATCCTCGCCGTCAACGTGCTCGCCCCGCTGGCCTGGACCCGCCGCGCCCACGCCGCCTGGATGGGCGAGCACGGCGGCGCCGTCGTCAACGTCGCCTCCATCGCGGGCATCCGGTCCTCCAGCGGCATCGGCATGTACGGCGTCTCCAAGGCCGCGCTGATCCGCCTCACCATGGAACTCGCCACCGAACTCGGCCCCGCCGTCCGGGTCAACGCCGTCGCCCCCGCCGTGGTCAAGACCAAGTTCGCCGAAGCGCTCTACGAGGGCCGCGAGGAGAAGGTCGCCCGCGCCTACCCCCTCGGCCGCCTCGGCCTCCCCGAGGACATCGCCGGGGCCGTCGCCTTCCTGCTCTCCGAGGACGCCGCCTGGATCACCGGCCAGACCCTGGTCGTCGACGGCGGCGTCACCCTCGGCGGCGGCCTGTGAGCGGGCCCCGGCCCGCCCCCGGCGGGGCCGACCTCGCCGGGGCCGGGGCCGTCGTCACCGGCGCCGGGCGCGGCATCGGGGCCGCCCTCGCCCGCGCCCTGGCCGCCGCCGGCGCCCGGGTGGTGGTCAACGACCTCGACGCCGACGCGGCCCGCGCCGTCGCCGCCGAGACCGGCGGGCACGCCGTCCCCGGCGACGCCGCGGGCGAGGACGGCGTCGCCGCCCTGATCGGCGCCGCCCGCGACCGCCTCGGCGCGATCGACCTCTACTGCGCCAACGCGGGCGTCGCCACCACCGGCGGCCCCGACGCCGGGCCCGAGGCCTGGGAACTGGCCTGGCAGGTCAACGTGCTCGCCCACGTGCGGGCCACCCGCCTGCTGCTGCCCGACTGGCTGGAGCGCGGCACCGGCCGCTACCTGGCCACCGTCTCCGCCGCCGGGCTGCTCACCATGCTCGGCTCCGCCCCGTACGCCGTCACCAAGCACGGCGCCCTCGCGTACGCCGAGTGGCTCTCCGCCACCTACCGGCACCGCGGCCTGAAGGTGCACGCCCTGTGCCCGCAGGGCGTGCGCACCCGGATGCTCGACGGCACCGGCACCCACGGGCAGGTCCTGCTCGCCCCCACGGCGATCGAGCCCGCCGAGGCCGCGGCCGCCGCCCTGCGCGGGATGGCCGCCGACGAGTTCCTGATCCTCCCGCACCCCGAGACCGCCGGGCAGTACGCGGCCCGCGCCACCACCCCCGACCGCTGGCTGCGCGGCATGAACCGCCTCCAGCAGGAGATCGAGGCCCGATGAGAGCCTGGCGGATCACCCGCACCGGCGCACCCCTGGACGTGATGGAACTCGTCCCGGACGCCGACCTCCCCGTGCCCGGACCGGGCCAACTCCTGGTCCGGGTAAGGGCCGCGGCCGTCAACTTCCCCGACGCGCTGATGGCCGCCGGGCAGTACCAGGTCCGCCCGCCGCTGCCGTTCACCCCCGGCGTGGAACTCTGCGGCGAGGTCACCGAGGGGCCGCGGGCCGGTCAACGCCTGATCGGCACCGCGGAGCTGCCCGCCGGGGCGTTCGCCGAGCACGCCCTGATGAACGCCGCCACCGCCCTGCCCGCCCCCGGCCACCTGGACGACGCCGAAGCCGCCGGCTTCCACATCGCCTACCAGACGGCCTGGTTCGCCCTGCACCGGCGCGCCCGCCTCGCCCGCGGCGAGACCCTCCTGGTGCACGCCGCGGCCGGAGGCGTCGGCAGCGCCGCCGTCCAACTCGGCAAGGCCGCCGGGGCGTTCGTCATCGCCGTGGTCGGCGGACCGGAGAAGGCCTCCGTCGCACGGGAGTTGGGCGCGGACGTGGTGGTCGACCGCCGTGCCGGGGACTTCGTCACCGCCGTCAAGGAGGCCACCGGCGGCCGCGGCGCCGACGTGGTCTTCGACCCGGTCGGCGGCCCCGCCTTCACCGGCTCCACCAGGTGCGTCGCCTTCGAGGGCCGGATCGTCCTGGTCGGCTTCGCCTCCGGCGAGATCCCCGCCCCGCCGCTCGGCCACGCCCTGGTGAAGAACTACTCCCTGCTCGGCCTGCACTGGGGCCTCTACGCCACCCGCGACCCCGCCGCCGTCCGCGCCTGCCACGCGGCCCTCACCGCCCTCGCCCCCCGCCCCCTGGTCTCCGCCCGCCTCCCCCTGGAGTCGGCCGCCACCGCCGTCCACGACCTCGCGGCCGGCACCACCACCGGCCGCCTCGCGATCGTCCCCTGAGCGGTCCTCCCCGGGCGCCCGGGGCCGGATCCGTCGCGTCCTACTCCTCCGGCTCCCAGGCGCGGAGCAGGTCGAGCAGCCCCGCGTCTCCCCCGATGCGCAGGGACTCGGCCGGGACGCGGTCGTACAGGTAGAGGACCAGCTCGCCGGCCGGGCCGTGGACGGACGCACCGGCCGCGCCCGGGCCGTCCGCGCCCGTGTCGGTGGGCGCGGGGATGCGGGTGGAGCGTGCGCCGTCGCCGTCGACCGTGAGGAGCCAGGAGCGGCCCTCGGCGGCGTGGAACTCGAAGGTCGCGGGCTCGTGCGGCCAGGCGCTGGGCGACGCGACGCAGGTGAACAGGAACTCCTCGACGCCGTCGAGGGCGACCCCGACCGGCAGCGGCTGCGGGGCGCCCCCGGCGAGCTGGGCGTCGTAGGTGTGCACCGAGGTCTCCTGCACCCGGTGCCGGGCGACTGCGCCGGAGGACCGCGGCGACTGCAGGGCGCTCCACCACGTCCAGCAGGCGGCGTCCGGGCCCGCCCCGTGCAGGGCGCCCAGCAGGAGCTGCGTCGACGCGGCCAGCCAGGCCAGCAGGGCCTCGCGCTCCCGCGGCGGTTCCAGGGCGGCGCGCGCGGCGACGGCCTCGGCCGGGGGGCCGTCGGCGGGCCCGGCGCCGACGATGGCGGCCCAGAAGCGGTCGCCCCCGCCCAGGTGCTTCGCCAGGTCGAACAGCGTCCACTCGGGGCAGGTCGGCACCCGTGCGTCCAGGTCGGGCGCGGCGGCGACCGCGGCGCGGAAGGCGGTCGACCGTTCGTCGATCAGTCGGAGCAGGTCGGGGAACTGAGGGTTCTTCTCCACGCCGGATGTCTACCACCGCGTCCGGTGATCGGACAGCGGTTTTCGCCGCCGCCCCCCACGGCCTGCCCCCACGGCCCGCCTCCACCGCCCGCCCGGGGCACCGGTGTTGCGGCACCGGCGCCCCGGGCCCGCGGCCCTCAGCGGTACTTGCGCAGCTCGCGGCGGGCGAGCGAGCGCCGGTGGACCTCGTCGGGGCCGTCGGCGAGGCGCAGGGTGCGGTTGCCGGCCCAGAGTTGGGCGAGGGGGGTGTCCTGGCTGACCCCGGCGGCGCCGTGGGCCTGGACGGCCTTGTCGAGGATCCACTCGACGGTGGACGGGACGGCGATCTTGATGGCCTGGATCTCGGTGTGGGCGCCGCGGTTGCCGACGGTGTCCATCAGCCAGGCGGTCTTCAGGACCAGCAGCCGGGCCTGCTCGATCCGGACCCTCGCCTCGGCGATCCAGTCCTGGACGACGCCCTGGTCGGCGAGCGGACGGCCGAACGCCACCCGGGAGCTGACCCGGCGGCAGGTGAGTTCGAGGGCGCGCTCGGCGATGCCGAGGGCCCGCATGCAGTGGTGGATCCGGCCGGGGCCGAGGCGGGCCTGGGCGATGGCGAAGCCGCCGCCCTCCTCGCCGACCAGGTTCGCGACGGGGACGCGGACGTCCTCGAAGAGGATCTCGGCGTGCCCGCCGTGGTCCTCGTCCGGGTAGCCGAACACCCGCATGCCGCGCAGCACCCGCACGCCCGGGGTGTCGCGCGGGACGAGGACCATCGACTGCTGGCGGTGGGGCTCGGCGGCCGGGTCGGTCTTGCCCATCACGATCAGGACCTTGCAGTCCGGGTTCATCGCCCCGGTGATGTACCACTTGCGGCCGTTGACCACGTACGCGTCGCCGTCGCGCTCGATCCGGGTGGTGATGTTGGTGGCGTCCGAGGAGGCGACGTCCGGCTCGGTCATCGCGAAGGCGGAGCGGATCTCGCCGTCCAGCAGCGGCCGCAGCCAGCGCTCGCGCTGCTCGGGGGTGCCGAACTGGGCGAGCAGTTCCATGTTGCCGGTGTCGGGCGCCGCGCAGTTGAGCGCGGGCGGCGCCAACAGGACGGAGCGGCCGGTGAGTTCGGCCAGCGGCGCGTACTGGAGGTTGGTCAGCCCGGCGCCGAGCTCGCCGGGGAAGAAGAGGTTCCACAGGCCGCGGGCCTTCGCGGCGGCCCGCAACTCGCCGACCACCGGCGGGACCGACCACGGCTCGCGGGCCGGGTCGGCGAGCTGGGCGGCCAGCACCGGTTCGGCGGGGTAGACGAACTCGTCCATGAAGGCGGCGAGTTGGCCGAGGAGCTCGGTGGTCCGGGCGTCGTGGGAGAAGTCCATGGGTCAGCCCTCCAGCGATCCGGTGCCGAACTCGACGAACAGCGGCACGAGTTCGCCGACCCGGTCGAAGCCCGCGCCGACGGTGCCGCCCCGGGTGTAGCGGTAGTGGATGCCCTCCAGGACGACCGCCAGCTTGAAGGAGGCGAAGGCGACGTACCAGCCGAGGCCGGAGACGTCCCGGCCGGACGCCTGCGCGTAGTGGCGGACGATCTCGGCGGTGGACGGGAAGCCGGGGGCGAGGGCCGCGCCGGGGAGCAACCCGTCGAAGCGGCGGGCGAGTTCGGTGTACATCACCAGCAGGCCCAGGTCGGTGAGCGGGTCGCCGACGGTGGACATCTCCCAGTCCAGGACGGCGGCGATCCGGTCCTCGGCGTCGACCAGGACGTTGTCCAGCCGGTAGTCGCCGTGCACCAGGGCGGGCGCGGGGGAGGGCGGCAGGGTGTCGGCGAGGCGGCGGTGCAGCTCGTCCGCGCCCGGCACCTCGCGGCTCCGCGAGGCGTCCAACTGCTTTCCCCAGCGGCGCAGTTGGCGCTCCAGGAAGCCCTCGGGGCGGCCGAAGCCGGCCAGGCCGACCGCGTCCGGGTCCAGGGCGTGCAGGGCGACCAGGGTCTCCACCAGGCGCCCGCCCAGGGCGTGCACCCGCTGCTCGCCGAGCGCGGCCAGCGCCTTCGCGTCCCGGTGGGCGGTGCCCGGGACGTACTCCATCAGGTAGAACGGCGCGCCGATCACGTCGGTGTCCTCGACCAGCAGCACCGGCCGCGGGACCGGCACGGCGGTGCCCGCCAGGGCGCCCAGCACCCGGTGCTCGCGGCCCATGTCGTGCGCGGTGGCCAGCACGTGCCCGAGCGGCGGGCGGCGCAGCACCCAGCGGGAGGCGCCGTCCTCGACCAGGTAGGTCAGGTTCGACCGGCCGCCCTCGAACAGCCGGGCCGTCAGCGGGCCCGCGACGGGGGCCGGCAGGGCGGCGTCCAGGTGGGCGCGCAGCCTCTCCAGGTCCAGTCCGGGCGGAGCGGCGGTGGTCATCGGGGCACCTCGCAGGGGTCGGGGCGTGCTGACTAAGCGCTTGCTTAGGATCGGCCCGGCGGGGGGACTTGTCAACGCGCGCCGCCGCCCGCCCGGAACGGCGCTCCGGACGGGCGGCGGCAGGGAAGGGCGTCAGCGGGCCACGGCGGCCGCCACCCGGTCGCCCAGCGACCGGTCGACGTTGCGCCAGTACTGCAGGGCGCGCTCCAGCACCGGCGCGGAGACCCCGTCCAGCAGGTGCCCGGCGATGTTGGCCACCAGCCGCTCGCGCGCCGCGTCGTCCAGCACCTCCCGCACCAGCGTCCCGGCCTGTCCCCAGTCGTCGTCCTCCCGGTGCAGCGGGTACGCCTCGCGCACCATCCGCCCCGCCACGTCCCACCCCGGCTGCCCGCCCCACGGCGACGGGTCGGCCGCCGGGCCGCCGTACGAGTTCGGCGCGTACGGCCGGGCGGTGCGGGCCGCGTCGAAGCGCATCGGCCCGTCCTTGCTGTACGAGTGCACCGGCACGTGCGCCCGGTTCGGCGGCAGCTGGTCGTAGTTCGGCCCGATCCGGTACCGGTGGGTGTCCGGGTAGGAGAAGATCCGGCCGAGCAGCATCTTGTCCGGCGACACCCCGATGCCCGGCACCAGGTTGGACGGCTCGAACGCGGCCTGCTCGATGTGGACGAAGTGGTCCTCCGGGTTGCGGTTCAGGGTCAGCCGGCCGACCTCGATCAGCGGGTAGTCGCCGTGCGGCCACACCTTCGTCAGGTCGAACGGGTTGAACCGGTACTCCCGCGCCTCGTCGAACGGCATCACCTGCACGTGCAGCGTCCAGGACGGGTGCGCGCCGCCCTCGATCGACTCGAACAGGTCGCGCCGGTGGTGGTCGCCGTCCGCGCCCGCCAGCCGGTCCGCCTCCGCCTGGGTGAGGAACTCGTTGCCCTGGTCGGTCCGGAAGTGGTACTTCACCCAGAACCGCTCCCCGGCCGCGTTCACCCACTGGTAGGTGTGCGAGGAGAAGCCGTCCATGTGCCGCCAGGTCCGCGGGATGCCGCGGTCGCCCATCAGCCAGGTCACCTGGTGCGCCGACTCGGGCGAGAGCGTCCAGAAGTCCCACTGCATGTCGTGGTCGCGCAGCCCGTTGTCTGGGCGGCGCTTCTGCGAGCGGATGAAGTCCTGGAACTTCATCGGGTCCCGGACGAAGAACACCGGCGTGTTGTTGCCGACCAGGTCGTAGTTGCCCTGCTCGGTGTAGAACTTCAGCGCGAAGCCGCGCGGGTCGCGCCAGGTGTCCGGCGACCCCATCTCGCCCGCCACGGTGGAGAACCGGGCCAGCACCTCGCACCGCTTCCCCGGCTGGAACAGGTCCGCGACGGTGAACCGGCTGACGTCCTCGGTCACCTCGAAGGAGCCGTACGCGCCGCTGCCCTTCGCGTGCACGACCCGCTCCGGCACCCGCTCCCGGTTGAACTGGGCCATCTTCTCGATCAGGTAGTGGTCGTGCAGCAGGACCGGGCCGACCGGGCCCGCGGTCAGCGAGTGCTCGTCGCTCTCGACCGGGACGCCCGCGCTGTTCGTGGTGGAGGGAACGTGCTGGGACATCGGGGGAATCCTCCTCGGGCACCCGCCGGGGCGCCGTAGCCGCGCGGCGGCGAGGGTCGACCGCCGCGACTGCCCTCCACTCGAACACCGGCCGGGCCCGCCCACAACCGGCGGGGCCCGGCCCGGTGACCCTCAGAAACCGGGCGCCGCGTACCCGTTCAGGAACCACAGCGCCGCCGACCACCACAGCACCCCCACCGCGCAGAACAGCGCCCCGCCCGCCACCGGCAGCACCCACCCGCGCAGCCCGCCGTGCCGCACCAGCAGCACCTTCGCCGCGAACGCCCCGTACAGGAAGCACCCCGCCGCCGAGTGCAGGCCCACCCGGACGTCCGTGAACCGCGCCCCGTACGCCAGCAGGCAGTGCTGGGCGATCGGCAGCGACAGCGCGAACGCCAGCCAGCCGCCCACCCGGTGCCCCGTCCGCACCGGGCGGGCCGCCGGGCCCCGCCGGTACAGCGCCAGCGCCAGCACCACCTGCACCAGCGCCAGCCCGAACAGCGCCGAACCCAGCCACGACTTCAGCCGCAGCGCGTCCTCGCCGGACGCCCCGAACAGGCTCCGCCCCGGATCCGGCACGTGCACCCGCCCGAACCACAGCAGCCCCAGCGCGACCGCCACCGGCGCGAGCACCGCCAGCAGCACCGGCAGCGACCCGGCGGGCGACCCGCCCGGACGGCGACCGGGCGCCACCTCAGCCCTCCTGCGAGCCGTCGGCGGGGGCCTCCTCGGCGGGGGCCTCCACGGCCGGGGTTTCCGCGGCGGGGGCTTCCTCGGCCGGGGCCTGGGCCGGAGCCTGCGCCGGGGGCACCTCGACCGGGACCTGGGCGGGCTGCTGGGGCTGCTGGGGTTGCTGGGGCTCTTGGGGCTCTTGGGGCTCTTGGGCGGGCTGCTGGGCGGCGGGTGCGGGCGTCTGCGCGGGGGCCTGGGCCAGGGCGTTCGGATCGGCGTTCGGATCGGTGTTGGGGTCCGCGTTGGGGTCCGCGGCCGGGGCGCCCGCCGAAGCACTGGCGCCCGCACTCGCGCCCGCACTGGCGCCCGGGCTCGGCACCGCGCCGCCCGTCCCGCGCAGCGTCGCGATGTCGACGCCCACCGGGTCGCCCAGCGAGGTCACCGCGTAGAAGGTGCCGCGGGGGTCCGCCACCGTGTGCCCGGCGGTCTCGCCCGGGCCGCGGTCGCCCGCGTAGCGGTACAGCGGGTGGCCCTTGTACAGCACCTGCGCCGTCCCGTCCGGCAGCGCCGCCGCGCCCAGCAGCCCGTCGTCCACGCCGGGTCCGGCCAGCGGGAAGCCCGGGGTGGTCACCGGCGGCCAGGACTTCGCGCACTCGTCCAGGCAGCTCGCGTGCACCGAGGTGTCGGCGCCGTACAGGTACAGGGTGCGGCCCTGGGCGTCCACCAGGATCGGGCCCAGGCTGCCGACACTGGCCAGCGCCACCCGGGTCCCCACCGAGGTCGCGAACGCCGACACCGACGGGCCGGAACCCGAGGCCGGGGCCGCCGCGGACGGGGAGTCGGCGGCGGGCGGGGCGTTCAGGTCCGCGGGCGCCGAGCAGCCCGCGGCGGAGAGCAGGGCGGACAGGACGGTCAGCGACAGCACCGCGGCGGCGGCGACACGGCGGGTACGGGGCATCGGGGCTCCAGGGGACGGCGCGGCACTGGAACACCATCCACCCCCGCCGCCCGCCACCCGGCCACTCCAGAGCCGGGCCGCTCCGCACCAGGGGGGACCAGGTTGCCCCGGAAGGCCCACCGGTCCGTCCGCCCCGGCGCCGCGGCTACTCCTCCCCGGCGGGGTGCTCCCACACCGTGCGGTCGCCGCCGCGCCAGGCCACCAGGGCCGGATCGTCCAGGTCCGGCTCGGCGACGCCCGCGTGCCGGATCAGCTCCACCACGTCCTGCGGCCCGGTCGCCCGCCCCACCGTCCGTCCGTAGATCTCCACCCGCCGGTACGGCCGCTGCCCGCGGGTCGGCGGGCGGACCACGACCGGCGGGTGGAATATGTCTCCGGACTCGCTCATGCCTCCAGTGTCCCGCGCCGCGCCCGCAACGTCCCGTTGATGTCACCCCGGGTGCCCAGTACGCCACGTATCGTGGTCGTCCGTGCGCGCCACCCGACCCGTCACCGCCCCCGGCGGAGTGCCGCTGCTGGGGCACCTGCCCGCGCTGCTCACCCGGCCGCTGGCCTTCCTCGACACCCTGCCCGGCTACGGGGACCCGGTGCGGGTGCGGGTCGGGCCGCGGGAGATGTACGTGGTCAGCGAGCCGGAGCTGGTGCAGCGGGTGCTGGCCGACCGGGTGGCGTACGACCGGACGGGGCCGCTGTACGCGAAGATCCGGGCGTTCCTGGGCAACGGGCTGGCCTCCTGCCCGCACGCCGAGCACCGCAGGCTCCGCCGGATCGTGCAGCCCGCCTTCCGGCGCGCGCTGCTGCCGCACTACGCCGCGGCGATGACGGACGAGGCCGCGGCGCTCACCGCCGGGTGGCGGGCCGGGCAGGTCGTCGACGTCACCCGTGAGGCGTTCCGGCTCACCACCGCCGTCGCCGTGCGCACCCTGTTCTCGGCCGGGCTGCCGCCGCGGGCCGCGGAGGACCTGCGCGGCGCCCTGGACGTGCTGCTGCGCGGGATCTACCTGCGGGTGGTGCTGCCCGCCGCCGACCTGCTGCCCACCCCGGCGCGGCGCGCCTACCGGCGGGCGCTGGCGACCTGGCACGCCGGAGTGGCGGCGATCATCACCGACTACCGGGCCCGCGGGATCGACCGCGGCGACGTGCTCGCGCTGCTGCTGGCCGCGCGCGACGAGGACGGGCGGCCGCTCGGCGAGCGCGAACTCGCCGATCAGGTCGCCACCCTGGTGCTGGCCGGGGCCGAGACCACCTCCTCCGCCCTGGCCTGGTCGCTCCGCCTGGTCGCCGAACACCCCGACGTGGAACGGAGGTTGCACGCCGAACTGGACGCCGGACCGGCCGGGGCCCCGGCCCGCTGGCAGGACCTGCCGCAACTCCCTTACACCGCACGGGTGATCAGCGAGACCCTGCGGCTCTACCCGCCCGCCTGGGCGATCAGCCGCACCACCACCCGGCCCACCGAACTCGGCGGGGCCCGGCTCCCCGCCGGGGCGCTGGTGGTCTGCTGCCTGTACCTGCTGCAACGCAGGCCCGAACTCTTCCCCGACCCGGAGCGGTTCGACCCGGACCGGTTCGCGGACGGGCCGCCGCGGGGCGCCTACCTGCCCTTCGGCTCCGGGGCGACGAAGTGCCTGGGCGACAGCTTCGGACTGACCGAGGCGGCGCTGGCGCTGGCCACCGTCGCGGGCCGGTGGCAGCTGCGCCCCGCGGGCCCCGGCCCGGTGCGGCCGGTGCCGCGGCTGGTGCTGTCGCCCGGGCCGCAGCCGATGCTGCTGGGCGAGCGGGATTAGCTTAGAAGAGTGGAAAATTTTTCGACGAAATCTTTCCTCTCCTCTGAAGAAACTACGGTTTGTGCCCATACCGAAGCGAAGTCCTCCCATACGCGAGAAGCGCGAACGCGAGGGCCTAGGCTTTCTGCAACTCTTCTGGTCCAGGCGTGATGGTTCTCTATCCTTACCGCATCTTCGACTGCGTCAAGGAGGTCTCCGACTCGAACGCCCATTCGTTGCGCAACGAGATCCCAATATTCATCGGTTGCGTCGCGAAAGATCACTTTTTCTGGAGCTTCTCCACCGGGTAGAACTGCGCACCCACTGCCCGGGCTTTGATCTCCATCCAGGACTGCGATAGAAATCCCAGGAAGTTTATTTTTTGCAGCCAATTCGCCAAGGGTGCGAACTGTGGCCGCTGGCCCTACGGGAGTAATTGAGATACGGCGGCGTATTTCTGGGATTTCATGTGAAATTAGTGCATCCGTAAGGACGGCGGCCTCGACGTCCTCGCAATATACTGTGAGTTCCGTGTGCTCCTGATCGTCCATTAGGGACATTGCGAAGTCTGGGGTCACACCGTAGATTATCTCCCGAGCGCCTTTTCTTGACTGGACGTAGACGCGAGCTTCGGTTGGCAGCTGCTCTAGCACATAGGGCGAGTGGGTTGAGAGGATGAACTGAATTCGCTGCGATCTTGAAATTGCAAAAAGTTCAGCCATTAGCCGCCTTTGAGCGCGGGGATGCAGCGACGAATCCACTTCGTCAATGATCACTAGAGAGTTCCTTGGTGCTCCCCTGAGCAGAGCTACCAAGTCCGTAGTTGCATCCTCTCCGGCGCCTTGGTGGAAGTTTGAGTACTCCCCCTCAAGGGTCGATAGAATGCCAATTTGCTTCTGCTCGTACTTGGCCATCCTTCCAGCAGTATATGATTTATTCATAATGCGCGCGAGCATTTTTCGATCTGCGTCGGGGAACTCTGTCTCATCTCCACTGAATGTGGACTGCTTGGCTATTTTGCCGTACCCGATCAGTGTGTCGATCGGCTGGGTTCGGCTAATGTCAAGGAAAAAGACTGGCCGCCCAGCCCGTTCGGGCATCCCGCGCCACCGCTTGGTTCTCTTTCGAAGGTTGAGGGTGTTTGCAGTGGCGCCGGTGTGGAACTGGTAGACGAAGCTGACTCCTTCGACCTGCTCCCATGGGGTATTCGGGAAAAAGTCATCGGGATAGAAGACTCTTAGTTTCCCGGGGCCAGATTGCGCCCCATATGCAGCGGCTGCAGCCTTAAGTATTGTGCTTTTCCCTGCGCCATTTTCGCCAGCTATTGCCGTCACGGGGAATCGAAACTCGATCGTCTCCCCTTTCCAGCCGCGGAGTCCGTTTATTGTAATGGCATCAAGAAATTGGGGCCATCCTTTTTCTGAGTATCGTGCTGTATTCCAATCGCTGGTCAGTGGGGATATAGTCGCAGCATGCTGGCGAGTGCTCATCGCTGGCTCCTTGTGGTGATCAGTGGGAGACAGGTTAGGGCGTTCCGGAGGCGCATGTGCCCTAAATGCAGGAAGTGGCGCAGCAATTTGCGTGTGGTGGACGGCCCCTGATGGGACTCTGTAGGAGTCAGGGGGCCTTTGGTCAGCGGGCCAGCAGGTTGACCGCGGCGCCGAAGACCGGGGGCAGGGCGGCGGCGAGCGGGACGATGTGCGGGCCCAGCCAGGGGTGGTGGCGGGCGGTGAGCAGGGCGGAGGTCAGCAGCCGGTAGGGGCGGGTCGCGCGGTGCCAGGCCCGTTCGTAGGCGGCGGGGCGGCCAGCGGCCAGGCAGCGGACCGCGGCTTCGGCGGAGGCCAGGGCCAGTGCGACGCCCTCGCCGGTCAGCGCGTCCAGGTAGCCCGCCGCGTCGCCGACCAGCAGCACCCGGCCCCGCACCCGGGCGCCCGCCCGCTGCCGCAGCGGGCCCGCGCCCCGGACCGGGCCGGCCTGCGCGCCGTCCAGGTGCCGCAACAGGGCCGGGAAGGCGGCGAGTTGGCGGTCGAACGGGAGGCGTTCGCTGCCCAGTACGGCCACCCCGACCGTCCCGTCCGCGACCGGCGTGACGTACGCCTCCGCGTGCCGCGACCAGTACACCTCGACCAGGTCGCTCCACGGCTCCAGCACGAAGTGCCGTCGCTGCCCGTACCGGGCCGGGAGCCGCCCGGGGGCGGGCCGGTGCAGGCCGAGGGCGCGGCGGACGGGGGAGTGCAGGCCGTCCGCCGCGACCAGGTGGCGGGCGGTCAACCCGGCTGCGGTGACGGCCTGGTGGGTGAGGTGCAGGCCGTCGGCGCGGGCGGCCAGGCGGTGGACGCCGAGCTGCTCGGCGCGGGCGGCCAGCGCGGCGTGCAGGGCGGTGCGGCGCACGCCCAGGCCGTGGCCGGAGCGGAACCGGGCCTCGGCGGTGCGGGCGCCGTCCGCGGACAGGTAGCGGATGCCCGCGAACGGGCGGCCCGCCACCTCGACGCCCAGCCGCTCCAGGGCCCGCACCGCGCCCGGCATCAGGCCCTCCCCGCAGGCCTTGTCGATCGGCGTCGTCCGCGGCTCCAGTACGGTCGCGGACAGCCCCGCCCGCGCGGCGTGGATCGCGGTGGCCAGCCCCGCCGGGCCGCCGCCCACCACCAGCAGGTCGATCACGCGAGCACCCGGCAGCGCAGCAGCGCGGCCTCCTCGCAGCGCAGCCGGGTGGCCAGCAGCCAGGTGTCGAACAGGGTGAAGCAGAGCGCGGTCACCCAGGCCGTGTGCACCAGCGGCAGCGCGAAGCCCTCCACCACCACCGCCAGGTAGTTGGGGTGCCGCAGCCACCGGTACGGGCCGCCGACCACCAGCGGCAGGCCCGGCACCACGATCACCCGGGTGTTCCAGCGCGGCCCCAGCGTCCGGATGCACCACCAGCGCAGCCCCTGCGCGCCCAGCGCCAGCGCCAGCATCGGCCAGCCCAGCACCGGGACGAACGGCCTTGCCGCGTAGTGGACTTCGAGCAGGCAGCCGAGCAGCAGCCCGGTGTGCAGCACCACCATCGCCGGGTAGTGCCCCCGCCCGTACTCGACCCCGCCCCGGGCCAGGCTCCAGGCGGCGTTGCGGCGGGCGACCAGCAGTTCGGCCAGCCGCTCCACGGCGACCAGGGCGATCAGGACGGTGTAGGCGGTCATCGGCAACTACCAGCGTAGGAGGACGAGTTCGGACGCGAAGCCGGGGCCGAGGGCCAGCACCAGCCCGTACGAGCCGGGCGGCGGCGGGGGATCGGCCGCCAGCACGTCCCGCAGGATGTGCAGCACCGACGCCGAGGAGAGGTTGCCGCAGCGCGCCAGCGAGGCCCGGCTCGGGGCCAGCGCCGCTGCGGGCAGGCCGAGTTCCTCCTGGAGCACGTCCAGCACCCGCGGGCCGCCCGGGTGGCAGACCCAGGCCGTCACGTCACCCGGCTTGAGGTCGTGCGCGGCCAGGAAGGAGGACACCTCCTCGCCCACGAACAGCCGTACCAGCTCCGGGAGTTCGGCGCCCAGCAGGATCCGGAACCCGGAGTCGCCGACCTCCCAGCCGAGCAGTCGCTCGGTGCCCGGGTACAACCGGCTGCGGGTCGCCACCACCTCCGCGCCGGGGCGGTCGACGGCGTCGCCGACCGCGACCAGCGCGCCCGCGCCGTCCCCGAACAGGGCGGTGGCCAGCAGGTTCGCCGCCGAGCCGTCGGAGCGCTGCCACGTCAGCGAGCACAGTTCGGTCGCCAGCAGCAGCGCCACCCCGTCCGGACGCCCCGCCAGCAGGTCGGCCAGGGCCGCGATGCCCGCCGCGCCGCCCGCGCAGCCCAGGCCGAACAGCGGCAGCCGCCGCACGTCCTCGCGCAGGCCCAGCGGGGCCGCCAGCCGGGCCTCCAGGGACGGCACGCCGATGCCCGTGACGGTGGTGGAGACGACGAAGTCGACGCGCTCGGGCGGGAGTTCGGCCTCGTGCAGGGCCCCGGTGGCGGCCCGCCCGGCGAGTTCGGCCGCGGCCGTCAGCCAGGCGTCGTTGGCGCGGCCGAAGCCCTCCAGCTGCGGGTACCGCTCCAGCGGGAACGCCAGGTGCCGGAACTCCACGCCCGCACCCGCCGCGAACCGCTCCGCGAGGGCCCGCGCGGGCCCGTCGCCGCCGGGGCGCAGCGCCGCCACCGCTCCGGTCAACTCCCGCTGTCCGTAGCGGTGGGCCGGGAGCACCCCGTGCACAGCCGCGATCCGCGTCACCGACCCAGGATAGGGAACACACCGCCCGAACCGGGCAATTCGCCCGGCCGGGCGCGTCCCGGGAGGTGACGTGCCGTCAGGGGGCGGGCGAAGGGCCGGTGCCGATCCGGTCAGGTCGACCGTTCGTCCAGTCGTGCCGGGTGGCCGGTCACAGGCGCAGGGTGTTCCAGCCGTGGGTGATCTCCGCGCGGAGGTCCTCCTGCGGGGCGTCGGTGAGCAGGGCCAGCAGGGCGGAGCCGTCGGCGGGGCGGGCCGCCGGGTCGGGGGTGAGGGCGCGGGTGACGACGGCGGCCAGGGCCGGGTCGAGGGCGTGCACGGCGGCCAGGGCGGACGGTTCGGGGCCGGTGTCGACGATCCGGCGGATCACGCCGCCGGTGCTGGTCGCCGCGAACGGGCTGGCGCCGTGCGCCGCGCACACCACGCAGCAGGCCCAGGCCCAGACGTCCGCCGCGGTGCCGACCCGCTCCTCGCCGAACTGCTCGGGCGCCATGTAGGTGAGCGTGCCGGGGCCCGCGCCCGTCATGGTCAGCCGGGTGCCGTCGACCAGTGCGGCGATGCCGAAGTCGAGCAGCCGGGGCCCCGCCGAGGTGAGCATGACGTTGGCGGGCTTGAGGTCGCGGTGCACCAGCCCGAGCCGGTGCACGCCCGAGAGCGCCACGGCCAGCGCCAGCGCCAGCGCCCGCAGCGCCTCGGGCGAGCGCACCGGGCCGAGCTCGCGCAGGTGCGCGTCCAGCGGGCGCCCGTCCAGCAGTTCCATCGCCAGGAACGGGCGGCCCGCGTCCACGCCGGTGTCCAGCACCCGGGCGGTGTACGCGCCCGGCACCATCGCCAGCACCTCCGACTCCCGCTGGAAGCGGCGCAGCAGGTCGGGGTCGTCCAGCAGCTCCAGGTTGATCGTCTTCAGCGCCACCTCGGTCGCGGCCCCCTCCCGGCGCGCCAGGTACACGGTGCCCATCCCGCCCGCGCCGATCCGGCCCAGCAGCAGGTAGCCGCCGATCCGGCGCGGCTCGTGCCCGTTCAGTGGCTGGTGCGGCACCCGGACGGGGGCGGGGGCGAAGGCGGGTGCGGGGGCGGGAG
Source organism: Kitasatospora phosalacinea (assembly GCF_000717185.1). Lineage (GTDB taxonomy): Bacteria > Actinomycetota > Actinomycetes > Streptomycetales > Streptomycetaceae > Kitasatospora > Kitasatospora phosalacinea_A. The sequence goes on along the minus strand of NZ_JNYE01000094.1, from coordinate 1,765 downwards.
GGGGAGCGGGGACGAAGGCGGGGACGGGCGCGGTGGCGGGTGCGGTCGCGGTCGCGGGTCGGGGCAGGACGGCGGTCGTTCCGGCGGTCGTTCCGGTGGATTCGGCCGGTGCGGGCAGGCGGCGGGCGGAGAGCAGCGCGACCGCCTGGAACACCGCCCCGGCCAGCAGCACGCCCATCGGCAGCACGAGCGCCCCGGCCACGGCGAACAGGCCCAGCCGGAGCAGGCCCTGCCGGCGGATCCGGTCGTCCGCGGCCACCGCGGGCGGCATCCCGGAGGTCAGCAGCGCGCGCCGCGACAGGTGGGCGGACAGCAGCCAGAGCGCCAGCAGCGCCGCGCCGATGACCAGTGCGCGGACCATCACGTCGTCCGAGTTCAGGTCGAGATCCATCGCCATGCCGTCGGTGTCCGCGAACACCACCTGGCTGCGCAGGAGTTCGAAGCCGTAGGTGGGAACGAAGAACATCGCGGCTTCGAGCCCGGCCGCGAACACCACGCACGCCACGACCTCGGCCACCACCGGCCCGGCGGCCGTCGGAGCCCCACCGGGCACCCGGGCCGCGCCGGACGCCGAGACCGCCGCCCGCTCCCTGGTCGTCTGCTGGGCACGGCGCAGCAGCGGCAGCGACAGCAGCCGGACGACCAGCGCGAGCAGCACGACCAGTGACAGGTCCACGGCGAGTTCGCCGTACTCGGAGGACCAACTCGCGGACTCCGCCGTGAGCAACGAGGCGATCGGCTGGTCAACGGCGAGACCGAGGTGCGGCACCGTCGGCTCCTCCTTCCGTGGGGGCGTGGCCGGGCCGGGGGAGTATACGGGGGATCGGGACGCGCCGGACGGGTGAATTCCCGCTTCTGCGAGGGATCTTGACGGTTCGTCCATGTCGTCGCCGGTGAACCGCCGCGCACCGCCTAGCCTGGTGGGATGAGCAGCACAGCGACGGTGGAGCGGGCCCGGACCGGTGTCCTGCTGCGGGCCTGCCACCCGGCCCCGGCGGCCGCCGTGACCGGGCTGACCGCGGTGATGGCCGTCGCCGCCGGGCGCGGCCCGCTCGGCACCGTGCTCACCACCGGGGCGGTCGCCGCCGGGCAGTTGTCGATCGGCTGGAGCAACGACCTGGTCGACCGGCGGCGCGACGCGGCGGCCGGGCGGACCGACAAGCCGCTCGCCGCACGAAAGTTGACGGCGGGGCGGGTCGCCGCGGCCACCCGGTGGGCGGTGGTCTGCTGCGTGCTGCTGTCGGCGGCCTGCGGGGTGGCCGCGGCGACGGTGCACCTGGTCGCGGTGGGGGCGGGCTGGGCGTACAACCTGCGGCTCAAGGCGAGCGCCTGGTCCTGGCTGCCGTACGCGGTGGCGTTCGCGCTGCTGCCCGCGTTCGTCACGCTCGCGCTGCCGGGGCGGCCCTGGCCCGCCCCGCAGGTGCTGGGCGCGGGCGCGCTGCTCGGGATCGCCGCGCACTTCGCCAACGTCCTGCCCGACCTGGCCGCGGACCGCGCCGCGGGCGTCCGCGGACTGCCGCAGCGGCTGGGCCGCCGGGCCTCGGCCGCGACGGCCGTCCTCGCCGCGAGCGCGGCCGCCCTGCTGCTGGCCCCCGGCTGGCCGGTCCTCGCCGTCACCGCCCCGCCCGCCCTCACCACCCTGCTCGCCCCGCCCCGCAGCCGCGCCCCCTTCCTGGCCGTGATCGCGGCGGCGGCCCTCGCGCTCGCGGTGCTGCTGCTGGGCGACGGGCTGCGGGGCTGAGCGGGGGCGGGGGCGGGGCTGAGC